>NZ_JAGSTV010000010.1:0-243981 GCF_018148075.1 Burkholderia sp. AU19243
CCTGTGCGGCCATCACGGCCGGGCTCGTGTAGTTCTCCGACGCGATCAGCTCGATGTGATCTTCCTGGCGGCGGTTTTCCTGCTCGATCGCTGCAAAGAGTTCGGGATCGACGTTCGCGATGGTGCTTTGGGCTCTGTCAAACATACGGTTTCCGTTAAGTGTGTACAGGTTGACCGGTGCGGCCGAGTACATTGCGCTGCTGGCGGGGCCAGCTCGACGTGGCGGAAGAATCCGTATGACGCGAGACAGGACAGCCACCGGCAATGCACGCAACGGCGCACAACGGCTGCCCAGGCGAACGGCAAAAACGGCGCCCCGCGCTTCACGGTGGGATGCTCCACCTTGAACCCGAAGGGTTCTATCGCCAGTCACGCAGGGGTGATGAGCGCGTTAGTTTATTGGATGCGCCATGAATAGGCAACCGCGCGCCAGGCATGTAGAAATAATAAGGGCCAGGCTATACGCTCCCGCTCAGACGCGCTTCGGCGCCTTGCCGCGGTGCGGCAATCTCAGTAGGCTTGCGGGATACTATCCGCCAATTCGTTACCGACCAGGAGCAGCAATGATCGTGTTCGTCACAGGCGCGTCCGCCGGCTTCGGCGCCGCCATCGCCCGCGCGTTTGTCAAGGGCGGCCACCGCGTCGTCGCCACCGCCCGCCGCAAGGATCGTCTCGATGCGCTCGCGGCCGAGCTGGGTGATGCGCTGCTGCCGTTCGAGCTCGACGTGCGCGACCGCGCCGCCGTCGAGGCCGTGCCGGCTGCACTCCCCGCCGAGTTTGCAGCGCTCGACGTGCTCGTCAACAACGCAGGCCTCGCGCTCGGTGTGGAGCCTGCCCAAAAGGCGAGCCTGGACGAATGGCAGACGATGATCGACACGAACTGCTCTGGCCTCGTGACGGTCACGCACACGCTGCTGCCAGGGATGATCGAGCGCGGCCGCGGCCATATCTTCAATCTCGGTTCAGTCGCCGGCACCTATCCGTATCCGGGCGGGAACGTCTACGGCGCAACCAAGGCTTTCGTCAGACAATTCAGTCTGAATCTGCGCGCGGACCTGATCGGCACGCCCGTGCGCGTCACTGATATCGAACCCGGCCTGTGCGGCGGCACGGAATTCTCGAACGTGCGCTACCGCGGCGATGACGCGAAGGCTGCGAACGTATATCAGAACGTCCAGCCGCTCACCGCCGAGGACATCGCCGACACCATCTACTGGATCGCAACGCGTCCCGCGCACGTCAACATCAACACGATCGAGATGATGCCGGTTGCTCAAGCCCCCGCCGGCCTCACGATCCATCGCGGCTGACCCGTCTCGGCAGGCCGCCGGCCCCGCGCCGGCGGCCTGCCGCGTACTACATTCCGTTACGAATCCGTCCGCGGCCTTCCGGTAGAATGCGCGCCATGACTCAGCCTACCCGCTCCCCGGACGCGCCCTGCGGCTTTATCTGGCCGGTTCGCGTGTACTACGAGGATACCGATGCAGGCGGCATCGTCTTCTATGCCAACTACCTGAAGTTCTTCGAACGCGCCCGCACCGAATGGCTGCGCGCGTGCGGCATCGACCAGCGCCGCCTCGCCGACGACACGGGCGCCATCTTCATCGTGCGCAGCACGTCGCTCGACTACCGCGCGCCGGCGCGACTCGACGACGCGCTGACGATCATGAGCCGGCCCGGGCGCATCGGCCGCGCATCGGTGGAATTCACGCAGGAAGCGTGGCGCGGCGACACGCTGCTCGTCGCCGGACACATCCGGCTGGGTTGCGTGGACCAAACCGGCATCCGGCCTGCGGCGATCCCGCCAGCCGTGCTGGAGGCACTACAACGCGGGCCCGTCATCGACGCCGGGCAAACTGTATTGTCAACGAAGCTCGAATGAGCACCGTTTAGACAAAACCTATGAACTTGCCCTCCTGAATCGATACTAAGCAAGGTTCGGCGCCAGGCCACGCCGGCGCGCCGCGCCGCATGCATGCCGCGCGCCTTCGCCGGGCACCCCGAAGGGACGTTACTCAAACTCTATGAACACTTCTCAAGACCTGTCGATCATTTCCCTCGTCCTCAACGCGAGCGTGCTGGCCCAGGCCGTGATGGGGCTGCTGTTGCTGCTGTCGCTGATGTCGTGGACCTTCATCTTCCGCAAGTGGTTTGCGATCCGGCGCGCGCGCGCGCAGACCGAACGCTTCGAGCGGGATTTCTGGTCCGGCGGCGACCTGCAGGCGCTGTATCAGAGCGCGGCCAACAACCGCCACACGATCGGCGCGCTCGAGCGCATCTTCGAATCGGGGATGCGCGAGTTCCTGAAGGCGAAGGAAAAGCGTCTCAGCGATCCCGGTCTCGTGCTCGACGGCGCGCGCCGTGCGATGCGCGCGTCGTTCCAGCGTGAAATGGACGTGCTCGAAGCGAACCTCGCGTTCCTCGCGTCGGTCGGCTCGGTCAGCCCGTACATCGGTCTGTTCGGCACCGTCTGGGGGATCATGAACTCGTTCCGCGGTCTCGCGAACGTGCAGCAGGCGACGCTCGCGAACGTCGCGCCGGGCATCGCCGAGGCGCTCGTCGCCACCGCGATCGGCCTGTTCGCCGCGATTCCGGCGGTAGTCGCGTACAACCGCTACGCGCACGACATCGACCGCCTCGCGATCCGCTTCGAGACCTTCATCGAAGAATTCTCGAACATCCTGCAGCGTCAGGCCCAGTAAGGAGCGCGCCATGGCAGGAAGTCCCATTCGATCCAGCATGCGGGGCGGCCGTTCGCGCCGCGCGATGGCCGACATCAACGTCGTGCCGTACATCGACGTGATGCTGGTGCTGCTCGTGATCTTCATGGTCACGGCCCCGCTCGTCGCGCCGTCGATCATCAATCTGCCGACCGTCGGCAACGCCGCGCCGCAGGAACAGACGCCGCCCGTCGTCGTCAACATCAAGGCCGACCGCACGATGAGCGTCAAGTACAAGAGCGACTCCGGCGCGACGCAGGAAGACACGATGACGAAGGCCGAGCTCGACAGCTTCATCGCTGCGCGGCAGGCCGACCATCCCGACCAGCCGGTCGTGATCGCGGCCGACAAGACCGTGCAGTACGATTCGGTCATGACCGTGATGTCGGATCTGAAGGCGCGCGGCGTCAAGCGCGTCGGCCTCCTCGTCAAATCGCAATGAACCGGCAGCAATCCACGCGCGACCACGCCTACCCGTCTCAGCCCCCTCGCGAGCGCGGCACCTGGCGCGCGTTCGCGCTCGCCGCGCTGATGCACGTGCTGCTCGCACTGTTCCTCTATCACGGCGTGCAGTGGCAGAACAGCACGCCGGCCGGAGCCGAAGCCGAGCTGTGGACCGAGGTGCCCGACGTGCCCGCGCCGCGCCCCGTGGTTACACCCACGCCGCCCGCGAAAGTCGCGCCGCCCGCTCCGCCGGTCCGGGACGAGCAGGCGGACATCGCGCTGCAGCAGAAAAAGCGCCAGCAGGAAGCAGCCGCGCGCGAAGCGCTGCTCGAGCAGCAGCGCCGCGCCCAGCAGTTGAAGCAGCAGGAAGAGGAAGCGCGCCGCGCGCAACTTGCGGCGCAGCAGGCTGCCGCGCTCGCCGCGGAAAAAGCCGCTGAACGCGAAAAGCAGAAGCAGGCCGCGAAACTGAAGCAACAGCAGCTCGCCGAGCAGCAAAAGCTCGAACAGCAGAAGCTCGAGCAGCAAAAACTGCAACAGCAGAAACAGGCGCAGCTGGAAGCACAGCAGGCGGCGAAGGCCAAGGCAGACGCCGCCGCGAAAGCGAAGGCGGAAGCGAAGGCAAAGGCCGAAGCGGCGGCGCGCGCGAAGGCCGATGCGGCAGCGAAGGCGAAGCTCGACCGGGAACGGAATGCGCGCCTCGCTCAGATGCAGGGCCTCGCGGGTGCCGGTGAAGGCGGCGGCCAAGGCCTCGCGAAAAGCGGCACCGGCACGGGTTCCGGCGGCAACGCCGCCTCTCCGGGCTATGCCGACAAGGTACGCCGCCGCGTGAAACCGAACATCGTCTGGGCCGGCGAGCGCGCGGGACTCACGACAATCGTCAAGATCCGCTGTACGCCTTCTGGCGACCTGTTGAGCGTCTCGGTATCGCGACCGAGCGGCAATTCGGGGTGGGATCAGGCGGTGGTCAATGCGATCCAGGCGTCGGTTCCGTTACCGCCCGATACTGACGGTCATACCCCGTCGAGTATTACGATTACCTTCAAGGCGGCGGAGTGAGCGCAAATGCGCTTACACTCCGTGCGTCGCTGCCGGACGGGAACGAATCGGGTATTTTTACTGTCTCTGCGGTTGCGCAGCGATCCAAGTCACATGGGAAGCAGAAGCATGAGTTTGATGACGAAACTAGGTTTCAGGGCACTCGTGGCCTCGTGTCTGATTGCGGCCGGCGGCGCCGCTAATGCGCAGGTCAACGTGCTGATTACCGGCGTCGGTTCGACCCAGTTCCCCATCGCCACCGCGAACTTCGCGAACGAGGCGGGCCTGCCGCAGCAGGTCACGTCGATCGTCCGCGCGGACCTCGCCCGCAGCGGCAAATTCACGAATATCGATGCGGGCAGCACGCCCGTGCCCGAGACCGCATCGGTCGATCTCGGCGCATGGAAGGCCAAGGGCGCGAACGCGTTCGTCGCCGGCAGCGTGAACCGCGAAGCGAACGGCCAGTACAAGGTGAATTTCATCCTGTACGACACCGTGAAGCAGCAAAGCCTCGGCGGCCTGTCGCTGACGGCGAACGACAACACGCTGCGCACGGCCGGCCACAAGATCGCCGACTACATCTACCAGAAGCTGCTCGGCGTGCGCGGCGTGTTCGCGACGCGGCTGTCGTACGTCATCAAGACGGGCAACCGCTACCAGCTGCAGATTTCGGATTCGGACGGCCAGAACGCGCGGATCGCGCTGTCGAGCACGGAGCCGATCATCTCGCCGGCGTGGTCGCCGAGCGGCACGAAGGTCGCGTACGTGTCGTTCGAGCGCAAGAAGCCGATCGTCTACATCCACGATCTGCCGACCGGTCGCCGCTACATGGTCTCCGACCAGAAGGGCAACAACAGCGCGCCGGCGTGGTCGCCGGACAGCAACACGCTGGCCGTCGCGCTGTCGCTGACGGGCAATACACAAATTTATTCGGTCAACGCCAACGGCGGCGGTCTGCGCCGGCTCACGCAAAGCAGCTCGATCGACACCGAGCCGTTCTACTCGCCGGACGGCCGCTGGATCTACTTCACGAGCGATCGCGGCGGCGCGCCGCAGATCTACCGGATGCCCGCGCAAGGCGAAAGCGCCGGCGCGGCGCAACGCGTGACCTTCAACGGCAGCTACAACACCAGCCCCCGCGTCAGCCCGGACGGCAAGCTGCTGGCCTACATCTCCCGCACGGGTGGGGGGTTCAAGCTGTACGTTCAGGATCTGCAAACCGGCGCGGCGAACGCCATCACGAACACCAATCGCGACGAATCGCCGAGCTTCGCGGCAAACGGCCAGTACATTCTGTACGCTACCCAGTCGGGTGGTCGCAACGTGCTGGCAGCAGTGCCCTCCGACGGCAGCGCGCCGCCGCAGATCCTGTCCGTCCAGGGCGGCTCCGTTCGTGAGCCGTCGTGGGGGCCCTTCATGCAATGACCACAAGGAGAGTAACCATGATGTCGAATAAAGCTCGTCTGGCCCTGGCCGTGATGATGATCGGCGCGCTCGCAGCGTGTAAGTCGGGCGTGAAGCTCGACGACAAGGCCAACGCGGGTGCGATGAGCACGCAGCCGAGCGCCGACAACGTCGCGCAAGTGAACGTCGATCCGCTGAACGATCCGAACAGCCCGCTCGCGAAGCGCAGCATCTACTTCGACTTCGACAGCTATTCGGTGAAGGACGAGTACCAGCCGCTGCTGCAGCAACACGCGCAGTATCTGAAGAGCCACCCGCAGCGTCACGTGCTGATCCAGGGCAACACCGACGAACGCGGCACGAGCGAGTACAACCTCGCGCTCGGCCAGAAGCGTGCGGAAGCCGTTCGCCGCGCAATGGCGCTGCTCGGCGTGAACGACTCGCAGATGGAAGCCGTGAGCCTCGGCAAGGAAAAGCCGCAAGCAACGGGTCACGACGAAGCATCGTGGGCGCAGAACCGTCGCGCCGATCTCGTCTACCAACAGTAAGTAACGGAAGAATTGCCGTATGACGCACCGTGTATCCTGGCTGCGCGTGGCCGCAGCATTTTGCGTCGCCGGCGCGGCGTGGTCGGCCGCGCCGGCGCACGCCGGCATGTTCGACGACAATGAGGCGCGCCGCGCCGTGCTCGATCTGCGCAGCAAGAGCGACAACCTGGCCAACCAGTTGTCGGCCGCCCAGCGTACGATCCTCGATCAATCCGGCCGTATCGACCAGCTGAACCAGCAGGTCGCGACACTGCGCGGCGAGAACGAGGATCTGACGAACCGGCTGACGACGCTCGAGCGGCAGCAGAAGGAGTACTACCAGGATCTCGACACGCGGCTCAAGAAGTTCGAGCCGCAACAGGCGACGATCGACGGTGTCGAGGGCACCGTGCAGCCAGGTGAAACGGATGCGCTCAGCGCAGCACAGCAGCAATTCCGCAACGGCAATTTCAAGGCCGCCGCTGCGTCCTTCCGCAGCTTCATCGCGAAGTATCCGCAGAGCCCGTATCAGCCGACCGCGCAGTACTGGCTCGGCAATGCGCAATACGCGCTGCGTGACTACCGCGGCTCGACCGCGACGTGGCAAGCGATCGTGAGCAAGTATCCGCAACATCCGCGCGCGGCCGACGCACTGGTCGCCATCGGGACGAACCAGCTCGAACAAGGCCAGAAAGCGGCCGCCAAGAAGACGTTCGAGCAGGTCGTGTCGCAGTACGCCGGGTCGAACGCGGCGCAAACGGCGCAGGGCAAGATCGAGAGCATCAAATAAATCGTCGTGACGGGTTGTTGACAGTCCAGCGATCCACCGCTATAATTTTTTGCTCTTTGGGTCGTTAGCTCAGTTGGTAGAGCAGCGGACTTTTAATCCGTTGGTCGCGTGTTCGAGTCACGCACGGCCTACCAAGATGTAAAGAAGGGGCTTCCGGGAAACCGGAAGCCCCTTCTTCATTTGCGCGACTCGCCGCATGCGAATGCGTGCGCACGAGCGCTTCCCCCTCTTCCGATGCGTATCCACCGCGTCGCAGACATCGCGGTCGCCGTCCGCGCACCGGCCATCCCTCATTGAATCTCCATCGCAGCGCGATCGCGTCTCGGACAGCGACGACGCAGCCGCCTGGACAACGCCAGAATCCCGGAATGCAAACGACGGCGGCTGGATCGCGGGTGGTTCATTGCTTTTGCCCGCTCTTACTCTCCTGTTGGCTGTCGGCCGGAATCGTTTTCGCTGGAATACGCTTCGCGCACGGTAGCAGCTTTGCCGCGCCGCTCGACGCTCGGGCGTGCTGCCTTACGCGCCACGCTGCGCGCGCCGCCAACGTCCGGGCGTCGTGCCGAGCACGGCGCGAAACGCCTTGCCGAACGCCGCCTCCGACTGATAACCGACCGCCTGCCCGATCTCCGCCTGCCCACGCTGCGTGTCCTGCAGCAGCGTGCACGCGTGCATCATCCGGATCTGCGCGACGAATGCACCGACACTCATTCCGGCCTTGTCGCGAAAATGCCGCGCATACGTCGCGCGCGACATCGCCGACGCCGCGCCGAGCGACTCGACCGTCCACGGCCGCGCCGGCGCTTGCAACACGGCCTGCACCGACGGCCCGAGCCGCGCATCCGCCGCCAGGGCGAGCCAGCCCGCCGGCACGCGCGCATCGCGGCCGTACGCGCGCAATGCGTATGCGAGCAATGCCTGCCCGAGCGCATTCACGATCGCACGCGCACCCGGCTGGGCATTCGATGCCTCGGCGCGCAGCACATTGGTCAGCGGCTGCAGCGACGCGAGCCCCGATGCATCACGGAGCCCGACGTGCAGCACACGCGGCAGCGCGCGCGTCAGCAATTCGCCGGCGCCGCGCGCATAGACGAAGCGACCGCAAAGCACGTCCACGCTCGCATCGACCGATTGCGACGCATCGCGATTCGACTTCACCGGCAGCACCGCGCCGCCGCCCGTGCCCGCCTCGCGCAACGGCATGACCCGTCGCGTTCCACCCTCATTCGCATCGAACAGATCGTGTGCATCGCCACCCGGAAGCAGCACGAAATCGCCTTCGGTCAGCCGCAGCGTGCGCCCGTCCGCGGTACGCAGCCGGCAGGTGCCTGCCAGCAGCAGATGAAATGCCGCCTCGCCGGGCGGCAATCCACCGTGCGGCATCGCGAACGGGCCGTCGAGCAGGCAGCGCACGTCGAGCTCGACGTGGCTACGGCCCAGCGACAACAGTTGACTCAATGCGTCCATGAGACGTTCGCGCTAAAAATTGACACTCTAGCGTATCGAAACCCTCAGCGCGAGCGCTCAGAATAAGTCCTGCATCGCCGGGGATCGCGGCATCCGCCGCCCGACCCACCTCTTCTCGAAAGGACGCATCATGCTGAACTGGAACGAATACCGAAAGGAACTCTCGACCCGCATCGGCGACATCGCGAAGCTGTCGCCCGACACGCTTGCCGGCTACAAGGCGTTGTCGGGCGCCGGTGCGAAGACGGGTCATCTCGACGCGAAGACACGCGAACTGATCGCGCTCGCAGTCGCCGTCACGACGCGCTGCGACGGCTGTATCGCCGTACACACGGCCGAAGCCGCGAAGCATGGCGCGACCAAGGAGGAAGTGGCCGAAGCGCTGGGCGTCGCGATCGCGTTGAATGCGGGCGCGGCGCTCGTCTACTCCGCGCGCGTGATGGATGCGCTCGGCGACTGACGCGCGCATGAAGGATGCGGCGCCCCGCCGCATCCTTCGCCATGTCGTCTGTCGCGGCCAATCGCGCGCGGCCGCCGGCCGCGGCGCGAAGTCGGCTACCATGCGCGAAGATTGACCGCGAAGGAGCGCTCCATGTGCCGCTGGCTCGCTTATACGGGTAACCCGATCCAACTCGAGACCGTACTGTTTCGTGCGAAGCATTCGCTGATCGACCAGAGTCTGCATTCGGAGCTGGGCGCGACAACGACCAACGGCGACGGCTTCGGTATCGGCTGGTACGGACACCCGGACGAACTGCCGTTTCGCTACCGCTCCGTGCATCCGGCGTGGAACGATCGCAACCTGCGCGAAGCCGCGCGCGCGATCCGTTCGCGGATGTTCATCGCGCACATTCGTGCGGCAACCGACACGCCCGTCCAGGAAACCAACTGCCATCCGTTCCGCCACGGCCGCTGGCTGTTCGCGCACAACGGGCTGATCCGCGATTTCCACAAGCTGCGCCGCGACCTGACGATGAAGGTCGACCCGGCGCTGTTCCCGACGCTCGAGGGCTCGACCGACTCCGAGCTGATGTTCCGTCTCGCGCTCACCTACGGCCTCGAGCAGGCGCCGCTGCCCGCGCTCGAGCGGATGGTCGGCGTGATCGAGGAAGCCGCCGTGCGATATCGCGTCGCCGAGCCGCTCAACATGACGATTTGCGCGACCGACGGCGAGCGCATCATCGCGGTGCGTTATTCGAGTGAGCGGCAATCGCGCTCGCTGTTCCACAGCACGTCGTTCAAGCATCTGCACGCGCTCTATCCGCACAATCCGCGTATTGCGGAAGCGGGTGACGACGCGTTCATGGTCGTGTCGGAACCGCTCGTCGATTTGCGCGGCGCGTGGGCGGCAGTGCCTGAAAGCACGGCCATCGTCGCTCATGGGGCCGATGTGCGGCAGCAGGCGTTCGAACCGCGGCACAAATAGGCTTCGTTGCGCACGCATCGAGTTGCGTACGTCGCCGCCGCATCGCCGACGCACGCGATATCGAATCGGGCACGCCATCGCGATTCGCGCGGCGCGGTTGTCGCTGCGCAGCAGTCGAGTTATAAACGTCCGATCGTTCGGAGCCGAACACCTCCATTTTTCGCGCCACTGCGCTCATCTACCGGGGAGAACGCATGATCGACCTTCACACTGCGCAGCAATTCCTGATGACCCGCGGCCTCGACTTCGGCCTGAACCTCGTTGCCGCAATCGTGTTGTGGTTCGTCGGCCGCTGGGCCATCCGCATCGGCACCGGCGTGCTCGGTAGAGTCGTGCGCCGCAGCGGCAAAGTCGATCCGACGCTCGCCGACTACCTGACCTCCGTCGTCAGCGTGTTGCTGACGGTCCTGTTGATCCTCGCGATCCTGCAGATCTTCGGCGTGCAGACCACGTCGTTCGCCGCACTGCTCGCGGGCCTCGGCCTCGCGATCGGCACCGCGTGGGGCGGCCTGCTCGCGCACTTCGCCGCCGGCGTGTTCATGCAGGTGCTGCGTCCGTTCAAGATCGGCGACGTGATCACCGCGGGCGGCGTGACGGGCACCGTGAAAGAGCTCGGCCTGTTCGGCACGACGATCATCACGGCCGACAACGTCGTGACGATCGTCGGCAACAACAAGATCTTCTCGGACAACATCGCGAACTACAGCGCGACGCCGCATCGCCGCGTCGACCTGACCGCGAAGATCGCGAACAGCGTCGACGCGGCCGACGCGATCAACCGCCTGAAGACGCAAATCCAGCTGATCCCGAACGTGATGAAGGTGCCGGCGCCGGACGTCGGCGTGCTGCAATTCACGCCGGAAGGCCCGCTGTTGTTCGTGCGCCCGTCGACGCAGCCGGAGAACTACTGGCAGGTGTACTGCGATACCAACCGCGTGATTCTCGAGACGTTCCGCGAGGCCGGGTATCCGACGCCCGAAACGCCGATTTCGCATCGCAACGCCTGACGCGCGCCGCAAGCCAGCCGAAACGGACAAAAAAAAGCGTGGCAGCCCGGGGCCGCCACGCTCTTTTGCCGAGCCGAAGCAAAGACGCCGGCTCAGCGCCCGCTCGTCTTCTGCGTATTGTCCGAATGCCGCCCGCGCACCAGCTTCCACAGCGCGCCGAGCGCGACCGGTACGATCGCCGCGCCGATCCCCACGAGCACGATCACGTTCAGGTACTGGCGAATGAACGGGATATTGCCGAAGAAGTAGCCGAGCAGCACCAGCAGCAGCACCCAAACCAGCGCGCCGATCACGTTGAACAGCTGAAAGCGCGTGAAGCTCATCGACGACGCGCCGGCCACGAACGGTGCGAAGGTGCGCACGACCGGGATGAAGCGCGCGAGGACGATGGTCTTGCCGCCGTGCTTGTCGTAAAACGAGTGGGTCTTCTCCAGTGCCGCGCGATCGAGAAAGCGCTCGAGCACCGGGATATGGGTATTGAAGACCTTCGGCCCGATCCAGCGGCCGATCAGATAGTTCACGGTATTGCCGGCAATCGCTGCAACGAGCAGCAGTGCGATGAGCGCGCCGACGTTCATGTCGCCGGTCGCCGCGAACGCGCCGCCGATGAACAGCAGCGAATCGCCAGGCAGGAACGGCAGCACGACGAGCCCCGTCTCGCAAAACACGATCAGGAACAACACCAGATACACCCATGCGCCGTACTGCCGGATGAAGTCGCCGAGGAACGCGTCGATATGCAGGACCAGGTTGACGAAATGAAGCAGCGTATCCAAATGCGATTCCTCGAAGGCGAAATGGCCGAAACGGCCGAAGAAGGCGGAAGCGCCCGCCGGACAAGGCGGCACGCGAAACGCAGTCATGATACCGAAAGTCCCTTAAGGCTCCGTGAAAAAACGTAACGGGGCACAGCGCCGGCAGCCCGGCGCCGCCTCGCTATAATTCGGCCATGTCCGAAATCACCGAAACGGCCACGGGCGCCGCGTCCGCCCCCGCTCCGCGCCCGCTGCGCGCGATCCAGCCCCTGCCCGACCAGTTGATCAGCCAGATCGCTGCGGGTGAGGTCGTCGAACGCCCGGCATCGGTCGTCAAGGAGTTGCTGGAGAACGCGATGGACGCCGGCGCGACGACGCTGCGCATCGTGCTCGAGGAAGGCGGCGTCAAGCGGATCTCGATCACCGACGACGGTTGCGGGATTCCGCCCGACGAGCTCCCGCTCGCGCTGATGCGCCACGCGACGAGCAAGATCCGCTCGCTCGAGGAGCTCGAGGCAGTCGCGACGCTGGGTTTTCGCGGCGAAGCGCTCGCGTCGATCGCATCGGTCGCCGAGATGTCGATCACGAGCCGCACGGCCGACGCCGCGCACGCGACGAAGATCGACGCGACCACGGGCGCGCTGTCGCCAGCCGCCGGCGCGGTGGGCACGACGATCGAGGTGCGCGAGCTGTACTTCAACACGCCGGCGCGCCGCAAATTCCTCAAGAGCGAGCAGACCGAGTTCGGCCACTGCCTCGAGATGATCCGTCGCGCGGCGCTCGCACGGCCGGACGTCGCGATCTCGGTCCTGCACAACGGCAAGGCCGTCGAGCACTGGAACGCGACCGAACCCGCGCAGCGCGTCGCGAAAATCCTCGGCGACAGCTTCGCGACCGCGCACCTGCCGCTCGACGAGCAGGCCGGGCCGCTCGCCGTCTACGGCTGCGCCGGCTTGCCGACCGCGAGCCGCGGCCGTGCCGACCAGCAATATTTTTTCGTGAACGGCCGCTTCGTGCGCGACAAACTGCTCACGCACGCTGTACGCGCCGCGTATGAGGACGTGCTGCACGGCGACCGTTACCCGTCGTACGTACTGTTCCTCGACCTGCCGCCCGAGGCGGTCGACGTGAACGTGCATCCGTCGAAAATCGAAGTGCGGTTCCGCGATTCGCGCTCGATCCATCAATACGTATTCCATGCGGTGCAGCGCGCGCTCGCACGCCACGCGGGCGCGTCGCCGGAGACCACCGCGGGCGGCCATGCGGCGCACATCGAGGCCGCGCCCGGCGGCCCGGCTTCGTTCCAGACCACGCCGCTCGGTCAGCGCACCGCGTCCGGCACGGGTGGCAGCGGGTTCTCGCCGGCGGCGTCTTCATCGTCGTCCGGCACCACGTGGATGCGCCAGGCGCGCACGACGCAGGGCACGCTGCCGGTCGCGCAGCCGCTCGCGCTGTACGACGCGCTGTTCGGCCGCAAGGACACGGGTTCGGGCGCGCCGGACGGCACGGCCCGCGTCTCGGGCGATGCAGGCGGTTCGGCCGCCGCGCCGATCGCACCGCTGCCCGGCTTCGGCGGGTCGCCCGTCGTTGCCGCCGCGCACGACGACCAGCCGCTCGGTTTCGCGCTCGGCCAGATTCACGGGATCTACGTGCTCGCGCAGAACGCGCACGGCCTCGTCATCGTCGACATGCACGCGGCGCACGAGCGGATCCTGTACGAACAGTTCAAGAATGCGCTCGCGGACCGAACGGTCGCGGTGCAGTCGCTGCTGCTGCCGGTATCGATGACGGCGACGCCGGTCGAGATCGGTACGGCCGAGGAAGAACGCGAGACGCTCGAATCGCTGGGCTTCGACCTCGCGGTGCTGTCGCCGACGACGCTCGCGATCCGCGCGGTGCCCGCGCTGCTGAAAGATGCGGACTTGCAGTCGCTCGCGCGCGCGGTACTCGCCGATCTCCACGCGTTCGGCGGCTCGCGCGTGCTCACGGAACGGCAGCACGAACTGCTCGGCACGCTCGCGTGCCATCACGCCGTGCGCGCGAACCGGCGCCTGACGCTCGACGAGATGAACGCGCTGCTGCGCCAGATGGAAGCGACCGAACGCGCGGACCAGTGCAATCACGGCCGGCCGACGTGGTATCAGCTCACGCTGAACGACCTCGACCGCCTTTTCATGCGCGGACAATGAGCGCGGCACCGCAGTCTCGTCCGACGACGATCGCCTGTCTGCTCGGCCCCACCGCATCGGGCAAGACGGCAGCCGCGCTCGCGCTGGCCGCGCGCCGTCCGATCGAGATCGTCAGCGTCGATTCGGCGCTCGTCTACCGCGACATGGATATCGGCACCGCGAAGCCGACGCGCGACGAGCGTTCGAGCGCGCCGCACCATCTGATCGACATCATCGACCCGGCCGATGCCTATTCCGCAGCCGAGTTCCGTGCCGATGCGCTGCGCCTGATCGCCGAGATCATCGCGCGCGGCCGCACGCCGTTGCTCGCGGGCGGCACGATGCTGTACTACAAGGCGCTTACGCAGGGCCTCAACGACCTGCCGACCGCCGATCCGGCCGTGCGCGCGGAACTCGACGCCGCCGCCGCACGCGACGGCTGGCCGGCGCTGCATGCACGGCTTGCCGCGGTCGACCCGGCAACGGCCGCGCGGCTCGCGCCGAACGACTCGCAGCGGATTCAGCGCGCGCTCGAAGTATTCATGCTGACCGGGCAGCCGATGTCGGCGCTGCTCGCCGCGCCGCGCATCACCGACGATGCGGCTGCCGCATACCGCTTCGTGCCGGTCGCGCTCGAACCGTCGGACCGCTCGGTGCTGCACGCGCGCATCGCGCAACGCTTCGATGCGATGCTCGACGCAGGCTTCATCGACGAAGTCGAACGGCTGCGCCGCCGCGACGATCTGCACATCGGCCTGCCGTCGATGCGCTGCGTCGGCTATCGCCAGGCGTGGGAATATCTCGACGGCGTCACCGATTACCGGACGATGCGGGACAAGGGTATCTTCGCGACACGCCAGCTGTGCAAGCGGCAGATCACGTGGCTGCGTGCGATGCCGGAGCGAGTCGTCGTCGACTGTGTCGCGCCGGATTCGACCGCGCGCACACTGGACGCACTCGAGCGCGTACTCGACGACCGCGCGCCAACCTGACGCAAACGACGCAGGCCGGGTGCGCCGCATTTCCGGGCGCGCTGCATCACGCCATTCACTCGGGCCGACGCGCGCCATCGACGGTCAGCGCCACGGGCGTGGGCTTCATCGCGGGCCCGCTGATCGGCGTGGGCGGCCCCGCCCGTCGTCACGACGATCTACGCAACCACCTGCGGCACGTGGCCCGCATTCGTGTGGGCCGCCGCCGCGCTGCTCTATCTGCTGGTGCCGCCGCTGCTCGCCGGCGCGCGCGACCCTGGCGCGGCGCGCGCGTCCGTGCAGGCGGCGGCCGGCGCCCCGCACGCCACCGCACTCACTGCACGGGCGTCACGAGATTCGCATCGCGCGTGAGCCGCCAGCGGCCGTCGGTCTTGCGGAAAATCGTCAGCGTATGGCCCGAACGGCGCAGCGTGTCACCATCGGGCGGCGTGACGTCGATCTCGATGAAATTGCGCATGTAGGCCCAGTCACCGGCCACGCGCAATTCGTCGATCCGGTAACGGCCGTCGACTTTCGGCGCGGCGCCGTCGCGTGCCGCATTCGCGTCGCGCGACGCGGCCGCGAACGCTGCCTTGTCGAACGGCGGCTTGCCGGCCACCATGAAGATCGCGTCGTCGGCGATCAGATCGAGCACGGTCGCCAGGTCACCGCGCCGGCTCGACACGAACCAGGTTTCCACCAGCTCCCGGATCGCGCGTTCGTCTTCCGTCATCGTCGTTGCTCCTTCAAGCGGCGCGCTGCGACGCCCGCGGCCACGCCAGAAAAAAAGCCGCCCGGGTCGGCCCCGGGCGGCTTTCGTTACTGCATCCTGCTTGCGGTGCGTCAGACCACGACCGTCTGCGCCTCGCCTTCGCGGCTCGCACGCACGGTGCCGATCTTCCACACCTGTTCGCCGGCGGCCGTCAGGTCGGCGATCGCGGCATCGGCATCGGCCGCCGCGACGATCACGGCCATCCCGATTCCGCAGTTGAACACGCGGTGCATTTCCGCGTCCGCGACGCCGCCGTGCTCCTGCAGCCACTTGAACAGCGGCGGCAGCGGCCATGCGTTCTGGTCGAGCTCGGCGGTCAGGCCTTCGCGCAGCACGCGCGGAATGTTCTCGACGAGGCCGCCGCCGGTGATGTGCGCCATGCCCTTTACGGTCAGCTTTTGCATCAGCGCGAGCAGCGGCTTCACGTAGATGCGCGTCGGGGCCATCAGCGTGTCGGCCAGCGAGCGGCCGTGGAAATCGGCGGACAGATCCGGGTTCGCGCGCTCGATGATCTTGCGCACGAGCGAGAAGCCGTTCGAATGGATGCCGCTCGACGCGAGACCGAGCACCACGTCGCCGGCGGCGATCGTGCTGCCGTCGATGATCTTGCTCTTCTCGACTGCGCCGACCGCGAAGCCGGCCAGGTCGTATTCGCCATCGGGGTACATGCCCGGCATTTCGGCCGTTTCACCGCCGATCAGCGCACAGCCCGACAGTTCGCAGCCATGCGCGATGCCCTTGACGACGGTCGCGGCCGTGTCGACGTCGAGCTTGCCGCACGCGAAGTAGTCGAGGAAGAACAGCGGCTCGGCGCCCTGCACGAGGATGTCGTTCACGCTCATCGCGACCAGGTCCTGGCCGACGGTGTCGTGTTTGTTCAGATGAAACGCCAGCTTGAGCTTGGTGCCGACGCCGTCGGTGCCCGACACGAGCACCGGCTCCTTGTACTTCTTCGGCACTTCGAACAGCGCGCCGAACCCGCCGATGCCGCCGAGCACGCCGTCGCGCAGGGTTTTCTTCGCAAAAGGCTTGATCTTGTCGATGAGCGCGTCGCCCGCGTCGATGTCGACGCCTGCGTCGCGGTAGGACAGACCCTGAGCGTCGGGAGCGGATTTCGGAGGATTCATGGGGGAATGCGAGAAGGTCGGTAAAATGCGATTTTACCCGAAGCCGGCCCGTTGGCCGGAATTCCCAGCACCGAATCGTCAGGGATTGCATCTTGGTCGACACGTCCCCGTTTTCATCGCCCCGCATGCCGCGCCGGAACCCGCGCGCCGCCGTGCGTGCGACCTTGCGTGCAACGACCGGCGCAGTTCCCCGCGCGTGCCCGGCGTACGGCGCGCGTTTCATCAACCGACCCGCATTGTGACTGTTGTGTCCCGTCAACTGACGCTCGATCTCGGCACGCCGCCGCCCGCCACGTTCGACAACTTCATCATGAATGAGGAGAACGACGAGCTGATCTCGCGGCTCCAGAAGCTCGACCTCGCGCTCGCGGCGGGGCCCGTGCCGGACCGGTCGTTCTATATCTGGGGCGAGCCCGGCAGCGGCCGCACCCATCTGCTGCAGGCGCTCGTGAGCGACGCATCGTACGGCTACGCACGCTACCTGACGCCGCAGAGCCCGCTCGGCGCGTTCACGTTCGACCCGCGCATCGGCATCTACGCGATCGACGATTGCGACAAGATGAGCGACGCGCAGCAGGTTGCGCTGTTCAACCTGTTCAACGAGGTGCGCGCGCATCCGTCGAGCGCGTTCGTGGCCGCGGGCCCCGCCGCCCCGCTCGCGCTCGACGTGCGCGAGGATCTGCGCACGCGGCTCGGCTGGGGGCTCGTGTTCCATCTGTCGCCGCCGTCTGACGCCGGCAAGATCGCCGTACTGAAACTGGCGGCCAAGGAGCGCGGGATCGCGCTCACCGACGACATCGCCGCGTATCTGCTGACCCATTTCCGCCGCGACATGCCGAGCCTGATGGCGCTGCTCGACGCGCTCGACCGCTTCTCGCTCGAGCAGAAGCGCGCCGTCACGCTGCCGCTGTTGCGCCGGATGCTGGCCCGCCCCGGCGACGACACCGCACCGCCGGGCACAGGCCCGAACCGCTTCGAGTAAAATGCGCTTCCATGACTAATCTGGCACTCTTTGACCTCGATCACACGCTGATCCCGACCGATAGCGACCACGAATGGGGCCGCTTCATGGTGAAGCTCGGCATCGTCGATGCGGAAAGCTTCTCGCGTCAGAACGATCAGTTCTTCGCCGACTACAAGGCCGGCAAGCTCGACATCCACGCATACCTGTGCGCGATGCTCACACCGCTCGCGAAGTATTCGCGCGCGCAGCTGGCCGAATGGCACGAGCAGTACATGCACGAGGTGATCCGCCCTGCGATGACGCCCGCCGCGCTCGAACTCGTGCGCAAGCACATCGATGCCGGCGACCTGTGCTGCGTCGTGACGGCCACCAACGAATTCATCACGCGTCCGATCGCAACCGCGTTCGGCGTCGACACGCTGATCGCGTGCGAGGTCGAAACGACCGACGGGCATCCCGATTCGCCGTACACGGGCCGGCCGACCGGCACGCCGAGCTACCGCGAAGGCAAGATCGTGCGCACCGAAGCATGGCTCGCCTCGCTCGGCAAGCGCTGGGAAGACTTCGAGCACAGCTACTTCTACAGCGACTCGCACAACGACATCCCGTTGCTCGAGAAAGTCACCGACCCGATCGCGACCAACCCCGACGACACGCTGCGCGCGCATGCAAGCGCCCGCGGCTGGCGCATCCTCGATCTCTTCTGAACGTCGTGATCAAAAAATTCATTCGCAAGCTGCTCGGCCAGGACGGCGCCGAACAAACGTCGCCCGCCGAGGCGCCCGCGGCCGCAGCGTCCGCTGCCTCGCGCCCCGCGAAGGGTAGCCGCGGCGGCGCCGCCGCAAAACCGCGCGGCAATCACGAACCGACCGTCGTGCCCGCCAGCGTGCACCGGATCGATCCGTCGCTGATCTCGAAGAACGCGGTGCGCGTGACCGACACGCTGCAGCAGGCGGGCTTCCGTGCGTTCATCGTCGGCGGCGCCGTGCGCGACCTGCTGCTCGGGATCGCGCCGAAGGACTTCGACGTCGCGACCGACGCGACGCCGACCGAAGTGCAGCGCCTGTTCCGCCGCGCGCGCCTGATCGGCCGCCGCTTCCAGATCGTGCACGTGCAGTTCGGCCAGGAATTGATCGAGGTGTCGACGTTCCGCGCACTGGTCGACGCGCCGCCCGATGCGGGCGAGGCCGAGCCGCCGAAGCGCCTGAAGCGCGACGAGCTCGACCGCCGCACACACGCGGTGGATGCGAGCGGCCGCGTGCTGCGCGACAACGTGTGGGGCGAGCAGCATGAAGACGCCGCGCGCCGCGACTTCACGATCAACGCGATGTACTACGACCCGTCGACACAAACGGTGCTCGACTACCACGACGGGATGGCCGACGTGCGTGCACGGCTGTTGCGGATGATCGGCGATCCGGCCACCCGCTATCGCGAGGATCCGGTGCGGATGCTGCGCGTCGTGCGCTTCGCGGCGAAGCTCGGCTTCGAGATCGAACCACATACACGCGAGCCGATCAACGCTCTCGCCGACCTGATCAACAACGTGCCGGCCGCGCGCCTGTTCGACGAAATGCTGAAGCTGCTGCTGTCGGGCCACGCACTGGCGTGCCTGCAGCGGCTGCGCAAGGAAGGGCTGCACCACGGGCTGCTGCCGCTGCTCGACGTCGTGCTCGAGCAGCCGCAGGGCGAGAAGTTCATCACGCTCGCGCTGAACAACACCGACGCGCGCGTGCGCGCCGGCAAGCCGGTGTCGCCGGGCTTCCTGTTCGCGACGCTGCTGTGGCACGACATGCGTCAGCGCTTCGAACAGTACACGGCCGAAGGCGAATTCCCGGTGCCGGCGCTCCATCGCGCGATGGACGACGTGCTCGACATGCAGACGGAGAAGCTGGCGATCCACAAGCGCTACTCGGCCGACATGCGCGAGATCTGGGGCCTGCAGTTGCGCCTCGAGAAACGCTCGGGCCGCAGCGCGATGCGGCTGCTGGAACACCAAAGATTTAGAGCGGGGTATGATTTCCTCCTGTTACGCTGCGAATCCGGCGAGCTTGAAGCAGCTGTCGGCCAGTGGTGGACGGATTTCATCGAAGGCGACGCAGCCGCGCGCGAGGCACTCCTCACGCAGGGCGGCTCGAAGGAAAAATCGCCCCGCAAGCGGCGCCGCCGCGGCGGCGCGCGAAACCGCAAACCGGGCGACGGCGCCGCCGAGCAGGCGCCGGACACCGTGGACGGTTCCGACGACTGACGCGCTCGCCGGCGAACGACGTAGGAAGTGATGCCATGACGGTTGCATATATCGGACTGGGAGCGAATCTCGGCGATGCGCGCCAGACCCTGAAGGACGCGGTGGTGTGCCTCGCGCAGCAGCGCACCATCTCGATCCTCGGCAAGTCGAGCCTGTATCGCACGGCGCCCTTCGAAGCGGGCGGCGACGATTACTACAACTGCGTCGTCAAGCTCGACACGACGCTGTCGGCCCGCGAGCTGCTCGCGCTCTGCCAGAAGATCGAACATCACTTCGGGCGCGAGCGCCCGTATCGCAATGCACCGCGCACGCTCGACCTCGACATCCTGCTGTTCGGCACGGATTCGATCGACGAACCCGACCTGATCGTCCCGCATCCACGCCTCACCGATCGCGCGTTCGCGCTCGTGCCGCTCGTCGAAATCGAGCCGGCGCTCGACATCCCCGCTCGCGGCCGCGCCGACGCATTCCTCGCGGCCGTCGCCGATCAGCGCGTCGAGAAGGTGCAGACCTGCCAATGCCCGATGCAGAAGGCACTTGCCGCCGGCGCCGACGCCGACAAAAACCGCTGCCGATGAACGCCACCCCGCTGACCGTTACCGCGCCCGACCTGCGCGCCCCGCATCGCTACCTGGTGATCGAAGGACCGATCGGCGTCGGCAAGACGACGCTCGCGCGCCTGCTCGCCGAACGCTGGTCGATGCAGACATTGCTTGAACGCCCGCAGGACAATCCGTTCCTCGAACGCTTCTACCGCGACACTGCACGCTATGCGCTGCCCGCGCAGCTGTCGTTCGCGCTGCAGCGCGCCCAGCAGGCGCGCGAACTGATCGGCGCGCTCGACACCGGGCGGCCCGTCGTTGCGGACTTCATGCCGCAGAAGAACGACATCTTCGCGCGGCTGAACCTGCCGGAAGACGAATGGCAGCTGTACCGGTCGATCGCGGCGCACGTCGACGTGCCGCAGGCGCCCGCGCCCGACCTCGTCGTCTATCTGCAGGCGAGCCCCGAGGTGCTGTTCTCGCGCATCCAGAAACGCGGGCTGCCGATGGAGCTGCAGATCAGCGACACGTATCTGCGCTCGCTCGTCGACGCGTACAACGAATTCTTCTATCACTACGACCGCACGCCGGTGCTGACGGTCGCAGCGGAACACCTGAACCCGCTGGATTCCCCCGAAGATCTTGCGCTGCTGATCGAGCGCATCGACACGATGCGCGGCCGCAAGGAATTCTTCGTCAAGGGCGAGACGACGCGCTGACGCGTCCTCGCCCGTCGTTTTCACCCTCGAACCGGATTTCCCCCATGACCTATCTCCAGGAATCGAGCCGGCCTGCCGTCACGGTGCCGAAGCTGCAGGCAATGCGCGAGGCCGGCGAGAAGATCGCGATGCTCACCTGCTACGACGCGAGCTTTTCCGCGCTGCTCGATCGCGCCGGCACCGACGTGCTGCTGATCGGCGATTCGCTCGGCAACGTGCTGCAGGGCCACACGACCACGCTGCCGGTGTCGCTCGACGACATCGCGTACCACACCGCATGCGTCGCGCGAGTGCAGCCGCGCGCGCTCGTCGTCGCCGACCTGCCGTTCGGCACGTACGGTACGCCGGCCGACGCATTCGCGAACGCGGTGAAGTTGATGCGCGCAGGCGCGCAGATGGTCAAGCTCGAAGGCGGCGAATGGCTCGCCGACACGATCCGCTTCCTCGTCGAACGCTCGGTGCCGGTATGCGCGCACCTCGGCCTCACGCCGCAGTCGGTGCATGCGTTCGGCGGTTTCAAGGTGCAGGGCCGCACGGAGGCCGGCGCCGCGCAATTGCTGCGCGATGCGCGAGCGATCGAGGACGCGGGCGCGCAGCTCGTGGTGCTCGAAGCGGTGCCGACACTCGTCGCGTCGGAAGTCACGCACATGCTGAAGATCCCGACGATCGGCATCGGCGCGGGTCTCGAATGCTCGGGCCAGGTGCTGGTGCTGCACGACATGCTGGGCATCTTCCCCGGCAAGCGTCCGCGTTTCGTGAAGGATTTCATGCAGGGCCAGCCGAACATCCAGGCCGCCGTCGAGGCATACGTGAGCGCAGTGAAAGACGGCTCGTTCCCGGGACCGGAACACTCGTTCTGATTGTCGGACGACGGCGCGGCTCGATGCGAAGGCATGAGTCGCTTCCTGTTCGGCAACTCCCGATTACCGGCCAAGTCGCGCGTATTGCGACACGATCGCTATCGTTGCCCGCCCGCTCGGGCACTGCCGCGCGAAACGGCACGGTCCGTCACGACGCGAAGCGGACGCCGCCGAAGATGATCGACCGGAAATGCAAACCGCCGGCGCGCTGACTCCGCGCACGTGGAAGCGACGCGTCGGTCGGCGCCATAACGCCGATGCGTGCCCGATCGTCAAACGCCGAAGACCGCTGGTCAAACGCAGGCCGCAAGCGCGGCGTAGCGGCAACTACGATCCCGCTCTGCCGGATCCGCGAATCAGCTGCGCCGCCATCGGCCCGCGCAACGCGTTGCAGATCATCAGTTCCTGCGCGTTCAGCACTTCATCGAGCGTCAGCACGCGCTCTACCGCGCCCAGTGCCCGATCGTCGAGCAGCACGGCGCGCATCACCCCGGGCAGCACGCCGCACGACAGCGGCGGCGTCGCCCATACACCATCCACTTTCACGAACACGTTCGAGCGGCCGCCTTCGGTTACCTCGCCGCGCTCGTTCACGAACAGCATGTCGAAGCCGCCGAGCGCTTCGGCCGCCTGCCATGCACGGTCGTATTCCGCGCGGCGCGTGGTCTTGTGAAGCAGCAGCGCGTCGTCCGAACGCATCGGCGCGAAGCCGTGCTCCAGCGCGAGCAGCACGCCAACCGGCCCCGCGGGCAGCGGCTTCAGCGGCGCCGCAACGACGTCCATCGTGCCGTCCTTCGCGAGCGACAGCTTCATCCGGTAAGCACCGTCGCCGTCCAGCGCCGCGCAATGCACGTCGATCGTGCTGCGCAACGCGTCGGCGTCGAAGCGGAAACCGAACGCGTCCGCGCTGCGCTGTAGCCGCGCGAGATGGCGGTCGAGATGGCGGATGCGTTCGGCGCACGTCGCGTACGTGGTCTCGAACAGCTGGAAGCCGGGGTCGGCATCGGTCAGGAATCGCGCCTTCAATTCGCACTCCGCGTATTCGTCAGCGGCGACACTGTCGAGCACGATGCCCGCACCGACGCCCATCGTGCCGCGCCATTGGACCGCAACAGCCGGTGCCGCGTCGCGCGCGCAGGTCGTTGCGCCCGCATCGACGCCCGCCGCATCGAGCGTCAGCGTCCGGATCGCGACCGACAGGCAGAAATCGCCGCATCCGGCCGACGTGCCGGCCGCCGTCCTCACCGCATCCGTCGGTGAAGGGGACGAAACGTCCGGCGGCGCATCGAGCCAGCCGATCGCGCCCGTATAGAGCCCGCGCGGCGTCGACTCGATCGCGTCGATCAGCTCCATCGTCTTGTGCTTCGGCGCGCCGGTAATCGATCCGCACGGAAACAGCGCGCGCAGCATCTGCGCGAACGTCGTCCCGTCGCGCCAGCCGGCCTCGACCGTCGACGTCATCTGCCACACCGATGCATACGGCTCGACGGAAAACAGCGCCGGCACCCTCACCGTGCCGGTCCGCGCGATCCGCGACACGTCGTTGCGCAACAGGTCGACGATCATCACGTTTTCCGCGCGGTTCTTCGGATCGTTCGCGAGGAACGCGGCGGCCGCCGCGTCCTCACCCGGCTCGGCCGAGCGCGGCGCGGTGCCCTTCATCGGCCGCGCGCGCAGTACGTCGCCGTGCTTCTCTACGAACAGTTCCGGCGAGCAGGACACGACCCATGCGCCCCCGGGCAGCGCGATCAGCGCGCCATAACGCACGGGCTGACGCGCGCGCAGCCGCCGGTACAGCGCGAGCGGCGTGCCGAACATGTCGAAGTTGAGCCGGTACGTGTAATTGATCTGATACGAATCGCCGACCCGCAGCGCGTCCTGCACCGCGGCGATCGCCGCGTCGAACGCATCGCGCGACACGCTCTTCGCGACGTGCGCGACGCCCGCGACCGACGGCGGGCCGCCGCCGTCCTGCGTTGCGAGCCACGCGTCGACGTCGTCGCGCGACAGGCGTTCGCAACGCGCATACAGCAAAAAGCGCAGCGGGGCATAGCCCGGCTGCGCTCTGTCGAGATTGCGTCCGAATTCGTAATCGCCGACGACGACCGCGTGCAACCCGTCGCGCAGATCCTGCGCCACCGCGGCATCGATTGCGTCGAGCCGTGCCGGATCCGTGCACACGCGTTCGCGCACGAAACCGGAATACAAACGACTCGACCGCGCGGACGCGGTCGAGTCGCAATCGTCCAAGAGCGCGAAGGACGCGCTCTCGTTACCGTCAGTCATGCCGTTGTTACTCGAAGAAG
This sequence comes from Burkholderia sp. AU19243, assembly GCF_018148075.1. NCBI lineage: Bacteria > Pseudomonadati > Pseudomonadota > Betaproteobacteria > Burkholderiales > Burkholderiaceae > Burkholderia > Burkholderia sp. AU19243. Next base: position 24,253 of record NZ_JAGSTV010000010.1, read on the forward strand.
CTCTTCACCCGGTCGAACCAGCTCTTGCTCTGCGGGCTGTGACGCGCGCCGCCTTCGGCCAGCGACTTCTCGAACTGCTTGAGCAGATCGCGCTGCTGGTCGGTCAGCTTCACGGGCGTCTCGACCTGCACGTGGACGTACAGATCGCCCGCGATGCTCGAACGCAGCCCCTTGATGCCCTTGCCGCGCAGCCGGAACGTCTTGCCCGACTGCGTGCCTTCCGGAACCGGGAACGATGCACGGCCGGCCAGCGTCGGCACCTCGATCTCGCCGCCGAGTGCGGCGGTCGTGAACGGGATCGGCATCTGGCAGTGAAGATCGTCGCCGTCGCGCTCGAACACCGAGTGCGGCTTGATGTGGATCTCGACGTACAGGTCGCCGGGCGGCCCGCCGTTGATACCCGGCTCGCCGTTGCCGGCAGAGCGGATCCGCATCCCGTCGTCGATGCCGGCCGGGATCTTCACTTCGAGCGTCTTGGTTTCCTTCACCTTGCCCGAGCCGTGGCAGTGCGCGCACGGTTCCGGGATGTAGGTGCCGGTGCCGTGACACTTCGGGCAGGTCTGCTGGATGCTGAAGAAGCCCTGCGACATGCGCACCGTGCCCTGGCCATGACAGGTGGGGCAGGTTTCGGGCTTCGTGCCCGGCTTCGCGCCGGATCCGTGACAGACTTCGCACGACACCCAGCTCGGCACGCGGATCTGCGTGTCGTAGCCGTGCGCGGCCTGCTCCAGCGTGATTTCCATGCTGTAGCGCAAGTCGGCGCCGCGATACACCTGCGGGCCGCCGCGGCCGCCGCGCGCGGCACCACCCGCCGCCTGGCCGAAGATGTCGCCGAAAATGTCGCCGAACGCGTCCGCGAAGCCGCCGAAACCTTGTGCGCCCGCACCACCCATGTTCGGATCGACGCCCGCGTGGCCGTACTGGTCGTACGCTGCCCGCTTCTGGCTGTCCGACAGCATTTCATAGGCTTCCTTCGCCTCCTTGAAATGCTCTTCCGCATCCTTGTTGTCCGGATTGCGGTCAGGGTGATACTTCATCGCAAGCTTGCGATATGCCTTCTTGATTTCGTCGTCGCTCGCATTCTTCGCGACGCCCAGAACCTCGTAGTAATCCCGTTTCGCCATATCGATTCACTGTGCCGTCGCGCGTCGAGCACGCGGCGGCTCCTTTCGCCCGCAGTAAAGTCTCTCGACTCGTGTGGCGCTGCGCCGTCCGCGGACGGCTCGCGCAGCACCCGCCAAAAAACAAATGTGCCCGGAGGGCCGCGAAGCCCGCCAGGCGTGGAGTCGATCCGGCCATCCGGAAGGAAAGACAGACCGCTGTTCAGCCGCGCCGCGCGCGATTCGCGCGCGGCGTGCGGTGCCATGGCAACGCGGCTTAGTCCTTCTTCACTTCCTTGAACTCGGCGTCGACGACGTCGTCGGCTGCCTGCTGAGCGCCGCCCGCGTGCGCGGCGCCTTCAGCTGCACCCGCCGCGCCGGCCGCACCGGCCTGCTGCGCCTGCATGTCGGCGTACATCTTTTCGCCGAGCTTCTGCGAAGCCTTGCCGAGCTCCTCGACCTTCGCGTCGATCGCCGCCTTGTCGGCCGACGTATCCTTCAGGACGTCCTCGAGCGACTTCAGCGCCGCTTCGATCTTCTCCTTCTCGCCCGCGTCCAGCTTGTCGCCGTACTCGGTGAGCGCCTTCTTCGTGCTGTGGACCAGCGCGTCGCCCTGGTTGCGCGAATCGGCCAGCTCGCGCAGCTTGTGGTCTTCCGCTGCGTTCGCTTCCGCGTCCTTGATCATCTTGTCGATTTCGGCATCGGACAGGCCCGAGTTCGCCTTGATCGTGATCTTGTTTTCCTTGCCGGTCGCCTTGTCCTTCGCGCCGACGTGCAGGATGCCGTTCGCGTCGATGTCGAAGGTCACTTCGATCTGCGGCACGCCGCGCGGTGCGGGCGGAATGCCTTCGAGGTTGAACTCGCCGAGCAGCTTGTTGCCTGCCGCCATTTCGCGTTCGCCCTGGAACACCTTGATCGTCACGGCCGACTGGTTGTCGTCCGCCGTCGAGTACACCTGCGAGTGCTTCGTCGGGATCGTCGTGTTCTTGCTGATCATCTTCGTCATCACGCCGCCGAGCGTCTCGATGCCCAGCGACAGCGGGGTCACGTCAAGCAGCAGCACGTCCTTGCGGTCGCCCGACAACACCTGGCCCTGGATCGCCGCGCCGACTGCGACGGCTTCGTCCGGGTTCACGTCACGGCGCGGATCCTTGCCGAAGAACTCCTTCACCTTCTCCTGCACCTTCGGCATGCGGGTCTGACCGCCGACCAGGATCACGTCGTCGATGTCCGACACCTTGACGCCGGCATCCTTGATCGCGATGCGGCACGGTTCGATCGTGCGCTCGACGAGGTCTTCGACCAGCGCTTCCAGCTTCGCGCGGGTGATCTTCAGGTTCAAGTGCTTCGGACCCGATGCGTCGGCCGTGATGTAAGGCAGGTTGATCTCGGTCTGCTGGCTCGACGACAGCTCGATCTTCGCCTTTTCAGCGGCTTCCTTCAGGCGTTGCAGCGCGAGCACGTCCTTCGACAGGTCGACGCCCTGCTCCTTCTTGAATTCGCCGATGATGTAATCGATGATGCGCTGGTCGAAGTCCTCGCCGCCGAGGAACGTGTCGCCGTTGGTCGACAGCACTTCGAACTGCATTTCGCCGTCGACGTCCGCGATCTCGATGATCGACACGTCGAACGTGCCGCCGCCGAGGTCGTACACGGCAATCTTGCGGTCGCCCTTCTCGGCCTTGTCGAGGCCGAATGCGAGCGCGGCCGCGGTCGGTTCGTTGATGATCCGCTTGACTTCGAGGCCCGCGATGCGGCCGGCGTCCTTGGTCGCCTGGCGCTGGCTGTCGTTGAAGTACGCCGGCACCGTGATCACGGCTTCCGTGACCGGCTCGCCGAGGTAGTCTTCTGCCGTCTTCTTCATCTTGCGCAGCACTTCAGCCGAAACCTGCGGCGGCGCGAGCTTCTCGCCGTGCGCTTCGACCCATGCGTCGCCGTTGTCCGCCTTGATGATCGCGTACGGCATCAGGCCGATGTCCTTCTGGACTTCCTTCTCTTCGAAGCGGCGGCCGATCAGGCGCTTCACCGCGAACAGCGTGTTCTTCGGGTTGGTCACGGACTGACGCTTGGCCGGCGCGCCGACGAGCACTTCGTTATCGTCCATGTACGCGATGATCGACGGCGTCGTACGCGCACCTTCCGAGTTCTCGATGACCTTGACCTGGTTGCCTTCCATGATGGCGACGCACGAGTTCGTGGTGCCGAGGTCAATACCGATGATCTTTCCCATTTTTTCCTAATCTCCAGAAATGCCTGTTTGCTGCGCGAAACCCCGTGTTTTTGGGCAGTTTCGCGCGCCAGAATTCAACTCTGTTCCCGAAATGCGTCCGGCCGAAGCGTTTTCAAGACCCGCCAGGCGATGCGGATATTAAATTTTTTCAATCGCCGCCGGTAGCCGGATCGTATGGACCGCTATCCGCGGACGCGCCTGGGCCAGCCGTCGCGATCTTCGCGCGCGCCGCCGCCGCTGCCGCCTGGAACTGTTCGAGGCCATGCCAGCCGGTCGCGCGGCCCAGCCGCTTGCCGCGGTGGAAGAAAAACCACGTCGGCACGCCGTGCAGCCCGAAGCGGCGCCCCAGCGCGTGGTGTTCGTATACGTTGCAGTGGAACCACTTCAGGTCCAGCGCGCGGATTGCGTCGGGCCGCGCGAGCATCGCTTTCTTCGCGATCTCGCAATTGAAGCAGTCCACGCCCCAGAAAAACACCACGGCGAGCGCATCGCCGGCGCTGGCGATGCCGGCGTCGAACGTGTCGGTCGCGAGCGCCTGCATGTCGAACGCATCGAACGCGGCCGGATCGACGCCGGCGGGAAGCATCGCGGCGACCTTACTTCGGCTGCGCGACCGTGACGAGCGCCGGGCGCAGCACGCGGTCGGCGATCATGTAGCCCTTTTGCAGCACGGTCACGACGGTATTCGGCTCCTGCTCGGCCGGCACCATCGAAATCGCCTGGTGCTGGTGCGGATCGAACTTCTCGCCCACCGGGTTGATCGCGACGACGCGACCCTTCTCGAGCGCGCTCGTCAGCTGGCGCAGCGTCAGCTCGACGCCTTCGCGCACCTTCGCGATGTCGCCGGACGTATCGCTTACCGCCGCCTCGAGGCTATCCAGCACGGGCAGCAGGTGCTCTGCGAAGCTCTCGATGGCGAACTTGTGCGCTTTCGACACGTCTTCCTGCGCGCGGCGGCGGACGTTCTCGGTCTCGGCCTTCGCCCGCAGGTAGCTCTCCTGCAGCTCGGCGACCTTGGCTTGAGCCTCCGCGAGCGCCGCGTCGGCGGCTTCGGCGGCGGGAGCGGCGCCCTGCGCCGCCTGTTGCTCGCTGCCGATGTCTTCGGCCGATTGGGTAGCCGGGTTCTCTTGCGTGTTTTCCATGTCGCTGAAAGTCGATTAGAGGTTGAAGCCAAATCGGCAACCGCCCGGCCATATGACCGGCGGCACCGCACATTGTTAGTGCAAATAAGGGCGAAAACTGCGATTTCAAGAGGGTTATTCGCCGGCATTCCGCAATGCCGCGAAACAACCGCACTGCCCGCGGCCCGATTGCGCGCATTTGCCGCCGATCGGGACGAAACGCCCGGTAACAACGCTTACCTGGCAAGTACTAGCTCCGCACAGGGGGCTGCACTACACTCCACTCAAGCGTCGGAAAAGCGTGTTTACCCGTAGCTTTCCGCCGCCCGACATCCACCTGGCGCCGCATTCACCGTCTTCGAGGCGAGTACCGTGAAATTGACCTTTGCCATATCGGTGGTCGCGCTGGTACTGATTGCCGGCACCACCACCATCTGCCTGTCGGGAGCCGTCACCGACCGCACGACCGAATACGGAAGCGCGCGGGCGACGTTCGACCAGATGTTCAGTTCCCACCAGAAAATCTGTCGATGATGCGCCTGTCGCGCTTGGTCGGCCGGCCGTGCAGCCCGGCCGCCGGTTCCCGATAGGTACGGCGCCGCTCCAGTTCGGCGAGCCGCGCGGCGCGCCCCGCTTCCGTTTCCTCGTAAAGCGTCTGCGCGACGCTCGCGGGCCCGCGCACGTCGCAGATGCCCAGCACGGCAATGTGCCAGACGATACCGTCGATCGCAATCTCGACCTCGTCGCCCACGCGCACGTCCTTTGCGGGCTTGACCGCCGCGCCGCCGATCTTCACGTGGCCCTTGTCGACCGCATCGGACGCGAGCGAACGCGTCTTGAAGAAGCGCGCCGCCCACAACCATTTGTCGATGCGCAGCTTCGCGCCGGGCTCGGTCGAAATCCTGTAGTTCATCGCGTTCAACTCACCGTTTCAGGCTGTGCGGCTTTCACCGGCCAGCCCTGGAGATTCTCCGCGACGATCTCGCCGAGCGCCGCGATCCACGCCGGCGCGCCATTCAGGCACGGAATCCGGTGGAACGACTGGCCGCCGCCGGCGATGAATTCGTCGCGCACCTCCATCCCGATCTCCTCGATCGTCTCCAGACAATCGGCCGTAAAACCGGGACAGAACACATCCGCGCGCCGCACGCCCGCCTCGCCGAGTTCGCGCAGCGTCGGCGCCGTGTACGGCTGCAGCCACTCGGCCTTGCCGAAACGCGACTGGAACGTCACGCGGCATTCGAGCGACGACAGCCCGAGCGCGGCCATCAGCAGCGAGCCCGTCTGCTGGCACTGGTCGTGATATGGGTCGCCGAGGTCGAGGGTGCGTTTCGGCACGCCGTGAAAGCTCAGCACGAGCTTGTCGCCGGCTGCGAAATCGGGCCGGCCATGCTGCGCCCAGTACTGGCGCACCTGTTCGGCGAGCGCGTGGATGTAGGCCGGGTGATCGGCGTAGTGCCGCACCGTGCGCACTTCCGGCTGGTTGCGCATCCGCGCGAGCGCGGCGAACGCGGCATCGAACGCGGTCGCGGTGGTCGACGCCGAGTATTGCGGATACATCGGCATCAACAGCACGCGCTCGACGCCCGCGCGCTTGAACTGCGCGAGCGCGTGCGGGATGTTCGGGCTGCCGTAGCGCATCGCGTAATCGACCTGAACGTGGTAATCGTTCGATGCAAGCAGATGGCGCACGCCTTCGGTCTGGCGCTCGGTGTACACGCGCAGCGGCGAGCCCTCCTGCATCCAGACGGCCGCGTATTTCTTCGCGGACGCGCGGCCGCGCAGCGGCAGGATGAGTGTGCGCAACAGCACCTGCCAGACGACCTGCGGAATCTCGACGACGCGCGGGTCCGACAGAAATTCGGCCAGATAGCGCCGCACCGCGCGCGGTGTCGGGGCGTCGGGCGTGCCGAGGTTGATCAGCAGCACGCCGATACGGTGGGCAGCAGCGACGCTCGAAGGCGGCTCAAGATCGAAACGCATGGGCAGGAACGTGCTCGGAGCACGCAGTCGGACGGCCCTCAATTATAGCGGGCCGTGTCGATGGGGGCGGCTGGCCGTTCGGCCGGCTGGCGGCGCACGCGGTGCCGCGGCACGATGGCGGCACGGTGTCGGCGCCCGGTGCGGCGCGTTACTGCTGGCTCAGCGTGAGCGACAGCAGCCGGGCGGTGATGTCGACGATCGGAATCACGCGGTTGTAAGCCATCCGGGTCGGGCCGATCACGCCGAGCGTGCCGACGATCTTGCCGTTCACCTCGTACGGCGCGGTCACGACGCTCATCTCCTCGATCGGCACGAGCGTCGATTCGCCGCCGATGAAGATCTGCACGCCCTGGGCGTGGCTCGACACGTCGAGCAATTGCAGGAGGCCCGTCTTTTGGTCGAACACGTCGAACAGCTTGCGCAGCCGCGCCATGTCGGACGAGAGGTCCGCCACCTCGAGGAGGTTGCGCTCGCCGGAAATGAGCACCGTATCTTCGGTGTCGGGCACCTCGGTGCTGGCCGTCACGGCCGCATGCATCAGCGTGGTCATGTCGCCGCGCAGCTGGTCGATCTCGTCGCGCAGGCGGCGGCGCACCTCGTCGAACGACAGCCCGGCGAAGTGCGCATTGATGTAGTTCGACGCCTCGGTCAGCTGCGACGGCGAATAGTCGCGCGGCGTCGCGAGCATCCGGTTCTGCACGTCGCCCTCGGGCGTGACGATGATCAACAGGATGCGCTTGTCCGACAAGCGCATGAACTCGATCTGCTTGAACACGTGACTGCGGCGCGGCGTCAGCACGACGCCCGCGAACTGCGACAGGTTCGACAGCACGCTCGCGGCGGCCGCCACCACCCGCTGCTGCGGCTCGCCCGTCTGCAGCGTGCTCTGTACCTGCCGTGCGACGGCCTCGGCGTCGATCGGCGCCTCGACCGTCAGCATCGTGTCGACGAACAGCCGATACCCGCGCGGCGTCGGCACGCGGCCCGCCGAAGTGTGCGGACTCGACACGAGGCCGAGCTCCTCCAGGTCGGACATCACGTTGCGGATCGTCGCCGGGCTCAGTTCCAGCCCGGAGTAACGGGACAACGTGCGCGAGCCGACCGGCTGACCGTCGGCGATATACCGCTCGATCAGGGTTTTCAGGAGGGTTCGTGCGCGAGGATCTAGCATGGTGGAAAATTTTAGCGCAACCGCGCGAGCACGGCGAGTGGCTGCGGCCACAGTCGGGCGGGCCGACCGATCCGGCCCCGTGCGCGCACAGCCGGTTCTTTTCGTCCACGAGCTATGGTGTAATGCCGGCATGAAAACCGGTAATCAGTTCAATACTGTCGCGCTCGTCGGCCGGAGCAACACGCCTGGCATCGCCGAGCCGCTCGCCACGCTGGCTGGCTGCATCGCGAAGCTGGGCTTCGAGGTCGTATTCGAAGCCGATACCGCGCGCGAAATCGGCATCTCCGGCTATCCGGCACTGACGCCGGCGGAAATCGGCGCGCGCGCGGACGTGGCGGTCGTGCTCGGGGGCGACGGCACAATGCTCGGCATCGGCCGCCAGCTCGCGCCGTACAAGACCCCGCTGATCGGGATCAACCACGGGCGGCTCGGTTTCATCACCGACATCGCGGCGGCCGACATGCAGGCACTGGTGCCGGTGATCCTGTCCGGCAAGTTCGAGCGCGAGGAGCGCTCGCTGCTGGAGGCCCGGATCGTGCGCGACGGCGAACCGATCTACCACGCGCTCGCGTTCAACGACGTCGTCGTGAACCGCAGCGGCTTTTCCGGGATGGTCGAGCTGCGCGCGTCGGTCGACGGCCGCTACATGTACAACCAGCGTTCGGACGGCCTGATCGTCGCGACGCCGACGGGCTCGACCGCGTACGCGCTGTCGTCGGCCGGCCCGATCCTGCATCCGCAGCTCCAGGGCATCGTACTGGTGCCGATCGCGCCGCACGCACTGTCGAACCGGCCGATCGTGCTGCCCGACGATTCGAAGATCGCGATCCAGATCGTCGGCGGCCGCGACGTCAACGTGAATTTCGACATGCAGTCGTTCACCGCGCTCGAGCTGAACGACACGATCGAGGTGCGCCGCTCGAAGCACACGGTGCCCTTCCTGCACCCGGTCGGCTACAGCTACTACGCGACGTTGCGCAACAAGCTGCACTGGAACGAGCACGCATCGAACGAAGACGACAAGGCGTCCTGACGCACTACCGCCCGACACCATGCTCCGCCACCTCTCGATTCGCGACTTCGTCATCGTCGCCGCGCTCGATCTCGAATTCGACAGCGGCTTCACCGTCTTTTCCGGCGAAACCGGCGCCGGCAAATCGATCCTGATCGACGCGCTGGCGCTCGCGCTCGGCGAACGCGCCGACGCGAGCGTCGTGCGCGCCGGCTGCGGTCGCGCCGACATCGCCGCCGAATTCACGCCGCACGACCGCGTCGCACGCTGGCTCGACGACCATGCATTCGACGCCGAGGACACCGTGATGCTGCGCCGCGTGATCGACGCGAACGGCCGCTCGCGCGCGTTCATCAACGGCACCAGCGCAACGCTCGCGCAGCTGCGCGAACTCGGCGAGATGCTCGTCGACATCCACGGCCAGCACGCGCACCAGCTGCTGATGCGGCCCGATGCGCAGCGCGAGCTGTTCGACACGCACGCGGGGCTCGTCGCCGATGCCGCGAACGTCGCGCGCGCGTGGCGCGTGTGGCGCGACGCGACGCAGGCGATCGACGCCGCAAAGGCGCACGAGCGCGAGCTGCAGCTCGAACGGGAGAAGCTCGCGTGGCAACTCGCCGAGCTCGACAAGCTCGCGCCGCAGCCCGGCGAATGGGACGAAATCGGCAGCGAGCACAAGCGGCTGTCGCACTCGGCGAATCTGATCGCCGGCGTGCAGGGTGCGCTCAATGCGCTGTCCGAGGCCGACGACGCGATGCTGCCGCAGTTGGGCGCGATCGTGTCGAAACTGCGCAGCCTGGCCGACTATGACTCCGGGCTCGGCGATGCGCTCGCGTCGCTCGAACCGGCCGAGATCCAGCTGCAGGAAGCCGTCTATTCGCTGTCGCACTACGCGCAGCGCCTCGATCTCGATCCGGCCCGGCTCGCCCAGGTCGAAGCGCGTCTCGACGCCCTGCATTCGACCGCCCGCAAGTTCCGCCTGCCGCCCGACACCCTGCACGAGGAACACGCAGCACGCCGCGCCCAGCTCGCCGCGCTCGACGCGGCCGCCGATCTCGGCGCGCTGGAAGCCGCGCAGGCGAAGGCATGGGAAGCGTATCTCGCCGACGCGAAACACCTGTCGAAGGCGCGCGCGCAGGCCGCGAAAGCGCTCGGCACGGCCGTCACGGCCGGCATGCAAGAGCTGTCGATGGCCGGCGGCAGTTTCGAAGTCGCGCTCGTGCCGCTTGCCGACGGCGGTCCGCACGGGCTCGAACAAGTCGAATTCCGCGTCGCCGGGCACCCGGGCGTGCCGCTGAGGCCGCTCGCGAAAGTCGCGTCGGGCGGCGAACTGGCCCGGATCAGCCTCGCGCTTGCAGTGATCGCGAGCGCGGCCAGCCCGACGCCGACGCTGATTTTCGACGAAGTCGACACGGGTATCGGCGGTGGCGTCGCCGAAGTCGTCGGCCGCCTGCTGCACCAGCTCGGGCGCGACCGCCAGGTGCTGTGCGTGACGCATCTGCCGCAGGTCGCGGCGCGCGGCGACCATCACTTCCAGGTCGCGAAAGGCTCCGACGACCGCGGCGGCACCGTATCGTCGGTCATCGCGCTCGACAAGGCGAGCCGCGTCGAGGAAGTCGCGCGGATGCTCGGCGGCCTCGAAATCACGGCCACCACCCGCAAGCACGCGAAGGAAATGCTCGCGGCCTGACACGCGCGCAGCGCGGGCCGTATCCAGCGCGACCGGCGCGTGCACCGGTCTTTTTCGGCCGGCCGGCCGCCGGGGGAGACCACACCCGCCCCGTCCGCCAACGTGGCCGCCGGCGTCGAACGCGCGACTCAAACGCCCGTTTCGCGCGCCCCGAACACGCGTTCCCACAGCGCGGTCACGGCCGCCCGCTCGTCGGCCACCAGCGCCGGATCGACCCGCGCCTTCTCCATCCCGTCGAGTCGCAGCTTGTGCTGCAGTTTCCGGTACGTGCGGTACGCGGCGCCCACCCGCTCGGCCTCGTCCTCCTCCATCAGACCGAACCGTGCGACCTCGCGCAAGAGCGCGATGTTGCCGGTGTTGCGGATCAGCTCGGCATCGCTCGATGCATGCAGGAGCACCCAGTACTGGACGATGAACTCGATGTCGACCATCCCGCCGCGATCGTGCTTCAGGTCGAACAGCTCGGTGTGGTTCGGGTGGCCCGCGAACACCTTGCCGCGCATGTCGACGATTTCGTTCGCGAGCACGGCCGCGTCGCGCGGCGTCGTCAAAACCTGCTGGCGGATCGCCTCGAAGTCCGCGCCGATCTGCGGGTCGCCGGCGCTGTAGCGCGCGCGCGTCAGCGCCTGGTGCTCCCACACCCACGCGGTATTCGCCGCATCGCCCTCGCGCAGCTGGTATCGGCGGAACGCGTCGAGATCGGTCACGAGCAATCCGGCCTCGCCGTTCGGCCGCAGCCGCAGGTCGATGTCGAACAGCGCGCCCGCGCCGGTCGCGGTCGTGAGCCATGTGATCAGCCGGCGCGTAAACGTCGTATAGACGTCCGCGGAGCGCTCGTCGGGGTCGTCGTACAGAAAGATCAGGTCCAGATCCGACGCGTAGCCGAGCTCCTTGCCGCCGAGCTTGCCGTACGCGATCACCGCGAATTTCGGCACGTCGCGGTGACGCTTCGCGAGCTGCGACCAGACCACTTCGATCGTCACGTCGAGCACCGCGTCGGCGAGTTCGGACAGGCGGTCGCTCACGTGCTCGACCGACAGTTGCCCCGCCAGGTCGATCAGCAGGATGCGGAACACCTCCGCGTGCTGCGCATGCCGCAGCAAGTCCATCTGCTGCTCGGGGCCGTCGGCTGCGGCCAGGCGCGCACGCAGCGCATCCTTGAATGCGGGCCAGTCGAACGGGCTCGCGATCGCTTCGTCGTCGAGCAGTTCGTCGAGCAGCTGCGGATGGCGGATCAGGTAGCCGCCGCCCCAGCGCGTCGCGCCGAGCACCGACAGTACACGATCGAGCGCGGCCGGATACTCGGTCAGCAGCGCCAGATAGACGCCGCGCCGGCTGACCGTCTCGAGCAGGTCGAACAACCGCACGATCGTTTCGTCGCGGCGCGCCGCGTCGATGCCCGGCGCGGCCTCGAGCGCGCGCTGCGCGACGCTGTCGAAACGCTGCCGGCTCTTTTCGGGCAGCCCCGCGTAGCGCGACGATTGCCAGATCGCGCGCAGCCGCGCGAGCACGGCAGCCGGATCGGCGAAGCCGAGGCCGTCGAGGCGCGCGAGCAGCGCGTCGTCTTCGCCGTCGTCGGCGAGCGCGCCGCTCCAGATCCACGCGGCGGCCGTGTCCTCGCCGGCCGCGCACGGGCCGCCGTTCACCTTGTCCGCGAAGATTTGATCGAACTGCGCCTCCACGAACGTGCGATGGCCATCGAGCACCGCCATCAGCGCCGCGTAGTCGGCATAGCCGAGCGACGCGGCCAGCACCGCGCGCTCGCCTGGATCGACCGGCATCGCGTGCGTCTGCGCGTCGTCGCGGTACTGCAGCCGGTGCTCGAGCGTGCGCAGGAAGTTGTACGCGTCGGTGAGCCGTTCGCGCACGTCGTCGCCGATCAGCGCGCGCGCCTGCGCGTGGCGCAGCACCGCAAGCGTCGGCCGCACGCGGAATCCCGCATCCTGGCCGCCCCGGATCAGCTGGAACACCTGCGCACTGAATTCGATCTCGCGGATCCCGCCGCGCCCGAGCTTGATGTCGTCGGCCTTGTCGGGCCGCATCGACGCGCGGCGCGCGGCTTCCTGGCGGATCTGCTGGTGCAGCGAACGGATCGCCCCGATTACGCCGAAGTCGAGATAGCGGCGGTAGACGAACGGCTTCACGATTGCCTGGAGCTGCGCTTCGAGCCGCCGCGCGGCGTCGCTGTCACCCTCCGACACGAGCCGCCCCTTGATCCACGCGTAGCGCTCCCACTCGCGCCCCTGCACGTAGAAATATTCCTCGAGCATCCCGAGGCTGCAGACGAGCGGCCCCGAATCGCCGTTCGGGCGCAGCCGCATGTCGACGCGGAACACGTAACCGTCGGCCGTGACCTCGGACAGCACGCCGATCAGGCGTCGGCCGAGCCGCGTGAAGTATTCCTGGGTGGACAGCGGCGAGCGGGCGCCGCCGGCCGTCTCGCCGTCGTCCTCGTAGACGAAGATCAGGTCAATATCTGACGACACGTTCAGCTCGCGGCCACCGAGCTTGCCCATCCCGACCACGCCGAGCACGACGCGCTGGCCGTCGGCGCCGCGCGGCTCGCCGTACATCGCGTCGAGTTCGGCCGACAGCAGCGCGAGCGAGCGCTGCACGGCCACTTCGGCGAGATCCGTCATCGCGCCCGTCACTTCGGCGACATCCGCGACGCCGCGCAAGTCGCGCTCCGCGACCGCACCGAACACTTCGACCCGCAGCTGCCGCAGCGCGCGCTTGAGCTGCTCGTCGCCCGGTGCGGCCGTGCCGGCCGGCGGCGCGAGCAGTTCGGTCAGGCGCGCGTCGAGCTGCGCGCGGGACAGCGGCGCACCGGCCCACGCGGCGATCCGGTCGGACAGCGCCGGACGCGCGGCGGCCGCGCGGGCGAGGTAGCGGGAGTAGGACAGGCTGAGCAGGGAGGAAGCGTCGGTCATCGAAAAGCGGGCCTGGCGGTAAGGGCCGCCGCCGCGGGACGACGCTGCGCGCGCCCCGCCGCCGGCAGGCCCTTGGACTCGGCACGGCAGCGGGGGGCGCGGGTGCGCCGCCGCGCCAACCGCGCGCCGGAAAGCCCGTGCCGTGCTGCCCAACGGCCGCCGGCACGAACCCCTGTGATACATTTCAACGTCAGTCTGCAAAACTACCATATCGCCGCCCTTCCGCCGCATGTCCGACCGTCAGGAATCCGCCGTAGCTGCGCCCGAAGCGGGACCTCCGAAGCACGATCATCCGGTCCTGCGTCGCGTGTTCAGGGTGACGCTGGCAGTCGGGATCGGCGCGTACTTCGTCGCGTCCGGCGCCTTCCTCGGGCTGCGCTACGTGTTGCTGCCCCGCATCGACGAATACCGCCCGCGCATCGAGCGCGCGGTGTCCGACAAGCTGCACGCGCAGTTGTCGATCGGCAAGCTGTCTCCTCACTGGTCCGGCATGCAGCCGGGCGTCGAAGTCGCCAACCTCACCATTCGCGGCCGCGACGGCCAGATCGCGCTGTCGGTCCCGCACGCGACGGCCGCGCTGTCATGGATGTCGCTGCTGCGGCTGTCGCCCGCGCTGTCGAGCCTGATCGTCGACCGCCCGGACCTCGTCGTCGCGCGTGCGGCCGACGGCTCGCTGAGCATCGCGGGCGTCGGCGTCGCGACGACCCACGGCGGCAACGACACATTCGGCACGTGGCTGCTGAAGCAGGAAGCGATCGTGCTGCGCAACGGCACGCTGCGCTGGCGCGACGCGCAGCACGACGCGCCGGAGCTCGCACTGTCGGGCATCCGCCTCGCGGTGCTCAACCACGGCCGCGAGCACAAGGCTGCGCTGCAGGCACCGGCGAACGGCACGCTGCTGCTCGGGCCGCTCGATTTCCGCGCGCGCTTCAGGCACAAGGCGCTCGCGCCGGTCGGCAAGCCGACGAACTGGACCGGCGACGCGTATCTGTCGACCGGCCCTGTCGATCTGCAGACGCTCGGCCGCTACGTGGACTTGCCGCTCACGGTCCATGCAGGCCGCATCGACAACGCGATCTGGGCGACCTTCGAGGATGGCCATCTGCGCTCCGCGGGCGGCGACCTGCAGGGCGCCGACGTCGTGCTGCGCGTGCGGCCGACCCAGCCGCGCCTCGACGTCCCGACGGTCGGCTTCGGCTGGGACATGGCGCTGAACGCCGGCCGCGACTATACGCTGCATCTGACGCGCTTCAACGCGGAGCTCGGTCAGCCGCCGCTGCCGGATGGCACGCCGCTCGCCCGTTCGCTCGCGCTGTCGACGCTGACGGCCCGCTACCGTGTGCCGGCCGCCGACCAGGGGCAGTTGCTGAGCGTGGTCGGCGACCGCGTCGACCTCGGCATCCTCAGCGAATTCATCCGCGGGCTGCCGCTGCCGGCCCGGCTGCGCAACGAACTGATCAAGCTCGACCCGCGCGGGATGGTGTCGAACTATCACATCGAAGTCGAACGTGCGAAGCCGGCGCGGCCCGAACTCGCCGACGAGGAGCGGCGCATGGGCGCCGCGCCGATCGTCCGCTACCGCTTCCTCGGCGATCTGCAGGGCATCAGCGTCGCCGCGCAGGAGCCGCCGCCGGGGCTGTCGCCGCGCGGTCACCCGCGGGCCGGGTGGCCGGGCGTCGAGAATTTGTGGGGCCGCATCGATGCGACCGAGACCGGCGGCAGCGCGCACTTCGACACGGTCAACGCGGCCGTCACGGTGCCCGGCGAATTCGACGAGCCGCGCCTGACTTTCGACCGGCTTCGCGGCAACGCGAAATGGGCGATCACGCCCGCGCCCGGCGACAAGCACGCGCGCGTCGACGTGACGCTGCCCGACCTGTTCGTCTCGAATCCCGACGCCGAAATCGCGGTGTCGGGCTCGTACACGAACCCGGGCCACGGCCGCGGCTCGCTCGACCTGCGCGCGGATTTCACGCGCGCATCGGTGGCGCGCATTCCGCGCTACCTGCCGACCGGGATGTCCGAGCACCTGCGCGATTATCTGGGCCATGCGCTGCAAGACGGCCAGGTGACCAAAGGCGCGTCGATCGTCGCGCGCGGCCCGCTCGAAAAATTCCCGTTCGAACACGAGCCGGACGCCGGCGTGTTCCATATCGTCGCGCCGTTCACCGGCGGGCGCTTCGAGCCGACGCCCTATCCGCCGCGCAAGCTCGCGAACGGCACGCCGAGCGTGTGGCCGGCGCTCGACGGGATCGACGGCGTGTTCGAGCTCGCGCAGAACAAGCTGCGCTTCGACATCGCGCGTGCGCACTACAAGCGCGTCGCGCTGACGAAGGTCACCGGCCGCATCGACGACCTCGGCAATCCGTCGAAGTCGCCGCTCGTCATCGACGGCCATGCGCAAGGCCCGCTCGCCGATCTGATCGACTACGCGGACAACAGCTCGCTCGGCACGATGAGCCAGCACATCGGCCAGCGGATCGACGCGCAGGGGCCGGCGGCGCTCGCGCTCAAGATCACGATCCCGCAGCACGTTCCGCATCCGCACACGCACGTCGAAGGCGCGCTCGCGTTCGGCGGCAACACGCTGTCGACCGACGGCGTGCCGCCGGTGTCCGCGCTGCGCGGCAGCGTGCGCTTCACCGAAGCCGGCGCGTCGCTGCACGACCTGTCGGCGCGCTTCCTCGGCGGCCCGGTGCGCGCGAGCGGCAGCTTCCAGTCGCACGGCCCGTACGCGGTGAACGTAGACGGCAAGCTCGCGGTCGATGCCGCACGCGGCCTGAATCTGCGCGGCGCGGCCGCGGCACTGCTCGAACACGTGGTCGGCGACGCGCCGTACCAGATCGCCGTGCGCGGCGCGCCGGGCCGCCTGCCACAGGTCACCGCACGCTCGGACCTGACGGGCGTCGCGCTGAACTTCCCCGCCCCGTTCGCGAAACCGGCCGGCACGCCGATGCCGTTCCGCTTCACGCTGGAGCCGGCCGCGCAGGCCGACGGCAAGCGGCTCGAACATGCCGACCTGACGCTCGGTCCCGTATCCGCGACCTACCTGCTCGACGCGACGCGCGGCCAGCCGCTGCGCGCGGTGCGCGGCGCGCTGGGCATCCACCGGATGCCCGACCTGCCGCAAGACGGCGTGAGTGCGGCCGTCGACGTCGACGAACTGGACGCCGACGCGTGGCTCGCGCTGGCCCGCACGCTGCAGCCCAACACGCCGCGCGCGCCGGAGCCGCAGGCCACGCCGCGCATCGACGTCGCAAGCTTCACGCCGAAGCGCTTCGCGCTCCACTTCGGCACGCTGAAGCTGCTCAAGCGCAACTGGGAAAACGTGATCATCGGCGCATCGCACGTCGACGAGCTGTGGCAGGCGAACATCGCGTCGAACCAGGTGTCGGGCTACCTGTCGTGGGCGCCGGGCGGCGGCCACAACGGCGCGGGCGTACTGAACGCACGTCTCGCCAA
The DNA here is from genome assembly GCF_018148075.1 of Burkholderia sp. AU19243. Lineage (NCBI taxonomy): Bacteria > Pseudomonadati > Pseudomonadota > Betaproteobacteria > Burkholderiales > Burkholderiaceae > Burkholderia > Burkholderia sp. AU19243. Next base: position 40,952 of record NZ_JAGSTV010000010.1, read on the forward strand.
GCTCGTGATCCCGCAAAGCGCGCAGCACGATCTGGTCGGCCGCGCGATGAACCTGCCGACGCCGACCGACCGCCCGATACCGTCGGTCGACCTGATCGTCGACCAGGTCGTCGCGCGCGATCACGACATCGGCCGGCTCGTCGTCAATGCACGCAACATCGACGAGGACGGCGCACCGGTGTGGCAGCTCGACAAGCTCGAACTCGCGAATCCGGCCGCGAAGCTGACGGCAACCGGCAACTGGCGCACGTCGCGCCGCGCACTCGCGCGCGGCGTCGACGAAAACGACGCGCCGCGCCGCAGCGTGTTCGACTTCAAGCTCGACGTCGGCAACGCGGGCGCGCTGCTCGACCGGGTCGGCCTGCCGCGCACGCTCGCGGACGGCCACGGCACGGTGACCGGCAAGGTCGGCTGGCGGGGCGGTCCGACCGCGGTCGATCTGCCGTCGCTCGCCGGGCAGGTCGCGCTCGACCTCGAGCACGGACAGATCCTGAAGGTCGATCCCGGCGCCGCGAAGCTGCTCGGCGTGCTGAGCCTGCAGAGCCTCGCGCGTTTCCTCACGCTGAATTTCCGCGACGTGGTCGGCAAGGGGCTGCCGTTCGACAAGATCACGGGCACGAGCCGGATCTCGAACGGAATCGCGCGCACCGACGACTTTGCGATGACGACCCCGCCCGCGAACGTGACGGTGCGCGGCGCAGTCGACCTCGGCACCGAGACGCAGGACCTGCACGCGCACGTCGCGCCGAAGATCGGCGCCGGCACCGCGGCGATCGCGGCTGCGATCGTCAACCCGCTGCTCGGCATCGGCGTGCTGGCCGCAAACTACGCGCTGTCGGAGACGCTGTCGCATGCATTCGCGCTCGACTATGCGATCACCGGCTCGTGGGCCCATCCGCACATCGAGCGGGTGCGGGGCGATCAGGGTAAGATGAATCACGGTCCGGCCGATGCGGCGAGCCATTGATGCGCACGGCGCCGGGCCGCACCCTATTTATCACGCAACCGATCCTGCGATGACCGATCACACCCGTTCCGCCACGCCTTTTCGGGTGGCCGCGCTGCAGATGGTGAGCACGCCGGACGTCGCGCGCAATCTCGCCGAAGCCGGCCGCCTGATCGCGGAAGCGGCCGGCGACGGCGCCCAGCTCGTGCTGCTGCCCGAGTATTTCTGCTTCATGGGCCACCGGGACACCGACAAGCTCGCGCTTGCCGAACCCTATCGCGACGGCCCGATCCAGCGGTTTCTGGCGGACGCCGCGCAGCGTCACGGCATCTGGGTCATCGGCGGCACGCTGCCGTTGAAGGCGCCGGAACCCGATCGCGTGCTGAACACGACGCTCGTGTTCGACCCGTCCGGCCGCGAGGCCGCTCGCTACGACAAGATCCATCTGTTCAACTTCGAGAAAGGCGACGAATCGTTCGACGAGGCGCGCACGATCCGCGCGGGCAACACCGTCGTTGCATTCGACGCGCCGTTCGGGAAGGTCGGCCTGTCGGTCTGTTACGATCTGCGCTTTCCGGAGCTGTATCGCAGGATGGGCGACTGCGCGCTGATCGTCGTGCCGTCGGCGTTTACGTACACGACCGGCCGCGCGCATTGGGAAATGCTGCTGCGCGCGCGGGCCGTCGAGAACCAGTGTTACGTGCTCGCGGCCGCGCAAGGCGGCAAGCACGAGAACGGCCGGCGCACCTGGGGCCACAGCATGCTGATCGACCCGTGGGGCGAAATCGTCGCGGTCCGCGACGAAGGCGCGAGCGTCGTGATCGGCGCGCTCGATCCGCAGCGCATCGCCGACGTGCGCCAGAGCCTGCCCGCGTGGCGGCACCGCGTGCTGACCTGAGCGCCACCCGCGCGGACGCTTGAAACGCCGCCCGGCCAACCCATCTGCCCAGAACGCACCCGACAACTTTTTGAGACCCTCGATACCCGCATGAACATCATCGAACCCGGCATCCGCAACCTTGCGCTGGCGAAGGACATCCTCCTCACGCCGTACGGCCTCGACGAAAGCCTGCTCACGCGCACGATCGCCGACATCTTCACGCATCGCGTCGACTACGCGGACCTGTACTTCCAGGCGACCCGCAGCGAAGCGTGGAGCCTCGAGGAAGGCATCGTGAAGTCGGGCAGCTTCAGCATCGACCAGGGCGTCGGCGTGCGCGCGGTCGCGGGCGACCGCACCGCGTTCGCGTACTCGGACGACCTGTCGCCGGAAGCGATCGCGCAGGCCGCCGCCGCCACGAAGGCGATCGCGGCGGCCGGCGGCGGCCGCCAGAAGATCAAGGCGGCGAAGTCGCTGACGGGCATCTCGGGCCGCGACCTGTACCTGCCGTCCGATCCGCTCGCGTCGCTCGACGCAACCGCGAAGGTCAAGCTGCTCGAGCGCATCGAGCAGATGGCGCGCGGGCGCGACCCGCGCGTCACGCAAGTGATGGCCGGTCTCGCCGGCGAATACGACGTCGTGCTGGTCGCACGCAGCGACGGCGCGCTGGCCGCCGACATCCGCCCGCTCGTGCGCGTGTCGGTCACGGTGATCGCCGAGCAGAACGGCCGCCGCGAGATCGGCTCCGGCGGCGGCGGCGGCCGCTTCGACTACGGTTACTTCACGGACGAAGTGCTGTCGCGCTACGTCGACGATGCAGTGCACGCGGCGCTCGTGAACCTCGACGCGCGGGCCGCGCCAGCCGGCGCGATGACCGTCGTGCTCGGGCCGGGCTGGCCGGGCGTGCTGCTGCACGAGGCGATCGGCCATGGCCTCGAGGGCGACTTCAACCGCAAGGGTTCGTCGGCGTTCGCCGGCCGGATCGGCGAGCAGGTCGCCGCGAAGGGTGTGACGGTCGTCGACGACGGCACGCTGCCGAATCGCCGTGGGTCGCTCAACATCGACGACGAAGGCAATCCGACGCAGTGCACGACGCTGATCGAGGACGGCATCCTGAAGGGCTATATCCAGGACACGCTGAATGCGCGCCTGATGAAGATGCCCGTCACCGGCAACGCGCGGCGCGAGTCGTACGCGGCGCTGCCGATGCCGCGCATGACGAACACGTACATGCTCAACGGCGACAAGGATCCGCAGGAAATCATCTCGTCGGTGAAGAACGGCCTGTACGCGGTGAACTTCGGCGGCGGCCAGGTCGACATCACGAACGGCAAGTTCGTGTTCTCGGCGTCCGAGGCGTACATGATCGAGAACGGCAAGGTCACGTACCCGGTGAAGGGCGCGACGCTGATCGGCAGCGGCCCGGAATCGCTGAAATACGTGAGCATGATCGGCAACGACATGTCGCTCGACTCGGGCGTCGGCGTGTGCGGCAAGGAAGGCCAGAGCGTGCCGGTCGGCGTCGGCCAGCCGACTCTGCGGATCGACAAGATGACCGTCGGCGGTACGGCATAACCGCATCCCTGCGCAGACAATCCGCGTATTTTTCTTGAAACGCGCGGATTGTCCGCATTTTCGGGTGCCCCCGGTTGCCAGCCGCGCGGGGACCGGGTATAAATTCCGAATCGACTTTTTTGACGAACCGAATCTCCGTCATGTCCGCCAAGTTTTATTTTTACTTTTTTTGGTATCTCAGACCGCTGGCGGATCGAGAGGGTTGATGGCGCGTGAAGCGCAACCGAAATTCCCGAAAAAACCGCCGGCGAACCCGGCGGTTTTTTTTCGCCCTTCGCCAGACGGTCGCCGCCGCGGCGGTCCCGCGGCCCCGATCGACACCACTGAATTGCCTGAATTGATGAATCTGCCGCACGCGCACTGACCGAACGGCGCCCCGGAAAATTAGGAGAAACAGCATGCCCCCGCACAACACCGACGACGTCCGCATTCGCGAGCTCAAGGAACTGACGCCGCCCGCCCATCTGATTCGCGAATTCGCGTGTTCGGAGGCCGCGTCCGAGCTGATCTACAACTCGCGCCAGGCAATGCACCGGATCCTGCACGGGATGGACGACCGGCTGATCGTCGTGATCGGGCCGTGCTCGATCCACGATACGAAGGCGGCGATCGAATACGCGGGCCGGCTCGTGAAGGAGCGCGAGCGCTTCAAGGGGGAACTGGAAGTCGTGATGCGCGTGTACTTCGAGAAGCCGCGCACCACCGTCGGCTGGAAGGGGCTCATCAACGATCCGCATCTGGACAACAGCTTCAAGATCAACGAAGGCCTGCGCACCGCGCGCGAGCTGCTGCTGCAGATCAACGAAATGGGGCTGCCGGCCGCGACCGAATACCTCGACATGATCAGCCCGCAGTACATCGCCGACCTGATCTCGTGGGGCGCGATCGGCGCGCGCACGACCGAGTCGCAGGTGCATCGCGAACTGGCGTCGGGGCTGTCGTGCCCGGTCGGCTTCAAGAACGGCACCGACGGCAACGTGAAGATCGCGGTCGACGCGATCAAGGCCGCGTCGCAGCCGCACCATTTCCTGTCGGTGACCAAGGGCGGCCACTCGGCGATCGTGTCGACTGCAGGCAACGAGGACTGCCACGTGATCCTGCGCGGCGGCAAGACGCCGAACTATGACGCGGACAGCGTGAACGCCGCGTGCGCGGACATCGGCAAGGCCGGCCTCGCCGCGCGCCTGATGATCGATGCGAGCCACGCGAACAGCTCGAAGAAGCACGAAAACCAGATTCCGGTGTGCGCGGACATCGGCCGCCAGGTCGCGGCCGGCGACGAGCGCATCGTCGGCGTGATGATCGAGTCGCACCTCGTCGAGGGGCGCCAGGACCTGAAGGAAGGCTGCCCGCTGACCTACGGCCAGAGCATCACCGACGCGTGCATCGCGTGGGACGACAGCGTGAAGGTGCTCGAAGGCCTCGCGGAAGCCGTGAAGGCGCGCCGCGTCGCGCGCGGCAGCGGCAACTGAATGACGCCAAAGCGCCGAGCCGAGGGTGCGGCGCTACCCGGCAACGCTGCGGGTGCGCACCCGAAGCCGGCCGCCCGGCCACGCAAATGAAACGCCCGGCTCGCGCCGGGCGTCTCTCACCGCGTGTTTGCGTCGGCCGAAACCGGCCGCCGGATCGTCACTCGAGCGCGCCCGAACCGAAGATCTCGGTGTTCACGCGCTCCGGCGCGACGCCGAGGGCGACGAGCGCGTCGCGTTGCGCCTTCATGAACGCGATCGGTCCGCAGATGTAATAGTCGGCATCCGGCACCAGCGCGTATTGCTTCACGCGCTCCGGCGTCAGGCGCCCTTCGAGATCGTGATCGACACCGGCCCGGTCGTTCGGGCCGACCAGCTCGTACAGCACCGTACGCTTCACGTTCGCGTGCTCGCGCGCTGCGTCGTTCAGCCAGTCGCGGAACGCGTGCACCGCGCCCGACCGGCATGCGTGGATGAAGCGAACCTCACGCTTGCTGCCTTCGGCGATCAGCGTCGACGCCATCGACATCATCGGCGTGATGCCGACGCCGCCGGAAATCAGCACGACCGGCGTATCGGCATCGCGCTTCAGCGAGAAGTCGCCCATCGGCGCGGTCGCCTCGACGATCGCGCCCTCTTCCACCCCGTCGTGCATCAGCGTCGACACCTTGCCGGCCGGGATCGCTTCGGCGTTGCCCGCTTCGCGCTTCACCGAGATACGCAGCCACTTGCCGTGCGGCGCATCGGACAGGCTGTACTGGCGCGGCTGGTCGACGCCGAGATCGCCGACGAAACGCTTCACCGAGATGTACTGGCCCGGCTCGAATTTCGGTGCTTCGCCGCCGTCGGCGGGCGTCAGATAGAACGACGTGATCTCGTCGCTTTCGCGCACCTTGCGGGCGACCCTGAACGGGCGGAAGCCGCTCCATGCGGCGCCCGCGTACAGATCGGTCTCGGCGCCGATCAGGATCTGCGCGAGCTGGCCGTAAGCGACGCGCCATGCTTCGAGCGTATCCGCGTCGACCGCATCGCCGAGCACCTCGACAATCGACGCGAGCAGGTTCTCGCCGACGATCGGGTAATGCTCCGGACGGATGTTGAGGCTCGCATGCTTGTGCGCGATCCGCGATACGGCGCCGCCCAGCGCGCCGAGATTGTCGATGTTCGCCGCGTACGCATAGACGGCCTTCGCGAGCGTTTCCGGCTGGCTGCCGGTCTTCTGGTGCGTCTGGTTGAACAGGTTCTTCAGTTCCGGATGACGCGCGAACATCCGCTGATAGAAATGCTTCGTGATCGTCGTGCCGTGCTCGGCCAGGACGGGGGCGGTGGCCTTCACACGGGCCATCTGGTCAGCGGTGATGTGGGTCATGTTCGTTCTCCGTTAAACATGCGGATACGATACATCTTTAAAAACCGGCAACCCCCCGGACAAATTGTCGCAGCGCGGAAAACGCAACGCCGGGCATCAGCGAACGCGCCCGCGCTCCCACAGCACGTCCGCGCCGCCGTCCGCACGGTTCAGCACGCGCGCCAGCACGAACAGCAGGTCCGACAGCCGGTTCACGTAGCGCCCCGGTGCATCGTTGAGCGTGTCGGTGCGCCCGAGCGCGACGATCGAGCGCTCCGCGCGGCGGCACACCGTCCGGCACACGTGCGCAAGCGACGCCGCCCGTGAGCCGGCCGGCAGGATGAACTCCTTCAGCGGCGGCAACGTCGCGTTGTAGTCGGCGAGCCACCGGTCGAGACGCGCGAGGTGCGTGTCGTCGAGCACGGCGTGGCCGGGGATGCACAGCTCGCCGCCGAGATCGAACAGGTCGTGCTGGATCGTGACGAGCGCGGTGCGCACGTCGTCCGGCAACGACTCGGCGAGCAACACGCCGAGATTCGAGTTCAGCTCGTCGACGTCGCCGATCGCGGCGATACGTGCGTCGTCCTTGCCGATGCGCCGGCCGTCGCCCAGGCCGGTGGTGCCGTCGTCGCCGGTGCGCGTGGCGATCTTGCTCAAGCGGTTGCCCATGCGGATGTCCCTGTCGTGCGCGGCCGCGAAGCGGCCCGGTTGCGTTCGAACGCGATTATCGCAGCCCGCGCGGGGCGCCGCAGCAGGCGTTGCAGCGTAGAATGAGCCGAAAGTTCGACAAGCAGCCGTCAGGAGACATTCGTGAATCACCCCGACACGCCGGCCGCCACACGCCGCCCCCTGCCCCCCGCGATGCTCGATGCGCTGCGCGCCGCCTTCGGCGAGCGCGTGTCGACCGCCGACGCCGTGCGCGCCCATCATGGGCGCGACGAATCGCCGTTCGATCCGCAACTGCCCGACGCCGTCGTGTTCGCACACAGTGCCGACGAAGTCCGCGAAGTCGTGACACTGTGCGCGCTCTACGGCGTACCGCTGATCCCGTACGGCGCCGGCTCGTCGCTCGAAGGCCATCTGCTCGCGGTGCGAGGCGGCGTATCGCTCGACCTGTCCGAAATGAACCGCGTGCTGTCGATCAACGCGGAAGACCTGACCGTTACCGTTGAACCGGGCATCACGCGCAAGGCGCTCAACGAAGCGCTGCGCGACACCGGCCTGTTTTTCCCGATCGATCCGGGCGCCGACGCCAGCATCGGCGGGATGACGGCGACCCGTGCATCCGGCACCAACGCGGTGCGCTACGGAACGATGCGCGAGAACGTGCTTGGCCTGACCGCCGTGCTTGCCGACGGCCGCGTCGTGAAAACGGGTTCGCGCGCTCGCAAGTCGTCGGCCGGCTACGACCTCACGCGGCTGTTCGTCGGCTCCGAGGGCACGCTCGGCGTGATCACCGAAATCACGCTGCGCCTGCATCCGCTTCCCGAAGCCGTGTCGGCTGCGATCTGCACGTTCCCGTCGATGGGCGACGCGGTGCGCACCGTGATCGAGACGATCCAGATCGGCGTGCCGATCGCGCGCGTCGAATTCGTCGACTCGCTCGCCGTGCGTTCGATCAACCGGCACTCGAATCTGACGCTCACCGAAGCGCCGACGCTGTTCTTCGAATTCCACGGCACCGAAGCCGGCGTGAAGGAGCAGGCCGAACTCGTGCAGGCGCTCGCGGGCCAGAACAACGGCCAGGGCTTCGAATGGGCGACCCGTCCCGAGGATCGCACGCGGCTCTGGGCCGCGCGCCACAACGCTTATTTCGCGATGCTGCAGCTGAAACCGGGCTGCCGCGCGGTGACGACCGACGTATGCGTGCCGATCTCGCAACTCGCGGCGTGCGTCGAGGAAACCGAAGTCGATCTGCGCGCGTCGTCGCTGCCCTGCCCGATCGTCGGCCACGTCGGCGACGGCAACTTCCACGTCGCGATCCTGATCGACCCCGACAAACCCGAGGAAATCGCCGAAGCCGAACGCATCAACGACCGGATCGTCGAGCGCGCGCTGCGTCTCGGCGGCACCTGCACCGGCGAACACGGCGTCGGACTGCACAAGATGCGCTTCCTGCCGAAGGAGCACGGCGACAGCGCCATCGACACGATGCGCGCAATCAAGCTCGCGCTCGACCCGCGCAACCTGATGAATCCCGGCAAGATCTTCACGTGCTGACCCGGCGGCGCGATAACGCGCCGCACGCAGGAGACCGAATGAACGCTTCCGTCGAACTGTCGAGCGCGACGCGCGCGCAGCGCCAGCGCGAAGTCGTGCAGGCGCTGATGGCCGTGCTGCCGACGCACTGCCTGTTGTACCGCGACGAAGACACCGCACCGTACGAATGCGACGGCCTGTCCGCGTACCGGCGTCTGCCGCTCGCGGTCGCGCTGCCCGAAACCGAGTCCCAGGTGCAGCGGGTCGTGCAGATCTGCCGCCGCATGGAAGTGCCGATCGTGCCGCGCGGCGCAGGCACGAGCCTGTCCGGCGGCGCGCTGCCGATCGCGAACGGCGTCGTGCTGTCGCTCGCGCGCTTCACGCGCATCGTCGAGGTCGACCCGTACGCGCGCACGGCGACCGTACAGCCTGGCGTGCGCAATCTCGCGATTTCGGAAGCTGCCGCGCCTTACGGCCTCTACTACGCGCCCGATCCTTCGTCGCAGATCGCGTGCACGATCGGCGGCAACGTCGCGGAGAATTCAGGCGGCGTCCACTGCCTGAAGTACGGGTTGACCGTGCACAACGTGATGCGCGTGCGCGCGGTCACGATGGACGGCGAGATCGTCGAATTCGGCTCGCTCGGCCTCGATACGCCGGGCCTCGACCTGCTCGCGGTGATGATCGGCAGCGAAGGAATGTTCGCGATCGTCACCGAGGTCACGGTGAAGCTGATCCCGAAACCGCAAACCGCGCAGCTCGTGATGGCGAGCTTCGACGACGTCGTGAAAGGCGGCGAGGCGGTCGCGGCGATCATCGCGTCGGGCATCATCCCGGCCGGGCTCGAGATGATGGACAAGCCGGCCACGCAGGCCGTCGAGGCGTTCACGCACGCCGGCTACGACCTCGACGCGAAGGCGATCCTGCTGTGCGAATCGGACGGCACGCCGGAAGAGGTCGCGGAGGAAATCGTGCGGATGACGGCCGTGCTGCGCGAACATGGCGCAACGCGCATCCAGGTGTCGCGCAACGAAAGCGAGCGCCTGCGCTTCTGGTCCGGCCGCAAGAACGCGTTCCCGGCGGCCGGCCGCATTTCGGCCGACTATTACTGCATGGACGGCACCGTGCCGCGCCGCGCGATCGGTCCGCTGCTCGCGCGCATCGAGCAGCTCGAGACGCGCTACGGGTTGCGCTGCATCAACGTGTTCCATGCCGGCGACGGCAACATGCATCCGCTGATTCTCTACAACGCGAACGATCCGGACGAACTGCACCGCGCCGAGCAGTTCGGCGCGGAAATCCTCGAATGCTGCGTGGAATTCGGCGGCAGCGTGACGGGCGAGCACGGTGTAGGAATCGAAAAACTGAATTCGATGTGCGTGCAGTTCTCGCCGCAGGAGCGCGACGCGTTCTTCGCGGTCAAGCGTGCGTTCGATCCGGCCGGGCTCCTCAATCCGGACAAGGGGATCCCGACCCGCGCACGCTGCGCCGAATACGGCCGCCAGCACGTGCGCGGCGGCTTGCTGCCGCACCCCGAGCTGCCGCGCTTCTGAACGACGCAGGAGGCGCGGACCGCCGCCGCGCGGCGCCGTGCACGCGGCGGCGCGTGCATGCCTTGCGATACGAGGCTTAGGGATAGTCGCGATGTGCAATCGCGCCACCCCGGTACAATCGACCGGACAACAACGAGGCAGCAACAGAACATGGAAGAGGACGACATCGTCGCCGGATGGGCCGAGCGCATCCGCGCCGCCAGTGCCGACGGCCGGCCGCTGCGGATCCGCGGCGGCGGCACGAAGGACTGGTACGGGCAGGCGCTGGACGGCGAAATACTCGACACGCGCGTGTTTCAGGGCGTCGTGTCGTACGACCCGGCCGAACTCGTCGTCACGGTCCGCGCGGGCACGCCGCTCGCGCAGCTCGAAACCGTTCTCGCCGAATGCGGCCAGATGCTGCCGTTCGAGCCGCCGCACTTCGGACGCGCCGCCACCGTCGGCGGCTGCATCGCGGCCGGCCTTGCGGGCCCGCGCCGCGCGACGTGCGGCGCGCCGCGCGACTTCGTGCTGGGCGTCACGCTGATGAACGGGCGCGGCGAAGTGCTGCGCTTCGGCGGCCAGGTCGTGAAGAACGTGGCGGGCTACGACGTATCGCGGCTGATGGCCGGCGCGCTCGGCACGCTCGGGCTGATGCTCGACCTGTCGATCAAGGTGCTGCCGGTGCCCGTCGCCGAAGTCACGCTGAAGTTCGAGATGACCGCGACGGACGCGGTGCGCAAGCTCAACGAATGGGGCGGCCATCCGCTGCCCGTCAGCGCGAGCGGGTGGCGCAACGGCACGCTCGTGCTGCGGCTGTCGGGCGCCGAGGCCGCGGTGAAATCGGCGAAGACGCTGCTCGGCGGCGAAGTCGTCGATGCGGTCGAGGCCGAGCGTTTCTGGGCCGGCCTGCGCGAGCACACCGACCCGTTCTTCAACGGCATCCCGCCCGGCTACGCGCTGTGGCGCCTGTCGCTGCCGTCGATCACCGAACCGATGCACCTGCCCGGCACGCAGCTGATGGAATGGGGCGGCGCGCAGCGCTGGTGGATCACGGACGCCGACGCGCAGACGGTACGGATGAGCGCGAAGCAGGCCGGCGGCCATGCGACGCTGTTCCGCGCGGGCGACACGTACGACCGCAGCGCCGGCGTGTTCACGCCGCTGCCCGCGCCGCTGATGAAGATTCACCGCGGGCTGAAGAGCGCGTTCGATCCCGCGCGCATTTTCAATCGCGGCCGGCTTTACCCCGATATCTGAGGTCTGGATGCAAACGAACCTCGCCGATTTCATCCGCAACACGCCCGACGGCGACGAGGCCGACGCGATCCTGCGCAAGTGCGTGCATTGTGGCTTCTGCACCGCGACGTGCCCGACCTACCAGTTGCTCGGCGACGAACTCGACGGCCCCCGCGGCCGCATCTACCTGATCAAGCAGATGGTCGAAGGCGCGCCCGTCACGCGCAGCACGCAGCAGCACCTCGATCGCTGCCTCACGTGCCGCAGTTGCGAGACGACCTGCCCATCCGGCGTCCAGTACGGCCGGCTCGTCGAGATCGGTCGCAAGCACGTCGAGGCGCAGGTGGAACGCCCCGCGCAGCAGCGGCTCATGCGCCGCGTGCTCGCGAGCGTCGTGCCGAATGCGGCGCTGTTCTCGCCGATGATGCGGCTCGGCCAGCACGTGCGGCCGCTGCTGCCAAAACGGCTGCGCGACAAGGTGCCGCCGCGCACGCGACTGCTCGAATGGCCGCAGCGCACGCATCCGCGCAAGATGCTGATGCTCGGCGGCTGCGTGCAGCCGTCGATGCTGCCGAACATCAATATCGCGACCGCGCGGGTGCTGGACGCGCTCGGCGTCGAGACGATCGTAGCGCCCGATGCGGGCTGCTGCGGCGCGATCCGGCTGCATCTGAACTATCACGACGAAGCGCTCGCCGATGCGCGCCGCAACATCGACGCATGGTGGCCGCACGTCGAACAAGGCGCCGAAGCGATCGTGATGAACGCGTCGGGTTGCGGCGCGACGGTGCTCGAATATGCGCACCTGCTGCGCGACGACCCGGCCTATGCGGAAAAGGCGCAGCGCATCGTCGCGTTGACGCGCGACATCTCCGACGTGCTGCTCGCGTTCGAGGCGGAGATCGCGACGCTCGCGCGGCGGCGTGCGATCCATACCGTCGCGTACCATCCGCCGTGCACGCTGCAGCACGGCCAGCAGTCGCGCGGCAAGGTCGAGCGCCTGCTCGAGACGCTCGGCATCGATGTGCGACTGCCGGCCGACAGCCATCTGTGCTGCGGGTCGGCCGGCACCTATTCGCTGACGCAACCGTCGCTGTCGTACCGGCTGCGCAAGCAGAAGCTGCTGAAGCTGCACGCGCTCGAACCGCAGATGATCGTGTCCGGCAACGTCGGCTGCATCGCGCATCTGCAGAGCGGCACGCAAACCCCGGTCGCACACTGGGTCCAGCTCGTCGAGCATCTGCTGTACGGCTGATGCGGGCAAGCAGCCCCGCGCGGCGCTCCGTCCGTATAATGAGCGCATCGCGATGCGGGGCGCGCCGTGCCGCGTCTGCCACAGCCTCCGCCGCCGTAGTCGCTTCCCGTGCCTGTTTCCGTGCCCGTCATGTCCGATTTCGTCACCCGTCTCGACTCCGTCCACCGCCGCATCGCGGACGCCGCCCGCGCGGCCGGCCGCGACCCCGCCACCGTCTCGCTGCTCGCCGTATCAAAGACGTTTCCCGCCGACGACGTGCGCGCCGCGCATGCGGCCGGACAACGCGCATTCGGCGAAAACTACGTGCAGGAGTCGGTCGACAAGATCGATGCGCTCGCCGATCTGCGTGCCGAGCTCGAATGGCATTTCATCGGGCCGCTGCAATCGAACAAGACGCGCGCGGTCGCCGAGCGGTTCGACTGGGTCCATTCGGTCGACCGGCTGAAGATCGCGCAGCGCCTGTCGGAACAACGCCCCGCGCACCTGCCGCCGCTGAATGTGTGCGTGCAGGTGAACATCAGCGGCGAGGCCTCGAAGAGCGGCGTCGCGCCGGCCGACGTGGCGGCGGTCGCGCGCGCAGTCGCCGAGCTGCCGCCGCTGCGCCTGCGCGGGCTGATGGCCATTCCCGAACCGGCCGACGGTCTCGACGCGCAGCGCGCGCCGCATCGCGCACTGCGTGCGCTGTTCGACGCATTGCGCGCCGAAGGACTGCCGCTCGACACGTTGTCGATGGGCATGTCCGCCGATCTGGAAGCCGCAGTGCTCGAAGGCGCGACGATCGTGCGCGTCGGCACCGCGATCTTCGGCGCACGCGACTATTCGCACTGAGCGCCACCCGCCTGGCGCGTTCCCGTTCACTCACTTGCTCAATCGGACATCATGAAAATCGCATTCATCGGCGGCGGCAACATGGCCGCAGCCCTCATCGGCGGCCTCGTCAAGCGTGGGGTCGCCGCTGACGGCCTGTACGCGATCGACGTCAACGACGACGTCCGCGCGCGCGCCGCACAACAATTCGGCATTCGCACCGGCGCGGCCGTCGACGCAACGCTCGCCGACTACGACGCAATCGTGCTCGCGGTGAAGCCGCAGGTGCTGAAGGACGTCGCGCAGGCGCTTGCGCCGCATCTGAAATCGCAACTCGTGATCAGCATCGCGGCCGGCATCCGCGGCACCGACCTCGCACGCTGGCTCGGTGACTACGCGCGCGTCGTGCGCACGATGCCGAACACGCCGGCGCTCGTCGGGATGGGCGTGACGGGCCTCGCCGCGCTGCCGGGCGTCGATGCGGCCGGCCGCGAACTCGCATCGAACGTGCTCGGCGCGGTCGGTGAAATCGTCTGGTTCGACGATGAGGCACAGCTCGATGCGGTCACCGCAATTTCGGGCAGCGGCCCCGCATACGTGTTCTATTTCATCGAAGCGCTGCAGGAAGCCGCGCGCCGCCTCGGGATGAACGACGAGCAAGGCCGCGCGCTCGCGGTCGCGACGTTCGCGGGCGCCGCGCAGCTCGCCGCGCAATCCGGCGAACCGGCAAGCGTGCTGCGCGAGCGCGTGACGTCGAAGGGCGGCACGACGGCCGCGGCGCTTGCGTCGTTCGACGCGCAGGGCGTGAAGGAAGCGATCGTGCGCGGCGCGCTCGCGGCCGAAGCGCGGGCGAAGGAAATGGGCGACGAACTCGGCCGCGCGTAAGCGCTCCGAAGACTACGGTGCCGCCCCGCACCGGCGACAAAAAAGCGGCCTCGGCCGCTTTTTGTTTTGCATCGCGCACCGGCGGCGGCGCGTGCGGCTTCAGCTGCCGGCGGCCCCCGCCAGCAGGTAATGCGCCGCAATCCCCGCGAACAGTGCACCGCCGAGCCAGTTGTTGTGCCGGAACGCCGCGAAGCACGGCATCCGCTCGCGGTCCTTGATCAGCGTGTAGTGATACAGCGCGCAGCCAGCCGCCGTCGCCCACCCTGCCCAGTACGCGACGCCAAAGCCGAGCGTCACGCCGATCCATACGTAGATGCCGAGCGTCATCGCGTAGCACAGCATGACGGCCGCCACGTCGAAGCGGCCGAACGTCAGCGCGGACGTGCGAATGCCGATCTTGATGTCGTCGTCGCGATCGACCATCGCATATTCGGTGTCGTACGCAACCGACCAGAAGATGTTCGCGACCAGCATCACCCACGCGAGCACCGGCACCGTGTCCAGCACGGCCGCGAATGCCATTGGAATGCCGAAGCCGAAGGCGATGCCGAGATACGCCTGCGGAATCGCGAAGAAACGCTTCATGAACGGATACGAGCCCGCGACGAACAGCGCGACGACCGACAGCTCCTTCGTCAGCGTATTGAGCGGCAGGATCAGCAGGAACGCGATGAACGACAGCACCACCGCGATCGCGACCGCTTCCCATGCGTGGATCTTCCCAGACGTCAGCGGCCGGTCGGCCGTGCGCTTCACGTGACGGTCGAAATCGCGGTCGGCGTAGTCGTTCATCGCGCAGCCGGCCGAGCGCATCAGCAGCGTGCCCAGCACGAAGATTACGAGTAGCGGCCAGCGCGGATGGCCGTCGGACGCGATCCACAGCGCGTTGAGCGTCGGCCACAACAGCAGCAGGCTGCCGATCGGCTTGTCCATCCGGACGAGCCGCAGATACAGGGGAAAGCGGGCAAGCATGGCAAAGCACCGGGGAGAGAATCCCGGCATTTTAGAGCCGAGCAGCGGTCCGCGTCATGTCGAGCCGTGCCGCGGCCCCGCGCGGCGGCCGCCGAGGCCCGCCACGGGCGGACGGACGGCCGGTGTGCTTCGATCAAGGGACAGATGCCGAGCCCGACGCCGGCCGGCCTGCGGCCGCTCCGGCCTCCAGGGCCCACGCGACGGCGGAGCGCCGGACGATGGCCGGCCGCGCGCGGCGCGACCGGCCGCACCGGATTTACGCGAGCAGCGACCGCAGCATCCATGCGGTCTTTTCGTGCGTCTGCAGGCGCTGCGTCAGCAGGTCGGCGGTCGGCTCGTCGCTCGCCGCATCGGCGATCGGGAAGATTTCGCGCGCGGTGCGCACGACCGTCTCGTGCCCTTCGACGAGCTGGCGGATCATTTCTTCGGCCGCCGGCACGCCGTTGGCCTCCGGCACCGACGACAGCTTCGCGAAATCCGCGAACGTGCCCGGCGCGACGACGCCGAGCGTGCGGATGCGCTCGGCGACCGAGTCGACCGCGAGCCACAGTTCGTTGTACTGCTCTTCGAACATCAGGTGCAGCGTATTGAACATCGGACCCGTGACGTTCCAGTGGAAGTTGTGGGTCTTCAGGTACAGCGAAAACGTATCGGCGAGCAGGCGCGACAGGCCGTCCGCGATCTTCTTGCGGTCCTTGTCGCTAATGCCGATGTTGATCTGCGTGGCGTTGCCTTTCTTGGCCATCTTCGGGACTCCCATTCGAAATGTTGAACCGGCGAAAATGCGTCGAGCAATCCGTATGCCGTTTCACGCGGCATCCGTTCGCGACTTGCAAGTCTAGCGCGACGAGCGAATCCGTGCGCTCAACCGCCCGCGACGAGCGGGGCGAGCGCATGCAGCCCCTGCGCGACCAGCTCTGCCGCGCCGCCGATGACGATCGCAAAGCCGACGATGCGGCGTACCAGCTCGGCGGGCGTATGCGCAGCGCGGATGTTCAGCATCATTTGCGTCATGATCGTGCCTCCTTCGACAACATTCTGAATCGGAAGAAAGACGGCCGGTCGTGCGACCGGCCGTTTCTCGTTGCTACGTGACCGTTATCGCGTCACGGCGTTCACGCGAGGTCGAAGCGGTCGAGGTTCATCACCTTGTTCCAGGCCGCGACGAAATCGCGCACGAACTTCTCGTTCGCATCCGCGCTGCCGTACACCTCGGCCAACGCACGCAGTTGCGAGTGCGAGCCGAAGATCAGGTCGACCCGCGTGCCGGTCCACTTGACCTCGCCCGTCGTGCGGTCGCGTCCTTCGAACACGTCGTTCGCGGCCGACACGGGCTTCCACTCCGTGCGCATGTCGAGCAGGTTCGCGAAGAAGTCGTTCGACAGCGTGCCCGGACGATCGGTGAACACCCCGTGCTTCGAGCCGCCGACGTTCGCGCCGAGCACACGCAGGCCGCCGACCAGTACGGTCATCTCGGGCGCCGTCAGCGTCAGCAACTGCGCCTTGTCGACCAGCAGCGCCTCGGCCGGCGTCTTATACGCGGCCTTCAGGTAGTTGCGGAAGCCGTCGGCCACCGGCTCGAGCACGGCCATCGCGTCGACGTCGGTCTGCTCCTGCGACGCATCCATCCGGCCCGGCGCGAACGGCACGGTGACCGCGACACCCGCGTTCTTCGCGGCCTGCTCGACGGCTGCCGCGCCGGCCAGCACGATCAGGTCGGCCAGCGATACCTTCTTGCCGCCCGTCTGCGCGTCGTTGAACGCCTTTTGCACGCCTTCGAGCGCCTCGAGTACTGCCGCGAGCGCGGCCGGCTGGTTCACTTCCCAGTCCTTCTGCGGTGCGAGGCGGATACGCGCGCCGTTCGCGCCGCCGCGCTTGTCCGAACCGCGGAACGTCGATGCGGACGCCCATGCGGTCGACACGAGCTGCGACACGCTCAGTCCCGTCGCAAGGATCTTCGCCTTCAGCGCAGCGACATCCGCGTCGTCGATCAACTGGTGGTCGACGGCCGGAATCGGGTCCTGCCACAGCAGTTCTTCAGCCGGCACTTCCGGGCCGAGATAGCGAGCGCGCGGCCCCATGTCGCGGTGCGTGAGCTTGAACCATGCGCGCGCGAACGCGTCGGCGAATTCAGCGGGATTCTCGTAGAAGCGGCGCGAGATCTTCTCGTAGGCCGGATCGAAACGCAGCGACAGGTCGGTCGTCAGCATCGTCGGACGGTGCTTCTTCGACGGATCGAACGCATCCGGGATCACCGCATCGGCATCCTTCGCGACCCACTGGTGCGCGCCGGCCGGGCTCTTCGTCAACTCCCACTCGTAGCTGAACAGGTGCTTGAAGAAGTCGTTGCTCCACTTCGTCGGCGTCGACGTCCACGTGACTTCGAGGCCGCTCGTGATCGCGTCGCGGCCCTTGCCCGATGCGTACGTGCTCTTCCAGCCGAGGCCTTGCTGTTCGATGCCCGCTGCTTCCGGCTCCGGACCGACGCTCGACGCAGGGCCCGCGCCGTGCGTCTTGCCGAACGTGTGGCCGCCCGCGATCAGCGCGACCGTCTCTTCGTCGTTCATCGCCATCCGCGCGAACGTCTCGCGGATGTCACGCGCGGCCGCAACCGGGTCGGGGTTGCCGTCCGGACCTTCAGGGTTCACATAGATCAGGCCCATCTGCACGGCCGCGAGCGGATTCTCGAGCTCGCGGTCGCCCGAATAGCGGCTGTTCGGGCCGCCGCTCAATTCCAGCCAGATCTTTTCCGAGCCCCAGTAGACGTCGTCCGGCTCCCACGTGTCGGCACGGCCGCCCGCGTAGCCGAAGGTCTTGAAGCCCATCGATTCGAGCGCGACGTTGCCGGTCAGGATCATCAGGTCGGCCCACGAAATGCTGCGGCCGTACTTTTGCTTGATCGGCCACAGCAGCCGGCGCGCCTTGTCGAGGTTACCGTTGTCGGGCCAGCTGTTCAGCGGCGCGAAGCGCTGCTGCCCGCCGCCCGCGCCGCCGCGACCGTCGGCGATCCGGTACGTGCCGGCG
This sequence comes from Burkholderia sp. AU19243, assembly GCF_018148075.1. Lineage (NCBI taxonomy): Bacteria > Pseudomonadati > Pseudomonadota > Betaproteobacteria > Burkholderiales > Burkholderiaceae > Burkholderia > Burkholderia sp. AU19243. Next base: position 59,083 of record NZ_JAGSTV010000010.1, read on the forward strand.
CTGTGCCATGCCATCCGCACGAACAGGCCGCCGTAATGGCCGAAATCGGCCGGCCACCAGTCCTGCGACGTGGTCATCAACGCGTGCAGGTCGCGCTTCACCGCCGCGAGGTCGAGCTTGTTGAACGCTTCCGCGTAGTCGAAATCCGGATCCATCGGATCGGACAGCGCCGAGTGGCGGTGCAGGATGTTGAGGTCCAGCTGATTCGGCCACCAGTCCTTGTTCGACGTGCCGCCGGCCGCCGTGTGGTGGAACGGACATTTCGCTTCGGTCGACATGCTTTTTCTCCTTTTCTTGCTCGTAGGCCCCCACTTGCCGGGCGCGGTTCGTGGAGCATTGCGGGGGGATGAAACGGAACAGGTTGATCCTGTCGTGTTACGGGGTGCCACGGGCGGCTTGGGTTACGGCCTTGCAGACCTTGGACCTGCAACGCCACCTCATGGCCGGACAACGCGCGAAGCGCCGGACCTCCGGCCCGGCGCGCGGCGGCGCTCATCCGCCATACGCGCGATCCGCCAGGTACGCGAACGCAAGCGGCTGAAGACCGCGAACCGCGGCCTTCGCACGGCGAACGACCTCGTCGCGCGACGGGATGGTCCGTTGCGCTTGCTGCAATACCGACCGCATCATGACATCCTCCTTTGACCGTTGCATTTAGCGTGCAGACCGGGCCCTTCGCGGTGACGCCGATCCATGCGAAAGATAGTATATTCATCTATCGCATATTAGAATTTAATAAATTTCATCTATGTGATAGAGAAAAATAAACGGGGTCGCGAGACCCCGTCGATTCGGACCGTCGGCACGCGACACGCGCGGCTCAATTCATCGTGGTCGGCATGTCGAGCTTCGTGACGCCGGGCAGCTCGCACGCGGCGATCGCCTCGCTGATCGCGTCGATGGCGGGCATCCGCGTAAAGCTCTTGCGCCATACCAGCACGACGCGGCGGTCGGGCACCGGTTCGTGAAACGGCACGTACGACAGCAGCTCGGCGTCCGGGCCGTTGGCGCGCGGGCCGACCTCGGCGACCGACATGCGCGGCAGCACCGTGATGCCGACACCGCTCGCGACCATATGCCGAATCGTTTCGAGCGACGATCCTTCGAAGGTCTTCTGGATGCCGTCGGCCGTCTGCGAGAAGCGCATCAGTTCCGGGCACACGCCGAGCACGTGATCGCGGAAGCAGTGGCCGTTGCCGAGCAGCAGCATCGTCTCCTGCTTCAGGTCCTCGGCGTCGATCTCGTCGCGCTTCTCCCACGGGTGGCCAGCCGGCAGCGCGACGACGAACGGCTCGTCGTACAGCGGCCGCACCATCAGGCCGGTTTCGGGGAACGGGAGCGCCATGATCGCGGCGTCGATCTCGCCCTGCTTCAGCAGCTCGAGCAGCTTCAGCGTGTAGTTCTCCTGCAGCATCAGCGGCATCTGCGGCACGCGCTGGATCATCTGCTTGACGAGCGTCGGCAGCAGGTAGGGGCCGATCGTGTAGATCACGCCGAGACGGAACGGGCCGACGAGCGGGTCCTTGCCCTGCTTCGCAATCTCCTTGATCGCGAACGTCTGCTCGAGCACACGCTGCGCCTGCGTGACGATCTGGTCGCCGATCGGCGTCACGCTCACTTCGCTCGCGCCGCGCTCGAAAATCTGCACGTTGAGCTCGTCTTCCAGCTTCTTGATCGCCACCGACAACGTCGGCTGGCTCACGAAGCATGCTTCGGCCGCGCGGCCGAAATGCCGCTCGCGCGCCACCGCGACGATGTATTTCAGTTCAGTCAGGGTCATTGTGGGTCAATCAGAGATATACAGGCGATAGGTTTAATTTATACACCCGTTGGCACCGGTTCGCCAAGTTTCTCTGCATCGCGGCACGCCCAATATGCGCGCCACGCTGTTTTAAATCCGGCCCCGAATGCACGATCACGCTTTCAGATACTGCTCGCGCGCGCCGAGCCAGCGCGCCAGATGCTGCGTGACCACGTCAGGATAAGCGGCGATCAGGCGCGCCGCCGCGTCGCGGGCCGGGTCGATCAGCCACCCGTCGGTCTCGAGGTTCGCGAAGCGCAGCATCGCCGCGCCCGACTGGCGCGCGCCCAGGAATTCGCCGGGGCCGCGGATCTCGAGGTCGCGCCGCGCGATCTCGAAGCCGTCGGTGGTTTCGCGCATCGTCTTCAGCCGCTCGCGGCCGGCAACGGACAGCGGCCCGCTGTACAGCAGCACGCACACCGACGCCGCGGTGCCGCGCCCGACGCGCCCGCGCAGCTGGTGCAGCTGCGCGAGGCCGAAGCGTTCCGCATGCTCGATCACCATCAGCGACGCGTTCGGCACGTCGACACCGACCTCGATCACGGTCGTCGCGACGAGCAGCTGCACTTCGTTGCGCGTGAACGCGTCCATCACGGCCGCCTTTTCGGCCGGCGACAGCCGCCCGTGCACGAGCCCGACCTTCAGCTCGGGCAGCGCCGCGGCCAGCGTCTCGTAGGTTTCGACAGCCGTCTGCAATTGCAGCGTCTCGCTCTCCTCGATCAGCGGACACACCCAGTACACCTGGCGGCCGGTCAGCGCGGCTTCGCGCACACGGGCGATCACCTCCTCGCGCCGCGCGTCGCCGACGACGCGCGTGAGCACCGGCGTGCGGCCCGGCGGCAGCTCGTCGATCGTCGACACCTCGAGATCCGCGTAATACGTCATCGCCAGCGTGCGCGGAATCGGCGTAGCCGACATCATCAGCTGGTGCGGCTGGAAGTCGCGCGCGCCATTGGCCGCGTTCGCGGCTTTCGCGCGCAGCGCGAGACGCTGCTCGACGCCGAAGCGGTGCTGCTCGTCGACGATCACGAGGCCGAGCCGCGCGAATTCGACCGTGTCCTGGATGATCGCATGCGTGCCGATCACGAGCTGCGCGGTGCCGAGCGCCGCCGCCTCGACCGCCGCGCGCTTCTCCTTCGCCTTCAGGCTGCCGGCGAGCCACGCGACCGACACGCCGAGCGGTTCGAGCCACGCGCGCAGCTTGCGTGCGTGTTGTTCCGCCAGGATTTCGGTCGGCGCCATCAGCGCGGCCTGATAGCCGGCGTCGATCGCCTGCGTCGCGGCCAGCGCCGCGACGACCGTTTTGCCGCTGCCGACGTCGCCCTGCAGCAGTCGCTGCATCGGGTGCGGGAGCGTGAGATCGTGCGCGATCTCGTCGACCACGCGCGCCTGCGCGCCCGTCAGCGTGAACGGCAGCGCCGCGTACAGGCGCGTGGTCAGCGCGTCGGCGTCGGCCGCGCTACGACGCGGCATCGCGGGGGCCGCGCGCGTGCGGCGCTCCTCATGCGCGCGCTTCAGCGACAGCTGCTGCGCGAGCAGTTCCTCGAACTTGATGCGCGTCCACGCGGGGTGCGAGCCGTCCATCAGCGCGGCTTCGTCGGAGTCGACGCCCGGATGGTGCAGGATCCGCACCGCCTGCGCGAGCGTCGGCACGCCGAGCGGCCTCAGGTAGTCGCGTTCGATTTCGGGCGGCAGCAGCTCGGGGAGCGGCGTGCGCTCGACCGCGTTCTCGATCGCCTTGCGCAGATACGCCTGCGACACGCCCGCCGTGCTCGGATAGACGGGCGTGAGCACCTGCGGCAGCGGCGCATCGGCTTCGACCACGCGCACGGCCGGATGCACCATCTCCATCCCGAAGAAGCCGCCGCGCACGTCGCCACGCACGCGCAGCCGCTGACCGACGGCCATCTGCTTGACCTGCGAGCCGTAGAAATTGAGAAAGCGCAGCACCAGCTGGTCGCCGTCGTCGTCGCGGATCTTCACGACGAGCTGGCGGCGCGGCCGGTAGGCCACCTCGTTGTCGAACACGACGCCTTCGGTCTGCGCGATGCCGCCCGGCAGCAGTTCGCCGATCGGCGTGAGCGTGGTTTCGTCCTCGTAGCGCATCGGCAGATGCAGCACGAGATCGATCGAGCGCGTGAGGCCGAGCTTCGCGAGCTTGTCGGCGGTTTTCACGGGCTTGTCCGCGGCCGGCTTCTTCTTGCCCTTCGTGCCCTTCGCGCCGGATGCCCCCGATTCCGCCGCTTCGTTGCCGTCCGTTGCGGGTTCGACGCCGGGCGCGGCCGCGGCCGGCTGCGCGAGCCGCCCGTCGGCGCCGCGTTTCGGCCCCGCGCGACGCGATGCCGTGCGGTGCGGCGCGGCGCCCTCGCCCGCGCTTTCGGCGGGCGGCGCAGCATCGTTCGCGTCGAACGGATCGGCGGAATCGGCAACGGCGGCGGCGGAACGGCGGGGCGACACGGGCATTGGATCGTCTGGATGCTTCGCAAGGCAAGTACAATAGCGGCTTTCACGTCGTCCGAACGAACGGCGCCGGCCAGGCCGCGCATCCCGCCATCATAGCGGCTCGCGCGCGCCGATTACGCGTTTCCGCCTTGTCGGCGGCGCCCGCCGGCCGTTTCGAACCAGCCCGCATGTTCACGCTTTCCGATTTCGATTTCAATCTGCCCCCCGAGCTGATCGCGCAAACCGCGCTGCCCGACCGCACCGCGAGCCGCCTGCTCGAGGTCGACGCCACCGTCGAACCCGCCCGCCTCGTCGACCGCCGCTTCACCGAACTGCTGTCGTGCATCGCGCCGGGCGACCTGCTCGTGTTCAACGATACCAAGGTGCTGAAGGCGCGGTTCTTCGGCCAGAAGGCCAGCGGCGGCAAGATCGAGGTGCTGATCGAGCGCGTGACCGGCACGCACACGGCGCTCGCGCAAATCCGTGCGAGCAAGTCGCCGGGCGCCGGCACGACGCTGCGCCTCGCCGACGCGTTCGACGTGACGGTCGGCGAGCGCGTGGAGCCGTTCTTCACGCTGCACTTTCCCGCGCCGTGCCTCGACCTGATCGAGCAGTACGGACGCCTGCCGTTGCCGCCGTATATCGAGCACGACGCCGACGCGAACGACGAGACGCGCTACCAGACCGTCTATGCGAGCAACCCGGGTGCGGTCGCGGCGCCAACCGCCGGCCTCCATTTCGACCAGCCGCTGCTCGACAAGCTCGACGCGATCGGCGTCGAGCGCGCGACGCTGACGCTGCACGTCGGCGCCGGCACGTTCCAGCCGGTGCGCGTCGAGAACATCGCCGAGCACAAGATGCACAGCGAGTGGTACGACCTGCCGCAGACGCTCGTCGACAAGATTGCCGCGACCCGCGCGCGCGGCGGCAGCGTGATCGCGGTCGGCACGACGTCGATGCGCGCGCTCGAAGCCGCGGCGCGCGACGCCGACGAAGCCGGCCGCCCGCTCGCGGCGACGCAGGCCGAAACCGACATCTTCATCACGCCAGGCTATCGTTTCCGCGTCGTCGACCGGCTCGTCACGAACTTCCATCTGCCGAAGTCGACGCTGCTGATGCTGGTGTCCGCGTTCGCGGGCGTCGAGACGATCCGCGCCGCGTACAGGCATGCGATCGAAGCACGCTACCGCTTCTTCAGCTATGGCGACGCGATGCTGCTCACGCGACGCGACACGCCGGAGGCGCCGGAAGCGCCGCGCGCGTAAGCGCGGCTCACGGCATCCGCCTGATTGCGCACGGCGGCCGGCACGTCGCACGGTCGCCGCGCTTTTTTGCGTTGCGCGCGCTACGCGCGCACACCCGCTTTCCCCCCGCCGCCGGTTGCCCGGCGGCGTTTCCAACATGCGCCGGACTGTTTTCCGGTGGCAAGGAGAATGACGCGATGACCGAAGGCTCATCCCACGATACGCACGCTGATACGCACGCCCCCGCGCAGGAACGCCCCGCGAACGGGCTCGAATTCGAACTGCTGACGACCGACGGCCATGCGCGCCGCGGCCGCGTGAAGCTCAACCACGGCGTGGTCGAAACGCCGATCTTCATGCCGGTCGGCACGTACGGCACCGTGAAGGCGATCCAGCCGCGCGAGCTGCACGAGATCAAGGCCCAGATCATCCTCGGCAACACGTTCCACCTGTGGCTGCGCCCAGGCCTCGACACGATCGACGCGCACGGCGGCCTGCACGGCTTCATGGGCTGGAACAAGCCGATCCTGACCGACTCGGGCGGCTTCCAGGTGTTCTCGCTCGGCGACCTGCGCAAGATCACCGAGGACGGCGTCACGTTCGCGTCGCCGATCAACGGCGACAAGCTGTTCCTGTCGCCGGAAGTGTCGATGCAGATCCAGAAGGTGCTGAATTCGGACATCGTGATGCAGTTCGACGAATGCACGCCGTATGCGACCAACGGCGTACCGACGACGCACAAGGAAGCGGCCGACTCGATGCGCATGTCGCTGCGCTGGGCGAAGCGCTCGCTCGACGAGTTCGATCGGCTCGGCAACCCGAACGCGCTGTTCGGGATCGTGCAGGGCGGGATGTTCGAAGACTTGCGCGACGAGTCGCTCGCGGGCCTGTCCGAGCTCGGCTTCCATGGCCTCGCGATCGGCGGGCTGTCGGTCGGCGAGCCGAAGGAAGACATGATGCGCGTGCTGCGGCACGTCGGCCCGAAGCTGCCGGCCGACAAGCCGCACTACCTGATGGGTGTCGGCACGCCGGAGGATCTCGTCGAGGGCGTCGCGAACGGCGTCGACATGTTCGACTGCGTGATGCCGACCCGCAACGCGCGCAACGGCTGGCTGTTCACGCGCTTCGGCGACGTGAAGATCCGCAACGCGACGCACAAGAATTCGCTGAAGCCGCTCGACGCGAGCTGCACGTGCTACACGTGCCAGAACTTCTCGCGCGGCTATCTGCATCACCTGCACCGCGTCGGCGAGATCCTCGGCGCGCAGTTGAATACGATCCACAACCTGCATTACTACCTGCAGCTGATGAGCGAGATCCGGGAGGCCATCGAGACTCATACGTTCGACGCATTCCGTCAGCGCTTCGCGGAGGATCGGGCGAGAGGCGTCGACTGACGGGCGGCTGCCACGCCTCCGCCCGTCACATAAGACGAGTACTAAATTCGGCCGCCCCGATACCGGTCGGGACCGCCGAACATTACAATTGCCTTTCCAGATGCGTTGCGACCGTGCCGGTTCGCGCTTTAACAGCTTGATCCGAAAGCGCATTTGCTGCGCGGTTTGCGCATGGGGCCGGTGGTAGAATAACCGGCTTATTTTTCGATCTTCCCCTACGGAGAGACCAACGTGCCGTTCATTTCCAATGCCTTCGCGCAAGGTGCCGGTGGCGCCGAATCGAGCCTGATGAGCTTCCTGCCGCTCATCCTGATGTTCGCGGTGCTGTACTTCATCATGATCCGTCCGCAGATGAAGCGCCAGAAGGAACACCGCAACATGCTCGCGGCCATGGCGAAGGGCGACGAAGTCGTCACGAGCGGCGGCCTCGTCGGCAAGGTGACGAAGGTCAGCGAAGGCTACATCGGCGTCGAGATCGCCGAAGGCACCGAAATCACCGTGCAGAAGGCTGCCGTCACGACCATTCTGCCGAAGGGCACGATCAAGTCGCTGTAAGGCTTTCACCGAGCGTCCGGCTCCCCGCGCCGTGCCCGCCTGAGAGAGCGGGCCGTCGCGGCGCCGGACGCGACGCTTTCACGCCAACCACCCGTTCGGCCCCCTCATGAATCGTTATCCAATCTGGAAATATGTCGTGATGGTCGTGGCGCTCGCCATCGGCCTTCTGTACACATTGCCCAACTTCTTCGGCGAAGCGCCGGCGGTGCAGGTGTCGAGCGGCAAGGCCACGGTCAAGCTCGATTCGACCACGCTGACCCAGGTCGAATCCGCGCTCGCGTCCGCGCAGATCAAGCCGGACGACGTCACGTTCGAGAACACGGCGACCAACGCGAACATCCGCGTGCGCCTGAAGGACACCGATACGCAGCTGCGCGTCAAGGACCTGCTGCAGAAGTCGCTGAACACCGACCCGAACGATCCGCAGTATGTTGTCGCACTGAACCTGCAGAGCGCGTCGCCGCGCTGGCTGACCGCGCTGCACGCACTGCCGATGTATCTCGGCCTCGACCTGCGCGGCGGTGTGCACTTCCTGCTCCAGGTCGACATGACGGGCGCGCTCACGAAGAAGCTCGACTCCGACGCGTCCGACGCGCGCTCGCTGCTGCGCGACAAGAACATCCGCGACGGCGGCGTGAGCCGCGTCGACCAGTCCGTGGTCGTCAACTTCAGCGATGCGCAGACGGCCGAAGACGCCCGCAAGGTGCTCGCAGCGTCGATCACCGAACTGCAATGGGCGACCCAGCCCGGCGGCGGCGGCACGCAGGTCGTCGGCACGTTCACGCCGGCGGTGCAGAAGGCCGTCGAGGACGCAGCGCTCAAGCAGAACCTGACAACCCTGCACAACCGCGTAAACGAGCTCGGCGTGTCCGAGCCGATCCTGCAGCAGCAAGGCAGCGACCGCATCGTCGTCGAACTGCCGGGCGTGCAGGACACCGCGAAGGCGAAAGACATCATTGGCCGCACCGCGACGCTCGAGGCGCGCCTCGCCGATCCGATCAACACGCACCCGAACCCGAACGACCCCGTGCCGCCAGGCGAGGAACTGTTCACACAGGGCAACCAGGTCCCCGTGCTGCTGAAGAAGGACGTGATCTTCACCGGCGATCGCATCATCGATGCATCCGCCGGCTTCGACGAACACCAGCGTCCGTCGGTCAACATCCGGCTCGACTCGGCGGGCGGCCGCTCGGTCCGCACCGTGTCGCGCGACAACATCGGCAAGCCGATGGCGATGGTGCTGTTCGAGAAGGGCAAGGGCGAAGTGCTGACGGTCGCGACGATCCAGTCCGAACTCGGCGACCGCTTCCAGATCACGGGCCAGCCGACGCCGCAGGCCGCGGCCGATCTCGCACTGCTGCTGCGCGCCGGCTCGCTCGCCGCGCCGATGGACATCATCGAGGAGCGCACGATCGGCCCGAGCCTCGGCGCGGACAACATCAAGATGGGCGTGCATTCGGTGATCTGGGGTTTCTGCGCGATCGCCGTGTTCATGATCGCGTACTACATGCTGTTCGGCGTGATCTCGGTGATTGGGCTGTCGGTGAACCTGCTGCTGCTCGTCGCGGTGCTGTCGCTGATGCAGGCGACGCTGACGCTGCCCGGTATCGCGGCAATCGCGCTCGCACTCGGCATGGCGATCGACTCGAACGTGCTGATCAACGAGCGCGTGCGTGAAGAATTGCGCGCGGGCCAGCCGCCGCAGCTCGCGATCCAGGCCGGCTACGCGCACGCATGGGCGACGATTCTCGACTCGAACGTCACGACGCTGATCGCGGGTCTCGCCCTGCTCGCGTTCGGCTCGGGCCCGGTTCGCGCATTCGCGATCGTGCACTGCCTCGGCATCCTGACGTCGATGTTCTCCGCGGTGTTCTTCTCGCGCGGGATCGTCAACCTCTGGTACGGCGGCCGCAAGAAGCTGAAGTCGCTCGCGATCGGCCAGGTGTGGAAGCCGGAAGGCGCGACGGCCGGCGCCGCCGGTGCGGCGTTCGACGCGGCAGACGAATCGACCGACACCGCGCGCGCCGCGAAGCTCGCGGCCCCGGCGAAGAGCAACGCGCCGCGCGCGGGCAAGCCGCAACTGCGCAACCGCGCGCAGCAACGCGTGTCGCCGAAGAAACCGGGCTCGACCCAATAAGGCCCCGGAGACGAAGCCATGGAATTTTTCCGCATCCGTAAAGACATTCCGTTCATGCGGCACGCGCTGGTGTTCAACGTGATCTCGCTGGTCACGTTCCTCGCCGCCGTATTCTTTCTGTTCCACCGCGGGCTGCACCTGTCCGTCGAGTTCACCGGCGGCACGGTGATCGAGGTCCAGTATCAGCAGGCCGCGCAGCTCGAACCCGTGCGCGCGACGCTCGGCAAGCTCGGCTACGCCGACGCGCAGGTGCAGAACTTCGGCACGTCGCGCAACGTGCTGATCCGCCTGCAGTTGAAGCAGGGCCTCACGTCCGCGCAGCAAAGCGACCAGGTGATGAACGCGCTGAAGGCGCAAAGCCCGGACGTGACGCTGCAGCGCGTCGAGTTCGTCGGCCCGCAAGTCGGCCGCGAGCTCGCGACCGACGGCCTGCTCGCGCTGGCGTGCGTCGTGATCGGTATCGTGATCTATCTGTCGTTCCGCTTCGAATGGAAGTACGCGGTGGCCGGCATCATCGCCAACCTGCACGACGTCGTGATCATTCTCGGCTTCTTCGCGTTCTTCCAGTGGGAGTTCTCGCTGGCGGTGCTCGCGGCAATCCTCGCGGTGCTCGGCTACTCGGTCAACGAGTCGGTCGTCATCTTCGACCGGATCCGCGAAACGTTCCGCCGCGAACGGAAGATGAACGTGCAGGAAGTGATCAACCACGCGATCACGACCACGATGTCGCGCACGATCATCACGCACACGTCGACGGAAATGATGGTGCTGTCGATGTTCTTCTTCGGCGGCCCGACGTTGCACTACTTCGCGCTCGCGCTGACGGTCGGCATCATGTTCGGCATCTACTCGTCGGTGTTCGTCGCGGGTTCGCTCGCGATGTGGCTCGGCATCAAACGCGAAGACCTGATCAAGGAAAAGAAGACCGCGCACGATCCGGACGATCCGAACGCCGGCGCGCAGGTTTGAGCGGCGCGGCGTTTTGGCTGATTGACGAAGGCCGGTCCTGTTGGACCGGCCTTTTTTCATGCGGGCGCGCCGCCCTCGTCTCGCGGCGCGCCGTCCGGGTGCTGGCTACGGTGTCGGGCCGGCCTCGCGCTTGACGCCGCGTTGCGATGGGGATGTCGACGACATGCTGCCGTCGTACCGGGAAGTCGATCTCGCACGCGATTTGCGAACGGGCCGGTTTCGACTGCGACACCGTCGCGCAGTGGAGCGTAGCCGCGCTGCTTTTCACTGCGGTCGTCGTCGTGCTTGCAGCAACCGCTCGCTTGGAGCCTGCGGCACCGGCGGGCGTCCCGCGACGCCGGTTAACCGCGCTTCCTGCACCCCGTTACTCGATTACCGAAACCCGAACCGCCGCCGCAGCACAACCAGCGCCCCAAGGCTCAGCACCGCCGCGAACATCAGGTAGAAGCTCGGTGCCGTCTTCATCCCGGTCGCCTTGATCAGCCACGCGATGATGAACGGCCCGAAGCCGCCGAAGATCGTCACCGCGACGTTGTACGCGAGCGACATCCCCGTCGTGCGCGTCTGCACCGGAAATACCTCGGAAAGCAGGCCCGGCAGCGCCGCGAAGTAGCCCGTCATCAGGAATGCGAGCAGCACCTGCAGCGCGATCAGCGTGCCGAAGCCCGGATGCGCGACGAGGTACGCGAATGCCGGATAGATCAGCACGAGAATGCCCAGCGCCGGCGCGATCATCACGCGCACACGGCCGTAGCGATCGGACCAGTGGCCGACGAGCGGCGCGAACGCCATCTGAATTACGCCGACGACGAGGATCGCCGCGAACGCGGCCGAAGGCGCGAGGCCGAGTTGCTTCACGCCGTACGTCGGCATGAACAGCACGAGATACGTCGCGACCGTGCCAAGTACGACCACTCCCATCGCAGCAACGAGTCGCGCCTTGTGCGATGCGAACGTATCGCGCAGCGGGTTCGCGGTGCTTTCGGCAGCGAGGAATTCGGGCGTCTCGTCGACCTTCGCCCGGATGTAGTACGCGACCGGCCCGAGCAGCAGCCCGAAGAAGAACGGCACACGCCAGCCCCATGCGGCCATCTGGTCGGCCGTGAGCTGCGCGTTCAGCACGGTGCCGAAACCGGCCGCGAGCAGCGTCGTGAGACCCTGGCTCGCGACCTGCCAGCTCGCGAAGAAACCGCGCCGGCCGGGGACGTGCTCGGCCAGGAACGCGGTCGCGCTACCGAATTCGCCGCCGGCCGAGAAGCCCTGCATCAGCCGTGCGGCGACGAGAATCAGCGGCGCCGCAACGCCGATCGTCTGGTAGGTCGGCAGCACCGCGATCACCAGCGTGCCGGCCATCATCAGCAGGATCGATAGCGTGAGCGCGGCCTTGCGGCCCGCGCGGTCCGCGTACGCGCCGAGCACGATCGCGCCGAGCGGGCGCATGAAGAAGGACACGCCGAAGGTGCCGAGCGTGAGCAGAAGCGACACGGTGTCGTTGCCGGCGGGGAAGAACAGCTTCGAGATCGTCACCGCGAAGAAGCCGTAGACGACGAGGTCGAACCACTCGAGCGCGTTGCCGATCGACGCGGCGACCACCGCGCGCCACACGCGCGGCGACGATGCTACGGAGCTGGACTGCGTGACGGCATGCATCGGCGATCTCCTTGTCGTTGTACGTTCTGTCAGACGCGTCCGTTGTCGCGCCGCGAGCTGTGCCGACGATTATAGGCGCGCAAAAAAAAGCCGCCGCGCCCCCCGGAAAGGGAGCGCGGCGGTGCGTATGCGACGGCCAGGCCGCGCGCGTTACTGCTGCTTGACGGCTTCGGCCGTGATCAGCAGCTTCGTCTTCATCTTGAAGCCGTACTGCTTGCCGTAGTCGAGGCCGAAATCGTCACGGCTGAATTCGCCGACCGCGTCGACGCCGCACACTTCACGCTTGAGCATCGGATGCGGCATGCACTTGAGCGAATCGATCTTCAGCGTCAGCGGCTTCGTGACGCCATGCAGCGTCAGATTGCCGACGACCGCCACCGGCTTGTCGCCTTCGAACTTGATCGTGCCCTTGTAGTTCGCCTGCGGGAACTTCGCCGCATCGAAGAAATCCGGCGTCTGCAGATGCTCGTCGAGCTTCGCGCTGCCCGTGTGGATCGACGCGATGTCGGTCGTCACGTCGACCGTACCCGTCTTCGCCGCGCGGTCGAGCGTCACGGTGCCGCTCGACTTGTCGAACTTGCCGCGCCAGACCGACAGGCCGCCGAAGTGATCGGCCTCGAAGCTCGGGTACGTGTGGCTCGGATCGAACTGGTACGTCGCGCTGTCGGCGAAAGCCGAGAACGACAGCGAAGCGGCCAGCGCGCCCGCGGCGATGATCAGATGCTTTTTCAACTCTTTCTCCTTGGAACAGCGCCGCGCCCTCGCGCGGCATTCGGGTGATGCGACACCCCGCCGCTTACTTCGTCGCGACGAGATGGAACTTGATCTGCACTTCGTCGGCGACGATCGACGTGTCCTTCCATTCGCCGGTGCCGACGTTGAACGCCGAACGCTTGATCGGCAGCACGCCGTCGAAGGTCTGCGTCGCGCCGCTTTGCGTGACGGTGACGGGCACCGTGACGGTCTCGGACTTGCCCTTGATCGTCAGCTTGCCGGTCACGTTGTACTTGTTGCCGCCGGCCGGCGCGATCGCCGACGACGTGAAGGTTGCCTGCGGGTACGCCTTCGCGTCGAACCAGTCCTTGCCCGCGACCTGGTCGTTGTACATCTTGTCGCCGAGGTCGAAGCTCGCGACGTCGATCGTCATTTGCGCGCTGCCTTGCGCGGCCTTCGCCGGATCGAACTTCACCTGCGCGGAGAACTTCTTGAATGCGCCTTCGGTCGGCACGTTCATCTGCTTCGACACGGCGGACACCTTGCTCTTCGAGAGATCGACGTCGGCGTGCGCCGCGGCCGATGCGGCGAGTGACACCGCGGCGAACGCGGTCAGCATGGAGCGGGAGAAAGACACTTTCATGGGATCCTTCATTTGGCAAAGGGAAGCATGCGCGACAGCAGCCCGTCGCGGTCCAGCACCTGGTGCTTGAGCGCAGCGAGCACGTGCAGTGAAACGAGCGCAAGCAGAATGTAATTCAAAGTCACGTGCAGCGTCTTGAACGTTTCCTTCAGCGCCGGATCCGGGTCGATCAGGCGCGGCAGCGGCACGATGCTGAGGTAGACGACCGGGATGTTCGACGCCGAGCTGTACAGATAGCCGGTCAGCGGAATCGCGAGCATCAGCGCGTAGAGCAGGATGTGCACGCCGTGCGATGCCGCGCGCTGCCATGCCGGGGTACTTCCGGGCAGCGCGGGCGCGGCATGGGTTGCGCGCCACAGCACGCGCACGACCGCCAGCGCGAACGCAGTCACGCCGATCCACTTGTGCCACGAAAAGTACTTCAGCTTGGTCGGCGTGAAACCGGGGATGTCGGTCATCACCCAGCCGAGCCCGAAGCCGCAGACGATCAGCAGCGCGATCAGCCAGTGCAATGCGATCGCCGTCTGCGAGTAACGTACCGGGCTGGCCGGCAGCGAATTCGATGCCATCGTGGATCCTCAGTTGAGCGAACGGCTGCGCCGGCAACTTCGACCGACGCATGTCAAGGGCGCCATGCTACCGCAACCTTTTGACGGCCGCCGACTCTGAGAACTGACGCGTCAGCGGGCTGCCATGTCGACGCCATGTTACCGACCGGTCACCGGTCATTTGGACGTTGACACCGCCAAAAGGCCGTTTTGGTAAGATTGGCGCGGGTTCCGGCCCCGTCGACGCGTGCTCCCTGCCGTCGCAACACCGCCTTTTCCATGCAACGATACGATCTGATTGCCTGCCACGAATGCGACGCACTGTTGCATAAACCGCGTCTGAGCGGCCGCGAAATCGCGCGCTGCCCGCGCTGCGACGCGCTGCTCTATCGCAACAGCACCACGCAGATCGAGCGCATCAGCGCGCTCGCGGTCGCCGCGCTCGTCACGTTCATCATCGCGCAGACGTTCCCGATCCTCGAAATGGACCTGAACGGCACGCGCGTGCAGACGACGCTGATCGGCGCGATCGATGCGCTTTGGCATCAGGACATGGCGATCGTCGGCGTGATGGTGTTCTGCTCGACGGTGCTGTTCCCGCTCGTCGAGATGGCCGCGCTGCTGTACGTGCTGCTGCCGATCCGGCGCGGCGTCGTGCCGCCGGGCCTGAACCTGGTGCTGCGCACGATCCAGTTCGTGCGCCCGTGGGGGATGATCGAGGTGTTCATGCTCGGCATCGTCGTCACGATCGTGAAGATGGTGAGCCTCGCGCGCGTCGTGCCCGACGCCGCGCTGTTCGCATTCGGCGCGCTCACGCTGATGACCGCCGTCGTGCTGATGTTCGACCCGCGCACGTTGTGGGACATCGCCGACGACCTGCGCGCCGGCCGCACGCCCGGACGGCCCGAACCCGCTCCCGCCATCCCAGCCACCCCCGCCGCCGCGCCGCGGCCGGACGCGCCGCGCCAATGACGACGCCCATCGCTGCCCGCGAGGGCTATGCCAGCTGCCACGCATGCGGGCTCGTGCAGACGATCGACCATCCGCACGCGCACTGCGCTCGCTGCGGCAGCGCGCTGCACTTCCGCACGCCGAACAGCATCATGCGCACGTGGGCGCTGCTGATCGCCGCCGCGATCCTGTACATTCCGGCGAACCTGCTGCCGATCCTGCACACGTCGTCGATCGTCGGCTCGCAGGATGACACGATCATGAGCGGCGTCATCTATTTCTGGACGTCGGGCGACTGGCCGCTCGCGGTCGTCGTGTTTGTCGCGAGCATTCTCGTGCCGATGCTCAAGCTGGGCGTGCTGACGATCCTCGCGACCAGCGCGCAGCGCCGCGTCGCTTGGCGGCCGCTGCAGCGTACGCGGCTGTACCGGATCGTCGAGCGGATCGGCCGCTGGTCGATGCTTGACGTCTTCGTCGTGACGCTGACCGTCGCGCTCGTCCATTTCCGTTCGCTCGCCGTCATCACGGCCGGCCCCGGCGCGCTCGCGTTCGGCTCGGTCGTGATCCTGACGATGCTCGCGTCGATGCAGTTCGATCCCCGCCTGATCTGGGATCCAGTCGAAACCTCAGGGAAACACCATGAATAGTCCGCAAGGCCCGCAGCACGACGCGCCCCGGCCGCCCGATCCGGCCATCTCGACGAAGAGCGGCTGGCTGCCGTCGCTCGTCTGGCTCGTGCCGCTGATCGCCGCGCTGATCGGCATCGGCCTCGTGATCAAGTCCGTGCGCGAGCGCGGCCCGGAAATCTCGATCAGCTTCCACAGCGCGGAAGGGCTCGAGCCGGGCAAAACGCAGGTCAAGTACAAGGACGTCGAGATCGGCATGGTCAAGACGATCAAGCTGTCGAAAGACCTGTCGCGCGTGCTCGTCCAGGTGCAACTGAAGAAGGAGGCCGAGGACTTCGCGGTCAAGGGCTCGCGCTTCTGGATCGTGCGGCCGCGCGTCGGCGCGACCGGCGTGTCGGGGCTGGGCACGCTGCTGTCGGGCGCGTACATCGGCGTCGACGCCGGCCACGGGCAGGACACGCAGACCGACTTCACCGGCCTCGAGACGCCGCCGGCCGTGACCGGCGACCAGAAAGGCACGCAGTACGTGCTGCGCGGCGATTCGCTCGGCTCGGTCGACATCGGCTCGCCGGTCTACTACCGCCGCGTGCAGGTGGGCCAGGTGGTCGGCTTCTCGCTCGACAAGGACGGCACCGGCGTCACGTTCAACGTGTTCGTCAATGCGCCGTACGACCAGTACGTCGGCCTGAATTCGCGCTGGTGGCAGGCGAGCGGCGTCGACCTGCGGCTCGATTCGAGCGGCCTGAAGCTGAACACGCAGTCGCTCGCCACGGTGATCCTCGGCGGCATCGCGTTCCAGACGCCGCCGAACCAGGACACCGGCGCGATCGCGCCGAACAACACGACCTTCCGTCTCGGCTCCGACGAGGGCGATGCAATGCGCGACCCGGACGGCCAGCCGCTGCAGGTCGTGATGAACTTCAACCAGTCGCTGCGCGGGCTCGCCGTCGGCGCGCCGGTCGACTTCCGCGGCATCGTGCTCGGCGAAGTGACGAACATCGGCATCGACTACGACCCGAAGACCAAGAACTTCCTGATGCCGGTCACGATGAACGTGTATCCGGAGCGGCTCGGCCGACGCTTCCGCGAAACGATCGAAAGCAAGGGCGAACCGGCGCGCCGCGAAATCGTCGAGCGCCTCGTCCAGCACGGGCTGCGCGGCCAGCTGCGCACCGGCAACCTGCTGACGAGCCAGCTGTACGTCGCGCTCGACTTCTTCCCGAAGGCGCCGCCGGTGAAGATCGACGCGGCGCGCCAGCCGCTCGAGCTGCCGACCGTACCGAACACGCTCGACGAGCTGCAGCTGCAGGTCGCCGACATCGCGAAGAAGCTCGACAAGGTGCCGTTCGACCAGATCGGCGCGAACCTGAACAGCGCGCTGTCGAACGCCGACAAACTGTTCAAGCAGCTCGACACGCAGATCGCGCCGCAAGCGCGCGACACGCTGGCGGCTGCGAAGCAGACCTTCTCGACCGCCGAAGCGACGCTGCAGCAGGATTCGCCGCTGCAGTCCGACGTGCGCGGCGCGCTGAAGGAGCTCACGCGCACGCTGCAATCGCTGAACGCGCTCGCCGATTATCTCGAGCGCCACCCCGAATCGCTGCTCAAGGGCAAGCCAGGAGATCAACAATGACGACGACACGCGTGAACGGCCTCGCGAGCGGCGCGGCGGCAGTCTTCGCCGCGCTCGCGCTGGCCGCGTGCAGTTCGCCGCCCGCGCGGTTCTATACGCTGAGCCCCGCAGATGCCGCGGCGCCCGTGCGCACCGCACCCGCCAACCCCGCGTTCCTGATCGAGGTGCCGGCCGTCGGCGTGCCCGAGCAGGTCGCGAAGAACCAGCTCGTCGTGCAGAAGAACGCCGCGCAGGTCGACGTGCTCGAGCAGGAGCGGTGGGCCGCGGCGCCCGCCGACGAGATCCGCCGCGCGCTGTCGGACGATCTCGCCGCGCGGCTCGGCACGATCGACGTCGCGAATTCTGCGTATCCGGCCGGCGTGCCCGTCTATCGAATCAGTGTGAACGTGCAGCGCTTCGAGTCGTGGCCGGGCAAACGCGCGGCGATCGACGCGGTGTGGAGCGTGCGTGCGCTCGACACGCAAGCGGTGATGACGTGCCGCACGAGCGTCGCGGAGCCGGTTGGTGACGGGTACGACGCGCTCGTCGCCGGCCACCGGCGTGCGCTCGACGTGATCGCATCGCAAGCCGCAGCCGGCGTGCGCACGATGGCCGCGCGGCGCGCGGCGGCGCCGTCATCGGCTGCGTCCGGCAAGGCGGCCGCCGCCGCGCCCGTCCTGGCCTGCCCGGCCAATCCGGCGGCGCACGATGACGCGGGCGCGACGGGCAAGTCCGGCGTGTAAGCGTCCGGTGCGCGGCCGTACGCCCGTGCAGCCGTGCAGCCGTGCAGCCGTGCAGCCGCGCAGCCGGCAGCCGGCAGCCGGCCCGTCTCGCCGATGACGATCACGATCATCTGCCGCGAACCGCACGCGCACCCGGCCGCATATGCGACGGCGCCGCCATCGCCGCTGCCGCAGCGGCTGCGCACACTCCGCGGCATCCATTGGCCGGACGGCCGCTTTGCATTGTTTGTCAAAATCCTCCGGAACCCGCGCCCGGCAATGCGGTCGGCTTGCGTTTTCGCGTCCGATTGACGATCCTACGCACGTTCCGGCTCGCGCCGCCGTCGTGCGCGCCCGCCGGCGGCGATCCACCCGTCGTCTCGGGGGCGGCCGCCGCGTCTGCCGGGGTGCGCATGCGTGTCCGCATGCGCCGCGTCGGGGCAGCCGCATCGCGAGTCGCCGCGCATCGTCCGGCCACCCGGCCAGCGTCACCGTTCTCTCCGGCGCCGCGCCGCAATCCCGGCCGGCATCCCGTACCCGCCCGTCTCGGGCTTTCGCTATTCCGTTTATGTTTCGTTCCCTGACGACCCTGATCAAGAAGTGGCGCGCGTCGCGCAATGCCGGTCACCAGCTCGATGCGCTGCTCGCGCATGCCGACGCGGACGCGTCGTACGCCGAGCGCAGCGAATGGCTGATCGAACTCGCGCACTGGCTGCGCCGCAACGGCGCGATGCAGGCCGCGCAGGAGGTGCCGGCCGACCGCGACGCCGACGCACGCACGTACCCGGCGCATGCACGCTTGCGCTACCTGTTCCACGTGCTGGACCGCAATCCCGAATGGAAGTCCCACGCGGCGCGCATCCTGCGCGGGATTCTGCGCGAATGCGACGGCATCTCGCTGCTGTGCGATGCGGGGATGCCCGTGCATTCGGGCTTTTTCGGCGCGCTGTTCGAGCGGATCGACTCGTCGCTGATCCCGCCGGCGCCGAACCGCCGCGAGCTGACGGCGCTGTTCACGCTGATGTTCCCCGCGCCGGAAGACGCGCAATGGATCGACGCGCTGCCCGACGACCTGCTCGCGCGCATCGCCGAGCTCCTCGCGTTCGACGTTACCGACGAGGAGCGCCACGAGCCGGGCTCGTTCTCGCGCGACTTGCTGGCCGCGCTGCACAACCTGACGTGCCAGATCAGCTCGACGGGATTGTCGCAAACGGTGCGCAGCCGCCTGTCCGACGACGACGCGCGCAAGCCGCTCGAAACGCAGCCGTTCTACCGTCTCACGCGCGCGATGCTCGCGGTCGAGACCGCGCACGCGGCCGTCGAGGACGGCGGCGACCCGAGCAAGCTGCTGCACGAGGTGAATTACCTGCGCGTGCTGCTCGACCAATGCCGGATCGCGGTCGACGACGTGTTCGCGCACCTGTACCGCAACGGCGTGTCGGTCGACATCGTGTTCCAGGTCGAGCGGATGCGCATGCGCATCCTGCGCGCGGAAATGCTGCTGAACGCGTGGATGGCGCGCGACGACCTGCACGGGATGGCGCGCCTCACGGCCGAGCTTGTCGACGCGAACCAGAACAGCCAGAGCGTGTCGCACCTCGTGCGCAGCAATTTCTCGCTGTTCGCGCGCAAGCTCGTCGAGACCAACGCGGATACCGGCGAGCACTACATCTCGCGCGGCCGCGCCGAATACCTGAAGATGCTGCGGATGGCGGCGGGCGGCGGCCTCGTCACCGTCGCGACCGTGTGCGTGAAGTTCGCGATCACGGGCGCCCATCTGCAATCGATGCTCGAAGGGCTGCTGGCGGGCATCAACTACGCGGCGAGTTTCATGCTGATGCACTTCCTGCACTTCACGCTCGCAACCAAGCAGCCGGCAATGACCGCGCCGACGCTCGCGCGCGAGCTCGACGACACGAACCACGACGAAGGGGTGAAGGCGTTCGTCGCGTCGGTGATCGCGCTGATCCGCACGCAGGCCGCGGCGATTTCCGGCAACGTGCTCGTCGTGCTGCCCGTGTGCCTGCTCGTGCAGTTGTTCGCGGGCAACCTGCTGCACGCGAACCTGATCTCGCCGCAGAAGGCGCACGCGACGCTGCACTCATTCTCGCTGCTGGGCCCAACGCCGTTCTACGCGGCGCTCACGGGCGTGCTGCTGTGGGCGTCGAGCCTGCTCGCGGGCTGGGCCGACAACTGGTTCGTGCTGCACCGGGTCGGCGACGCGCTCGCGTACAACCGCCGCCTGCGCCTCACGCTCGGCGCGGCCGGGGCCGCGAAGTTCGCACACTTCTGCCGGTCGAACGTCGCGGGCGTCGTCGCCAACGTCGGCCTCGGCCTGATGCTCGGCCTGATCCCCGCGATCGTCACCGTGTTTCTGTTCCCGTTCGAAGTGCGGCACGTAACGCTGTCGGCCGGTTCGATCGGCGTCGCGCTCGGCGTGCTCGGCAAGGACGCGTTGAGTACGCCCGAACTCTGGTGGGCCTGCGCGGGCGTGCTCAGCATGGCGATCCTCAACGTGCTCGTGAGCTTCGCGCTCGCGTTCACGATGGCCGTGCGCTCGCGCAGCCTGCGCCGCGCCAAGGTACGCTCGCTGGTCGGCGCGATCGTGCGCACGGTGCTGTCGAAGCCGTCCGCGCTGTTCTGGCCGGCCGGCGCCCCGGCAGTGCGGACCGGCCAGACGGGCTCGCACTGAACCTGTCGCAGCCGCGGAGGCACCTCGCCATGCGCGCGGCGGCGGGCGCCGCGCGCCCGGCGAGCACGAGTGCGGACGCATGCGTGGGGTCATGAAACGGACGCAACGCCGGCCCCGGCCGTCCGCGCCGCGTACAATAGTGGACTTTTGCACGCCTTCACCCGCCTTATGTCCTCGCCCACCCTGTACGAATTCTTCGCTCCCTGCCCGCGCGGCCTCGAAGCGGCGCTTGCCGCCGAGCTGGCCGAGATCGCCGGCCGTCATCTGGACGGCGCGCCGTTCACCGCGGGCGCGCAGGTGCCGGGCGGCGTGCATTTCCGCGGCGGCTGGGCCGCCGGCATGGCCGCGAACCTCCATTCGCGCATTGCGAGCCGGATCCTGCTGAAGATCGCGCACCGCCCGTACCGCAACGAACAGGACGTCTACGCGCTCGCGCTCGAGCAGCCGTGGGAACGCTGGTTTGCGTCGACGCAGACGCTGCGTGTCGACATCACCGCGATCAAGTCGCCGCTGAAGAGCCTCGAATTCGCGACGCTGCGCGTGAAGGATGCGATCTGCGACCGGATGCGCGACAAGACCGGCGCGCGGCCGAGCATCGACACCGGCGCGCCGGACGTGCGCGTGTTCGCGTTTCTGACGGCCACCGAATGCACGCTGTACCTCGATACGTCGGGCGAGCCGCTGTTCAAGCGCGGCTGGCGCCTCGACAAGGGTGCGGCGCCGCTGCGCGAGAACCTCGCGGCCGGCATCCTGCGGCTCACCGGCTGGACACCCGGCACGCCGCTGTACGACCCGATGTGCGGCAGCGGCACGTTCCTCGCGGAAGCCGCGCAGATCGCACTCGGCGTCGCGCCGGGCGTCGAGCGTCGTTTCGGCTTCGAAAAGCTCAAGCAATACGACATCACCGCGTGGCAAGGCCTGAAGGTCGCGGCGCTCGACGCGAAGCGCGCGGCACGCGGCAAGCGCGATTCGCTCGGCGTGTACGGCAGCGACATCTCCGGTGACATGCTCGAGAAGGCGCGCGCCAACCTGGAGCGCGCGGGTGTGCCGTCGGTATGGCTCAAGCAGGTCGATGCGCGCGGGATGACGCCGCCTTGCGACGGCCCCGGCATCATCCTCGCGAACCCGCCGTACGGCGAGCGGATCGAAGTGCGCGGCCGCAGCGCGCGGGGCGAGGTGCGGGAGACGGGCCGCAACCGCGGCAACGACGACGCATTCCGCCGCACGCACACCGATGCGCCGGACAGCGAGTTCTTCAACGCGCTCGGCGACGCGCTCAAGCAGCGCTTCACGGGCTGGCAGGCGTTCCTGCTGACGTCCGACCGCTCGCTGCCGGGCCAGCTGCGCCTGCGTGAATCGGCGAAGACGCCGCTGTTCAACGGCGCGCTCGAATGCCGGCTGTTCCGTTTCGACCTGATCGCCGGCAGCGTGAAGGCACGCCCGGCCGCGCACGAAGGCGACGCCGAATCCTGACGCGCGACACCCGCACACACGTCGCTGCGGCCGCCACGGCCGCCTGCTGACACCTCGACGACGCCCGGCATCCGCCGGGCGTCTTGCTTTGCGCGGCCGCGATGCGCGGGCGGCAGTGCCCGCTCTCGCGCCGCGCCGCGTGTGCACGCCGCCCCGCGGGCGACCTCCGCCGTTCCCGGGGCCGCCGCCCTCGCCGCCCTCGCCGCGACTGCCCGGCGCCCGCAGACACCGCGACGCGAGCTTTGTCAGCACCGCCATCACTACTGACAGCACGCTGTCAGCAGCCCCCGCTCACACTGCAATCCCGGCGCAATGCAAGGCTGGTTTCCGTGAAGAACAACCCGAACAACAAGGAGCTCGTCATGACGTCCGCAACTGCAACCGCAACACTCGAGCGTGCGATCGCGTGGTTCGACATCCCGTCCCTCGATTTCGACCGCGCGATCCGTTTCTACGAGACCGTGCTGCAAACCACCCTTCAGCGCGAAGTCATCGGCGGCGTGCCGATGGCGATGTTCGATCACGAAGCGTCGAGCACGGGCGGCAGCATCGTGTTCGATCCTCAACAGATGAAGCCGAGCGCGAACGGCGTGCTCGTGTACCTGAACGCCGGCGAATCGGTCGTCGCGGCGCTCGAGCGCGCGAAGCGCGCAGGCGGCGTCGTGCAGGGCTCGGTCGTCGAGTTGCCGAACAACTACGGCTACATCGGCTATCTGATCGACACCGAAGGCAACCGCGTCGGTCTGCACGCGCCGAAATGCCACTGAACGCGTCCACGATCGGGCCGGCACGGCGCTATCATCGCGAAGTCCCCATAGCCGTTGGAGCCGAGGTGCAGCCATGACGCGCCGTGCCGACCGCCTGTTCCAGATCGCCGAGCTGCTGCGCGGGCGCCGTCTCACGACCGCGCAGCAGCTGGCCGACTGGCTGTCGGTGTCGCCGCGCACCGTCTATCGCGACGTGCGCGACCTGCAACTGTCAGGGGTGCCGATCGAAGGCGAAGCCGGCATCGGCTATCGGCTGAACCGCAATGCGAGCCTGCCGCCGCTCACGTTCACGGCCGAGGAACTCGCGGCGCTCGCGGTCGGCGCGCGGATGCTCGAAACCTGGGGCGGCGCGCGCTTCGCAGGCGGTGCGCGTTCGGCGCTCGCGAAGATCGCGTCGGCGATGCCGGCCGACAAGCGCACGGCGCTCGACCGGCTGCCGGTGTTCGCGCCGTCGTTTCATATCGACGAGACGTTCTGCGCGAAGGTCGACGCGATCCACCAGGCGGTCGACACGCGCCACATCGTCAGCTTCGATTACCGCGACCGGCTCGGCGCGCACACGAAGCGCCGCGTGTGGCCGCTCGGGCTCGTCTACTGGGGCGGCCGCTGGACGATCGGTGCGTGGTGCGAGTTGCGCGGCGACTTCCGTACGTTCGACATCGCACGGATGGGCGACATCACCGTGCACGAGCAATTTCCGGACATGGAAGGCCGCCGGATCGCCGACTACATGAGAATCGCCGAAGCGCCGATGCGCTGACGCACGCGGCGGCCCGCCGCACGCCACACGGCGGCCATGCCGCCGTGGCGCAGCGTCGCCCCGCCAACGGCCGTCACGCGTCGAATACCACCGGCCGCTTCGGCCGCTCGTCGACGTGCAGCGAAAACACGTCGGCGCGCGCATAGTGGCCCACGACGTCGAAGTCGTAACGCGCGCGCACGAGTTCGTCGAGATCGATGCGCGCGGTCACGAGCCCCGCCTCGCCGATGAGCGGCTCGGTCAGCAGATCGCCAAGCGGCCCGACGATCACGCTGCCGCCACGGATCAGCGGCCGCTCGGGATCCCAGCCGGGCACGTCGATGCCCAGCGCGCTCGGCGACGGCTGCACCTGACACGCGCTCACGACGAAACAGCGCCCCTCGTGCGCGATGTGCCGCATCGAGCTTAGCCACAGGTCGCGCTCGTCGACGGTCGGCGCGCACCAGATCTGCACACCTTTCGCGTACATCGCGCAGCGCAGCAGCGGCATGTGGTTCTCCCAGCAGATTGCGGCGCCCGCGCGGCCCGCGGCAGTTTCGACGACGGGCAGCGTCGAGCCGTCGCCCTGCCCCCAGATCAGCCGCTCCGTGCCGGTCGGCATCAGCTTGCGGTGCTTCGCGACGAGCCCGTCGCGCGGATCGAAGAACAGTGCCGCGCAGTACAGCGTGCTGCCGCCGCGCTCGATCACGCCGACCACGATGCTTGCACCGGTGCGCTGCGACAGCGCAGCCAGTTCGTCGGTTTCCGGCCCCGGCACGTCGATCGCCTGGGCGGCGTAGCGGGCATACGCGTCGCGTCCCTCGGGCAATCGGTAGCCGAGCCGCGTGCCGAAGATCTCGCCTTTCGGATAACCACCGAGCACGGCCTCGGGGAGTACGACGAGCGAGGCGCCGCTGTCGCGGATCGCAGTTTCGTAGCCGAGGATCGTGTCGAGCGTGGCACGCGTGCCGGCGGGCGATGCGCCAATCTGCAGCGCGGCAATGACCGAGGTGAACATGAGAGCGTCTCCGGCAAGTGCGGTAAATCGGACGACGCCATCTTGGTCGATATCATTTCATCGATCAAATCGATGCAACGATAACTGACATGAACGCAGATGATATCGCCGGGCTCGACCTGAACCTGCTGAAGGTGTTCGAGGCGCTCTACGAGGAAGGCGGCGCGAGCCGCGCGGCGCTGCGGCTCGGCCTTACGCAGTCGGCGGTCAGCGCGGCGCTCGCCCGGCTGCGCGTGATCTACGCCGATCCGCTGTTCGCGCGCACCGGCCGCGGGCTCGCGCCGACGCCGCGCGCGGACGAACTGAAGCCGATCCTGTCCGATGCGCTCGACCGCTGCCGCGAAAGCCTCGCGATCGTGACCGACGGCGGCGAGCGGATCGGCCGCACGATCTCGATCGGGCTGTCGGACGACTTCGAAATCGCGCTCGGCCGCGCGCTGATCGACGCGGTCGCGCGAGAAGCCGCCGGTATTCGGCTGATCTTCAGGCAAACCCACAGCGGGATCGCGGGCGACGCGCTGCTGCGGCACGGCGTCGACGTGGCGATCGCTTCGGGCGGATTCTCGGCAAACGGACTCAGCCGGCGCGCGGTCGCGACGGGCGGTTACGCGTGCCTGATCGATCCTGCCGGCCAGGCCGGTGCGCCGCGCAAGCTCGCGCTGGCCGACTTCCTCGCGCGGGATCACCTGCTGGTGTCGTCCGGAGGCGTGATCGGCATTGTCGACGAGGCGCTCGCCGCGCTCGGCCACAAGCGGCGCGTCGCGGCGTCGACCACGCACTTCGCGGCGCTGCCGTACCTGCTCGCCGGGTCCGGCGCGGTGGCGACGATTCCGGCGCACGCCGCGCGCGCGATCGCGCACGCGACGTCGCTGCGGGCGCTCGCGTGCCCGGTCGAGTTGCCGCGCTATCCGGTCGAGATCGGCTGGCGGACCAGCACGCAGCGCGATCCGGCGATCGTGCGCGTGCGGGACACGATCGCTGCCTGTGTCGCGAGAATCGTCGCGCCATAAAAAGGGGCGGATATGGCGGGTCGATCGGGGCCGGATTCGTCCAACGAGACGGCCGGCAGCGTCGTGGCGCAACCGGTAAAATGCCGAACCATGAAACCCGAAATCTGGACCCCGCATGTGACCGTCGCGGCGCTCGTCGAGCGCGCCGGCCGCTTTCTCGTGATCGAGGAAGAAACCTCGACGGGCCTGCGCATCAATCAGCCGGCCGGCCATCTTGAGGCCGGCGAGACGCTCGCCGACGCCGTGATTCGCGAGACGCTCGAGGAAACCGCGCATCCGTTCACGCCCGACGCGCTCGTCGGCGTCTATCTCGCGCACTACGACCGCCCGGACAGCGCCGGCGCGACCTACCTGCGCTTCACGTTCTGCGGCACGGCCGGCGAGCCGCTGCCGAACCACGTGCTCGACGAAGGCATCGTCCGCACGCTGTGGATGAGCGCCGACGAACTGCGCGCGTGCACCGAGCGCCACCGTTCGCCGGCGGTGATGCGCTGCGTCGACGATTATCTCGCCGGGCGGCGCATTCCGCTCGATTTCGTGCATACGCATTCGGTCGCGCCGCGCCCGGAAGCATTCGACCGTCAGGCGGTAGGCAAATGAGCAAGCGCCGTGTAGTGGTGGGCATGTCGGGCGGCGTCGATTCGTCGGTGACCGCGTGGCTGTTGAAGGAACAGGGCTACGACGTGGTCGGCCTGTTCATGAAGAACTGGGAAGACGACGACGACGGCGAATACTGCTCGACGCGCCAGGACTGGATCGACGTGGTATCCGTCGCCGACCTGATCGGCATCGACGTCGAAGCGGTGAACTTCGCAGCCGAATACAAGGACCGCGTATTCGCCGAATTCCTGCGCGAATACTCTGCCGGCCGCACGCCGAACCCCGACGTGCTGTGCAACGCCGAGATCAAGTTCAAGGCGTTCCTCGACCACGCGATGTCGCTCGACGCCGAAATGATCGCGACCGGCCACTACGCGCGCGTGCGCGAGCGCGACGGCCGCTTCGAGCTGCTGAAGGCGTTCGATCATACGAAAGACCAGTCGTACTTCCTGCACCGGCTGAACCAGGCGCAGTTGTCGAAAACGATGTTCCCGCTCGGCGAGATCCCGAAGACGAAGGTGCGCGAGATCGCTGCGCAGATCGGCCTGCCGAACGCGAAGAAGAAGGATTCGACCGGCATCTGCTTCATCGGCGAGCGGCCGTTTCGCGATTTCCTGAACCGCTATCTGCCGACGAAACCCGGCCCGATGAAGACGCCGGACGGCAAGGTGGTCGGCGAGCACATCGGCCTCGCGTTCTACACGTTCGGCCAGCGCAAGGGCATCGGCCTCGGCGGCAGCAAGGACGGCAACGGCGATCCGTGGTTCGTCGCCGCGAAGGACATCGCGTCGAACACGCTGTACGTCGTGCAAGGCCACGACCATCCATGGCTGCTGTCGCGCGAGCTGGTCGCCGGCAACGTGAGCTGGGTCGCCGGCGAGCCGCCGGGCGAAGGCTTCGCATGTGGCGCGAAGACGCGCTACCGGCAGGCCGACGCGGCGTGCAGGTTCAGTCGGGCCGCGCTCGGTCGGGCCGCGCTCGGCCAGACCGACGACGGACGCTTCTCGCTCGCGTTCGACGACGCGCAATGGGCGGTCACGCCCGGCCAGTCGGCCGTGCTGTACGACGGCGAGATCTGCCTCGGCGGCGGCATCATCGAGTTCGCGGCCACCGGCCAGCCCGGCCAAACCGCACCGGCATCGGCGGCAGGTCACGCAATCGCGCTCGCCGACGCACGCTGACATTCATTCGGTTTAGACTTGCGGCACGCCGCGCCCGGCGGAACACGATTCCGTCGCGGCCGGCGCGCCGCCTTCGCAGCGCACGCATGGCGGCATTTCAAGATTCTTACGGAGTCCCCATGCTTTCTCGACGCTACCTCGCGATGTGGTGTGCCGTCCTGCTGCTCGTTGCCGCGGCCGCACTCGCGTCGATCCACGCGCTTTCGTGGCTGTGGATCGTCATCCCCGTTGCCCTCGTCGCCGTCGGCCTGTACGACCTGAACCAGGACCGCCACGCGATCCTGCGCAACTACCCGCTCTGGGGCCACTTCCGCTTCCTGTTCGAGTTCATCCGCCCCGAGATCCGCCAGTATTTCGTCGAGGACGACACCGACGAGAAGCCGTTCTCGCGCGCGCAGCGCAGCCTCGTCTACCAGCGCGCGAAGAACGTCGCCGACAACCGCCCGTACGGCACCGAACTCAACGTGAAGGCCGTCGCGCACGAATGGATCAGCCATTCGCTCGCGCCGACGAAGCTGCCGAACCACGACTTCCGCATCCGGGTCGGCGCGAGTCGCGCGCAGCCTTACGACATCTCGATCTTCAACATCTCGGCGATGAGCTTCGGCTCGCTGTCCGCGAACGCGATCCGCTCGTTGAACCTCGGCGCGAAGAAAGGCGGGTTCGCGCACGACACCGGCGAAGGCTCGCTGTCGAAATATCACCGTGAGCATGGCGGCGACATCATCTGGGAAATCGCGTCCGGCTACTTCGGCTGCCGCAACGACGACGGCACGTTCAACCCGGACAAGTTCGCGAAGCAGGCCGCGGAGCCGCAGGTCAAGATGATCGAGATCAAGCTGTCGCAGGGCGCGAAGCCGGGCCACGGCGGCGTGCTGCCGGCCGCGAAGATCACGCCGGAAATCGCCGAGACGCGCGGCGTGCCGATGGGCAAGGATTGCATCTCGCCCGCGACGCACTCCGAGTTTTCGACGCCGCGCGGGCTGCTCGAATTCGTCGAGCGGCTGCGCACGCTGTCGGGCGGCAAGCCGACCGGTTTCAAGCTGTGCATCGGCCATCCGTGGGAATTCTTCGGGATCGCGAAGGCGATGATCGAGACAGGCATCGTGCCGGACTTCATCGTCGTCGACGGCGCGGAAGGCGGCACCGGCGCGGCACCGCTCGAATTCACCGACCACGTCGGCGTGCCGCTGCAGGAAGGGCTGCTGCTGGTGCACAACACGCTCGTCGGGATCGGCGTGCGCGACCGCGTGAAGATCGGCGCGAGCGGCAAAATCATTACCGCGTTCGACATCGCGCGCACGCTCGCGATCGGCGCGGACTGGGTGAACTCGGCGCGCGGCTTCATGTTCGCGGTCGGCTGCATCCAGGCGCAGCATTGCCACACCGACCGCTGCCCGACCGGCGTCGCGACACAGGATCCGGTGCGCCAGCGCGCGATCGTCGTGCCGGACAAGGCCGAACGCGTGTACAACTTCCATCGCAACACGCTGCATGCGCTGCAGGAACTCGTGCAGGCGGCCGGCCTCGGGCATCCGTCCGAGTTGCGCGCGCATCACATCGTGCAGCGCGTCGCGCCGCACGAGGTGCGGTTGATGTCGCAATTGCTGAAGTATCTGAAGCCCGGCGCGCTGCTTGACGGCCAGACCTGCGGCTATACGCTGTACGACAAGTGGTGGCCGATCGCGCGCAGCGATTCGTTCGTGCTCGGCGAGACCGTTTACGCGTCGATCGAATAACGCCCGGCACGGGCCATACGGGTGGCGCCGGCCGGCGCGACCCGCCAAGAAGAAAAGCGCCCGCGGGCGCTTTTCTTTCGTCTGCTCGATATGGAGCCGGCGCCGTTCAGTTCTGCGGCACCGTGTCGGCGAACGTCTGCCGCTGCGACAGCTTCACGAAATGCTTGTCGAGGTTCGGATGACGGTCGCGCCAGTTCAGCTCGGGCATCCGGAAATCGAGGTAGCCGAGCGCGCAGCCGAGCGCGATGTCGGCGAGCGTGTAATGATTACCGACGCACCACGTCTTGCCGCCAAGGCCCTGCGACATCGCGACGAGCGCGTCGTCGATCTTGCGCTGCTGGCGCGCGATCCAGCTCGCGCTGCGCTGCCCTTCTTCCCGTAGCGTGTGTTCGAGACGAATCGCAACGGCCGCATCGAGCACGCCGTCGCCGAGCGCTTCCCAGCAGCGCACTTCGACGCGCTCGCGCCCCGACGGCGGAATCAGCTTGCCGACCGGCGACAGCGTATCGACGTATTCGCAAATCACGCGGGAATCGAATACCGCGGCACCATCTTCCATCACGAGACACGGGACCTTGCCGAGCGGATTCGATGCATGAATGCTCGTCTCCGGCGCCCACACGTTCTCGAGCTCCAGCTTGTAGTCGATCTTCTTTTCAGCAAGCACGATCCGCGCCTTGCGGACGTACGGGCTGCTGAGCGAACCGATTAATTTCATCATCTGCCTTTTCAAGGGAACTGCCGGGAGTATACGTTGTCGCCGATCATAACCGGCCGGCACTGCCGGGTAGAAAATCGCCCGTCCGGCCTGTGGATGGTTTGCAACAGCTGCCGCACAGGCCCGTCCGGCGTGGCTTGCGGCCATGCCTGTCACGCGCGGCGCCCGGCGGCGCTACAATCGCACGAATGAACGCGCCCCTCGATACCGACATCGCCGTCGACGTCTACCTCCAGCGCCGCGAACGCGTGCTTGCCGCACTGCGCGCCGCCGGCGGCGGCGTCGCCATCGTGCCAACCGCCCCGGAACTGCTGCGCAACCGCGATACGGCCTTCCCGTACCGGCATGACAGCTACTTCCATTACCTGACCGGCTTCGCCGAACCCGATGCCGTGCTCGTGCTGAATGCCGCCGGCTCGCACGGCGCGCCGGAATCGATCCTGTTCTGCCGCGCGAAGAATGCCGATCGCGAAATCTGGGAAGGCTTCCATTACGGGCCCGAGGCCGCGCGCGACGCGTTCGGCTTCGACGCGGCGTATGCGGTCGACGTGATCGATACCGAGATGCCGCGCCTGCTTGCCGATGCGGGCACCGTCCACTATCGCTTCGGCGCATCGGCCGAGTTCGATCGCCAACTGGCCGGCTGGCTCGACGCGGTGCGCGCGCAGGCGCGCACCGGCGTTGCCGCGCCGGACGCGATGCTCGACCTCACGCCGCTGCTCGACGACATGCGGCTCGTGAAGGACGAACACGAACTCGCGATCATGATGCGCGCCGCGCACATCTCCGCGCTCGCGCACCGCCGCGCGATGCAGGTATGCCGCCCGGGCATACGCGAATACGAACTCGAGGCCGAGCTGCTGTACACGTTCCGCAAGCACGGTGCGCAGGCGCCCGCGTACGGCTCGATCGTCGCGGCCGGCGCGAACGCGTGCGTGCTGCACTACCCGGCGGGCAACGCGGCCGCGCAGGACGGCGACCTGATCCTGATCGACGCCGCGTGCGAACTCGATGGCTACGCGTCGGACATCACACGCACGTTCCCGGCCAACGGCCGCTTCTCGCCCGCGCAGCGCACGCTGTACGACATCGTGCTTGCCGCGCAGCAGGCCGCGATCGACGCGACGCGCGCGGGCGTGCCGTTCGAAGCGCCGCACGACGCGGCCGTGCGCGTGCTCGCGCAGGGGCTGCTCGACACCGGCATCATTCCGAAGACCCGCTTCTCGAGCGTCGACGACGTGATCGCCGAGCGTGCGTATGCGCGCTTCTACATGCACCGCACCGGCCACTGGCTCGGGATGGACGTGCACGATTGCGGCGACTACCGCGAGCGGCTCGCCGCGCGCGACGCGAACGGCGCGCTGCCGTGGCGCACGCTGAAGCCCGGCATGACGCTCACCGTCGAGCCCGGCTTGTACGTGCGCGCGGCCGACGACGTGCCGGCCGAGTACTGGAACATCGGCATCCGCATCGAGGACGACGCGATCGTGCGCGAGCACGGTTGCGAACTGATCACGCGCGACGTGCCCGTCGCGGCCGCCGAGATCGAGGCGCTGATGCGCGCGGGCGCACCCGGCGCATGAGCGCGCCGCAAGCCGCCGCGCCCCATCGGCCTTCGGGCGGCGACGGCGGCCGGCGTATTGCCGCTCGCCACTGATCGGACGTTGACCGTTACCCCGTTTCACGAACACTGATGACGACCGCTTCCTCCCCGGCCACGCCGGACTACGACCTCGCCATCGTCGGCGCAGGCCCCGTCGGGCTCGCGCTCGCCGGCTGGCTCGCGCGACGCAGCGCGACGCAGCACGCATCGATCGCGCTGATCGACGCGCGCGAACCGGCCGCGAGCGCGAACGATCCACGCGCGATCGCCGTATCGCACGGCAGCCGCGTATTGCTCGACACGCTCGCATGGCCCGCCGACGCGACGCCGATCGAACACATCCACGTATCGCAGCGCGGCCATTTCGGCCGCACGCTGATCGACCGCGACGAACACGATGTCGCCGCGCTCGGCTACGTCGTGCGTTACGGTTCGATCGTGCAGGCGCTCGCGACCGCGGTGCGCGGCACGCGCATCGACTGGCTCACGTCGACCACCGCCCGCGCCCCGCAGCAGGACGCCGACGGCGTCACGCTGACGCTCGACGGGCCGCAAGGCGAACGCACACTGCGCGCGCGCATCGTCATCAATGCCGAGGGCGGACTGTTTCACGAGCAGCACGCCGATACGGGCAAGCATCGCCGCGACTACGGGCAGACGGCGATCGTCGGCACGGTCACGGTGTCGGCGCCGCGCCCGAACGTCGCGTGGGAGCGCTTCACGCACGAAGGCCCGCTTGCGCTGCTGCCGCTTGGCGGTGCTGCGTATTCGCTCGTGTGGTGCTGCACGCCCGCCGAGGCCGCACGCCGCGCGGCGCTGCCCGACGATGCGTTCCTGCGCGAACTCGGCGCGGCCTTCGGCGAACGGATGGGCCGGTTCGTCGCGATCGCGGGACGCGCGTCGTTCCCGCTTGGGCTGACCGCCGCGCAAACGCTCGTCAGCGGACGCACCGCGATCGTCGGGAACGCCGCGCAAACACTGCATCCGGTCGCCGGCCAGGGGCTCAATCTCGGGCTGCGCGATGCGCATACGCTCGTCGACGCGCTGTCGACGCACGGCTTCGAAGCGGCCGCGCTTGCAACTTTCAACGCGCGCCGCGCGCTGGACCGGCGGTTCACGATCGGCGCGACCGACACGCTCGCGCGCCTGTTCACGATCGACGCGGGGCCGCTTCCGCTGCTGCGCGGCGCGGCGCTCACCGCGCTCGAATTCGTGCCGCCGCTCAAGAAGGCGATCGCGCGCCAGATGATGTTCGGCCAGCGCAACTGACGCTTGGCGTGCCGCGCGTGACGTGCGCCCGCGCCGCGCAAACCGGGTCAAATCGGCGGGGCATGGGAATACGGTAAAATGCGCGTTTTCCCTCCGCCCTTTTTTGCCCGCGACGCCCGGTGCCCGCGGGCGGTGCCATTGCGATGCCCGTTATCGGCCCTCACGTTTTGCGTAACAACCTGTTCGTCGCCCCGATGGCCGGCGTGACGGACCGTCCGTTCCGCCAGCTGTGCAAGCGGCTGGGGGCCGGATACGCGGTGTCCGAGATGGTCGCGTCCAATGCGCAGCTGTGGAAAAGCGCGAAGACGATGCGGCGCGCGAACCACGAAGGCGAAGTCGAGCCGATCGCGGTGCAGATCGCCGGCGCCGATCCGGCGATGATGGCCGAAGCGGCCCGCTACAACGTCGACAACGGCGCGCAAATCATCGACATCAACATGGGCTGCCCGGCGAAGAAGGTCTGCAACGTCGCGGCCGGTTCCGCGCTGCTGCAGAACGAGCCGCTCGTGCAGCGGATCGTCGAGGCCGTCGTCGCGGCGGTCGGTACGGGGGCCGATGCGGTGCCGGTCACGCTGAAGATCCGTACCGGCTGGGATCGCGAGCACAAGAACGCGATCACGGTCGCGCGCCTCGCCGAAGCAGCCGGCATCTCGATGCTGACCGTGCACGGCCGCACGCGCGCCGACCTTTACCGCGGCGAAGCGGAATACGACACGATCGCGGCCGTGAAGGCGGCCGTGCGCATCCCGGTCGTCGCGAACGGCGACATCACGTCGCCGGCGAAAGCGAAAGCCGTGCTCGACGCAACCGGCGCCGACGCGCTGATGATCGGTCGCGCCGCGCAAGGCCGGCCGTGGCTGTTCCGTGAAATCGATCATTTCCTGCAAACCGGCGAGCTGATGCCGCCGCCGCGGATCGACGAGATCCAGCACGTGATGAACGAACACCTGGAAGACCACTACGCGTTCTACGGCGAATTCACCGGAGTCCGTACTGCGCGCAAGCACATCGGCTGGTACACTCGCGGCCTTTCCGGTGCCAATGCGTTCCGGCACCGGATGAACACGCTCGATTCCACCCGCGAGCAGCTCGCCGCCGTCAATGCCTTCTTCGAGGCGCAAAAGGCGCTGTCGGACCACCTCGTCTATGTCGATGACGAAGCGGAAAACGGCCAGGGCGAGCCGGACGACCATAACCAGTTAGCAGCATGAGCAAGCACAACATCGAACAATGTGTCCGCGAGAGCCTGGACGTGTATTTCCGGGATCTAGACGGCTCCAATCCGCACGACGTCTATGAAATGGTGATGTCCTGCGTCGAAAAGCCGATGCTCGAGGTCGTGCTCGTACAGGCCGGCGGCAACCAGTCGCTCGCCGCCGAGTACCTCGGCATCAACCGCAACACGCTGCGCAAGAAGCTGCAGCAGCACGGCCTGCTGTAGGCGGCCGTCCCGTCCCCGTTTCCCTGGCTATTGGTGGTTCCATCATGATCAAGCAAGCGCTCATTTCCGTTTCCGACAAGACCGGCATCGTCGACTTCGCGAAGTCGCTGTCCGACCTCGGCGTCAAGCTGCTGTCGACCGGCGGCACCGCGAAACTTCTCGCCGACGCCGGCCTGGCCGTTACCGAAGTGGCCGATTACACGGGCTTTCCGGAAATGCTCGATGGGCGCGTGAAGACGCTGCACCCGAAGGTGCACGGCGGCATCCTCGCCCGCCGCGACCTGCCCGAGCACATGCAGGCCCTGGAGCAGCACAACATCCCGACGATCGATCTGCTGGTCGTGAACCTGTATCCGTTCGTCGCGACGATCGCGAAGGACGACTGCACGCTCGCCGACGCGATCGAGAACATCGACATCGGCGGCCCGACGATGCTGCGTTCGGCCGCGAAGAACCACCGCGACGTGACGGTCGTCGTCGATCCGGCCGACTACGCGGTCGTGCTCGACGAAATGAAGGCGAACGGCAACGCGATCGGCTACGCGACCAACTTCCGCCTCGCGACCAAGGTGTTCGCGCACACCGCGCAATACGACGGCGCGATCACGAACTATCTGACGAGCCTGACCGACGAGCTGCAGCACGCATCGCGCAGCGCATACCCGGCCACGCTGAACATGGCGTTCGACAAGGTGCAGGACCTGCGCTACGGCGAGAACCCGCACCAGAGCGCCGCGTTCTACCGCGACCTCGCGGCGCCGGCCGGCGCGCTGGCCAACTACCGCCAGCTGCAGGGCAAGGAACTGTCGTACAACAACATCGCCGATTCGGACGCGGCGTGGGAATGCGTAAAGACGTTCGACGCGCCGGCCTGCGTGATCATCAAGCACGCGAACCCGTGCGGCGTTGCGGTCGGCAGCGATTCGGCCGACGCGTACGCGAAGGCATTCCAGACCGACCCGACGTCGGCATTCGGCGGCATCATCGCGTTCAATCGCGAAGTCGACGAAGCGGCCGCCCAGGCAGTCGCGAAGCAGTTCGTCGAAGTGCTGATCGCGCCGTCGTTCACGGACGCCGCGAAGCAGGTGTTCGCCGCGAAGCAGAACGTGCGTCTGCTGGAAATCGCGCTCGGCGACGGCCACAACGCATTCGACCTGAAGCGTGTCGGCGGCGGCCTGCTCGTGCAGTCGCTCGACTCGAAGAACGTGCAGCCGAGCGAGCTGCGCGTCGTCACGAAGCGCCAGCCGACCGAGAAGGAGATGGACGACCTGCTGTTCGCATGGCGCGTCGCGAAGTACGTGAAGTCGAACGCGATCGTGTTCTGCGGCAACGGCATGACGCTCGGCGTCGGCGCGGGTCAGATGAGCCGCGTCGATTCCGCACGCATCGCGAGCATCAAGGCACAGAACGCCGGCCTCACGCTCGCCGGTTCGGCGGTTGCGTCCGATGCATTCTTCCCGTTCCGCGACGGCCTTGACGTGGTCGTGGCGGCGGGCGCGACTTGCGTGATCCAGCCGGGCGGCTCGATGCGCGACGACGAAGTGATCGCGGCAGCCGACGAGCACGGCATCGCGATGATCCTGACGGGCGTACGCCACTTCCGTCACTGATCGCACGCGGCCTGCGCGGCCGCTGCACGCAAGCCCGGCGGTATCGCACCCGCCGGGTTTTTTATTGCGCGGCGCGTTCGTGCGCGGCCGTTCGGCCGGCCCGGCGCGCCGTTCGTTGTAGTATCGCTGCATCACGTTTTTCTCCTCACTCATGCGAATTCTCGGCATCGACCCTGGCCTGCGCGTTACCGGCTTCGGCGTCATCGACGTCAGCGGCCACCGCCTCGCGTATGTCGCGAGCGGCGTGATCCGCACGCCTGCGGCCGACCTTGCCACCCGGCTCGGTACGATCTTCCAGGGCGTGTCGACGCTCGTGCGCGAGCATGCGCCGGACCAGGCCGCGATCGAGCAGGTGTTCGTGAACGTGAACCCGCAGTCGACGCTGCTGCTCGGGCAAGCGCGCGGCGCCGCGATTTGCGGACTCGTCGCCGGCGGGTTGCCGGTTGCCGAATACACCGCGCTGCAACTGAAGCAGGCGGTCGTCGGTTACGGCCGCGCGACCAAGTCCCAGATGCAGGAGATGGTCACGCGGCTGCTCAATCTCACCGGCCAGCCCGGCAGCGACGCGGCCGACGCGCTCGGCATGGCGATCTGCCACGCGCACAGCGGCAATACGCTCGGCACGATCAGCGGCATCGCGCCGGCGCTCGCGAAGAAGGGGCTGCGCGTGCGGCGTGGTCGGCTTGTCGGCTGACGCCGCTGCCGCACGCGACCGCGTGCCGCAGCGGCAGCCAACCGGGACGGCCGAAACGCGGCTTGCCGGCCCTGGTGGGCTCATCGCCCCATCGCCTGCCATCTCCCGACTTATTGCCCGCCGCCTGCCGCCTACACCGTCACCATCTACCGCCATCCCCGGCCGTCCGCATCCAGGTTGCACGGGGCGCCCCCCGATCTGACAGCCGCCCCGTCGGCATCGCGCCGCAGCTGCGCTACACTCGCGCTTTCTTCCTCGCATCCCGCCATCCATGATCGGTCGCATCGCCGGCATCCTGCTCGAAAAGAATCCGCCTCACCTGCTCGTCGACTGCAATGGCGTCGGCTACGAAATCGACGTGCCGATGAGTACCTTCTACAACCTGCCGCAAACGGGCGAACGCGTCGTCCTGCTCACGCAGCAGATCGTTCGCGAAGACGCGCACCTGCTGTACGGCTTCCTGACGCCGCAAGAGCGCACGACCTTCCGCGAACTGCTGAAGATCACCGGCATCGGCGCGCGCATGGCGCTCGCCGTGCTGTCCGGCATGAGCGTGCAGGAGCTCGCGCAGGCCGTGACGATGCAGGACGCCGCACGCCTCACGCGCCTGCCAGGCATCGGCAAGAAGACTGCCGAACGCCTGCTGCTCGAGCTGAAGGGCAAGCTCGGCGCGGACCTCGGCGCGCTCGCCGGCGCCGCGTCGCCGTCCGATCACGCGACTGACATCCTCAACGCGCTCGTCGCGCTCGGCTATTCCGAAAAGGAAGGTCTCGCCGCGATCAAGAACGTGCCGGCGGGCACCGGCGTGTCGGAAGGCATCAAGTTCGCGCTGAAGGCGCTGTCGAAGGTGTAACGGCCGCCCGAGCCGGTTGTCGGAACCACCTGTCGGAGCGAGTGTCGCGCCGCCGTGCGGGGCGCGCCAGTCGGCCGTTCGGCCAGTTCGGCCGCGCGACGGTGCGCGGTACAATGGCCGCATGATTGAAACCGACAAACTTGCCGCCGAGCG
The DNA here is from genome assembly GCF_018148075.1 of Burkholderia sp. AU19243. Lineage (NCBI taxonomy): Bacteria > Pseudomonadati > Pseudomonadota > Betaproteobacteria > Burkholderiales > Burkholderiaceae > Burkholderia > Burkholderia sp. AU19243. The sequence goes on from NZ_JAGSTV010000010.1 coordinate 96,654, forward strand.
GATCATCGCCGCCACGCCCGCCTCGTCGCACGAGGAGGTGTTCGAACGCGCGCTGCGGCCGCGCCAGCTCGACGACTACGTCGGCCAGGAAAAGGTGCGCGGCCAGCTCGAGATCTTCATCGAAGCCGCGAAGCGCCGTTCCGAGCCGCTCGACCACGTGCTGCTGTTCGGGCCGCCGGGCCTCGGCAAGACGACCCTCGCGCACATCATCGCGCGTGAAATGGGCGTGAACCTGCGGCAGACGTCGGGCCCCGTGCTCGAACGCGCGGGCGACCTCGCCGCGCTGCTGACCAACCTCGAAGCGAACGACGTGCTGTTCATCGACGAGATCCACCGTCTGTCGCCGGTCGTCGAGGAAATCCTGTATCCGGCGCTCGAGGATTACCAGATCGACATCATGATCGGTGAAGGGCCGGCCGCGCGCAGCGTGAAGCTCGACCTGCAGCCGTTCACGCTCGTGGGTGCGACCACGCGCGCGGGGATGCTGACCAATCCGCTGCGCGACCGCTTCGGTATCGTCGCCCGGCTCGAGTTCTACGATGCCGATCAGCTGTCGCGCATCGTGCGCCGCTCGGCGTCGCTGCTGAACGCGCAGATCGATCCAAATGGCGCGCTGGAGATCGCGAAGCGCTCGCGCGGCACGCCGCGGATTGCGAACCGGCTGCTGCGCCGCGTGCGCGACTATGCGGAAGTGAAGGCCGACGGCCAGATCACCGCGGCCGTCGCCGACGCCGCGCTCGCAATGCTCGACGTCGATCCGGTCGGCTTCGACCTGATGGACCGCAAGCTGCTCGAGGCAATCCTGCACAAGTTCGACGGCGGTCCGGTCGGCATCGACAACCTCGCGGCGGCGATCGGCGAGGAGCGCGACACGATCGAGGACGTGCTCGAACCATATCTGATCCAGCAGGGCTTCCTGCAGCGCACGCCGCGCGGGCGAGTCGCGACGCTGCTCACGTATCGCCACTTCGGGCTTTCCGCGCCCGACGTCCGCAACACCGAACGCGACATGTGGGATACCCCGGACGGGAAGTAACCCGCTGCCAGCACGAAGCCAGCCATGACCACGCCGCCCAGCTCACACCGCTCCGCCCCGGCACCGGGCCCGCGCTGGGCCGAGCCGATCCGCAAACGGCTCGTGGCGGGCGTCACGCACCTGACGGCAGGCGGCGGCGGTCCGTCGATCGATCTGTCGTCCCCGCCCGGCGACCCGGGGCTGTTCGGCCCCGATGCGATCTGCTGGCGCGTGCATGCCGATTTCACGTCGATGATGACGGGCGGCATCGCCGCGCTGCTGCTGCAGGCACTCCACCCGCTCGCGCTTGCGGGCGTCTGGGATCACTCGTCGTTCCGCACCGACATCCTCGGCCGCTTGCGGCGCACCGCGACGTTCATCACGGGCACGACGTTCGGCAGCCGCGCGGACGCCCTGGCGCTGATCGAACGCGTGAAGGCGATCCACGCGCGCGTCTCGGGCACCGCGCCCGACGGCCGTCCATACCGGGCCGACGATCCGGCGTTGCTCACGTGGGTGCATGTCGCGGAAGTATCGAGCTTCCTCGCCGCGCACTTGCGCTATGTGAATCCGTCGCTGCCGGACGAACTGCAGGACGGCTACTACGCCGAAACGGCGTTGATCGCCGAGTTGCTGGGCGCCGTGGACGTCCCGCGTTCACGCGCCGAAGTCGCGACGTATCTCGCGCGAATGCAGCCTGAACTCGCGGCGGGGCCGCGCACGTTCGACGTGATGGATATCCTGATGAACGCGCCGGTCGCCACGCCGGCACTGCGTCCGGCCGCGTCGCTGATGATGCATGCTGGAATCGACCTGCTGCCGCCCTGGGCGCAACGGATGCTGCGCGTAGCGACGTTCGCGCCGCTGCGGCGCGCGGTGGTGCGTCCAGGGGTCCGGGCCGTCGCGCCGGTGCTGCGCTGGGCGCTGGTCAATGGTGCGTCGAAACGCGCACGACGCCGCGCGGCCGCGACACCGCCCGACGGCACGCCTCCCGGCTGACGGCTCTGCTGATCGTCTACCCGAAACAGGCTGACGATCCTGCGCCCGCGCGCGGTCGCGTGACCGGGCGTCAATCCTGCCCGCTCCCAGCGCGGCATTCCGCTCAATGGATATATCCGTGACGAGCAGGCGCACACGCCCGGATCAAAGCACCTTGCGATACCCGTCGTCGTCGCTCGCGGTATCGAGATGCGACACGTCGGCCCAATGGACGATCTGCGCGCGACCATCGACGTAATCGACGACATTGATGCTCGTGTTGAGCAGTTGATAGCTGCGCGGCGCTGCCAGGTCGATGCCGTTTGCAAAGCGATAGACGCAGTCGAGCACGCCGCCGTGCGCGACGCATGCGATGCGTCCGCCCGGATGCGACGCGACGATCGGCTCGAGCGCATGCAGCACACGGTGATAGAACTCGCGCTGCGACTCGCCGCCGTCGGGCGCGAAGCCGGGGTCGCGCGTCTGCCATGCGGCATACGCATCCGGGAACAGCGTCTCGATCTCGGTGCTGTCATGCCCCTGGAACACGCCGTACGAGCGTTCGCGCAGCCCTTCGCGCAACTGCAGCGGCAGCCCGAGCGCATCGGCGAAGGGTTGCGCGGTCTGCTGCGCGCGCATCAGGTCGCTCGAATAAATCGCGTCGATGCGCTGGCCGTCGCGCGCTTCGCGCACCAGCCGGGCCGCCAACCGCTGCGCCTGCGCGAGCCCCGTGTCGGCCAGCGGAATGTCGATATGGCCCTGGATCCGCTTGATGCGGTTCCAGGCCGTCTCGCCATGGCGAATGAACAGGATTTGCGTGGTTGCCATCGCGGCGCGTCTCCGGGAAAGTATCAGGGCCGCTCAGGGCCGCACTTGCAGCCAGAACGTCACCGGGCCGTCGTTGACGAGCGACACCTGCATGTCGGCGCCGAACTCGCCGGTCTCGACGACCGAATGACGCGCGCGCGCGGCCGCGACGAAATAGTCGAACAGGCGCGCGCCTTCGTCGGGCGGCGCCGCCGGCGTGAAGCTCGGCCGCAGCCCGCTGTTGGTATCAGCGGCGAGTGTGAACTGCGACACGAGCAGCAGCCCGCCGGCGCGGCCTGCGCCGTCGATGTTCGACACCGGCAGGTTCATCTTGCCGGCCGCGTCACTGAACACGCGGTAGCCCAGCACCTTCGCGAGCAGTTTGTCGGCCACGGCCTCGGTGTCGCCGCGCTCCGCGCAGACGAGCGCGAGCAGGCCCGGGCCGATCTCGCCGGTCGTGCGGTCGCCGACGCGCACGTCGGCGCGCTTCACGCGCTGAATCAGCGCGATCATGCGGTCAGCGTGACGCGCGCGAAGCGGCGCTTGCCGACCTGGACGACGAACTCGCCGGCATCGACCTTCAGGCCCTTGTCGGACACCGTCGCGCCGTCGATCTTCACACCGCCCTGCTCGATGTTGCGCAGCGCTTCGCTCGTCGACGGCACGAGGCCCGCCTGCTTCAGCAACTGGCCGATCGCGAGCGGTGCGCCCGCGAGCGTGACCGACGGGATATCGTCCGGCACGCCGCCCTTCGCGCGGTGGTTGAAATCCTCCAGCGCCCGCTCGGCATCGGCCTGCGAGTGGAAGCGCGCGACGATTTCCTGCGCGAGCAGCACCTTGAAGTCGCGCGGGTTGCGGCCGCCTTCTGCGTCGCGCTTGAAGCCGGCGATTTCTTCCATGCTGCGGAACGACAGCAGTTCGAAGTAACGCCACATCAGCGTGTCCGAGATGCTCATCAGCTTGCCGAACATGTCGGTCGGCTTCTCGCTGATGCCGACGTAGTTGCCCTTCGACTTCGACATCTTCTCGACGCCGTCCAGGCCTTCGAGGAGCGGCATCGTCAGAATGCACTGCTGTTCCTGGCCGTATTGCTTCTGCAGTTCGCGGCCGACCAGCAGGTTGAACTTCTGATCGGTGCCGCCGAGCTCGAGGTCGGCATTCAGCGCGACCGAGTCGTAGCCCTGCATCAGCGGGTACAGGAATTCGTGGATCGAGATCGGCACGCCGCTCTGGAAGCGCTTCGTGAAGTCCTCGCGCTCGAGAATCCGCGCGACGGTGTAACGCGACGCGAGCTTGATCATGCCGTCGGCGCCGAGCGGCATCGACCATTCGCTGTTGTAGCGGATCTCGGTCTTGTCGCGATCGAGCACGAGCGCGGCCTGCTCGAAATAGGTCTTCGCGTTCGCTTCGATCTGCTCGCGCGTGAGCGGCGGCCGCGTCGCGTTGCGGCCCGACGGATCGCCGATCAGCGACGTGAAATCGCCGATCAGGAAGATTACCGTGTGACCGAGGTCCTGCAGCTGACGCATCTTGTTCAGCACGACCGTATGGCCGATGTGAATGTCGGGCGCGGTCGGATCGAGGCCGAGCTTGATGCGCAGCGGCGTGCCGGTGGCCGCGCTGCGCGCGAGCTTCTGCGCGAATTCTTCCTCGATCAGCAGTTCGTCGACGCCGCGCTTCGTGACGGCGAGCGCATGGCGGACTTCGTCGGTGATCGGGAAAACAGGCTTGGAACTGGGTTCGGTGCTCATCGGTGCCGGGAAGAATGTCGCAAAGACAGGGATTTTCCCATAACTTGCGCGTGGATCGCTTAACGACGCGTCAGGTTGCGCGGATAATCGGGCGCAAGGCGCGCGGCACCGGCCCGCGCCGCATGATCGAGGAGAACCCAACGTGCCGCAACGACATCCGCAACCCGCCCATCCTGCCGACGGCATTTACTTCGGGCTGATGTCGGGAACCAGCATGGACGGCGTCGATGGCGTCGCCGTGCGTTTCGAGACGGGCAAGGCGCCCGTCGTGCTCGCGGAAGCGTTCGTCGGCTTCGCGCAGTCGCTGCGCGACGCGCTGTTCGCGCTGCAGCAGCCCGGCGACAACGAAATCGATCGCGAATCGGTCGCGGCGAACGCGCTCGTCGCACGCTACGCGGTGTGCTGCCACGAGCTGCAGCGCACGGCCGGGCTGGCGCGCGACGACATCCGCGCGATCGGCGTGCACGGCCAGACGGTGCGGCATCGTCCGGAGCGCGGCTACACGCGTCAGCTCAACAATCCGGCGTTGCTCGCGGAGCTCGCGCATATCGACGTCATCGCCGATTTCCGCAGCCGCGACGTCGCGGCAGGCGGCCACGGCGCCCCGCTCGCGCCGGCATTTCATGCGACGGTGTTCGGGGCCGCCGGCGACACGCGGGTCGTCTGCAATCTCGGCGGGATCAGCAATATCACGATCCTGCCCGCCGCAGGCGGCGACGTGCGCGGCTTCGACTGCGGCCCCGCGAATGCGCTGCTCGACGCATGGGCGACACGCCACCTCGGCAAGCCGTACGACGACGGCGGCAAGTTCGCCGCGCGCGGAACCGTGCACGCGCCGCTGCTCGACGCGCTGCTCGCGGAACCGTACTTCACCGCGCCGCCGCCGAAGAGTACCGGCCGCGACCTGTTCAATCCCGCGTGGCTCGACGCGAAGCTGACGGCGTTCCCGCAGGTCGCGCCCGAAGACGTGCAGGCCACGCTGACCGCGCTCACGGCCGTGTCGGTCGCGCGCGAAATCGCGCAGCATGCGGCGGATTGCAGCGCCGTGTTCGTCTGCGGCGGCGGCGCGCGCAATCCTGTGCTGCTGGCCGCGCTGAAGGACGCACTGCGCGACGCCGGCGTGCCGGCGGCGGTCGACACCACTGCCGCGCTCGGCGTGCCGCCGCAGCAGGTCGAGGCGCTCGCGTTCGCGTGGCTCGCGTACCGCTTTACCGCCCGCCAGCCGGGAAATCTTGCAAGCGTGACCGGTGCGGCGGGCGAACGCGTGCTCGGCGCCCTCTACCCACGCTGACGACCCGCCAGCACGACGCACGCGTTCACGCCGCGCACGGGAATAAAAAAACGGGGCATGTAGCCCCGTTTTCATTCTGGCGAACCGGACACGTCCGTCGCGCGCTCAGACCGAGAACGACGAGCCGCACCCGCAGGTGGTCGTGGCATTCGGGTTCTTGATCACGAACTGGGCGCCATTGAGGTCGTCCTTGTAGTCGATCTCGGCGCCGACCAGATACTGGTAGCTCATCGAGTCGATCAGCAGCTGGACGCCATTCTTGTTCATCACGGTGTCGTCCTCGTTGACTTCCTCGTCGAACGTGAAGCCATACTGGAAGCCCGAGCAGCCGCCGCCTTGCACGAACACGCGCAGCTTCAGGTCGGGATTGCCCTCTTCGTCGATCAGTTGCTTGACCTTGTCGGCCGCGGCGTCGGTGAAGACGAACGGTACCGGCATTTCGGCCGTCGTTGCTGCGGATTCGGTAACAGCGTTCATGCGAACTCTCCAAAAAGCTTTAGCCGCTATTGTAGGGCCGATCAGAAGATCGTGCTGATGTCCATGAAATCAATAGGTTCTTGTTGATTTCAGTTCACGAAACGTTCCGCGGGCGCCGCCGCGCGGGCATAAAAAAACCGCCAGCGCGATGACTGGCGGTTTTTCGGGCGGACGCCGCCCGAAGGCGACGCGGCCATGAAGCGAAATTAACGCTTCGAGAACTGCTTTGCGCGGCGTGCCTTGCGCAGACCAACCTTCTTACGCTCGACTTCACGTGCATCGCGCGTGACGAAGCCTGCGTTCGACAGCGACGGCTTCAGCGTCGCATCGTAGTCGATCAGTGCGCGGGTGATGCCGTGACGCACTGCGCCTGCCTGGCCCGTTTCACCGCCGCCATTGACGTTGACCTTGATGTCGAACGTCTGGCCGTGGTTCGTGAGTTCCAGCGGCTGACGCACGATCATCAGCGACGTTTCACGCGAGAAGTAGTCAGCGATGGGCTTGCCGTTGACGATGATGTCGCCCTTGCCAGCCTTGATGAAGACACGTGCGACTGCGCTCTTGCGGCGGCCCGTGCCGTAGTTCCAGTTACCGATCATGTGGGCTCCCCTTAGATCTCGAGCGCCTTCGGCTGTTGAGCCGAGTGCGGATGCGTCGCTTCTGCGTAGACCTTCAGCTTCTTGATCATCGCGTAGCCGAGCGGGCCCTTCGGCAGCATGCCCTTGACCGCCTTCTCGAGCGCACGGCCCGGGAAGCGTTCCTGCATCTTGCCGAACGTCGTTTCATAGATACCGCCCGGGTAGCCCGAGTGACGGTAGTACTTCTTGTCCAGAGTCTTGTTGCCCGTGACCTTCAACTTGCTCGCGTTGATGATGATGATGAAATCACCAGTGTCGACGTGCGGGGTGAACTCAGGCTTGTGCTTGCCGCGCAGACGGCGTGCCACTTCGCTGGCAACACGGCCGAGAACCTTATCCGTCGCGTCAATCACGTACCATTCGCGCGTCACCTCATGGGCTTTTGCGGAAAACGTCTTCATGATCGATCCAAAAAAAATGCTTTGCCCGATGTGTTCTTCCTGCTTGTCTGAGTGCGCTTCGAGGCGCGGTGCAGGCTCTCCCTGTTCTTTTTCCGTGGGCATGAATGCGGAAAAGCCCTGAATTATAAAGGAAATACCGCGCCTCGGTCAAAGAGAATCCGCGTCCCGCGACACCCGGCGTCCGAAATGGGCCAAAATTCGGTCGTGCCCCATCTACGCTTGGCGAACCGACCGCCCGCGCCGGCACCCGTCGACGCGCGACACCTGACCTTGCCGCGCCCGACCGGCCAGATCCGAGAAAACGAACAAACAAGCATGATGAAACAACGACTTACACCCTTTCTCGCGGCTGCGCTGATGGCCGCCGCGGCACCTGCCACCGCAGCCCGGGCCGGTTGCGAGGCCAAGCTCGCAGCGCTCGACGCGCGCATCGCCGACGCGCGAGACGCGCATGCCGAAGATCGCGTCGCCCGCCTGCGCGCGGTGCGCGATCGCGTGCACCACTTCTGCGCCCGCAGCCGCGAGCACGCGTCCGCCGCCCACGCTTCGCCGCCGCCCGCACGTTCCGGCGAGGCGCCGGCCGCCACGGCGCCGGCGGCCGCAGCATCGCAGCCCGCCGCACGACAACCTGCGTAATCCACGTCCACCACGGATATCGGCGCGCGCAGCGTGCGCACCGATGTTTGCATTGGACGAAAAAAAGCCCGAACGGCTGGTTCGGGCTTAATCCACCTTAGGAGGAGGGTGGAGGAGACATTCGGAGGTTGCCGCAGCGCGACAACCAATGACGCTTATTATACGAAGCGGTTGCCGACTGCACAAGAAAATTTGCATTACGAAATCGCACACCACAATGCGGGATTGTCGACGAATCGCCGGCCTCGGAAATTTTTCTTTTAAAATCATCAAGTTCCGGCACATTTGCGACGAGCGGACACCGCCCCATCTAGAGCAAAACCCCTAAAGGCATCGTGGAATGCGCGCTGCGTCGGCGGGTGCGGCTGCCTGTTCGCCGGTCGGGCGTTTCGCTTCGTGCAGCGCATCAGCCGACCGTTGCGCCACGGGCTACAATGCAGGATCGAATCCGAATCAGGCAACGCTGGAGTGCAAGCATGGAATGCAAAGTAAGCTGGATGGGTCAGGACGGCATGGCGTTTTCGGCCCAGACCGGAAGCGGGCACCTCGTCGCGATGGACGGCGCGCCGGAGGGCGGCGGCCATAACCTCGCGCCGCGCCCGATGGAGATGGTGCTGGTCGGCACCGGCGGCTGCACTGCGTACGACGTCGTGCTGATCCTGAAGAAGAGCCGGCAGGAAGTCACCGGCTGCTCGGTCACGCTGAAGGCAGAACGCGCAAGCGAGGACCCGAAGGTGTTCACGAAAGTGCACTTCCACTTTACCGTCACGGGCCGCAACCTGAATCCGGCCACGGTCGAGCGCGCGATCAACCTGTCGCATGACAAGTACTGCTCCGCATCGATCATGATCGCGAAAACGGCCGAGCTGACGCACTCGTTCGACATCGTCGCGTCCTGAACGCGCGGCGGTCGCGCATGAAAAAAGGGCCGGCGCTCCGTGACGAGCGCCGGCCCTTTCGCATTCGAGCGGCAAAGCTGGCCGATAAGCCGGATTCTGTGCACGCCGCACGCCGAAGCGTGCCGCGCGTGGCAGTCATTCCTCTAGGCGCGCCATTGCTGACGCGCTCAAGCTTCCTACCCGCAGACGAGACGGGGGCCCCGTCCTGCATCCGAAAATGCGCGCCTGCCTACTTGGAATTGCTCCGGGTGGAGGTTACCGTGCCGGCGAACGTCGCCGTCGCCGCGGTGCGCTCTTACCGCACCGTTTCACCCTTACCTGATCCCGGCTTGCGCCGGGCCATCGGCGGTTTGCTTTCTGTTGCCCTGTTCCGCGTGTCGCCACGGATGGCCGTTAGCCATCACCCTGCCCTGTGGAGTCCGGACTTTCCTCGCCCCTGCCTGCCCGAAGGCGGCAAGGCCGCGACTGCCTGGCCTGCTTTGCGATGCGCATTCTAGCACTGCGCGCCGTCGGCGGCAGCCCGACTGCGGCGGCCGCTGCGGAACACGGCCGGATCGTCGTAAAACGACGGCGCCGCATTCGCATCGCACCAGCCCGGCACGCCGAGCACCGGCAGCGGCGCGAAATCGCGGCTCGTCAGCGCGCGCGTCGCGAGTTCGCCGGCGATCTGCGCATCGACATGCGCGGCACGCTGCGCGTCGGGCCACGAAAAATAGTCGTCACTCACTTCGACGATCCACGTGTGTGCGGTGCAGGACTTGTAAGGCGCGACGAGCTTCTCGAGCAGCGCATGGCCGACGAGCCGGGCCTCGCAACGCGCGCCCCACGCGTCGCGCGCGGCAACCAGAAGCTGCTGCCAGTCGAAGCCGCGCAGCGCATCGGCGAGCGTGCGGTCGGCCGTCACGAACAGCGCGGCGTTTTCATCGAACAGCGTCAGCGCATCGCGCAGTGTGCCGCGCACGGGCCCGACACCGCCCGCCGCGTCGATCGCCGCGGCCTGGCGTGCGTTCAGCGCGGCCTTGATACGCGGATATGCGAACCAGACGAGTGCATTGAAGAAGTCGTGCAGATTGTGGCGGGTCGGCACGCGGCCCGTGTCGGCGATATGGGTTTCGTACGCGATGCCCGCCGGGAGCTCGGCCTGCGGCGCGAACCGCAGCGGCTTGCCGCGGCCGCTCGCGCGCGCGCCGCCGCGCAGCGCGTCGTTCAGCGCATCGAGCAACGCGGGCTCGCCGGCGATCGCGGCGGCCTGCAGCGCACGCCCGTGCACGCGATAAGGCGCGAGCCACGGCGCGGACCAGTCGATCCGCGCGAACGCCGCCGCCCCGCTGCCGTCCGTCTGGCCGGCGCCGCGCGGCGGCGAGCCGGTCATGCGAATTTCCAGCCGATCGTTTCGCCGGCGCGCAGCGGCACGACCGGCGTATCCCCGGCGAAAACCTCGCGCGGCAATTCCCACGTCTCGCGACGCAGCGTGATCGTGTCGGTGCTGTGCGGAAGCCCGTAGAAATCGGCGCCGAAGCGGCTCGCAAAATTTTCCAGCTTGTCGAGCGCGCCCGCCTGGTCGAATGCTTCCGCGTACAGCTCGAGCGCGTGCAGGGCCGTGTAGCAGCCCGCGCAGCCGCACGCCGTTTCCTTCGCGCCGCGCGCGTGCGGCGCGCTGTCGGTGCCGAGGAAGAAGCGCGGGTTGCCCGACGTCGCTGCTTCGACGAGCGCGACGCGGTGCGTCTCGCGCTTGAGCACCGGCAGGCAGTAGTAGTGCGGGCGAATCCCGCCGACGAACAACGCGTTGCGGCTGTACAGCATGTGCTGCGGCGTGATCGTCGCGCCGAGCAGGCCCGGCGCCGCGTCGGCGTCGCGCACGTAGTCGGCCGCATCCTTCGTCGTGATGTGCTCGAACACGACCTTCAGGCCCGGAAAATCGCAGCGCAGCGGCGTCATTACACGGTCGATGAACACCTTCTCGCGATCGAACATGTCGACCGCCGGATCGGTCACTTCGCCGTGCACGAGCAGCGGCATGCCGGTTTCCTGCATCACCTCGAGCGTCTTCGCGCACTTCGCGAGATCGCTGACGCCATGGTCGGAATTCGTTGTCGCGCCGGCCGGATACAGCTTCACGCCGTGCACGAAGCCGCTATCGCGCGCGCGGCGGATTTCGTCGGGCGCCGTGTTGTCGGTCAGGTACAGCGTCATCAGCGGCTCGAACGCCATCCCCGCCGGCAGTGCGGCGAGGATCCGCTCGCGATACGCTTGCGCGTGCGCGGTGGTCGTGACGGGCGGCTTCAGGTTCGGCATCACGATCGCACGGGCGAACTGGCGCGCTGTGTGCGGCAGCACCGCGGCCAGCATGTCGCCGTCGCGCAGGTGCAGGTGCAGGTCGTCGGGACGGGCGAGCGTGAGCGTCGCCGGAGAGGAAGCGTTCGAGGCAGTCATAGGAGGCGTCGTGAGGAACGGGCTGGCCATCTGCGGGGCCGGAACGCGTGCGCGGGCCGACTGACGGCAAACCGCAACACGCGGCCTTCGGCCGGCGGAATCCGCTTTTTACCGCTCGAGGCTCGGTGATATGCTAGGAGCCACATTGTACCGGGGTTCACCCGGTTGGTTACCCTGCTTCCGCGCCCCGCCCCAAGTAAAATGTGCCAACTCCTAGGAATGAACTGCGCCGCACCGACGGACGTCACATTCTCCTTCACGGGTTTCGCGGCCCGGGGCGGCCTCACCGATCACCATGCCGACGGCTGGGGAATCGCGTTCTTCGAGGACAAGGCGTGCCGCCTCTTCATCGACCACCAGGCATCGGCCACGTCGCCGATCGCCGAGATGGTGAAGCGCTATCCGATCAAGTCCAAGAACACGATCGCGCACATCCGCAAGGCCACGCAGGGCCACATCCTGCTCGAGAACAGCCATCCTTTCATGCGCGAGCTGTGGGGACGCCACTGGATCTTCGCGCATAACGGCGATCTGCAGGACTACGAACCCGATCTCGACGGCAGCGTCTACCATCCGGTCGGCACCACCGACAGCGAGAAGGCGTTCTGCGTGCTGATGCAGGGGCTGCGCGAAGCGTTTCCCGGCGCCCAGCCGCCGTTGCCGGAGCTGTTCGAGCGCGTTGGCGAGCTGACGCGCGGGATCACCGATCACGGCGTGTTCAATTTCCTGATGTCGAACGGCCAGGCGCTGTTCGCGCACTGCTCGACGCGGCTGCACTACCTCGTGCGTCGCTGGCCGTTCTCGACCGCGCATCTGGTCGACGAAGACCTGTCGATCGACTTCGCGAAATACACGACGCCCGAGGATCGCGTCGCGGTAATCGCCACGCAGCCGCTGACCGACAACGAAGTCTGGACCTCGTTCGAACCGGGCGAGCTGATCATGTTCCAGTGCGGCGACGTCGCCGCGCGCATGCAGATTCCGGTTCCCGAACGCGTGCTCGAGAAACTGCGCAACCCGGCGCTCGACGCATCGGCGTCCGCGCCGTGCGCGGACGCGCGTCTCGAAGCGCTCGCGGCAACCGCCGCGAACGACGCCGACGACGCGATCGACTTCTGAGCGGCGTCGTTTCGGCGTCGCTCCCGCTTCTCGCTTCCCGTCACATCGCGATGCAGTGTCGCAGCGGCCGGCGGCCGCTCGCTCGCTTGTCGCGTCGCATTGTCCGCCGCTGAACCAGCCTCACGATCGGTAGAAAATCGCGCCGCTCAGCCGCCGGCAGTCCCGCTTTCGTTTCATACACGCCACACATTCGCATGCCGCACGGGATTCACACAACATTCGCTTGATTTTATTAATGTTCCCGAGAAAATAACAAATACACGGCACAAATAATCCAGCCAACTCGCACTTATATAATCCGGAAGCCCGATATTATCGCGCCCGCCCTCTGCGAACAGTGCGCCAGATCACCGATTCCCCACGCGACATTCCGCCCCCGAAAAACTACAACAAACCCTTGACCCACAAGGCTTTCAGTTCGATCAATCACACAATTCAAAAAGACAGGACAAAATCGTCGTTATCACCACATTTCTCATTTTTTGATTATCTACCTGGCGCACCGATTAGTAGACTGCCTCCGTCCTCGGTGTAACGGATCACGATTGGCGCGATATCGGCAACGCGGCAATGGCTGTCGCGCGCCCTTTTTTCGCCATTTTCCCGCCGTGGAATGCGCTTTCACCGCGCCGCGGTGGATATCACTTCAAAAAAAGAAAGAGGGGCATGTCGTGAATCATTCATTTCGATCGATATGGAGCGAAGCCGCCGGCTGCTGGGTCGCGGTGGCGGAAACGACTCGTGCGCGCGGCAAGCGCTCCGGCCGGGAATCGCGCGCGAGCCGCCGTGCAGGCCGCCCGGCACTGCGCCGCTCCGCGCTGCGGGCCGCCGTGCTCGGCACCGCACTGGCCGTGCTGCCGGCCGGTTACGCGTACGCATCGGCCTGCGGCGACGGTTCACCGGTCGCGAGCGGCGGCAGTTGCACGCCGGGCAGCTTCAGCCCGACGGTCAACGACAACCTCGCGGGCGCGACGCAGGTCGCGGGCGGCGATACGGTCGGCGTGACCGGCGCGTGGACGAGCCAGAACGCCGGCGACGCCGGCTACACGCGCGTTCCGTTCGGCACGACGACGATCGTGTCGGGGAATCCGGACCAGCCGCTCGTCTCGCTCGGCGGCAAGACCCAGAGCGTGAGCACGCCCGATTCGATCACAAGCACGCACACGTCGGTCGCCACGTACAACTCGTCCGCGTTTGCCGCGTCGACGGCCGGCGCGACCAACGTGCCCGTTTATCGCGACGTGAACGGCGACCAGTACGTGAACACGCGCATCGGCACCGTCGACCGTTCAGGCGGCACGCTGAACGTGTCGATCGGCAACCCGGCGAACGCGCCGGACGCAGCCGGCAACGCGATCACGCTCGCCGCGAAGCAAACCGATCTCGCATTCGCCGACGGCACGGGCTCGACGCCGAGCGTCGTCAACTGGAATGGGCGCAACCGCGTCTGGTTCACGACCGGCGACTACCTCGCAAGCGGCGGCCCGGTCGGCAACCTGCAGCTCGACGTACCGGCCTATGCAGGCACCTTCACGGCGTTCGACGGCAGCACGTGGACCGTCAACGACGCCGCATCGCTCGCGGCCTACAACGACTTCCTCGTGCGTTCGGTGAAAAGCGGCGCGCTCGGCTCGCAGGCCGCATACGATACTGCGTTCGGCCAGGCAGTCACGTTCACGCAGCAAAACTTCCAGTACGCGAACAACGTGTCCGCCGGCGACAAGAACACACTGCAGATCGATCATCTGTCGGTGATGCACGGCACAGGCGCGAATGCGACGCTGCACATCGGCCACGACGGGCAGATCGATTTTCGCGGCACCAGCACGATCGAATCGAGCTCGGCCGTCCTCGCGGAAAACGGCGCGCACTTCGTCAACGACGGCCGCCTGTCCGGCGATTTCACGCTGGTGCGCCTGCTCACCGGCGCGAGCGGCATCAACAACGGTGTGATCTCGTCCGGCTACGCGGCCGGCGACAACGTCGACACGAGCAGCAGCACGCCGCCCGACAATTTCGGGTTCCACGCGTACACCGAAGGCAACGGCGTGTACGCGAGCGGCACCGGCACCACGTTCGTGAACAACGGCGTGATGAACGTCGGCGCATGGACGCTCGACGGCAATCGTCCCGACCTGCAGAACTACGCGGTGGGCGTGACGTCGGGCGCGAGTGCGTCGAATGCCGGCACGATCAACGTCGGCGTGAACGCGACGACGCTCGACAGCCAGGTGATCGGCGGGTTCGCGGCCGGCGGCAGCTTCACGAACGAGGCCGGCGGCACGATCTATCTCGGCCGCGCGGCCCAGTACGGGCCGGGCGCCGCGGCGAACGACGTTGCGCTGTCCGCGCATGCGTACGGAATCCTGCTTGGCGCGTCCGGGACCGCCACCAACGTCGGCTCGATCGTGATCGGCTCGCAGACGCAAAACGGCGCCGCAATGGCAAGCATCGGCTCGGCTTCCGGCACGCTGCACAACGCCGGTTCGATCGTCGTGAACGGTGCGGCGCCCGGCACGCCGCTCGCCAACGTCGGCATGCTCGCCGCCAACACCGCGGCGACCGTGACCAACACTGGCACGATCTCGTTGAACGGCGTAAACGGCATCGGCCTCATGGTGGTCGGCACCGGCTCGACCGCGACGGCCGCGACGTCGACCGGCACGATCGACGTCGCCGGCGGCCTGGATCCGGCATCGGACACGCGCAATTACGGCGTGTGGGCCGAAGGCCCGCGCGCGAAGGCCACGGTCGACGGCGCGCTGAACCTGACGGGCACCGGCGCGATCGGCGTGCATGCACGCTCGGGCGCCACCATCGACGTCGGGCCGAACGCGGTACCGCGCTTCATGTCGGGTACGAACCAGACCGGTTTCTACGCGTATGGCGCAGGGTCGCAGATCAACGTCGCCGCACAGCACCTGAGCGTCGATACCGACGATTCGACGCTGTTCCGCATCGCGAGCGGCGCGGCCTACACGGGCGCGTCGGCTGCCGGCACGCTGACGACGGACGTAAACGGCGAACGCGCGCGCGGCGTGCTGGCGACCGGCGCCGGCACGACGCTGTCGACCGGCAACGCCGTCTACAACGTCAACGGTGCGAATGGCATTGCGGTGACGGTCGAGGGCGGCGCGCAGGGTGCGATCGATCCCGGCGCGACCATCAACCTGAACGCGGCCGGCGCGATCGCGGGCGTCGTCGACGGCCAGGCGCACGACCTCGCCGGCGCGAACGCCGGTGCGCCGGTCGCGACGACGCTGGCCAACGATGCGGCGGTCACGTCGTCGAACGCCGGCGTGACCGGTTTCGTCGCGCAGAACCTCGGCACGCTCGCGAACCGCAACACCGTACTGCTGACCGGCGCCGGCTCGACGGGCGTCGTGGTCGGCGCGCTCGGCACGGTGAACAACGCGTCGACGATCCGCGTATCGAACGGCACCGGCGCGCTCGTGCAGGGCGCATCGGCGACGCTGACGAATGCCGGCACGATCGAAGCCGACGACGGCATCGCAGGCGTGCATCTGACCGGCTCGGGTGCATCGGTCGCGTTGTCGGGCACCGGCGCCGTCGTCGCGAACGGCAGCGCCGATGGCGTGCTGGTCGACTCGACGGTGTCCGACGGCGGGATCGCGGCCGGCGCGACGTCGATCGCGGTGCGCGGCACCGGCAACGGCATCGACAACCGCGGCACGAACACGACGATCGTGCTATCGGGCACGCAGCTCGCCACGACAGGCAACGGCGGCGACGCGGTGTCGTCGACGGGTGCCGGTGCGCGCATCGCCGCGAACGCGGCGAGCGCCGTACGTACCGTCGGCGACAACGCGCGCGGCTTCTTCGTGACGGGCGCGGACGCAACGTTGTCGATCGACGGCTCGACCATCGCAACGACCGGGGCCGGCGCACACGCGGTCGTCGCGGGCAGCGGCGCGACCGCACTGCTGTCGGGCGCGAAGCTCTCCACCGCCGGCGCGGCAGCGGACGGCCTCGTCGCGCAGAACGGCGGCCGCATCGGGGACGCGGGCTCGTCGATCGCGAGCGCGGCGGGCAACGGCGCACGCGTCGACGGTGGCGGCGTGCTCGCGCTGACCGGCACGACGCTCAACGGCGCGACGGCCGGCGTGCTCGGCACCGACACGCTCGCGACCGGCGCGACGAGCACGGTGCTGGTCGACGGCGGCAGTGTCGCGTCCGTCGCCGGGCCGGCATTCGCCGCGCGCGGCGGCGTCATCGACATCGCGGTGCGCAACGGCACCGTCGTGACGGCCGGCAACGGCACGCTGCTGGACCTCTCGAACGGCAGCACCGCGACCTTCAACGCATCTGCCGTGAATCTTGCCGGCGACATCGTGTCGGACGCGTCGAGCAACGGCAACGTGTTCCTGACGAACGGCACGACGCTGACCGGCAAGATCGATCCGGTGGCGCTGAGCATCGACGGTTCGAGCGCCTGGCACATGACCGGCAGTTCGGTATTGAGCAGCCTGAACAATGCCGGCCTGGTCGCGTTCGCCGCACCGTCCGGCGCACCGGCGACAGCGGGCAGCTACACGACGCTGACGACGGGCAGCTATGTCGGCAACGGCGGCACGATCGCGCTGCACACTTACCTCGGCGCCGACGCATCGCCGACCGACAGGCTGATCGTGAACGGCGGCGCCGCAAGTGGCACAACCGGGCTGAAGATCGCGAACACGGCCGGCAGCGGCGCGCAGACGACAGGTGACGGAATTCCGGTCGTGCTGACCGCCAACGGCGGCACGACGGCCGCGTCGGCGTTCCATCTCGCGGGCCCGGTACAGGCCGGCGCGTATGAATACCGGCTCTACCGCGGCGGACAAAGCGATGCGAACGGCTGGTACCTGCGTTCGCAGCTGGACCCGACGTCCCCCGGCGATCCCGTCGGTCCGTCCACGATCGACGGCGGCGGCGCCGGCGCCGGCGCCGGCAACAATCTCGCGTACCGTCCGGGCGTGGCGGGCTACGCGATGACGCCGCTGCTGAACGCCGACTACGGCTTCTCGACGCTCGGCAAGCTGCACGAACGCGTCGGCGACATCTACAACCTCGAGAAGCAGGCACCGGGCAACCGCGACGGCGTGTGGGGCCGCATCGGCGGACAGAGCCTCGACGCAAACGCGGGCCGCTTCGCGGCCGACGAGCGCACGTTCTTCGCGCAGTTCGGCAAGGACTGGACGCTCGACCAGGCGCCCGCAGGCGGCAGCACGCACGCGGGCGTGACGGCGAGCATCGGCGTCGCGAACGCCAGCTTCAGCGACATGGCGCGCGCCGCCGCGCCAGGCTTGTCGACGTCGACGGGCTCGGTCGAGATGCATGCGCAGAGCGTCGGCGGCTACTGGACGCGCTACCTGTCCGACGGCACCTACTTCGACACCGTGGGCCAGGTCACGCACTACGGCAACCGCTATCGCGACAGCTACGGCAACGAGGCGTCGCAGAACGGTTTCGGCATCGCGCTGTCGCAGGAAGTCGGCAAGCCGTTCGCGATCGGCGGCCTGCCGGTCGCGGTCGAGCCGCAGGCGCAGTTGATGTATCAGTATCTGAAGCTGAACGGGTTCAACGACAACGTGTCGGCCGTATCGGGCACGACGTCGAATGCGCTGCGCGGACGCGCCGGCGTGCGGATCTTCCGGCCGAACCTCGATGCGAACGCGGGCGGCGGCGCCGCGACGCCGTACTTCACGGCCGACGTGCTGCACGACTTCCTGTCGCCGGGCCAGACGGTGGTGGGCGGCACGCCGTTCGCGACACAGCTGGGCCGCACGTGGTACGAGCTCGGCCTCGGCGTGACCGCAAGCTTCGGCAAGTCCGGCGAGCTGTACGCGAACGTCAAATATGCGCGCAACATCGGCGGCGACTACCGGCGCGGCATCACCGGGCAGGTCGGCTACCGGTACAGCTGGTAGCGCGGCGCGGGCGCCGGCGAAAAAAAACCGCCCGGTGTTCGGCCGGGCGGTTTTCACATGGCGCACGCGTGTCGCGTGCGCGATCGACGAGCGCTCAATGCAGGATTTTCGCGAGGAAGTCCTTCGCGCGATCCGACTTCGGATTCGAGAAGAAATCGTCCTTGCGGTCGTCCTCGACGATCGCGCCCTTGTCCATGAAGATCACGCGATGGGCGACCTTCTTCGCGAAGCCCATTTCGTGCGTGACGACCATCATCGTCATCCCTTCCTGCGCGAGCTCGACCATCACGTCGAGCACTTCGTTGATCATCTCCGGATCGAGCGCGGACGTCGGCTCGTCGAACAGCATGGCGATCGGGTCCATCGACAGCGCACGCGCGATCGCGACCCGCTGCTGCTGGCCGCCGGACAGCTGGCCCGGAAACTTGTGCGCATGGGCCTTCAGGCCGACGCGATCGAGCAGCTTCATGCCCTTGTCGGCCGCTTCGTCCTTGCCGCGGCCGAGCACCTTGATCTGCGCGAGCGTCAGGTTCTCGGTGATCGACAGGTGCGGGAACAGCTCGAAATGCTGGAACACCATCCCGACCTTCGAGCGCAGCTTCGACAGGTTCGTCTTCTTGTCGCCGACCGACTGGCCGTTCACGAGGATCTCGCCCTGCTGGAACGGCTCGAGGCCGTTCACGGTCTTGATCAGCGTCGACTTGCCCGAGCCCGACGGACCGCACACCACGACCACTTCGCCCTTCTTGACCTCGGTCGTGCAATCGGTGAGGACCTGAAACTGGCCGTACCACTTCGAAACGTTCTTGATGGAAATCATCTTGTGACCTTTTTCTGGAGACCTTTGACGAGGGCAGACGCCACCGAGCAAATCACGAAATAGCATGCACCCGCGAACAGGACCATCTCGACGGTCGTGCCGTCGCGATCGCCGATGTTCGCGGCCGTGCGGAAGAAGTCCGCGAGACTGATCACGTACACGAGCGACGTATCCTGGAACAGAACAATCGCCTGCGTGAGCAGCAGCGGCACCATCGCGCGGAACGCCTGGGGCAGGATCACGAGGCGCATCGCCTGCGCGTAGTTCATGCCGAGCGCGAACGCGGCGTTGACCTGCCCGCGCGGCACCGCCTGGATGCCGGCGCGGATGATCTCGGAATAATACGCGGCTTCGAACAGCGAGAACGCGACCATCGCCGAGGCGAGCCGAATGTCGATCGTCGGCGACAGCCCGAGCACGCCCTGCAACACCTGCGGCACGATCAGGAAGAACCACAGCAACACCATCACGAGCGGAATCGAGCGGAACACCGTCACGTACGCCTTCGCGAACCACGCGAGCGGCTTCACGCCGGACAGCCGCATCAGCGCCAGCAGCGTGCCCCAGACGATGCCGACGACGATCGCGATCAGCGTGATCTTGAACGTGACGATCGCGCCCGACCACAGCGTCGGAACCGCGCCGGGAATACTACTCCAGTCGAACTGATGCATCACTTGCCTCCGATGTAGCCGGGCAGCCGCGTGCGGCCTTCGATCCAGCGCATGAACGCCATCACGACGAGGTTGATCAGCACGTACGCGAGCGTCACCGCGATGAACGACTCGTAGGTCTGCGCGGTGTAGTCGACGAGCTGGCGCGCCTGCGCGGACAGGTCGAGCAGGCCGATCGTCGACGCAACGGCCGAGTTCTTGAAGATGTTCAGGAACTCCGACGTGAGCGGCGGCACGATGATCCGGTAAGCAACGGGCAGCAGCACGTAGCGATACGTCTGCCATTGCGTGAAGCCCATCGCGAGGCCGGCCGCGCGCTGGCCTTTCGGCAGCGCGTTGATCCCCGAGCGCACCTGTTCGCACACGCGGGCGCCCGTGAACAGGCCGAGACAGACGATCGATGCGGTGAAGAACTGCGTGGTCGGCGGCAACTGCTTGATCCACGTGCCGATCGATGCGGGCAGCAGTTCGGGCACGACCAGGTACCAGACGAAGAACTGCACGATCAACGGAATGTTCCGGAAGATCGACACGTAGACAGTGCCGATCGCCGACAGCCATCTGTTCGGCACCGTGCGCAGCACGCCGAACAGCGAGCCGACGATCAGCGCGATGACCCAGGCGACGAGCGATACCTCGATCGTCACCCAGAAGCCGGACAGCAGCCAGCCGAAGTACGTCGTCGGCTCGCCGGTCGACACGGGGCTCAGGAATACGCCCCAGTTCCAGTGGTAAGACATGGGCAAGACTCCAGCAAAAAGAAACGGAAGAAGCGTGGCCTCTTCCGTTTCAGTAGCGTCAATTCTGCGTCAACGGCCGCGTGGTCAGTCGAGCGCCTTGTCGTTCGGGTTCGCGTACAGCTTCTTCATCGACTCGGACAGCGGGAAGTTGAGGTTCAGCCCCTTCGGCGGGATCGGATTCTCGAACCACTTCGCGTAGATCTTCGCGGCTTCGCCGGACTTCTCGACTTGCGAGATCGCATCGTCGACGACCTTCTTGAAGTCTGCATCGCCCTTGCGCATCATGCAGCCGTACGCTTCTTCCGATTGCGGCGTGCCGACGATCACCCACTCGCCCGGCTGCTTCGCCTTCGCGCGCTCGCCCGCGAGCAGTGCGTCGTCCATCATGAACGCGACCGCGCGGCCCGATTCAAGCGTGTTGAACGAGTCGCCGTGGTCCTTCGCGCTGATGATGTTCATGCCCATCTGCTTGTCGTTGTTCATCTTGCGCAGCAGGCGCTCGGACGTCGTGCCGGCGGTCGTCACGACCGTCTTGCCCTTCAGGTCCGCGAAATCCTTGATGCCCGAATCCTTCTTCGTCATCAGGCGCGTGCCGATCACGAAGATCGTGTCGGAGAACGCGGCCTGCTGTTGACGCTCGACGTTATTGGTGGTCGAGCCGCACTCGATGTCGACCGTGCCGTTCTGCACGAGCGGGATGCGGTTCTGCGACGTGACCGGGATGTTCTTCACCTGCAGGTTCGGCAGGTTCAGCTTCTTCTTCACCGCGTCGACGACCTTCATCTGGAAATCGCGCGAGTAGCCGACCACCTGCTGGTTCTGGTCGTAATAGGAGAACGGAATCGACGATTCGCGGTGGCCCAGCGCGATCACGCCCGTGTCCTTGATCTTCTTCAGCGTGCCGGTCTCCTGTGCTTGCGCGCCGCTTGCGAACGCGCACAGCGCCGCGACCATCAGGACTGCCTTGTGGTATTTCATTTTTGGTCATCTCCTTGGCTTAAACCCGCGCCAGTGTATCAAAGTAATATTTTTGAAAGTACTGGTTGTTTACCGCACTACGAATCGCCCTGTGAGAAGCCGTCCTCCCGGCTTCGGACACCCCGGATGCGCGCGCGGGCGGTGCCGGATTCGGCACCGCCCGCGGGGGTTCATGCACGCAATCGCGTGGATTGCGTCATGGTGCGATCGAAGTCAACCGGCCGTGCCCGTCGAGGCCGGCCGGCGACGCCCGATCAGGGGTACAGGCCGCGCATTTCGCGCGCCATCAGGATGCGCTTGCACGCGACGATGAACGCCGCCGTACGCACCGACACCTTGTGCTCTTCCGCGACCGCCCACACGCCGGCGAACGCTTCGCGCATCACGCGCTCGAGACGGTGGTTGATCTCGTCTTCCGTCCAGAAGAAGCTCGAGAAGTCCTGCACCCACTCGAAGTACGACACGGTTACGCCGCCTGCGTTCGCGATCACGTCGGGGATCACGAGCACGCCGTTCGCGCTCAGGATGTCGTCCGCAGCGGTCGTCGTCGGGCCGTTTGCGCCTTCGACGATGATCTTCGTGCGGATCTTCGATGCGTTCTTCTCGGTGATCTGATTTTCCAGTGCCGCCGGGATCAGGATGTCGGTTTCGACCGTCCAGAACTCGTCGTTCGGCATCGGCTCCGCGCCTTCGAAGCCCGCGACGCCGCCCGTGCGTGCGACGTGGTCGAGCAGCTTGTTCGAATCGAGGCCGGCCGGCTGGTAGATCGTGCCGGTGTGATCCTGCACCGCGATCACCTTCGCACCCGCTTCCTGGAACAGCTTCGCCGCGATGCCGCCGACGTTGCCGAAGCCCTGCACCGCGATGCGCGCGCCTTCGATCTCGACGCCCTTCTTCTTCGCCGCTTCGCAGCCGACGACGAACACGCCGCGGCCCGTCGCTTCCTTCCGGCCGAGCGAACCGCCGAGCGAGATCGGCTTGCCGGTCACGACGCCGGTCGACGTCTGGCCCTGGTTCATCGAGAACGTGTCCATCATCCACGCCATCACCTGTTCGTTGGTGTTGACGTCCGGCGCCGGAATGTCGGTGTTCGGCCCGATGATGATGCCGATTTCGCTGGTGTAGCGGCGCGTCACGCGCTCGAGCTCGCCACGCGACAGCTTGCGCGGGTCGACGCGGATGCCGCCCTTCGCGCCGCCGTACGGCACGTTCACGGCAGCGTTCTTCACCGACATCCATGCGGACAGTGCCATCACTTCCGACAGCGTCACGTCCTGGTGGTAACGCACGCCGCCCTTGCCCGGACCGCGCGACACGTTGTGCTGCACGCGATAGCCTTCGAAGTGCGCGACGGTGCCGTTGTCGAGCTCGATGGGCACGTCGACGATCAGGATGCGCTTCGGACGCTTCAGCGTTTCCAGCCAGCGCGACAGCGAACCGAGGTACGGCGCGACGCGATCGACCTGCTGAAGGTAGTTGCCCCACGGGCCGAGATCGTCGGCGTGCAGGTAGGACGGGATGGACTGCAGTTGCGAAGACATGGATGCTCCAACGTTCAACGGATTGCGCACATTGTCGAAAAACCCGTTTTTTTTATCCAATGCCGTTTGCTTATTCGATTATGCGTTTCTTGCATGATCGGGATTTTTCGCAAATCCGCGGTCGATTTGCGCAAGAACGGCCGCGATCGCTCGTGCATCGACGACGCGCGGAAACGATGTCGAATGACGCGGAACGTGCGGTGGTCGGCGGTCCGACAGGCGCCGCAAGCGCGTCGTCAGCCGCGCGAGCGCCGCACGCGGTCGCGCCGATCGTGCCGGCGCCGGTCAACCGCCCGTTTCGCGCAGCTCGTCGCGCACGACGTCCCACAGCGCCCGCACGAGCTTCTGGCGCGGATCGTCGCCCTGCAGCGCGAGCTTGTCGCAGTACAGGCGGATTTCCATCGTCAGCGTGAACGGATGCGCGCCGCCGCGCGCGGAACGGTCGAGCCGGATCAGTCGGCCGCTCGCAATCGCGTCCTCGACCGCGCTGTGCGGCAGAAACGCGACGCCGTGGCCCGCGAGCGCCATTGCCTTCAGCCCTTCGGCCATGTCGGTTTCATAAACGCGATCGAGGAACAGCGGCGTCGGCGCATTCGCAACGATGACTTCGGTCATCCGGCCGAGGTACGCGTTCGGCGTATACGACAGATACGGCACGCGCGCATCGGCCGCACCGGGCAGCGTGTAGCGCGGCCGGCCCGCGCGGCCCGGCGCCGAAAACGGGCTGATTGGCTCGCTGCCCAACACCAGCATGTCGTAGCGGGCCGGATCGAGCGCGACCGGATGGCTCGGGTGGTGGTAGCCCATCACGAGATCGCAGCCGCCCTCGACGAGCGACAGCACCGCATCGTGTACGTTCAGCGCGCGCAGCCGCGTGTGGACCTGCCCCATCTTCGCCTCGATCCGCTGCAGCCAGCGCGGGAAATACGTGAGCGACAGCGTGTGCGGCACCGCGAACTCGATCGTCGGCACCGGCGCGCCGACGTGGCCACGCAGCAGCGTGCGCGCCTCGTGCGCCTGCGACAGCATCGTCAGCGCCTGCTCATAGAAGATCTGGCCGGCCTGCGTGAGCCGCGTCGGATAGACCGATCGGTCGATCAGCTCGGTCGCAAGCCATGCCTCGAGCGCCTGGATGCGCCGCGAGAACGCGGGCTGCGACACGTGTCGCAGCTCGGCGGACCGGCTGAAGCTGCGCGTTTCCGCGAGCGAGACGAAGTCTTCGAGCCATTTGAGTTCCATGCAGGCGGGCGCGGCGGGCGGCGGTCGGGAAGAAGCCTGCATTCTACCGGCGGGCGAAACAGGCCGCCGGCTGTACGGCGAACCGCCGCGGCGCGCCCGTCGCCCGGCGGGCCCGGCACCCGCGCGGGGCCGCTCGTCCGATGGATCGGCGGCCGGACCGGTTCGGCCGGAATCGACGCGCGCCGATGGTAAAATGCCGGATTCTCCTCCCCTCGTTCGCCCCGGCCGCAAAAGGCCCTGCCCGATCATGTCCGACACCCGTCCCGATACGCTTTTCGCCCTCACCGCGCTCTCGCCCATCGATGGCCGCTACGCCAGCAAAACCGAAGCGCTGCGCGACTGGCTCTCCGAAGCCGCGTTCATGCGCCACCGCGTCACCGTCGAGGTGCACTGGCTGATCGCGCTGTCGCGCGCCGGCTTTGCTGAAGTCCCGCGCTTCTCGGAAGCGTCCGAGCAGTTCCTGCTGCAGCTCGCCGAGCGCTTCACCGCGCACGACGCCGCGCGCATCAAGGAAATCGAGCGCGTGACGAACCACGACGTGAAGGCCGTCGAATACTGGCTGAAGGAATCGGTGAAGGGCCAGGCCGAACTCGAGAAGGCCAGCGAATTCATCCACTTCGCGTGCACGTCCGAAGACATCAACAACACGTCGCACGGGATGATGCTCGCCGGCGCGCGCGCGCACGTGATCGTGCCGGCGCTGCGCACGGTCCACCAGCGCCTCGTCGCGCTCGCGCATGCTCACGCCGAACAACCGATGCTGTCGCGCACGCACGGCCAGCCGGCCAGCCCGACGACGCTCGGCAAGGAACTCGCGAACGTCGCGGCGCGCCTCGACCGCGCGATCGCGCGCATCGAGAAGGTCGAGATCCTCGGCAAAATGAACGGCGCGGTCGGGAACTTCAACGCGCACCTGTCCGCGTATCCGGAATTCGACTGGGAAGCGTTCTCGCGCGACGTGATCGAGAACCGCCTGAAGCTCACGTTCAACCCGTACACGATCCAGATCGAGCCGCACGACTACATGGCCGAGCTGTTCGACGCGGTCGCCCGCGCGAACACGATCCTGCTCGACCTCGACCGCGACGTGTGGGGCTACATCTCGGTCGGCTACTTCAAGCAGAAGACGAAGGCCGGCGAAATCGGCTCGTCGACGATGCCGCACAAGGTCAACCCGATCGACTTCGAGAACTCGGAGGGCAACCTCGGCCTCGCGAACGCGACGCTGCGCCATCTCGCCGACAAGCTGCCGGTGTCGCGCTGGCAGCGCGACCTGACCGACTCGACGGTGCTGCGCAACATGGGCGTCGCGCTCGGCTACTCGCTGCTCGCGTACGACTCGCTGATCCGCGGCCTCGACAAGCTCGAAGTGAACCCGCAGCGCCTGAACGAAGATCTCGACAACTGCTGGGAAGTGCTCGCGGAGCCGGTGCAGACGGTGATGCGCCGCTACGGCATCGAGAACCCGTACGAGCAGCTGAAGGAGCTGACGCGCGGCAAGGGCATCACCCGCGAAGCGCTGCAGGAATTCGTCGGCACGCTCGCGATCCCGCAGGATGCGAAGGACCGCCTGCTCGCGATGACGCCTGCGTCGTACATCGGCAAGGCCGTCGAACTCGCGAAGCGGATCGCGTAAGCGCCGCCGTCGCCGGACGGAAAAAAGCCCGATGCGAATCGCTTCGCATCGGGCTTTTTGTTTTTTCGCCGGTCAGAACGAGATCATGCGCCCAGGGTTCAGCGCGCTCATCACGCTCATCGCCGCCTTCGCAGCGGGAATCGCGATCGGCGACAGTTGCCGGCCGAGCGGAATCTCGCGATGGTCGATACCGGTCAGCATCGAGAAATCGTCGTTGCGTCCGACGAAGTCGTCGCAGATCGCCTTGCCGATCCGGACCGTCTGCGCAACGCCGTGGCCGCTCCAGCCCTGCACCATGTACATCGGCACGCGACCGTCGGTCTTGCGGCTGTCGGTCGCGCCGTTCAGCGTGAAATCGCTGACGCCGCTCCAGCAGTAGTCGAGCGCGAAGCGGCCGTCGTGCTGCGGAAACACCGTGTTCAGCCGTGTCAGCAGATACGCGTTCACGTCCGGCTGCGCCCAGCACGTGCCGGTGCCCTGCCCGCCGAACAGCAGCCGGTTGCCGCGCACCGGCCGGTAGTAGTCGATCTGGAACTGCGTGTCGTAGACGGGCATGCCGGCCGGCACCAGCGTCGCGACGTCGACGTCGAGCGGCGCCGTCACGCTCACGTACGTGAAGAACGGCACGGTGGTCGCCGCGCCGTCGTCGAGCAGCCGGAACGTCGTGTTGTGCAGCGCGAGCACGACGCCGCGACGCGCCGTGATCGTGCCGCCCGGCGTCACCGCAACGACGCCCGCCGGCGTTTCGTCGAGTTCCAGCACCTCGGTGCGTTCGTACAGCGCGCCGCCGTTCATCCGGAAGCCGTGCACGAGGCCGCGCACCAGCGCGAGCGGATGCAGCTGGCCGCCGATCGCGTCGATCGCCGCGCCGTGATAGAGGCCCGAACGCACGTACTCGTCGTGCAGTTGATGACGCCCGACGAGCGTCACGCCGGCGTCGCCGAGATGGCGGCGCGCGTCTGCGCCGTCGAGCAGCGCACTCATGTGGCCCGGATGGACGGCCGCCGTCACGTGGCCGCGCTTGCGATCGAGGTCGAGCGCGTAACGCGCGCCGATCGCATCGATCAGGTCCATCGATTCGGCGGATGCGAAGCGCCACAGCCGCTTCGCATCGTCGTGCGACAGATGGTCGATCATGTCGGCCGCTTCCCAGCGCGCGAGGCCCGGAGTCAGCTGGCCGCCGTTGCGGCCGGACGCCGCGGAGCCGACGTGATGCTTGTCGACGAGGATCGTGTCGACGCCCGCTTCCGCGAGATGCAGCGCGGCCGATGCGCCGAGCAGCCCCGCGCCGATCACCAGCACGTCGCACACCACATCGTGTGCGAGCGGCGCGCTGTTCTCATGGCGCGACAGCGACGCCTCGTACCAGTTGGCCGGCTGCGGCCCATCGTAGCGTGACGGTTCGCACCAGTTCCAGTTGTCCTTCTCGATGTTCAGTTGCGTCTGCTCGAAACGCGATTCCCCGTGGATCACGGGTTTGTTGTTGGTAGTCATGATTGCACTTGCATGGTCTTGGGCCGCCAGTCGAAGAGCCTCGTTGCTGCTGGGCTTCGCGGGTGGGGCAGCCGGTTCCACTTGGGTGTCAACGAAGATAAGGGGCGCAATGGCCCGTGTTGACGGCGGACGCGCTTGCGTCTGCCTGGATCCCGGACCGTGCGAAAGCACGCATTGAAGGTGCCGGGACACCCAATTTCTACACCGCAGAAATAATTCTACAGCGTAGAATATGCTTTCGTCAAGATTACAGTCCGCCGCCGTACCCGTTCCGATGAATGACAAACCCGCCCAGGGCCCGCGCGGCCTCGACAAGGACGCGATCGTCGCCGCCGCGCTCGCGCTGCTCGAAGAAGTCGGCGAAGCCGCGTTCAGCGTGCGCAAGCTCGCGCAGACGGTCGGCTGCGATCCGATGAGCGTGCTGTATCACTTCAAGTCGAAAGAGGGGCTGAGCCGTGCGATCGCGAACGCGCTGTCGCGCTCGCTGGTGCCGGTCGATCCGTCGCTGCCGTGGCGCGACAGGCTGCGCGATCTCGCGCGCCAGTACCGCGCGCTCGCGCTGCGCCATCCGGCCGCGTTCGCGCTGCTGCAGCGTCACATGAGCACCGGCCCGGCCGATCTCGCGCATATCGAAGCCGTGCATCGGGCGCTGGCCGATGCCGGTATCGCGCCCGCGGCGCTGCCGTCGGTGTGCGTCGGCTGGTATGCAAGCGTGATCGGCCTCGCCGCGGCCGAGGCCGGCGGCCTCACGCGGCCGGCGAACGACGTCGAGCTCGCGGAAATGAACGCGCTGTCCGACACCGAACAGCCGCTCGTCAAGGCTGCCGCGCCGCTTTATGCGCGGCTCGACCCGACCGTCGTGCACGACACGATGCTCGGCGTGCTGCTCGACGGGATCGCACGGCGCGCCCGCACCGCCTGAGCACTGCGCCCGAGCATTGCGCGCCCGTAAACGACACAGGCGCCCAACCGGGCGCCTGTGTCACTGCTGGATGACGATTGCCGCGAACCGCGCTCAGTGCTGCTGCGCGAGACCGATCTTCACCATCACTTCATCGACGATCTGTTCGGGCGTCAGCTCGATGCTGACCTCGATCGCTTCGTCGGGGCCCGGTTCCTCGAGCGTGTCGAGCTGGCTCTTCAGCAGCGACGGATCGAAGAAATGGCCGGTGCGGGTCTTCAGGCGCTCGCGCAACACGTCGAACGAACCCTTCAGATATACGAACCGCACGTCGGTGTCGGTGCCGCGCAGCACGTCGCGGTATGAGCGCTTCAGCGACGAACACGTGAACACGGCCGTCTCGCCGGCACGCTGCTTTTCCTCGATGGCCGCGCGGATCGCGCGCAGCCACGGCCAACGGTCGTCGTCGGTCAGCGGAATGCCGTGGTGCATCTTTTCCTTGTTCGCCGCGCTGTGAAACGCGTCGCCGTCGGTATAGCTGCACGACAGGCGTTCCGCCAGCATTTCGCCGATTCGCGACTTGCCCGCGCCCGACACGCCCATTGCGATCAGAATCATTGACTACCCCTTGTTACAGAACCATGCTCAGCAGCAGTGTAAAGCCCAGGCCAAGCACGGAGATGATGGTTTCGAGCAACGACCAGGTCTTGAACGTCTGACCGACCGTCATCCCGAAGTATTCCTTGATCAGCCAGAAGCCGCCGTCGTTCACATGCGAGAAGATCAGCGAGCCCGAGCCGGTCGCGAGCACCAGCAGTTCCGGGCTGACCGCCGCGCCCGACGCGGCGGCGATCGGCGCAACGATACCGCAGGCCGTGGTCATCGCGACCGTTGCCGAACCGGTCGCGAGACGCATCAGCGCCGCGACGAACCAGCCGAGCAGCAGCGGCGACAGGTGCGCATGCTTCGCGGTCTCGACGATCTGTTGCGAGATCCCGCTGTCGCGCAGCACGCCGCCGAAGCCGCCGCCCGCGCCGACGATCAGCGTGATGCCGGCGATCGGCGCCAGACATTCGCCGCAGAACTTCTGGATCTGGTCGCGGTTGAAGCCCTGCAGCTTGCCGAACGTGAAGAAGCTCACGAGCACGGCGATCAGCAGCGCGACGTCGGAGTTGCCGGCAAAGCGCAGCAGGTTGTTCGGCAGCGACTTCGGCGCGAACACCAGGTCGGCCCAGCTGCCGACGAGCATCAGCACGACGGGCAGCAGGATCGTAAACAGCGTGATGCCGAAGCTCGGCAGTTGGCGCTTGCCGCCGTCGGTGCGCGTATCGACGAATTGCGATGCGAGCGGATTGTTCTCCGGCAGCTTCACGAACTTCGAGATCGTCAGCGCGAACAGCGGACCGGCGATGATCGCGGTCGGCACGCCGACGATCAGGCCGAACGCGATCGTCTTGCCGATATCGGCGCCGTATTGCTGGACAGCCAGCAGCGCGGCCGGATGCGGCGGGATCAGCCCGTGCACGACGGACAGGCCAGCCACCATCGGCAGGCCGACGACGAGCAGCGACTTGCCGGTGCGCTTCGCGACGTTGAACGCGATCGGGATCAGCAGCACAAAGCCCACTTCGAAGAATACCGGCAGGCCGACGATGATCGCGACGAACATCATCGCCCAGTGGATGTTCTTTTCACCGAACCAGTCGATCAGCGTAGTCGCGATCCGTTCGGCGCCGCCCGACTCGGCCATCATCTTGCCGAGCATCGTGCCGAGGCCGACGACGATCGCAATGTGGCCGAGCGTGCCGCCCGTGCCGGTTTCGAACGACTTGACGATCTTGTCCATCGGCATGCCGACGGCGAGACCCAGGCCCAGCGAGACGATGATCAGTACCAGGAACGGGTAGATCTTGTAGCGCGCGATCATCAGGATCAGCGCGGCGATCGCGATCAGCGTGAATACGAGCAGCATGCTGCCTTGGACAGCCCCCATGTGGCACTCCTCCTAGGAATTGTTCGAAGCCGGGCGGGTTGTAGCGAGTATGCCCGGCTATGCAGGTCTCCGAAACACGGGCGTACACACCCCCGCGAGGACGCTGAATTTTACTTATCTTTACCGCCCGCGGATAGAACCGGTTCCATCAGCAAAAACCCTCGGTAAAACAAGCACTAAGCGCTCGTCTGCCGAGGGTCAAACGGTCATCCGGTACAAGGTCAGCGGGTAAGCTGGCTCGCCGCTTGCGCGAGACGCGTGACTTCCGCCCAATCCTGCGCGGCGAGCGCAGCTTTCGGCGTCAGCCACGAGCCGCCGACGCACACGACGTTCGGCTGCTTCAGGAAAGTGGGGGCGCTTTCGGCGGTGATGCCGCCCGTCGGGCAGAACTTCAGCGCCGGGAACGGACCGTGGAACGCCTGCAGCATCGGCACGCCGCCCGCCTGCTGCGCGGGGAAGAACTTGACGATGTCGTAACCGAATTCGAGCGCCTGGATGATGTCGCTCGGCGTCATCACGCCCGGCAGCAACGGCAAGCCCGCGTCGAGCGATGCCAGGTGCAGGTCCTTCGTCAGGCCCGGCGACACGCCGAACGTCGCGCCCGCGCGCTTCGCCTGCGCGCAGTGCTCGGGCTTCGTGATCGTACCGACGCCGACGACGATGTCGTCCGCGAGCTGGCTCGCGCGCTGGATCGCCTCGAGGCCCGCCGGCGTGCGCAGGGTGATCTCGAGCACTTTGACGCCGCCCGCGTGCAACGCGCGCGACACGTTTTCCCCCTGCTCGACCGAGTCGAACGCAAGCACCGGGATCACCGGGCCCAGCTTCACGATTTCAGCAATCGTCTTCATTGATCACACTCCTTGAAATTCATGCAGCGACGCGGACGGCAGTTTCGCCGACCAGCGCCCCGAAAACCGATGCGCCCTGCTCGGCCGGCGCGGCCGCCGCACGGAACACGCCGAACAGTTCGCGCCCGAAGCCGACTTCGTTCTCCGCCTGGTGCAGCGGTTGCGCGACCGGACGCGCTTGCCATTCCGCTTCGTCGACCTCGATGTCGAGGATGCCGGCTTCCGCGTCGATCACGAGCGTGTCACCCGTCTTCACCTTGCCGATCGGGCCGGCGAGCAGCGCTTCCGGCGACACGTGGATCACGGCCGGCACCTTGCCCGACGCGCCGGACATGCGGCCGTCGGTGACGAGCGCGACGCGGAAGCCCTGATCCTGCAGCACGCCGAGCAGCGGCGTCAAACGGTGCAGTTCGGGCATCCCGTTCGCCCGTGCGCCCTGGAACCGCACGACCGCAACGAAATCGCGCTTCAGCTCGCCGCGGTCGAACGCTTCCTGCACGGCTTCCTGCGAATCGAACACGATCGCCGGCGCCTTCACCTTGCGGTGCTCGGGCGCGACCGCGGAGATCTTGATCACGCCGCGGCCGAGCCGGCCCTGCATCAGCCGCAGGCCGCCGTCCGGCTGGAACGGATCGCGGATGCCGCGCAGCACCTTCGTGTCATGGCTCTCGGCGGTGCCGTCCACCCACGTCAGCTTGCCGTCGATCAGCTTCGGCTCCTTCGTGTAGTGAGACAGCCCCTTGCCGGCGATCGTCGTCACGTCTTCGTGCAGCAGTCCGCCTTCGAGCAGGTTGCGCACCAGGAATGCGACACCGCCCGCCGCATGGAAATGGTTCACGTCGGCCTTGCCGTTCGGATAGATCTTCGCCAGCAGCGGCACCGCGGCCGACAGTTCGTCGAAATCGTCCCAGTCGATCAGGATGCCGGCCGCACGCGCGATCGCGACGAGATGCAGCGTGTGATTGGTCGAGCCGCCCGTCGCGAGCAGCGCGACGATCCCGTTGACGATCGCCTTCTCGTCGATCACGTGGCCGATCGGCGTGTACTGGCCGCGCTCGACGGTGAGGTCGAGCACGCGGCGTGCAGCCTCCGCCGTCAGCGCGTCGCGCAGCGGCGTGTGCGGATGGATGAACGCCGAGCCCGGCAGATGCAGGCCCATCAGTTCCATCAGCATCTGGTTGCTGTTCGCGGTGCCGTAGAACGTGCAGGTGCCATGACCGTGATACGCGGCCGATTCCGCCTCGAGCAGCGCGTCGCGGCCGACCTGACCGGTCGCGAACTGCTGGCGAATCTTTGCCTTGTCGTCGTTGGACAACCCGCTCGTCATCGGGCCGGCCGGCACGAAAATGGTCGGCAGGTGGCCGAACTGCAGTGCGCCGATCAACAGGCCCGGCACGATCTTGTCGCAAATGCCGAGGCAGAGCGCCGCGTCGAACATGTTGTGCGTGAGCGCGATCGCCGTG
Organism: Burkholderia sp. AU19243; assembly: GCF_018148075.1. Taxonomy (NCBI): domain Bacteria; kingdom Pseudomonadati; phylum Pseudomonadota; class Betaproteobacteria; order Burkholderiales; family Burkholderiaceae; genus Burkholderia; species Burkholderia sp. AU19243. The sequence continues at coordinate 129,356 of NZ_JAGSTV010000010.1, forward strand.
CCCATCGCGATGGCCTCGCGCGAAAACAGCGACAGCTCCATGCCCGGGTTGCCCTGCGTGACGCCGTCGCACATCGCCGGCACGCCGCCCGCGAACTGCGCGACGCCGCCGTTCTCGCGCGCGGCGGCCTTGATGATGTCGGGGAAATTCTTGTACGGCGCATGCGCGGACAGCATCTCGTTGTACGAGGACACGATGCCGATGTTCGGTTCGCGAATCGCCTTGATCTGGAACTTGTCGCTGCCTTCGAGGCCCGCGAAGCCGTGCGCGAGGTTCGCGCATGACAGCGCGCCGCGCGCCGGGAACTTGCCTTGCGCGCGATCGATGCGCTGCAGATAGGCCGAACGGGTCGATTGGCTGCGGGCGATCACGCGTTCGGTGACCTTCGCCAAGGTGGGATGCAGCGACGTCATGCTGGGCGCTCCTGTATACCGGACGACACCGGCGGTTGGAATCGTGGGGACGATCGAGCTTCGTCGAACGAACGAAGGCAGTCTAGTAGAAAAACTACAAGCATGCAATGCGAACTGGCAAGCTCGCAACCCATATTCCCGCCACCAGCAAGGGTTCACCTAGTGAAAACCCTGATTTCCGCCCTCGCCATCTCCGTAAATTGCCGATAAACGCGCTAGTATTTTCTTGTAGATTTTCTACAATTCGATTGCGATACACTCCCGCATCCGAACCCGATTTCCACGTGCCGCCCCATGCTGCCCCGCATTGAAGCGATTCGCCCCGAGTTGCGTCCGTCCGAGCGCAAGCTCGCCGACTACATCCTCGCCGCGCCGCGCGAGGTGCTCGACCTCGCGATGACCGAGCTGTCGACTCGCGCCGGCGTCAGCCAGCCGACGATCGCACGCTTCTGCCAGGCGCTCGGCTGCAGCGGCTTTCGCGAATTCAAGATCCGGCTCGCGCAGAGCGTCGCGCCGGGCGTGTCGTCGGTCTACCGCGACGTCGAGCCAGACGAACCGGCGCCCGGCATCATCGGCAAGGTGTTCGACCGCACGATCGGCGCGCTGATCGAGGTGCGCAACAGCTTATCCGCGGGCAGCGTCGCCGAAGCGATCGCGCTGCTGTCGAACGCGTCGCGCATCGAGTTCTACGGCGCCGGCGGCTCGGGCATCGCTGCGCAGGACATCCAGCACAAGTTCTTTCGGCTCGGCGTGCCGAGCGTCGCGTATTCGGATCCGCACACGTTCTCGATGTCGTCGGCGCTGCTCGGCCCGCACGACGTCGTCGTCGCGATCTCGAACACCGGCCGCACGCGCGACATCGTCGAGGCCGCGCGTTCCGCGCTCGCGTGCGGCGCGAACGTCGTCGCGATCACGCAAAGCCATTCGCCGCTCGCGAAACTCGCGACCGTGAGCCTCGCGTCGAACGTGGCGGAAGAAACCGACGTGTTCTCGCCAATGACGTCGCGGATGTCGCATCTCGCGATCGGCGACATTCTCGCGGTCGGCGTCGCGCTGTCGCGCGGCCCGGCGCTGATGGAGCGCGTCGGCCGTGCGAAGGAAGCGATCACGCGGCGCCGGATCGACGATCCGGCGAAGGAGTGAGCCAGAGCGGGGCGCCGCCGCGCGTAAACGAAAAACGGCGCCCGACGGGCGCCGTTGCGCATCGTTCGCCGGCGGTGCCGGCCAACGGACTCAGAACGGTTTGATCACGACCAGCGCGACCGCCGCGAGCATGCCGAGCACCGGCAGCTCGTTGAACACGCGATACCACTTGTCGGTGCGGCGGTTCTCGCCACGCTCGAACACCCGCAGCAGATGCCCGCAATACGCGTGGTAAATGATCAGCAGCAGCACGACCGTCACCTTCGCATGGATCCACCCCTGCCCCTGGCCGATGCCGATCGCGAGCCACAACCACAGCCCGCACGCGAGCGCCGGCACTGCGATCATCGTCATGAAGCGGAACAGCTTGCGCGCCATCAGCAGCAGCCGGCGCACCGCGGCCGGATCGGTTTCCATGGCCAGGTTCACGTAGATGCGCGGCAGATAGAACAGGCCCGCGAACCACGCGGCGATCAGAACGATATGGAACGTCTTGACCCAGAGCATTGCCATCGAATGTGCGCCTCGCCTTATTGACGGCCTTCGCCGTGTCCAAGCACCACGTACTTCAGCGACGTGAGCCCTTCCAGTCCGACGGGCCCGCGTGCATGCAGCTTGTCGTTCGAGATGCCGATCTCCGCGCCGAGGCCGAACTCGAAGCCGTCCGCGAAACGCGTCGACGCGTTGACCATCACGCTCGCCGAATCGACTTCGCGCAGGAAGCGCATCGCCCGGTCGTGATCCTCGGTGACGATCGCATCGGTGTGGTGGGAGCCGTAGTGGTTGATGTGCTCGATCGCCGCGTCGAGGCCGTCGACGACCTTGATCGCGAGCACCGGCGCGAGGTATTCGGTATGCCAGTCTTCTTCGGTCGCGTCGACGAGCGGGCCGACGCCGGCGTCGGCCAGCACCGTGCGCGCAGCCGCATCGACGCGCAGTTCGACCTGCTTGTCGCGATACAGCTTGCCGAGCGGCGGCAGCAGCGCGGCCGCGATACCGCGCGACACGAGCAGCGTCTCCATCGTGTTGCAGGTGCCGTAGCGGTGCGTCTTCGCGTTGTCGCAGACAGTCAGCGCCTTCGCGATATCCGCGCGGTCGTCGACATACACGTGGCAGATGCCGTCGAGGTGCTTGATCATCGGCACGCGGGCCTCGTTGATCAGACGCTCGATCAGGCTCTTGCCGCCGCGCGGCACGATCACGTCGACGTATTCGGTCATCGTGATCAGCTTGCCGACCGCCGCACGATCGGCCGTCGCGACGACCTGCACCGCGTCCTGCGGCAGGCCGGCCGCGGCGAGCCCTTCACCGATCAGCTTCGCGAGCGCCGCGTTCGACTCGAGCGCCTCGGAGCCGCCGCGCAGGATCGTCGCATTGCCCGACTTCAGGCACAGCGCAGCCGCGTCGATCGTCACGTTCGGGCGCGATTCGTAGATGATCCCGATCACGCCGAGCGGCACGCGCATCTGGCCGACCTGGATCCCGCTCGGGCGGTACTTCAGGTTGCCGATCTCGCCGATCGGATCGGCAAGCGACGCGACCTGACGCAGGCCTTCGACCATCGTGTTCAGCGCTTTGTCGGACAACGTCAGGCGATCGACGAACGCCGCGTCGAGCCCCTTTTCGCGCGCACGGGCGACGTCGCGCGCATTCGCATCTTTCAGCGCCTGTGCGTCGCGCTCGATCGCGCGCGCAACGGCATCGAGCGCCGCGTTCTTCGCGGCCGTGCTGGCGCGCGCCATCGCACGGGAAGCGTGCCGGGCGCGGCGGCCCAGGTCCATCATGTACTGATCGATATCCATCGTGTGACTCGGAAACAAGCCGCTTCGCGCGGCGTGAATTCGTGGAGAAGCGTGGGCAGGCCGACCGCGGGCCAACCATCCGTGCGACGCGGCGGCAGCAAGGCCGCGCCGGCCATCGAAGCATTGTAAGCGGGTTGCGATGCGTGCGCTGAAGCGCGCGGACGGGCTTAACGCCGCACGCGACCCGCGGTCGGCGGTCGCTCGCCGCGCTCGCCGGCGACCGTCATCGCGAGCTGAAACAGGCCATCCCACGGATCCGGCGGCGGATCGTCCTGCGTACGGCGGCCCGGCGTGACGGCCGACAGCCCCTTCACCTGCCGGTCGAGCTTCGCGGCGAACGCGAGCGCCTTTTCCAGCACGGTTTCCGACACGCGATTCAGCGCGGGACCGATCAGCCGCTCGCGCGGTCCCCATACGCGGTTCTCGCGCAGCAGCGTCGCGAGCGGCTTGCCGGCGTTCGCGCCGCGCTTGATTCGCAGCAGCGTGCGCAATTCCTCGACGACGGCCCACATCACAAGCACGATCGCCTCGCCTTCGCCCTTCAGCCCGTCGATCATCCGCGCGAGCCGCGCGGCATCGCCCGCCAGCATCGCCTCGTTCAGCTTGAACACGTCGTAGCGCGCGACGTTCAGCACCGCGTCGTGCACCTGCTCGAACGACAGCGCGCCCTGCGGATACAGCAGGCCGAGCTTCTGGATTTCCTGGTGCGCGGCGAGCAGGTTGCCCTCGACGCGCTCCGCGATGAACTGCAGCGCACGCCGGCCGTCTTCGCCGGGCGCGACGCGCTGGCCCTGCATCGCCAGCCGCTGGCCGATCCAGTTCGGCAGTTGTGCGCGATCGACCGGATCGATCTTCAGCGCGACGCCGCCGTTCTGCAGCGCGGTGAACCACGCGGATTTCTGCGTCGCCGCGTCGAGGCGCGGCAGCGTGACGAGCATCAGCGCGTCCGGATTGGGCGTGGCCGCAAGCGTTTTCAGCGCGTCGGCGCCTTCCTTGCCGGGCTTGCCCGACGGAATGCGCAGCTCGATCAGCTGGCGCTCGCCGAACAGCGACATCGCCTGCGTCGCGCCGAGCAGCACGCTCCAGTCGAAACCGCGCTCGACCGTATGCACCGAACGCTCGGTGAAGCCCGCTGCGCGCGCGGCTCCGCGAATGCGGTCGCACGCTTCCTGCGCGAGCAGCGGCTCGTCGCCGTACACGGTGTAGAGCCCGGCCACCCCCTTCGCGAGGTGCGGCTCGAGCGCCTCAAGTCGCAATTGCATCGGTGCGTGCGCCCGCGATCAGAGCGGCGGCGGCGGCAGCGGCGCGCGCGGCGCGACGCCCGGCACCACGTCCTCGGGCGCCGGCGTCAGCGAGTGGACGATCGCGAGACGCCGCATCAACTGATCGACCGCGTCGTTCTGCATGTCGCCGTACAGGATCTCGGCTTCCTGCGCCTTCGCGTTCGTGTACTGGTCGCTATACGTCATCGCACGGTTCAGCGCGATCGCGCTCGGCGGAATCAGTACGGTGCCGTCCTTGCTCGTCAGCGTGTAGTTCAGCGTGTAGAACAGCGCATACTCCTGCGCGGAGCCGAATCTGTTGAGCGTCAGCGTGTTCTGCCCGCGCGATTCCCACATGCGCAGCACGGCGTCGGCATCGTCCGCCGACTTGACGATCTTCGTGTCGCTGCCGGCCTCGACGAGGCGCACGAGGCGCGCCTCGACGGGCGCCGGCGCACCGGCGATCAGCAAGTGCTTGAACGCGTAGTCCTGCTGGCCGCGCAACTGGAAACCGCATGCCGACAGCGCGAGCGCGCTGCCGGCGGCGAGCATCAAAAACGATCTGCGGATCACCTTCGCTCCTTCTGTGTGCGCCCGACGGCCTGCGGCCGTCAGACGACGATGTTCACGAGGCGGCCCGGCACGACGACGATCTTCTTCGCCGGCTTGCCTTCGCCGAACTTCGCGAACGCGTCGTCGGCCAGGGCCGCGGCCTCGATGGCCTCGCGGCTCGCGTCCTTCGCGACCTTCAGCGCGCCGCGCACCTTGCCGTTCACCTGCAGCACGAGTTCGATCTCGGACTGCTCGAGCGCAGCCTCGTCGACTTTCGGCCACGGCGCGTCGAGCAGCGGACCGAATTCGTCCGCGTAGCCGAGCGCCTTCCACAGCTCGAATGTAATGTGCGGCACGACCGGGTACAGCACGCGCAGCAGCACGCCGTACGTCTCGCGCAGCACGGCCGGCGTCGCGCCTTTCGCGCCGTCGATCGCGTTCAGCATCTTCATCGCGGCCGACACGACCGTGTTGTACTGCAGACGCTGGTAGTCGAAATCGGCCTGCTTCAGCACGCTGTAGATCTCGCGGCGCAGCGCCTTGTCGGCGTCGCCGAGCGCGGCCGCGTCGAAACCGGTACGCGCGGCAAGCGCTTCGCGATTGCCGGCCCCGAAGCTCCACACGCGGCGCAGGAAGCGGCTCGCGCCTTCGACGCCCGCGCCCGACCATTCAAGCTGCTGCTCGGGCGGCGCGGCGAACATCGTGAACAGGCGCGCGGTATCGGCGCCGTACTGATCGATCAACACCTGCGGGTCGACGCCGTTGTTCTTCGACTTCGACATCTTCTCGATGCCGCCGAGCACGACCGGCTGGCCGTCGGCGTTCAGCGTCGCGCCGACCGGGCGGCCCTTGTCGTCGTGCGTGACCGTCACGTCGGCCGGGTTGTACCAGGTCTTCTTGCCCGCCGCGTCCTCGCGGTAGTACGTCTCGTTCAGCACCATCCCCTGCGTGAGCAGGTTCTTCGCCGGCTCGCCGAACTTCACGAGGCCGAGGTCACGCATCACCTTGGTCCAGAAGCGCGAATACAGCAGGTGCAGGATCGCGTGCTCGATGCCGCCGATGTATTGATCCATCGGCATCCAGTAATCGGTGCGCGCGTCGACCATGGTCTCGGCGTCCGGCGCCGTGTAGCGCGAGAAGTACCACGACGAATCGACGAACGTGTCCATCGTGTCGGTTTCGCGCTTCGCGGCCGCCCCGCACTTCGGGCACGAGCAGTTCAGGAATGCCTCCGACTTCGCGAGCGGATTGCCCGAGCCGTCCGGCACGAGGTCTTCCGGCAGCACGACCGGCAGGTCGGCTTCCGGCACCGGCACGTCGCCGCACGACGGGCAGTGGATGATCGGGATCGGCGTGCCCCAGTAGCGCTGGCGCGACACGCCCCAGTCACGCAAGCGCCACGTGACCTGCTTGTCGCCGAAGCCGCCGGCCTTCAGGTCGGCCGCGATGGCGTCGACCGCTTCCGCATGGCGCAGCCCGTCGTACTTGCCGCTGTTCACGCAGACCGCGGTTTCCTTGTCGCCGTACCACTCTTGCCACGCGTCGAGCGAGTACGTCTGCCCTTCGCTCGCGATCACTTGCTTGATCGGCAGCCCGTACTTCTTCGCGAACGCGAAATCGCGCTCGTCGTGCCCCGGCACGCCCATCACCGCGCCTTCGCCGTAGCTCATCAGCACGTAGTTGCCGATCCACACGTCGACCGGCTCGCCAGTCAGCGGGTGCGTGACCGAAAAGCCCGTCGCGATGCCCTTCTTCTCCATCGTCGCGACGTCGGCCTCGGCGACGCCGCCGCGCTTGCATTCGTCGATGAACGCCTGCAGCTCCGGCTTGCCCTGCGCGAGGCGGGCGGCGAGCGGGTGCTCGGCCGCGATCGCACAGAACGTGACGCCCATGATCGTGTCCGCACGCGTCGTGAACACGCGCAGCAGCGCCTTCTCGCCGTCGAGTTCGTACGGGAAGCCGAAGTTCACGCCGAAGCTCTTGCCGATCCAGTTCTGCTGCATGATCTTCACGCGCTCGGGCCAGCCGAGGCCGTCGAGGTCGTTCAGCAGCTCATCCGCGTACTGCGTGATCCGCAGGTAGTACATCGGGATCTCGCGCTTCTCCACGAGCGCGCCCGAACGCCAGCCGCGGCCGTCGATCACCTGCTCGTTCGCGAGCACGGTCTGGTCGACCGGGTCCCAGTTCACGGTGCCCGTCTTCTTGTACGCGATGCCCTTCTCGAGCATCTTCAGGAACAACCACTGGTTCCACTTGTAGTAGTCCGGCTTGCACGTCGCGATCTCGCGCGACCAGTCGATCGCGAGCCCCATCGACTGCATCTGGCCCTTCATGTAATCGATGTTGTCGTAGGTCCACTTCGCCGGCGGCACGCCGTTCGCCATCGCGGCGTTCTCCGCAGGCATCCCGAACGCGTCCCAGCCCATCGGCATCAGCGTGTTGTAGCCGTTCATCCGCAGGTAGCGGTACATCACGTCGTTGATCGTGTAGTTGCGCACGTGACCCATGTGCAGCTTGCCGGACGGGTACGGCAGCATCGACACGCAGTAGAACTTCGGCTTCTGCGAGTCTTCCTTCGTCTTGTAGGCATCGGCTGCGCGCCAGTCGCCCTGGGCGGCGGCTTCGACGTCGGCGGGTACGTATCTCTCGTGCATGGTGTGGTTCGGACTAGGCTTTAAGCGGCGCGCCACGCGGCGGGCACGCGGAAGTGGACGAAAATCGGGCAGCCCGGCGGCGGGTGCAGGCTCACGGATCTCGGACCTGCTCATGGTGCGGATATTCGCCGGGTAACCTGGAGGATCTCCAGCTTACCCGGCGAAACCCTGCCGACCGGGCGGAAACGACGATTATACCGTTCGCGGCACCCGGTACGGCCGGTCTCGGCGGCCAGCGTGCATTTCTGCCTGTGCGCCACGCGCGGGCGGCCAGTGACTCGGTGATTCGTTAGCTCGGCGACTCCGTGGCTCGGCGGCTCGGCGGCTTGGCGACTTGGCGACTTGGCGACTTGGCGACTTGGCGACTTGGCGACTTGGCGACTCGGCGGCTTGGTGGGTAACTCGGCACGTCAGCGTTTCGCGCCCGACGCAGCGGGCGCTGCGGCGCCCGCCGGCGGCACGTCGGTGACGAAGCCGATCCGTGTGAGGCCGGCGGCCTGCGCGGCCCCCATCACCTGCGCGATCACGTCGTAGCGGGTCGCGCGCGACGCGCGCAGCCGCAGCTCCGGCGGTGCCGCGCCCGCGGCGGCGGCCTTGAAGCGCGCGGGCAGCGCGTCGAGCTCGACGGGCGTGTCATCCCAGTACAGCTTGCCGGCGTCGTCAATCGACAGCGTGACCGACTGCGGCGTGTCGCGCGCGACGCTCGCCGCGACCTTCGGCAGATCGAGTCGAATCGCGTGCGTCATCAGCGGCGCGGTGATGATGAAGATCACGAGCAGCACGAGCATCACGTCGATCAGCGGCGTCATGTTGATTTCCGCCATCGGCGCGGACGTCTTGTGGTGCTCCAGTCCGCCGAATGCCATGATCGTTCCTCCTGGCCGCGAATCAGGCGCCCTGCGCGCACACGAACACGTGCAGGTCGCGCGCGAAGCCGTCGAGTTCCTCGGCAAGCTGGCGCACGAGCCGACCGAGGATGTTGTACGCGAGTACCGCCGGAATCGCGACGACGAGCCCGAACGCGGTCATGATCAGCGCCTCGCCAACCGGCCCCGCGACGTTCTCGATCTGCGCCTGCCCGCTCGCGGCAATGCTGCCGAGCGCATGGTAGATGCCCCACACGGTGCCGAGCAATCCGACGAACGGCGCGGTGCTGCCGATCGACGCGAGCAGCACCTGGCCGAATTCGAGGCGTCGCTGCGAACGCAGCATCGCGTGACGCAGCGCGCGCAGCACGCGTTCGCTGCGCTCGACCCGCGCGGCGAGCGCGGCCGGATCGTGCGCGTCGGCCGCGTCGCGGGCGGCTTCGGCGAGCGGCACGAACACGCGCTCGCGGTCGGCGCCGGCGAGTGCGTCGATGCCCGCGTCTAGCGACGCGGCGCGCCAGAACGCGGCGAGCGCGCGCGGCCCCTGCCGCTTCGCGCGGACCAGCAGCCAGGCTTTCGTCAGCAGGAAGCACCAGCTGGCGACGGACATCGCCAGCAGCACGTACGCGACGGCATGCGTGATCGCATCGCCGCTTTCGAGGTAGTGGACAACGCCGGTGGGAATGGCCATCGGAGTTTCCCCCGTGAGGGTCAGCGCAGGCCGAGCACGTCCTGCATGTCGAACAGGCCGGCGCCGCGCGCCGACAGGAAACGGACCGCACGCAGCGCGCCCTGCGCATACGACACGCGGCTCGACGACTTGTGCGTGATCTCGATCCGCTCGCCGATCCCGGCGAACAGCACGGTGTGATCGCCGACGATGTCGCCGCCGCGCACGGCCGCAAAGCCGATCGTCGACGGATCGCGTTCACCGGTCACGCCGTGGCGGCCATACACCGCGCAGTCGTCGAGCGAGCGCCCGAGCGCGCCGGCCACGGCCTCGCCCATCATCAGCGCGGTGCCCGACGGCGCGTCTACCTTGTGACGGTGATGCGCCTCGATGATCTCGATGTCGTAGCCGTGCGAGAAATGCTTCGCCGCGAATTCGAGCAGCTTCAGCGTGACGTTCACGCCGACGCTCATGTTCGCGGCGAACACGATGCCGATCTTGCCTGCCGCGGCCTGCAGCTCGGCCTTCTGCTCGGCGGTGAAGCCGGTCGTGCCGATCACGAGCTTCACGTCGTGGCGCAGCGCGGCCGCGACATGCGCGATCGTGCCTTCCGGCCGCGTGAAATCGATCAGGTAGTCGGCCTGCGCGAAAACGGCATCGAGGTCGTCGGTCAGCTTGATCCCGGTTTCCTTGCCGAGGAACGCGCCGGCGTCCTGGCCGAGAAACGGCGAACCGGCGCGGTCGAGCGCGCCGACGAGCTGCGCGTCGGAATCGTTGAGAACGGCTTCGATCAGCATCCGGCCCATACGGCCCGATGCACCCGCAATCGCAATCTTCATGGCTTTCTACACGACAGGTCTAAAGGCGGGCGGCGCATGCCGCCCTGTTTCCGCATGCCGGCCGCTTACTGCGCCGGTGCGGTGAGCGGCTGGTTCTGCAGGTTGTCCGAGCCTTGCGGGCCGACCGGCGGCGACGCCTCGTTCGACACGTTCGGCTGCGGCGGACGATGGAACTGGAACTGCGGCTGGATCGCCGGCGCGGCGCCCGGCGGCTGGCCGCCCGGCACCGGCGCGCCGCCCGTGGCCTGCGCGGCCGGCGTGAACCGGCGCGAACCTGAACCCTGCCCGGACACCTGGTTGGTCGCGCGGTTTGCCGCGCGCGCCGCCTGTGCGTTCGCATCCTGATCGACCGCCGCGCCGGACGCCGGCACGGTGGCCGGGCTCGCCGCAGCGGCAGCCTGCGCGGCGCTCGCGGCGGCCGCGGCTTCGGATGCCTTCTTCGCGGCAGCCGCGGCCTTCGCCTTCTTGCCCCCGCGATCGCCGTCGATATCGGCCAGCAGGTCGAGTTCGGACGGCAGGTTTTCGGCGCCCGTCCAGCTCGCGAGGCGATCGCCCGCGAACGTCAGCACGAGGTCGCGCTGCTGGACGACCGACGTCGAGCCGCGCTTGAAGTAGAAGAGGTAATCCCAGCGGTCGGCATGGAACATGTCCGCGAGCAGCGGCGTGCCGAGCAGCGCGCGAACCTGCTCGCGCGTCATCCCGGCCTGCAGCTGCGCGGCCTTTTCCTGCGACACGAAGTTGCCCTGCACGACAGTGATCCGATAGGGCGTGATGCTCTGCGCGATGCGCTGCGTCACGCTGTCGTACGACGAACAACCAGCCAGCGCGGCAACGGCGGCGGCAGCGATGATGGCACTCCGCATGCGACTCCTCTGAAAGTGCGAAAGGGATTCCGGGAACATTTCCTTCACCGTGCTGGCCCGCTGCGCAGGCCGCGCGTGTTTCTGGAACGGCCAAAAGCCGGTAACATTGAAGCCCTGCATTGTACTCTAGGGATGCCTAGCCATGACCAATCCGACGGATCTCAAGAATATCGGGCTAAAGGCCACCCTACCGCGCCTCAAGATTCTCGAGATCTTCCAGCAAAGCCCGGTGCGTCACCTGACGGCCGAAGACGTCTACCGCAATCTGCTCAACGAGCAGTTGGACATCGGGCTCGCCACCGTTTACCGCGTGCTGACGCAGTTCGAGCAGGCTGGCCTGCTGTCGCGCAGCAACTTCGAATCCGGGAAGGCCGTGTTCGAACTGAACGAAGGTTCGCACCACGATCACCTCGTCTGCCTCGATTGCGGCCGCGTCGAGGAATTCTTCGATGCCGAGATCGAAAGCCGCCAGCAGGCAATCGCCAAGGAACGCGGCTTCCGGCTTCAGGAGCACTCGCTCGCGATGTACGGTTCCTGCACCACCGAGAACTGCCCGCACCGCAAACACTGATCCGCGCGCTGCGCGCGTACGCAACGGCCCGGCCGGCATCCCGCCGCCCGGGCCGTGTTGCTTTCGGACAGGAACGAAAAAGTCAGTGGCCGCGTGCGCCGCGCGTCAGGCCGCGCCGGCACAGGCCGGCTCGAACTCGAGCGTCCACGCGTCGTCGAGCGGGATCTCGTCGCAGTTCGGCTGCGGGCCGCCGCGATCGACGATCACGAAGTCGCTGACCGCATCGAGCGCAAGCAGCGGATGGTGCCAGACGCCCTTCGCGTAATTCACGCCCTGCCAGCCTTCGGCGAGGAATGCACGCATCGCCTGGGGCCGAAACTCGCCGGCCGGCGCGACGACGATCGCGTAGCGCGACACCGCCGCGAGCGGGATGAACGCCTGGCTGCCGTGCGGATGGCGCTCCATCAGCGTGATCGCGACCGGCAGCGCGCGCGGCTGAGCACGAAACACGCTGACGAGCGGCCGGCCGCCGTCCGCGCACACGTCGATCGTCGCGAGATCGTGAAAACGCTCGGTCGTGCCGCCGTTGATCGGGAAGTGCCGCGCGCCTTCGAGCGCGATCACGTCGCCGAACGGTGCGAACGCGTCGCGGGTCAGGCGCTCGACGCGCAGGATGTGGGGTCCGCTCATGCCGATGCCCTCCTTCAAGCAGGCTCGCCCCACAGACGCAGCCGCGACACTCCGCCGTCCGGGAAAATGTTGAAGCGCACGTGCGTAACGGGGCCGAGCGCCGCGAGCTCGTCGAACGTGTGCACGCGATCCATTTGCAGCTTCTGCTCGCCGAGCAGTTCGGCCCAGAACATCGCCTGCGTGACGAGCGAATCGTCGGTGCCGCCCGCAACCCGCGCGGCCTGCAACGAACAGCGGTCGGGGAAATTGCCTTTGAAGAATGCGGTATCGACTTCGACCCGCCGGATGATGCCAGGGCGCGCAAGCGCGACGATTGCCCAGTCGTTGCCGGGCTCGCGCCGGCGCCGCGTTTCCCACCCGTCGCCCATGTTCGCGCCGCGCCCCGGCATCAGCATCTGCGACGCCGGACCGAAGTGCTGGTTGTTCGCCGCCACCAGGTAGCCGCCGTTCTCGATCGCCGCAAGATCGACCAGCTCGCCGGCCGGCACGTCGCGCCAGTCGCGCTGCGGCTGTCCGTAAACGCGCAGCCGCGCAAGGCCGCCGTCCGGATACAGGTTCACGCGCAAATGCGTGACCGCCTGCGCATCGTCGACGCTCACGTAGTGATGCGAATTGCCCTGCAGCGTCGTCGCGGGGACGATCGTGCGCCATTCGGCGTCGTCCGGCGGCGTATCGCCGTCCACCGCGCACGCATCGATCGACGCGGCCGGCGGGAAGTTGCCGGTGAAGTGGCTCGTGTCGAGGTCGACGCCGTGAATCACGCCCGGTCGCGCGAGCCGGACCACGCAGAAGTCATGGCCGGTCGTGCGCTTGCGGCGCGTTTCCCAGCCGTCCATCCACTTGCCGTGATCGTCGTACTTGCCGGGAATGAACACGGCAGGCTCCGGGTTGAGCATGCGCTCCTTCGGCGCGAAGAATTCGTCGCTCGCAAAAAGCGCCTGCGCGCCCAGGCGCGGGTCGGCGAGGTTCATGTAGCGCCGCGTGAAAGCCGGCGCGTTCGGATCGAGGATGGGGGCTGCCATGTCGTCTCCACGTTATTGCAGGAGCGCCGGCGCGCTAGCGCGCCGGTCGCGAGGAATGCGTGTGCGCGGTGCGGCAGGGTGCGCCGCGCCGCGCGAACGTCGCGCTCAGAGCGCGTGGGCCTGGTCGCCGGCGACCGGTGCGGTGCTGCCCGGCGCGTCGGCCACGTAGCGCAGTTCGCGGTTCAGCACGCGGTTCGCGCGGGCGCGGTCGATGTCGTTCTCCCACACCGCGACGACGACCGTCGCGACGCAGTTGCCGATCAGGTTGGTCAGTGCACGGGCGATGCCGACGAACCAGTCGACCGGCAGGATCAGCACGAGGCCGAGCACCGGAATCGCGGGAATCGCCGACAGCGTCGCCGCGAGGATCACGATCGCCGAGCCGGGAATGCCGTGCGCGCCCTTCGACGTGACGAGCGACACGAGCAGCACGACGATCAGGTCATGCGTGGACAGCGGCGTGTTGGTGGCCTGCGCGATGAACAGCACCGCGAGCGTCAGATAGATCGAGAAGCCGTCGAGGTTGAACGAATAGCCGGTCGGGATCACGAGGCCGACCGTCGAATCCTTGATGCCCATGTATTCGAGCTTGCTCATCACCTGCGGCAGCACTGCATCCGAGGACGCCGTGCCGAGCACGATCGACAGTTCCTCGCGCAGGTAGCGGATCAGCTTGAACACCGAAAAGCCCGCGATCCGCATCACGATGCCGAGCACGACCGTAACGAACACGAAGCAGCTCAGGTAGAACACCGCGACGAGGTAACCGAGTTGCTTGAGCGACGCGACGCCGTACTTGCCGGTCGTGAACGCAATCGCGCCAAGCACGCCGAGCGGCGCGAGCTTGATGATGAAGCCGATGATGCGGAAGAACACGTGCGACAGCTCCTCGATCAGGCTGTTCACGCGCTGCGCCTTGTCGCCCAGCAGCGACAGCGCGGAGCCGAACAGCACCGCGAACACGAGGATCTGCAGGATGTCGCCCTTCGCGAACGCGTCGATCGCGGTCTCGGGAATGATCTTCATCAGATAGCCGGCCGTATCCTTCAGGCTTTCTGCATTCTTCGCGTACGTCGACAGCGACGCCGCATCGAGCGAGCGCAGGTCGATGTTCATCCCGACGCCCGGACGCGTGAGCCACGCGAGCACCAGGCCGATGCCGAGCGCGAGCGTCGTCATCACCTCGAAGTAGACGACCGCCTTCAGGCCGACCCGGCCGACCTTCTTCAGGTCGCCCGCATTGGCCATCCCGCTGACCACCACGCAGAACACGATCGGGCCGATCACCATCTTGATGAGCTTCAGGAAGCCGTCGCCGAGCGGTCGCAGCGACTCGGCGAAATGCGGGAAGAACGCGCCTAGCGCGACCCCGAGAATTAATGCGACGACTACCCGGCCAAACAGCGAATTGAGGAATTTCGACACGGCGCTCTCCCGATCCAACGGTTGCAGTTTCGTCTGTTCATACTGGTAAGACCAGTGATGTTATGGTCGATAGTAGGAAGCCGATATAGTCGCGTCAAGGCCAAACAAAATAGGGATTTCCCGCCCTTTGGGGCCGCGCCGCCGCCCCCGCGCGCGGTTCGATCGTGGCTTTCCCGTAGGACGGTCGTGTACCCGGCGCGTGCGGATTACAATGCCGGTCAGACCGGCCATCGCTCACATCATGAAGAACGTTCCGCACACTGTGACCGACGCCGCCATCGCGACGATCCGCGACCGGATCGAGGCAGGCGTATATCCGGTCGGCAGCCTGCTGCCGGCCCAGCGCCAGCTCTCAGAGGAGCTGGAGATCAGCCGCGCGTCGCTGCGCGAAGCGCTGTCCACGCTGGAAGCGCTCGGCATGCTGCGCATCCGCGCGGGCAAAGGCGTGTACGTCGAAAGCGCGCAGGCGACGGCCGCGCATCCGTGGCAGTTCGCCGAGCAATCGTCGCCGCCCGACACGTACCAGATGCGCTACGCGCTCGAAGGGTTCGCCGCGCGGATGGCCGCCCACGTCGTCACCGACGACGACATTGCGTGGTTCGAGGAGAATCTCGCCGGCCTGCACGTCGCGCTGACCGAGAGCGCGCTCGACGAAGCGGCGCGGCTCGACTTCGATTTCCACATGCGGATCATCCATCTCGCCGGTAACGCGGCAATCGAGTCGGTGCTGCGCAGCAGCGCTGACGTCATGAAGGAAAGCCAGCGCATGCCGTTCTACCGGCGCGAGCTGCTGCTGTCGACGTGGCACGAGCACCGTGCGATCGTCGACGCGCTGATCGCACGCGACGCGGCCGCAGCCGGCGCCGCGATCGAGACGCACATCGCGAACGCCGCGCAGCGCGCGGGCGTCTTTTTCCCGACGCCGCGCATCTGACGCAACCCGAGGCCCGTTACGGGCGCGAGCGGCTCACGTCGCGGCGGTCGCGCGCCGGCGTGCGGCCGCCACGCGGTGGCCGGCTGCTGCTTCGCCGATGCGACCTGCGCGACCCGCGAAGGCACGTACGCAAACCGTCGCGTGCGTTTCGCGGCGCAATAAAAAACCCGGCCGGGACAGCCCGGGCCGGGTTCGTTCGCTGCGTCGGCCGCCCCGCGGCGGCCGCGCAACGTGCGCGACGACTGCGATTACTTCGCGTTCGCGAATGCGATCGCCGTATCGAGCATGCGGTTCGAGAAGCCCCACTCGTTGTCGTACCAGCTCGACACCTTCACGAGACGGCCCGACACCTTCGTCAGCGTCGCGTCGAACGTCGACGAAGCCGGGTTGTGGTTGAAGTCGATCGACACCAGCGGTGCGTCGTTGTAGCCGAGGATCCCCTTCAGCGCGCCTTCCGATGCTTCCTTCATGATCGCGTTGACTTCCTCGACCGTCGTGTCGCGCTTCGCGATGAACGACAGATCGACGATCGACACGTTGATGGTCGGGACGCGAATCGCGTAGCCGTCGAGCTTGCCGTTCAGTTCCGGCAGCACGAGGCCGACAGCCGATGCGGCACCCGTCTTCGTCGGGATCTGGCTGTGCGTGGCCGAACGCGCGCGGCGCAGGTCTTCGTGGTAGACGTCCGTCAGCACCTGGTCGTTCGTGTACGCGTGGATCGTCGTCATCAGGCCGGTTTCGAGGCCGATCTTGTCGTTCAGCGGCTTGACGAGCGGTGCGAGGCAGTTCGTCGTGCACGATGCGTTCGAGATCACCGTGTGCTCGGCCTTCAGCACGTTGTGGTTCACGCCGTAGACGATCGTTGCGTCGACGTCCTTGCCGCCCGGCGCCGAGATGATCACCTTCTTCGCGCCGCCCTTCAGGTGGGCGCTCGCCTTTTCCTTCGTCGTGAAGAAGCCCGTGCATTCCATCACGACGTCGACGCCCAGCTCGCCCCACGGCAGCTCGGCCGGGTTACGGTTCGCAAGCACGCGGATCTTGTCGCCGTTCACGACGAGGTAGTCGCCGTCGACCGACACTTCACCCGGGAACTTGCCGTGCGCGGTGTCGTACTGGGTCAGGTGCGCGTTGGTCTTCGCATCGCCCAGGTCGTTGATCGCGACGATCTCGAGATCGTGCTTCTTGCCGTTTTCATAGAACGCGCGCAGCGTGTTGCGGCCGATACGGCCGTAGCCGTTGATTGCGACGCGGATCGTCATGGTCTATCTCCTGATGGCTGAAAAAATTCGTTTCGTGCAGCTTCACGGTGCGACGCGCGCGAGGGGCCGCGCGCGTCGCGAATGCTTTTAGGCCAGCACGGCCTTCGCGGTCTCGACGACGTGCTCGACGGTGAAGCCGAAGTACTTGAACAGCACGCCGGCCGGCGCCGATTCGCCGAACGTGTCGATCCCGACGACGCCGCCTTCGAGGCCGACGTACTTGTGCCAGAACGCGGTCACGCCGGCTTCGATCGCGACGCGGCGCACGCCGTGCGGCAGCACGCGTTCGCGATATTCGGCGTCCTGGCGGTCGAACACGGTGGTCGACGGCATCGACACGACGCGGGCCGCGATGCCCTGCTGCGCGAGCGGCTCGACCGCCTTCATCGCCAGCTCGACTTCCGAGCCCGTCGCGATCAGGATGATCTTGCGCGCGACGATCTCGTCGTCCCAGTCCTTCAGCACGTAACCGCCCTTGTCGATGTTCGCGATCTGCGCATCGGTGCGCGGGTTGAACGCGAGGTTCTGGCGGCTGAAGATCAGGCTCGACGGGCGGTCGGCGGCAACCGCGTGCGTCCAGGCAACGGCCGTCTCGACCGTGTCGGCCGGACGCCATACGTCGTGATTCGGAATCAGGCGCAGGCTCGACACGTGCTCGATCGACTGGTGCGTCGGACCGTCCTCGCCGAGGCCGATCGAATCGTGCGTGAACACGAAGATCGACGGAACCTTCATCAGCGCGGCCACGCGCAGCGCGTTGCGGCTGTAGTCGGAGAACGTCAGGAACGTGCCGCCGAACGGCTTGTGGCCACCGTGCAGCGCGAGGCCGTTGATCGCGGCGCTCATGCCGAATTCGCGCACGCCGTAGTTGATGTGGTTGCCAAGCAGCACGCCCGCACCTTCCGGATTCGCGCGCACTGCCTTCGATGCCTTCCAGTTGGTGAGGTTCGAGCCGGTCAGGTCGGCCGAACCGCCGAGCAGCTCCGGCAGTACGGCGGCAAGCCCTTCGATCGCCTGCTGCGACGCCTTGCGGGTCGCGACCGTTTCGGCGCGCTCGTTCGCCGCGGCGATGATCGCGGCCGCCTTCTCGGCCCAGTCGGCCGGCAGCTTGTTCGCCATCCGGCGTTCGAATTCAGCGGCTTCGGCCGGATACTTCGCGCGGTACTGCGCGAACGTGTCGTTCCATGCCGCTTCGGCGCGCTTGCCGGCTTCCTTCGCGTCCCATGCCGCATAGACTTCCTGCGGAATCACGAACGGCTCCCACGTCCAGCCGAGCGCCGCGCGCGTCTTCGCGATTTCTTCCGCGCCGAGCGCCGCGCCGTGCACGTCGTGGCCGCCCGCCTTCGTGGCCGCGCCCTTGCCGATCACCGTCTTGCAGCAGATCAGCGTCGGCTTGTCAGACAACTTCGCTTTCGCGATCGCCGCGTCGACCGCCTCGACGTCATGGCCGTTCACGTTCGGGATCACGTTCCAGCCGTACGCCTCGAAGCGCTTCGGCGTGTCGTCGTGGAACCAGTTGACGACGTCGCCGTCGATCGAGATGCCGTTGTCGTCGTACAGCGCGATCAGCTTGTTCAGCTTCAGCGTGCCCGCGAGCGAGCAGGCTTCGTGCGAGATGCCCTCCATCAGGCAGCCGTCGCCGAGGAACACGTACGTGTGGTGATCGACGATCTTCGCGCCGTCACGGTTGAACTCGTCCGCCATCAGCGCTTCGCCGAGCGCCATGCCGACCGCGTTCGCGAGACCCTGGCCGAGCGGGCCGGTGGTCGTCTCGACGCCCGGCGTGATCCCGTATTCCGGGTGGCCCGGCGTCTTCGAGTGCAGCTGGCGGAAGTTCTTCAGCTCTTCCATCGGCAGGTCGTAGCCGGTCAGGTGCAGCAGCGAGTACAGCAGCATCGAGCCATGGCCGTTCGACAGCACGAAGCGGTCGCGGTCCGCCCAGTGCGGGTTCGTCGGATTGTGCTTCAGGTGGCGCGACCAGAGCGCCACGCCGATTTCGGCCATGCCCATCGGCATGCCGGGGTGACCGGAGTTCGCTTGCTGGACGGCGTCCATCGCGAGCGCACGGATCGCGTTGGCCATCAGGGTGGTGGAGGCGGGAGACGAAGTCGTCATGTCGAGTCCGGAGAACGAGTCGAGGAAACGGGGGCACGGCGGCATCCGCAAGCTCGAGCGTCGATCGTTCCCGGCGCGCGGTGCGGCGCCTGACGGACGCGAAGCGGACGGAGCCTACGGACGGGGCTGCAAAGCTCGTCATTTTAACAGATGGGCCGACATTTCCCCTGCCGGTGCGCGGTGTTCCGGCACGCATTTCCATCGAACCGCGCGCCTCCTATAATTCAGGCGTCGGAACTGCCCGCCCCGAGCGGCCCCCGCCCTTGAGCACGACCCTTCTATTTCATCCCACACCCGATGTCGCTTACGGCTTCCCGAACGCCCGGCGGCTCGCGCACGTCGCATCGCCGCATCAGCACATCGAGGTCTGGGAGACCGCGCAGCTCGGCCGCCTGTTCACGCTGGACGGCCGGCCGATGACGTCGGTCGGCGACGAGTACGTGTACCACGAGTGCATGACGCATCCTGCCGCGCTCGCGCACCCGTGCCCGCGGAAGGCGCTCGTGCTCGGCGGCGGCGACGGCGGCGCCGCGCGCCAGTTGCTCAAGCACGCGTGCATCGAGCGGATCGTCGTCGCCGAGCTCGACGACGAAGTGGTCGGCATGGCGCGCCGCTATCTCGGCGACGTGCACCAGGGCGCACTCGACGACCCGCGCGTCGAAGTCGTGATCGGCGACGCCGCGCATTTCGTCGCGTCGACCGTCGAGCATTTCGATCTGGTCGTGTTCGACCTCACGCCGCCGGACTCCCCCGCGGCCGGCCTCTATACGCGCGAGTTCTACGCACGACTGAAGCGGATCCTCACGCCGCGCGGCGCGATCTCGATGCACCTCGGCTCGCCGGTGTTCCATGCGGCGCGCGTCGCCGCGCTGCTCGACGACCTGCGCGCGAGCTTCGCGTTCGTCGATCCGTTGTCCGCGCACGTGCCGCTGTACGGTTCGCAATGGCTGATGGCGATCGCAAGCGACACGCTCGATGCGGCCGCGCTGTTCGCGCACGACGTCGACGAGCGGCTCGCCGCGCGCTGCGTCCACGGATTGCGCTACTACGATGCGCGACTTCATGCGGCCCTCTTTGCCCTGCCGCGCACGCTGCGCGATACACTGGGCGTTCGCCGCTGAACTTCCTGGAAAGCGCGTTGTTGTGCGGGCTCGTCGCGCTCATCGCCCTCATCGCGTTTCTCGCGCGAACCGCCTGCGACACGCAATCCCGGAACGACAGAGGCCGCCCGCCGCGATGGCCGCGATGCATCGCGCGCCGTCGACGGGGCCCCGGCGCCGATTGCCGTTGTACCGCACGGCGCAGGACGGGAGCCGCTGCTGGAGCGCCAATACTGTTCGACCGCAAAGCATGGGAACAGAGTAAGCGCTGAAGCGCCCACACTGTTCGACAGGAGATTTTCATGACCGATCCACGTCCGGCCAACGTGCCTTGGTTGACGCCGTATCTGGCCGTCCGCAATACGCAGGCGGCCATCGAGTTCTTCAAGGCCGCATTCGGCTTCGCGGTGCGTGACGTCCACGACGAAGACGGCGCGATCATGCACGTCGAGATGTCCTACCGTGATCAACTGATTGTGATGTTCGCGCCGGAGGGCGCGTTCGGCTCGATCGCGCTCACGCCGAAGAGTGCGCATGCAACCGCTCCGCAGTCGTTTTATCTGTATGTCGACGACGTCGATGCGACCTGGCAGCGCGCGCTCGACGCCGGTGCGAAATCGCTGAGCGCGCCGCAGGACCAGTTCTGGGGCGATCGCTTCGCGCAGGTCGAGGATCTCGACGGCTACCGGTGGGCACTCGCGTGCCGCCTCGACGCACGGAGCCGTACCGAGCATGAGTGAAGCCACCACCACCGCAGCCGTGCCGCGCTTTTTCGTCGAAGCGGCGCTGCGCACCGATGCGACGCTCGCGCTGCCCGCCGACGTCGCCCGCCACGCGCAGGTGCTGCGGCTGCAGCCCGGCGACGCGCTTGCGCTGTTCGACGGCAACGGCGGCCAGTACCGCGCGCGCCTCGTCGAGATCGACAAGCGCAACGCGCTCGCGCAAATCGACGCGTTCGATCCGGCCGAGGCCGAGCCGCCCTATCGCGTGACGCTCGCGCAAGGGATCGCCGGCGGCGACAAGATGGACTGGGTGATCGAGAAGGCCGTCGAACTCGGTGTCGCGGCCGTCGTGCCGCTGTCGACCGCGCGCGGCGTCGTGAAACTGTCCGGGGAGCGAGCGGACAAACGCGTCGCGCACTGGCGCGGCGTTGTGCGCGCATCGTGCGAGCAATGCGGGCGCAACCGCGTGCCGGACGTCGCGGCAATCCGCGGCTTCGGCGCGTGGCTCGATACGCTGCCGGCCGCACCGGCCGACGGCGAGCTGCGGCTGCTGCTGTCGCCGCGCGCGAGCATCCCGTTCACGTCGCTGCCCGATGCGCCGCCTGCATCCCCTGTCACGCTGCTGATCGGGCCGGAAGGCGGATTGTCGCCGGACGAGGAAAACGCGGCCCGTGCGCACGGCTTCACCGCGCTATCGCTCGGGCCGCGCGTGTTGCGTACCGAGACGGCCGGCGCGGCCGTGCTCGCGGCGCTCGCCGCACGTTGGGGCGGCTGGTGAGCGGCGATCGCTGAACGCGCGGGGCCGCGCCAGGTCCGCGCGTACCCCCCCCCCCGAGCGTGCCGCTGCACGCGCCGTGCAAACGCAAAAAAGCCCGCTCGACGCGGGCTTTTTTGGCAATTCGGCTGCGACCGACGCGGTATGCGATGCGCGGGTTACGCGAACGAATAGAACACGCGGAACGCGACCTTGCGCTCGGCCCAGAATTCGGCGGCCTCGCGGAACACGTCGAGCAGCGTTTCGCGCCCTTCCTTGTCGAATTTCTGTGCGATCGGCAGCCCTTCGAGGACGATCACGAAACCGGGCTGCGCGCCGGCCTTCGCAACGAGGTCGGTCAGGCAGTCGTACAGCGCGTCGTAGTTCTTGCCGAAATGCTTCGGAAACAGGAACGAGGTCGCGATCGTTTCCATCACTTCCTGCTTCGACTGCGCGGCGCCGCAATACGCGTACAGGAAATGCTGGCCGAGCCGACCGGCTTCGTCGGCGAGATCCTGCACGCGGAACGCGCGGATCGACTGCACGAGATTGGGTCGCACGGTCGTGAAAAGGCTCATAGGCTCCTCGTTCGATGAAAGCCCGGGCTCGGCCGCCGGCTGCTCCGGCGCGCCGCCGGCCTGTGCCGCCGCGTGTAGTTGCATCACGCGCTGAAACAGATTGCCGTCGCCGGCCGCGAACAGTTCCGCCGCCGCCGTGTCGTGCGCGTAGATGGAGTCGCTCATGCCGTTCATCCCGAAGTCATTCAACAATACGTTTAAAACTGTTGTAGTGGTCGTCCGTGTAATAACAGTTGTCGATCCGGCGCAATGGCCCGCCGCAGACGATCCGGCGCGCGCCGCGATTGCGCGCGCGCGGCGTCGGCACCGTGTACTCGTGGTAGTAGCCGCGCTTCGCCTTCGGCAGAATCCGCTCGCGGTTACCGAAAACGACGCCGTCTTTCTCGTACGGGTAGGGACCACCGGCGCCGATCAGGCCGAGCGTTGTCACGGCTTCGCGAGGCAAGCGGGCGGTCGGGATCGTATCGACCCCGCCGACGGCCATGTCTGCCGACGCGGCCTGCCGTGCGTAAGCGGCGGAAACCAGACTGCCCGTCGGCGTGCCGACGATACCCATCGCGAACATCGCGAAGACGGACGCGAGCGCGCCGTTGCGGAGCCACTTGCGTGCCATGAACCAGGGTTCCCGCTGTTAAATCAAGTAGTTGACGACCAACCAAAGGCGTTAGCGTAGCGCTATTGTTCGCGCGAATCAATGTTCGTTTGGGAAACGAAAGCGTCACGCCGCGCCAAACCGCGCATTTTTTACCGAAACTAGACTACATTTATCTTTCATGAGATAAAATATGCGCGGCATCTCTGTCATGGCAAGACTCTGCCTCCTTGCCACGCTCGTTACCCGGAGTGGAGAGATGCTGCTGTTGCTTTATGGGAAGCGCGGTTGCGCCCTGCCCGGCGGCGTGCCCATTGCGGGCACGCCCCTTTTTGCGTTTGTTTACAATTTCGCCCGACGCGCCGCACCGGTTGCCCGGCGCGGCGCGCGTTTCCGGCTCAGCGCGCGGCGTTCACGTCGGCGACCAGCAGGGCCGCCATGTTGACGATGCGGCGAACCGTCGCCGATTCGGTCAGCACGTGCACCGGCTCGGCCGCGCCAAGCAGAATCGGCCCGATCGCGATGTTGTTGCCGGCGGCCGTCTTCAGCAGGTTGTACGCGATGTTCGCGGCATCGATGTTCGGGAGGACCAGGAGGTTCGCGTCGCCTTCGAGCGTCGATTCCGGCAGGATTTCCTTGCGCAGCGCCGCGTCGAGCGCGACATCGCCGTGCATTTCGCCGTCGACCTTCAGCTCCGGCGCGCGCGCCTGCAGGATCGCGAGCGTATCGCGCATCTTCTGCGCCGACGGCGCGTTGCTCGTGCCGAAATTCGAATGCGACAGCAGCGCAACCTTCGGCTCGATGCCGAAGCGCCGCACTTCTTCGGCAGCCATGATCGTGATCTCGGCCAGCTGTTCCGGGGTCGGATCAACGTTCACGTGCGTGTCGACGAGGAAGATCTGGCGGCCCGGCAGCACGAGGCCGTTCATCGCGGCGTACACGCTGCAGCCCGGACGCTTGCCGATCACCTGGTCGATGAAGTGCAGATGGCGGTGCGTGGTGCTGATCGTGCCGCAAATCATCCCGTCCGCTTCGCCCTTCTTCACCAGCATCGAGCCGATCAGCGTCGTGCGGCGGCGCATTTCGACGCGGGCCAGCTGCTCGCTGATGCCCTTGCGCGCCATCATCTTGTAGTACGTCTGCCAGAAGTCGCGGTAACGCTCGTCGTGCTCGGTGTTCACGACGGTGAAATCGGTGCCCGGCGTGAGACGCAGCCCGTAGCGCTGGATACGGTGCTCGATCACCGACGGGCGGCCGATCAGGATCGGCTTCGCGAGCTTCTCGTCGACGATGATCTGGACCGCGCGCAGCACGCGCTCTTCCTCGCCTTCCGCGAACACGACGCGCTTCTTCCCTTCCGGCGCCGCGCGCGCGATCTGGAAGATCGGCTTCATCGTCGTGCCGCTGTGATACACGAATTGCTGCAGATGCTGCTTGTACGCGTCCATGTCCTCGATCGGGCGCGTCGCGACGCCGCCGTCCATCGCGGCCTGTGCGACGGCCGGCGCGATCTTCACGATCAGGCGCGGATCGAACGGCTTCGGAATCAGGTATTCGGGCCCGAACGACAGATCCTGGATTCCGTACGCGGTCGCGACGATGTCGCTCTGCTCATGCTGCGCGAGTTCGGCGATCGCGTTGACCGCCGCGATCTCCATTTCCCGCGTGATCGTCGTCGCGCCGACGTCGAGCGCGCCGCGGAAGATGAACGGGAAGCACAGCACGTTGTTGACCTGGTTCGGGTAATCGGTGCGGCCGGTGGCCAGCACCGCGTCCGGGCGCACTTCGAGCGCGAGCTCCGGCAGGATTTCCGGCGTCGGGTTCGCGAGCGCGAGAATCAGCGGGCGCTCGGCCATCCCCTTCACCATCTCCTGCTTCAGCACGCCGGCGGCCGACAGGCCAAGGAAGATGTCCGCGCCGTCGATCACCTCGGCCAGCGTGCGTGCGTCGGTTTCGCGCGCGAAACGCTCCTTGTCCGGATCCATCAGCTCGGTGCGGCCTTTGTAGACCACGCCAGCCAGGTCGGTCACCGTGATGTTCTCGAGCGGCAGGCCGATGTCGACGAGCAGGTCCAGGCATGCGAGCGCGGCGGCGCCGGCGCCGGATGCGACGAGCTTGACCTTCTTGATGTCCTTGTTCACGACCTTCAGGCCGTTCGTGACGGCCGCGGCCACGACGATCGCGGTGCCGTGCTGGTCGTCGTGGAACACCGGGATCTTCATCCGCTTGCGCGCTTCGCGCTCGACGATGAAGCAGTCCGGCGCCTTGATGTCCTCGAGGTTGATCCCGCCGAAGGTCGGCTCCAGCGCGGCGATCACGTCGACCAGCTTGTGCGGGTCCGACTCGTTCAGCTCGATGTCGAACACGTCGATGCCGGCGAACTTCTTGAACAGCACGGCCTTGCCTTCCATCACCGGCTTCGACGCGAGCGGGCCGATGTTGCCGAGACCGAGCACCGCGGTGCCGTTGGTGACCACGCCGACCAGGTTGCTGCGCGCGGTGAAGCGCGCGGCGTTCAGAGGGTTCTCGACGATCTCCTCGCACGCGTACGCGACACCCGGCGAATACGCGAGCGCGAGATCGCGCTGGTTGATCATCTGCTTGGTCGGAGCGATCGCGATCTTCCCCGGCGTCGGGAATTCGTGATAGTCGAGCGCGGCTTCGCGGAGCTTGGCTTTGGAGGAGGCTTGAGTGGACATGTGTCTCGTGGCGGGCAGATTAGAATAACTGTTCGACGGCATTGTAGCGCCAATCGAAGCCCGCCAGACCGGCGATTCGGGTGCAACAGCCGCGACAAAAATGTACTGAACGGTGCAAGAACGGCGCCGTTCGCTGCGTACAATGCCGTTCCCCTCACCGCTACCGGGTCCGTCCGCCGTGCCAGCCGCCTTGTCCGAGTTTTCGTTGATCGACCGCTTCTTCGCACGCCGTGCCGCCCGGGGCGCAAGGGCGTCCACGCTCGGCATCGGCGACGATTGCGCGCTGATCGCACCGCGATCCGGCAAGTTGATGGCCATTTCGACCGACATGCTGGTCGAGGGCCGCCATTTCTTTCCCGACGTCGCACCCGACGCGCTCGGCCACAAGACGCTCGCCGTCAACCTGTCGGATCTCGCCGCGATGGGCGCCGAGCCGCGCGCGTTCACGCTCGCGTGCGCGCTGCCGCGCGCCGACGCCGCGTGGCTCGAGGCGTTCAGCGACGGCCTTTTCGCGCTCGCCGAGCGGTTCGGCTGCGAGCTGATCGGCGGCGACACGACGAGCGGGCCGCTGAACCTGTGCGTGACCGTATTCGGCGAAGTCGCGCCCGACGCCGCGTTGCGGCGCGATGCCGCGTGCGACGGCGACGACGTGTGGGTGTCCGGCACGCTCGGCGACGCGCGCGCGGGGCTCGGAATCGCGCGCGGCGAATGGACGGCCGGCACGGACGAAGCCGCCGCGTTCCGGCAAGCGCTCGAGCGCCCGGAGCCGCGCATCGCGCTCGGGCTGGCACTCGCGGGTGTCGCCCACGCGGCGCTCGACATCTCCGACGGCCTCGCCGGCGACCTGCAACACGTCCTCACGCGCTCGAACGTGTGCGCGGACATCGACGCCGACGCGGTGCCGCGCTCGGCCGCGCTCGCGACGCTGCCGCCCGACGTGCAGCGGCGCTGCGCGCTCGCCGGCGGCGACGACTACGAGCTGTGCTTCACCGCGCCGGCGGCGGCCCGCGCGGCAGTCGATGCGGCCGGCACGCGCGCCGGCGTCCGGGTCACGCGAATCGGTACAATACGCGCGTTGTCCTCGCCGGCGGAGCGGCCCGCGATCGCGTGGCGCGACGCCGCCGGCGCGCCGCTGACCCTCACGTTGCACGGTTTCGACCACTTCCATGCAGACTGATCCGACGCCCGCGCAACGCGCGGCCGCGCCCGGCGCCGCCGGCGCCGCGCCGCAGCGCGCCACCGCGCGCCTCATGCTGTCGCATCCGGCGCACCTCGTGTCGCTCGGCTTCGGCAGCGGGCTCGCGCCGTTCATGCCCGGCACGTTCGGCACGCTGTTCGGCTGGCTCGCGTTCGTCGTCCTCAACCGCTATCTGACGGTGCCCGAATGGTGGGCGCTGATCGCGGTCGGGTTCGTCGCCGGTACGTGGATCACCGGTTTCACCGCACGCAGGATGGGCACGGCCGATCCTGGCGCCGTCGTCTGGGACGAAATCGTCGCGATCTGGCTCGTGATGCTGTTCGTCACGCCCGCGACCTTCATCGGCCAGTTGTGGGCGTTCGTCGTGTTCCGCTTCTTCGACATGCTCAAGCCGCCGCCGATCCGCTATTTCGACCGTCGCGTGAAAGGCGGGCTTGGCATCATGGTCGACGACCTGATCGCCGCATTCATGACGCTGCTCGTGATCGCGCTGTGGCGCTCCGCCGCCGGCTGACCGATTTCCCGACTCCCGTTTCCCGACGCGCATGCCAACCGATTCCGTCGTTCATCAGCTTGCGATCCGCGCAGGCAACAAGCTGCGTGACGAGCACCTGTCGCTCGCCACTGCCGAATCCTGCACTGGCGGCATGATCGCCGCCGCGATCACCGACATTTCCGGCAGCAGCCAGTGGTTCGAGCGCGGCTTCGTCACTTATTCGAATCAGGCGAAGAGCGAGATGATCGGCGTGCCGCCCGACCTGATCGACAAGCACGGCGCGGTCAGCGAGCCGGTCGCGCGCGCGATGGCCGAAGGCGCGCTGCGCAACAGCCGCGCGCAGGTCGCGCTGTCCGTTACCGGGATCGCCGGCCCGGGCGGCGGCAGCGAGAAGAAGCCGGTCGGCACCGTATCGTTCGCATGGAGCAACCGGCTGCACACCGACGTCGAGACGCTCGTGTTCAAGGGCGACCGCGAGCAGATCCGCACGCAGGCGGCCGCACATGCGCTGCGCGGGCTGCTGAAGCTGCTCGACGAACACGAGCGCTGATCCGCTCGCGCGACGATCGCGACAAGCGCGGGCGGTGCCCCGCGCTGCTTACTGGATCGCGTCGGGTTTCACGACGATCCAGTTCTTGTCCGCGGTCACCGGCAGGCCCAGCGCCTTCTGTTGCGCGGCCGATTCGTCCGACCACGCGCGGATCTGCGTCATCTGCTTGTCTTTCTTGTTCACCCACACGCGCACGCCGCCGTGCGCGACATCGGTCGCATTCAGCAGCATGTAGCCGTCAGATTTCGGCGTGTCGCCCGCGACCAGCACCGGCTTTTTCCACTGGTCGATCCATCCGACGATCGAGCCGAGCTTGCCTTCGTACCACGTCATCGGGTTCATCAGGAACGGCGTGATCACGAGGTCGCGGTTCGCGGCCTCGTCGTACTTGCCGGCCTTGATCTGCAGCCGCGACGTGGTCAGCGCGCCCGTTGCCGGATTGCGCAGCAGCGTCGTCACGCCGATCACGTTCTGCGGCTTCACGTTGTAGCCGTACTTCGGATCGGCCAGCACGAGCCGCGCGAGCTCCTCGTGCGCGGCCGTCATCACGTACACGTCGATCCCGTTCTCGCGCAGCGCGTTGTACAGCTGCTGCATCCCCCGGAAGAAACGCGGCGGGTTCGCGGCACCGTCCACAACCTTGTCGCCCTGCCAGTAACGGATCGGCACCGGCTTGCCGTCGGCGAGCATCGCGTCGATGTGGCGTTTCAGCTCGGCGAGCGACAACCCGGAGAATGCCTGCGCGATCCACGGGTAGCAGACCAGGTCGTCGATCTCGCAGAGCCGATAGTAGTAGCTCGTCAGCGATTCCTTGTAGTCGGCCGAATCCCTGAACGGAATCAGCTTCAGCGACGGATCGAGCGAGTCGCGCGTAAGCACGCCGCGGTTCTCGAGATACGGCAGCAGCGCTTCTTCGAGGTCGTAGCGGTACGTGGTGTTGTCGGCGTCGAACACCGCGTAGTCGCCGCGATGCGCGTGCGCGGCAATCATGTCGTTCAGCGCCTTCGCGCTGTCTGCGGGCCAGTGCGACAAGTCGGCCGCATGAGCGAACGACATGCACAACGACGCGGCAAGCGCGCCCAGAAAACGTCGGGACAGGCGAGGCATGGCGTCACTCCATTCTTGACATTTTTGTTACGGAACGATGACAAGCGGCAGCATCGCGCGTTTGCCGGGCGCGCGTGCGGTGCGAAAGCGACGGGAAATTGTTCGTGCGCGCCAATGCGGCGCAATGCGAAGGCGGGGTATTGCGGCCCGCGAACGCGGGCTCGGCGTTGCACGCGCCGCCCGGAACGGGCGGCGCGGCATTTCAGCGATGCGCGTTGATCGTGTCGCGCGTCTTCTGCGCGGCGAGCGCCGCGGCTTCGGCGAAATCCTCGCCCTTGCTCGCGTAAAGGATCGCGCGCGACGAGTTGATCATCATCCCGGTGCCGTCGGCCGTGCGGCCCGCATTGACGGTCGCCTGCACGTCGCCGCCCTGCGCGCCGATACCGGGAATCAGCAGCGGCATGTCGCCGACGATCCCGCGCACGATCTCGATTTCCTTCGGGAACGTCGCGCCGACCACGAGGCCGAGCTGGCCGTTCTTCGCGTTCCACTTGTTCGCCGCGAGATCGGCGACGATCTGGTACAGCGGTCGGCCGTTCGTCTCGAGGAACTGCAGGTCCGAGCCGCCCGGGTTCGACGTGCGGCACAGCACGATCACGCCCTTGCCTTCATGCTCGAAGTACGGCTCGACCGAGTCGTAGCCCATGTACGGGTTCACGGTGACGGCATCCGCGCGATAGCGCTCGAACGCTTCGCGCGCGTATTGCTCGGCCGTGCTGCCGATGTCGCCGCGTTTCGCGTCGAGGATCACCGGCAGGCCCGGATGCTGCAAGTGAATGTGCGCGATCAGCCGCTCGAGCTGGTCTTCCGCACGATGCGCGGCGAAGTATGCGATCTGCGGCTTAAACGCGCTCGCATACGGTGCGGTCGCGTCGACGATCTGCCGGCAGAATTCGAAGATCGCATCAGGCTGGCCGTCGAACTGCACGGGAAAGCGCGACGGCTCGGGATCGAGGCCGACGCACAGCAGCGAATTCGTGCGCTGCCACGCGGCGCGCAGCGATTCGATGAAAGTAAGCGGGGAAGACATGGCGGGTACTCGCGGCAAACCGTTGGTAGACCGCGTATTTTACCCGCGTCGACGGCGCCCTTCGCGCACGGCCGCATCGACGCGCGCATCGGAGCGCTCGACGGTGAACGTGAAACGGCGCGCAAGCCGCTCGCCCGGCGCGAGCAGCGTCATCCCGTGCGCGGCCGCGCCGCCCGGCAAATTCACCGCATTGATCGGATGATCGACCGGCTCGAAGCAGAAGAACGGCTCGCCCGGCGGCGTATAGAGCACGTAGGCATCGGCGTCGGCCGAGATCGTCAGCGACAGCGCGCGGCGCGGCCAGCTCACCGTCGCGTGGCCGCCCCAGCCGGTGAACGCGTGATTGACGAGCGTCGGCGGCAGCGGATACGCGACACCGAACTGCCAGGCCGGCGGCACGCTCACGTGCCGCACCGGCAAAAAATCGGCGCCCGACAGCCACAGCCCGCCCGCGGCCGCGGCCAGCTCGGTCACGTCGTCGCGCACGAGAAACGGATGCACGCCAAGCCCGAACGGCAGCCGGGCGCGCCCGGCATTCTCGATCGTCAGCGCGATGGACAGCGTCGTGTCGTCGAGCGAGAACGACTGGATCGCGCGAAACGCATACGGCGCACCGCTCGCGCGATCGAGCGACAACTGCAGCGTCGTGTCGGTCGCGTCGTCGACCTGCCAGCACGCGAGCCAGCCGTCGCCGTGGATCGGCAGCGGCTCGTCGCGGCGATTGCGCGGCACCGCGACGCTGCGCCCGTCGCATTCGAACCGGCCGTTGCCGATCCGGTTCGAGTACGGCAACAGCGGATAGCATGCGAGCTGGCTCGGGTCGGTCGCGGTTTCCGGATGCTCGCAGCGGCGGAACACCGGCACCAGCACGCCATGATCGCCCCGCCAGTCGAAGCGGGCGATGCCGCCGCCGAGGTGCGGCAGCACGTCGAGCCGCAACGATGCGTTCGACAGCGTGACGGCCGCAGCGTGCGCGGCGCCCACGCCCTGCGCGAACGCGGCGGTCTGCGGGCCGGCGCTGACCGGCTGCGCGGCGGCCGCGAGACGCGCGCGGCGCGACTGGCTCGTGGACGACGATGCGCGCGAGGGCGTGGCAGTCATGGTGAGCTCCTTTTCTTCGTCGATGAAACGATACGAGGTGCCGCGCGAGCACGAACCCCGGCAATCAGGCCCAGCCGCCGTCGACCACCACGTCCTGCGCGGTGATCATCCGGCTGTCGTCGGCCGCGAGAAACAGCGCCATCCGTGCGAGATCGTCCGGCAGAAGCTCGGCGTCGATGCACTGGCCGGCCTTGATCGCGGCCCGGCCCGCGTCGTCGAGCCACAGCCTGCGCTGCTTGTCGGTCATCACCCAACCCGGCACCAGCGAATTCACGCGGATCCCGAATGGCCCGAGATCGCGCGCGAGCCCGCGCGTGAGCCCCTGCACGGCTGCCTTCGCGATCACGTACACGGGATATCCGCCGTTCTTCAGCATCCAGCTGATCGAGCCGAGATTGATGATCGCGCCGCCGCGGTGCTGCTTCATGTCGTCGATCACCGCCTGCGCGGCAAAGAACTGGTGACGCAGGTTCACCGCGATGCCCGCGTCGAACGATTCGGGCGTCACGTCGCCGATCGCATGGCGCATGTCGTTCGCCGCGTTGTTCACGAGCACCGCGATCGCGCCGACCCGCGCACGGATCGCGTCGATCGTCCGGCGCAGCGCGTCGATGTCGGTCAGGTCGCACGGCAGGAACAGCGGCGCGTGGCGCACGTGCGGCTCATGCGCGAGGCGCTCGGCAAGCGCGGCGCCCGCGTGCGCATCGAGGTCGACGAACGCGACGCGCGCGCCCTGTCGCGCAAAGTGCTCGACGAACGACGCGCCGATGCCGGTCGCGCCGCCCGTGATCAGCACCGCGCGATCCTCGAGGCTCGGGTAGCGTGCATAGCGCGCGTCGGCCGCCGTGGCGTGCGCATCCTGCGCGGATGTTTCGATGGTCATGCGTATCGTCTCCGTGGAATCGGTCAGTCGCGCACGCCGCGGTTCTTCAGCTGGTCGAGCAGCACAGCCGCGAGCAGGATCGCGCCACGCACCAGGTACTGGTAGAACGCGTCGATGTTCAGCAGGTTCATCACGTTCTCGACGGTGCCCATGATCAGCACGCCGATCACGACGCCGGAGATCGTCGCGCGGCCGCCCATCAGCGACACGCCGCCGAGCACGCACGCAGAGATCACGTTCAGCTCGAATCCCTGCGCGGCGTTCGGCTGGCCCGACGTGATGCGCGACGCGAGAATCACGCCGGCGAGCGCCGTCACCGCGCCCTGAATCAGGAAGATGTACACGCGCGTGCGTTCGACGTTGATCCCCGCGAGCCGCGACGCTTCCGGATTGCCGCCGATCGCGAGCGTGTTGCGGCCGTACACCGTCTGGTTCAGCAGCACGCCGAACACGATGAAACACAGCAGCGTGACCCAGATCGGCAGCGATACGCCGAACAGCGTGAGGCCGCCGAGCGCGATGAACGTATCGGACGACACGCCGACCGCCTGCCCCTTCGACACGATGAAGCCGAGCCCGCGCACGATTTCCATCGTCGCGAGCGTCGTGATCAGCGCGTTGATGCGCAGGTACGCGATCACCGCACCGTTCACGAAGCCGATCGCCGCACCGGCCGCAACCGCCGCGACGATCGCGACGAACGTGTTGTCGGTCGCGTTCAGCACCATCGCGCACAGCACGCCGGAGAACGCGACGGTCGAGCCGATCGACAGGTCGAAGTCGCGCGACGCGAGACAGAACATCATCGTGCACGCGACCATCCCGATCTGCGAGATCGACAGCGCGAGGCCGAGCATGTTGTCGATCGAGAAGAAGTGATCGACCGTCAGCGACATCGTGATGAACATCACCGCGAAGATCGCGATCAGGCTGTATTCGGTGAGGTGCTGCCACCACTTCTGGCGATCGCTCTGCTGCGGCACCAGCGCGTCGGCCGACGGCTTCACGGCTGCGCTGGCGAGGTTTTCCCTGACTTGCATGGTTGTGTCTCCTGCTCCTGCATCGCGCGGCCCGCGCCGCGCTTGATCGATTCGAAAGTCCTGCGTCGCACGCGGCGACCTCAAACTGCGTCAGCCGCCTCGACGACGCTCGTCTGCGGCAGCGCGAGGCTCAGCACCGCATGTTCGTTCGCCCGCTCGCGCGGCAGCTCGCCGGCGATTCGCCCTTCGCGCATCACGACGATGCGGTCGGACACGCCGAGCACCTCCGGCAACTCAGACGACACCATCACGATCGCGCAGCCGCGCTCCGCGAGCCGGTAGATCACGTCGTAGATCTCGTGCTTCGCGCCGACGTCGATGCCGCGCGTCGGCTCGTCGAGGATCACGACCTTCAGGTCGGGCTCCGCGAGCCAGCGCGACAGGATCGCCTTCTGCTGGTTGCCGCCCGACAGGAAGCGGATCTTCTGCCGCCGGCTCGGCGTCTTGATCTTCAGCCGCTGGATGAAGCGGTCGGCCGTTTCGGTTTCGGTCTTGCGGTCGATGAAAAGCCCTGCGCGCAACGAATGGCGGCGGCAGCTGATGTTGATGTTCTCCGCGACCGATGCCATCGCGATGATCCCTTCCTCCTTGCGGTCCTCCGGACACAGCACGATCCCGTGGCGGATCGCGTCGCCGGTGCGCTTTACGTCGATGCGCGTGCCGTCGAGCGTCAGCGTGCCCGCGCGCCGGCGGTCCGCGCCGTACACGAGCCGCATCAGCTCGCTGCGGCCGGCGCCGACCAGCCCGAAGAAGCCGACGATCTCGCCCGCGCGTACCGAGAAGCTCGCCGGCTCGCGCAGCGCCGGGCCGTCGATGCCTTCGGCCGAGAAGCGCACGTCGCCGAGCGCGCGCGGCGCGTAATGGTAGATGTCCGAAATCTCGCGCCCGACCATCTCGGCGACCAGCCGCTCGCGCGGCACGTCGGCCAGCGATTCGTGCGACGCGATCTTGCGCCCGTCGCGGAAGATCGTGCACGCATCGCAAAGCCGGTAGATCTCGTCCATCCGGTGCGAGATGTAGATCAGCGCGCGACCCTGCGCGCGCAGGTCGTCGACGAGCTTGAACAGCACCTCGGTCTCCCGATGCGACAACGAGCTCGTCGGTTCGTCGAGCGCGATCACGCGTGCATTGCGCATCAGCGCCTTGCAGATCTCGACCATCTGCCGCTGCGCGATCGACAGCCGCCCGAGCTTCGCGTCCGGATCGAGATCGACGCCCATCGCGGCGAGCCGCTCGCGCACGTGGCGCTTCGCCTCGCCCTTTCTTACCCAGCCGAGCGCATTCGGCAGCCGGCCGAGCAGCAGGTTCTCCGCGACCGTCAGGTCGGGCACGTACTGCAGTTCCTGGTGAATCACCGCGATGCCGGCCGCGATCGATGCGGCCGCACTCGAAAAATGCACGGGCTGGCCGTCGACCAGCACGCTGCCCGCGTCGGGCTGGTATTCGCCGCCGAGAATCTTCAGCAGCGTCGACTTGCCCGCGCCGTTCTCGCCCATCAGGCCATGCACCTCGCCCGCGTGCACGTCGAACGAGATGCCGTCGAGTGCGCGCACGCCGGGAAATACCTTGCCGATATTGTCAAAACGCAGTGCCGCTGACACGTCGTCTCCCCACTTGCAGATCCATCGATTGCCGGCCGCGCGTCGCCGCGGCGGCCGGCAAGCCGCTTACTTCGATGCGAGCCCCATCTCCTCGCGCACCTTCGACACGTTGTCGCGCGTCGCGAGCATGCCCGTCGTCAGCGTCAGCGCCGGCGGGGCCTTGCCTTGCGTGATCCACGCATACATCAGGTCCGAGGTTTCCTCGCCGTGGCGCTTCGGGCTGATGATCACGGTGCCGTAGAAACCCGTCGGCTGCGGCTTCTTGAACTCGTTCAGCGCCGAATCGGAGCCGCCGATGCCGATGCCGATCATGTTGTCCGCCTTGAAGCCGCGCCCTTCGGCCGCGCGCACCGCGCCGAGCACGGCCTCGTCGTTCAGCCCGTACGCGACCCAGTGCTTGAACTGCGGGTTCTTCGTGAGCGCGATGTTGGCCGCGTTGAACGCGTTCTCGGTGTCGGTCTTCGCCTGCGGCGCCGCGATCACGTTCGCCTTCGGGAAACCGGCCGCGACCAGCGCGTCGGTCGCGCCGCTCGTGCGGTCGTGCGCGGTGGGCAGCTGCTCGTACGTGATGTCGATCGCGCCGACGTCCTTCATGTTCCAGCCGCGCTTCTTGATCTCGGCCGCGATGCCGTCACCCACCTGCTTGCCGATGTTGTATGCGGAAATCCCCATGTGCGGCACCGACTCGATCGGCTTGCCCGCGCCGTCGACGAGACGGTCGTCGACCGTCATCATCTTCAGGTTGTGGGACTTCGCCTTCGCGACGATGCCCGGCCCGAGCTTCACGTCGGGCGTGCAGATGATGAAGCCCTGCGCCTTCTGCGCGGACAGGTTGTCGATCGCGCTCATCACCTTCTCGCCGGACGGCGCACCGATCTTCACGAGCGTGAAGCCCTTGTCCTTCGCGGCCATCTCGGCGAATTTCCATTCGTCCTGGAACCACGGCTCTTCCGGCTGCTTCACCAGGAAGCCGATCTTGACCGGATCGGCCGCGTGCGCGATCGGGCTTCCCATCACCACCGCGGCCGCGGCCGCCAGCGTTACGAACGTTCTGCGTTTCATCTCCAGTGTCTCCTTGTCTTCATCGAACGGGATACAGCCGCTTGTTGGTTTCGACGCAGCGTGCGCGCGGCCGTCGCACGTGCGGTCTTTCGAATCGTCGCGTCAGTCGTGGTACAGCGCCGCGCGCCCGCCGTCGACGGTGATGCACGCGGCATTGATGAACGGCGCCTCGTCGGATGCGAGGAACACCGCCGTCATCGCGACCTCCTCCGGCTTGCCGATCCGCTTCATCGGCTGCAGTGCGAGCGTCTGCGCCCGCGCCGCGGCCGGGTCGGCCTGCGCATCCCACCAGTCGCGCGTGAGCTGCGTCTCGATGTAGCCCGGCGCAATCGCATTCACGCGCACGTTGCGCGCCGCATATTCGATGCCGAGGGCGCGCGTGAGGCCCAGCACGCCGTGTTTCGCGACCGGGTAAGGAAAACATCCCGGGATGATCCGGAACGCGTGCGTCGACGCGATGTTCACGATGCTGCCGCGCCCGCGCTCCACCATTCCCGGCAGCGCCGCGCGACAGCCGTGCCACACGCCGTCGAGGTCGACCGCGAAGCACCGGCGCCAGTCGTCGTCCGTCATCGTCAGCGGATCGGCGAATACGTTGATGCCCGCGTTGTTCACCAGCACGTCGAGCGGGCCGAACGCGGCTTCGGTCTGCGCGAGTGCGTCGCGCACCGACTCCTGGCGCGTGACGTCCGCATGCAGCGGCAGCACGCGCGCGCCGTCGACGGCGTCGGCGGTCGCCGCAGCCGTGCGCCGTGCGAGCGGGAAGTCGACGTCGACGAGTGCGACGGCCGCACCCTCGCGCGCAAACGCGAGCGCAATCGCCGCGCCGATTCCGCGGCCCGCGCCGGTCACCACGGCGACCTTGCCTGCGAGGCGATCCATCATGCGGCTCCGCCGCGCGCGGCGCGCAGGCCGGCCTGGAACGCACGCGCATTCGCCGCGGTCGCGTCGGCGGACTGGCCGGGCCGGTACAACGCCGAGCCTAGCCCGAACCCATTCGCTCCGGCAGCGAGGAACGGCTGCATGTTGTCCGGCGCAATGCCGCCGACCGGAATCAGCGGCACCGCGCGATCGATCACCGCGCGCCACGCCTTCACGACCGGCACGCCGAGCTGCTCGGCCGGAAACATCTTCAGCACGTCGGCGCCGTTCGCGAGCGCGGCGAACGCCTCGGTCGGCGTCGCGACGCCGGGCGCACTCGCGAGCCCGCGCTCGCGCGCGCGGCGGATCACCGCCGCATCGCTGTGCGGCATCACGATCAGCGCGCCGCCCGCGTCCTGCACGCGGTCGACGAACTCGGCGCGCAGCACGGTGCCCGCGCCGACGATCATGTCGTCGGGCAAAGCACGGCGCAGCGCCGCGATGCTGTCGAACGGATCGGGCGAATTGAGCGGCACCTCGACGATCCGGAAGCCGGCTTCATGCAGTGCATGACCGTGGTCCGCCGCCTCGGCGGGCGTGATCCCGCGCATGATCGCGATCAGCGGGCACGCGTCGAAGGCGCGCATCAGCGCGGCGTTCGGCATGTACGGCGCGGGCAGCGTTAGGTCGGGCGACATCGGCAGTTCCTCTTCAAGCAGTTCATTGATCGGCGCAAACCGGTGCGCCGTCCGCGCGCACGAGCCCGGCACGCGATGCGATCCACCACAGGCCGCGTTCGGTCGCCTGCGCGGCCACACGCGCGTGCGTGCAACCGAACACGTTCAGCGCGTCGACGTAGCGCGCGCACAATCCGCCGTCGCCGATCAGCAGCAGCGGCTGATTTGCAAGCGCCGCGCCGCGCTCCGCGAGCATCGCGTCGAGCGCATTCAGCTCGTGGCCGATTAGCAGCCCGGACAGGTAGTCGCCCTGCGCATCCGGCGCGAGCCGGTCGGTCAGGCCTAGCGTGCGCGTGCTGAAGATCGTCGCGAGCAGCCCCGTGCGCTGCGCGCCGCGGGCCACCGCGACGCCGCGCTCGAACGCCGCGCGGTCCGGCGACGCGCTCGCGCGCATCGTGCGGCCGAGGATCGTGTGGTCGCGCAGCGCCGCGTACAGCTCGCCGGTCATGAAGGTCTGGAAGCGCTCGATGAGACCGTCCTTCACCCATGCCCATTTCGCATGCGTGCCCGGCAGGCCGATCAGTACCCCTGAACGATCGGCATCAAGCATCGGATCGTTCGCGAGCGCGCCGAATATCTGCGTTTCCTCGCCGCGCATCACGTCGGGCAGTTCGCCCGTTGCGATCACGCCCGGCACGATCGATACCGTCGTGCCGCGTGCGGTCGTTACCGTGACGAGGCCCGCGACGAGCGCATCCGCGCCGGCCGGCACCGCGACGTACGGCGCCTCGCGCCAGCCCTGCGCGCTGCCGACCATCCCGGCCGCCAGCACCGGCATGCCGGGCGCGCGGTCCAGCCAGTCGCCGCACGCTTCCTCGAACACGACGTCGAACGCGCGCGCGCCGCCGGCCGGCACGTGCATCACGCCCGCCGCGCGGGTGCGCGTGTCGACGAGCGCGCCGTGCGCGTCGAACAGATACGCGCGCAGCGACGTCGTGCCCCAGTCGAGCGCAATCAGCGACGGGTCGGCGGAATTGGCGTCCGGAACGGTCCGGGTCGAATTGGTCATCGTTTGATCCTGCGGGTACCCTGCGGCGGGCTCCAGCCCAGCTCCGCGGAAATGGCTCGCGCTTCGCGCTGCACGAGCGGAATCAGTTCGTCCATCCGGTCGTGCGGCATGTACGGAATCGTGCTGGCCACCGACACCGCTGCGACGATCGCGCCCGATGCATCGCGGATCGGCGCGGCCACGCAGCGGATCGACGCTTCGTTTTCCTCGAGGTCGAACGTGTAGCCGCCGGCCGCGTAATGCGCCATGCGCTGCAGGAACGCACTCGTCTCGGGCCGGTTGTCCGGCTTGAAATTGACTCCGGCGAGCGCGCGCCGCGCAGCCTCGAACAGCGAGCGCCACAGGTCCGGATCGAGGTCGAGCATCATCGCCTTGCCGATGCCGGTCGACGCGAGCGGCATCCGGTGGCCGACGCGCGAGCGCATCTCGAGCCCGCGCGTGCCCGGAATCTTGTCGATGTACAGCACGTCGTCGCCGTCGCGCACGCCGAGGTGGATCGTGTCGAGCGTCGCTTCCGCGAGCGCTTCGAGATGAGGCCGCGCGACCGCC
The DNA here is from genome assembly GCF_018148075.1 of Burkholderia sp. AU19243. Taxonomy (NCBI): domain Bacteria; kingdom Pseudomonadati; phylum Pseudomonadota; class Betaproteobacteria; order Burkholderiales; family Burkholderiaceae; genus Burkholderia; species Burkholderia sp. AU19243. The sequence continues at coordinate 168,045 of NZ_JAGSTV010000010.1, forward strand.
GTGAGCGGCATCTGCTCGAGCGCGATCGTGCCGAGCTCGATCAGCTTCGGGCCGAGCAGATAGCCGCCCTGCACCTGGCGCAGGTAACGCGCCTGTACGAGGCTGCTGACAAGCCGGTGCGTCGTGCTGCGCGTCGTGCCGAGCGCGGCGCCGATCGCACGCATGTCGCGCGCGCCGTTTGCGATCGCTTCGAGGATCGCCAGGCCGCGCAGCAACGTCTGCGTGCCGGCCTGCTGCGCGGCGAGATCGAGCGGCGTGCTGGTCGCGCCGATGCTGTCGGTGAGCGGCGCATCGTCCGGCGTCGCGCGCCGGGCGTCGAGAGCGAGGGTGTCAGGCATCTTGGTCATGGAACAGGCTTCTTCAGCGGAATCGGGTAAGCCGCAGTCGCAACGCCGTAACGAACTCTGGCGTCGCGGCAACGCGGCGGTCGATGCACCGAGGAAAGGGCCCGGCGAACGTCATGGAAGGTGTCTCCGTGTGCTCGGGCGCCGCGCGGTGCGTGGGTCCGAAGCTGTCGATGTGCTTCGGATTGTAGGAGCGGACGTACGCGCCACCAATATTTGAGTGCGTTGTCCAAATAATGAGAAACCGGCATGCGCGTGCGTGTGTTACCGGACGCGCAACGGCTGCGCAATGCGCGCGGGGGCGGAACCCGCGCGTCGCAGATTCCGCCCCCGTTATCCGTGCGCGCCGTGCTTACTGCTGTTTCGCGCTGCGCGCCTGCATGTAGCGCTGCACGTCGGCGAACGACACGCGGCCGCTGCCGTTCGCATCGATCTGCCGGAAGTGATTCGCGACGTAGCCGAGGCCGGCCGCGCGCGCCTGCGCTTCGGTGATCGAACCGGTGTTCTGCGTGTCCGCCGCGCCGAACTGCCGCGCGAGCTTGCGCACCACCTGCGCGTGCAGCGCGGCGCCGGTCGTCTGCGTGCCGGCGGTCGGCTTGCGCGCGGCCAGCGGCACGTACGGGTCGCCGAGTTGCGCCTGGCGCGCGCGCGCCGGAGTGGCGGCGTCGCCCGCCTGCGCGAATGCGGACACCGGTGCGGATGCTGCGACGCCCGCGCACGCGAGTGCGGCGGCAACGACGATGAAACGTTTGGTCATGTCAGGCTCCAGTCTGGAATGAGGTCGTCGATGGCCGGCGCATGCGCCGCGAGGGGCGCGCGGCGCCGGCCCGTCGCGTCAGTGCGCGGCCGCGTTGTAGAAAGTCACGAGGTCGGCTTTCTCCTGCGGACGCGACGTATCGTCGAGATAGACCATGTGTCCACCCTGATAGTCCTTGATCGTCAGGTTCGGTTGCGAGCCGAGCCGCGCGAGGTCGAGCTCGGTCTGGTAGAACGGCGTCGCGATGTCGTGATACCCGTTCAGCGACAGCACCTTCAGCGACGGATTCAGCGTGAGCGCCGCAGCGAGATCGGGGATCGTGTCGGGCATCGCGAGGCCGTCGTGCGTCCAGTCCCAGGTCTGGATCGCATTGCTGCTGACCGAATACGCCGACTGCGCGCTGTACTTCAGCACGTTCGGCAGGTAGCTGCCGATCGTGTCGGTGAACGGCTTCGTGATGAACGTGCTCGACGGGTCGCCGTCGGCCGCGAGCGGGCTCGACGACGGTACGTTCACGCGCGCGTCGTAGCGGCCGATCAGTGTGCCGGGGATCAGCGACACCTGGAAGCTGTTGTCGAAGAACGTCGGGACCACGTTGAAGTCGGCATTCCACAGCGACGCCTTCACGCCGGTCGCGTTCGACATCGTCGTGACGAGGCTCGGCGGCGGCGGCGTATGGCTCGCGAGATACGCGTTCACGGCAGGCGCGTAGCTGCCGGCCGTCAGTTGGCGCATCTGGTCCGCATACTGCGGCAGAGTCGACGGATTCGGATTGTCGAGCTGGTAGTACGCGCCGACGGTTCCGTACGACGGCACGAAGCCCGCGCAACTGACCGGGCTCGCGCCGTTGTTCGAGTTGCCGACATAGTCGCTCGCCATGTCGCAGTTGGTGTTGTAGTTCAGGATCGACGACTGCAGCACGATGCCGGCCAGTTTTACGCCGGCCGTCTCGAGCAGGTTCGCGAGCACGTCGGTGCGCGGCGTGCCGTACGACTCGCCGAACAGGTACTTCGGCGAATCGTTGCGCTGGTTCACCGCGATGTAGCGCGTGACGAAGTCGCGGAACGCACCGGCGTCCTGGTCGACGCCCCAGAACGTCTGGTTCGTGTTCGGCGCGATCGCTTCCGAGAAGCCGGTGCCGATCGCATCGACGAACACGAGATCGGTGGTGTCGAGCAGGCTTTCCGCGTTGTCGACGAACGGGAACGTCGACGTGTTCGCGTTCGGGTCGCCCGTCTGTATCCGCTTCGGGCCGAACGAGCCCAGATGCAGCCATACCGATGCGGAGCCGGGGCCGCCGTTGTACAGGAACGTGACCGGGCGCTTGGCCGCGCTCTGGTTGTCGGCGGTGTACGCGACGTAGAAGAACGACGCTTCGGGCGCGCCCGTCTGCGGATTGCGCGCGACGAGGTGGCCCGCGGTGGCCGTGTAGCGGATCGTCTTGCCGTTCAGCGTGATCTGGTGATGGGTGACGGCGGCCTTTTCGACGGCGGCGGACGCATCGAGCGACGCGCTTGCCCTCGACGAATAACTGTTGGGATCGTTGTACGGCCTGTCCGCCTGAGCGGCGGGATCGGCTGAATTGTCGGTGCCTGCCGCGGCGGACGACGTCACGTCGTCGTTGCAGGCCGTCAGAATCAGCGAAGAGAACACGACTCCCAACAACAGCTTCGCTTTGCTCGCTGGCATCGTTGCTTTCCTTCTCTCGAATGTTTTTGTGTGTCGAGCAGCCGGGTAAGCCGCCCCCCGCCTCGATTGCGGCCGATGAGCCGAGGCGCCGGCCAATATACGCGAGCAGGTCGGCTTTGAAAAATTTGGAAATATTCGAACGGGAGTCGGTGCGGCGCACACCTTTCAGGAATGCTTCGATTCGCGAACCGTCGTATTTCATGCGCCTTTCAGTGTTGCGCATGTTTAGTTTTACGCACTAAAATCGTGCGGATTTCGCGCCATATCGGCGAACAAAATCGCGTGACCGCGTGCATTGGTCAGCAAACCGAAATAGATGATTCCGTCTAATGAATCGCGCGCGACACGCGCGCGCCGCGAACGCGCTGCAGCGCAGCATCGACGCGCGAATGACGGAACGGACAATGCGACGGGGCGAACGCGCCGCTTACTGCGATTGCGGCAGCTCGGCGGCGCCCATGCGGCGCGCAATCACGGCCGCTCGCTGCGCCTGATACGCCGAGCCGCGGTGTGCATCGAACCAGCGCGGTTTCGGCAGCATCACCGCGAGACGCGCCGACTGCCACGCGCCAAGCCGGCTCGCGGGGATTCGGTAGTAATAGCGTGCGGCGGCCTCGGCACCGTACACGCCGCGGCCCCATTCGACCGAATTCAGGTAGATCTCGAAAATGCGCTCCTTGTCGAGCAACGTCTCGAGCATCCACGTGATGATCAGCTCCTGCCCTTTGCGGATGTAGCTCTTCTCGCGCGACAGGAACAGGTTGCGCGCGAGCTGCTGCGTGATCGTCGAACCGCCCGCGACGATCCGGCCGCGCGCCTTGTTCTTCTCCCACGCCTGCAGGATTGCGTCGACGTCGTACCCGTTGTTGGTGGCGAACGTCGCATCCTCCGATGCGATCAGCGCGCGCTTCAGGTTGCGCGAAATCTGGTCGTACGGCACCCACTGGTGCTGGATCTGGGCGGGCGGCTTGTCGCGCGACAGCCACCATGCGTCGGTACGCATGAACGCCGTCGAGCCGGGGTTGATGAACGACCACGCGGCGATCTGCACGAGATAGAACAGTTGCGTCGCGAGCCACGCGCCCGCGAACACCGAACCCGCGTAGACGAGCCAGCGGGTCAGCCCCACCGTGCGCGTGCGCTGCGTGCCGCTCACTGCCGCCACTTTCGCGCTCCGCTCAGGCCGCCGCGAGCGCCTGGCGCAGCGCGGCCAGCACCGGTGCGCCGTCCGGCCGCACACCGCGCCAGATGAAGAACGATTCGGCCGCCTGCTCGACCAGCATCCCGAGCCCGTCGGCCGTGCGGGCGCCGAGCGCCGCCGCGTGCTGCATGAACACGGTCGGCTGCGCGCCGTACATCATGTCGTACGCGAGCGTGCCGGTGCCGAACGCGGCCGCGTCGCACTCCGGAAGCGCCGCGTCGAGGCTGCCGGCCGTCGCGTTGACGATCACGTCGTACGGCTCGGGCCGCACGACGTCCGGGCCGCCGCCCGCCAGCACGCAGCCCGCGTCATGCGCGGCCTGCGTGAACTGGCCGACGAGCGCTTCGGCCTTGCTTGCCGTGCGGTTCACGATCGTGATCGAAAGCGGCGCGCGCTCGAGCATCGGCAGCACGACGCCGCGCGCCGCGCCGCCTGCGCCGAGCAGCAGGATGCGCGCGCCCGCGAGCGACACGCCGAGATTCAGTTCGATGTCGCGCACGAGGCCGACACCGTCGGTGTTGTCGCCATGGATGCGGCCGTCCGCGTCGATCCGCAACGTGTTCACCGCCCCCGCCGCCGCCGCGCGCGGCGACAGCGTATCCGCGAGCGCATGCGCGTCGAGCTTGAACGGCACCGTCACGTTCGCGCCGCGGCCGCCTTCGGCCACGAATGCGCGCACGGCGGCCTCGAAGCCGTCGACCGGCGCGAGCCGGTGCTCGTAGACAATCGCTTCACCCGTCTGCGCGGCGAACTGCGCGTGGATGAACGGCGACTTGCTGTGCGCCACCGGATTGCCGAACACCACGTAGCGGTCGGCGCCGCTCGTCGACTCGGCTGCGTTCATGATGCGCGCCCTTCGTCGCTTGCCGCGCGTTCCTCGCCGCCACCGCTTGCGGCATCGCCGCCTTCGGACGCCGCGTCGCCCGATTCGGCCAGCGCTTCGGCCTCGCTTTCCGCCGATTCGTCCTGCGCATCGACCAGCGTGTCGTCGCCGCCTTCGTTGTCGTCTTCATCGTCGGCCGCGTCGCCGCTCGTGACGGTCGGCGCGTCGAGCACGTTCAGCAGTCGCACCGACGCCTCGATCGTCAGCTCGTCCAGCGACATCACGTCGAGCAGCACGCGCGTGCCGCGCGCATGCACGCCGAGCCCCGGCACGTGCAGCAGCAGCGGAATTTCCTCGAGGCGCACGAGATCGCCCTTCACGACGCTCGCGACGACCTGCTTCTTCTGTTCCTGCGCGAGCCAGCGCAGGCACCAGAAGTACTCCATCCGGCGCTGGTAATCGGCGTATGCGGTGTAGGTATCGTCGAAGCCCTGAACCACCGCGTACAGATCGGCGTCCTTCGGCTTGAACGGCGCGGCGAGCTTCGCGGTCACGCCGTGCTGCACGCACGCCAGCAACTGCCACTGGTTCACGAGGTCGACGTAGCGGCGCAGCGGCGACGTGCTCCACGCGTACTGCGCGACGCCCAGGCCTTCGTGCGGCGCGGCCGTGGTCTGCATCCGCGTGCGCTTCGGGCCCGGCGCGCCGAAGCCGCGCTGCGAGCGGTAGATGCCGGGCACCGTGTGGTCGTGCAGGAATGCGCCCCACGTCGAGTTCGCGAGGATCGCGAGCTCCGACACGATCAGGTCGAGCGGCGAGCCGCGACGGCGCGGCGTGATCGTCACGTGCTCGCCTTCGACGTAGAAGTTGTAATCGGTGTTGCGCTGCACCTCGCGCTTGAGGCCATAGCCCGCGCGCGCGATCTGACGCTTCTCGAACAACGCCTGCGCGAGCGGCCACAGCACCGCGATGTCGTCCTTGTGCGGATAATCGCCGGTGCCGGCGGCGAGCGTCTCTTCGGTGACGAGCTCGTCGAGCGTGTTGTGGCGCAGGTTGCTCTTCACGAACACGAGCTCCGCGCGCGTCTCGTTCGCGACGATGTCCTGCGTCTCGCGGTTGACGATGATGTACAGCGACAGCGCGGGACGATAGTCGCCTTCTTTCAGCGTGAATACGTCGACGACGTCGTCCGGCAGCATCGTGATCTTGTCGCCCGGCATATAGACGGTCGACAGCCGGGCGCGCGCGATCGCGTCGACCGGATCGCCGCGCACGATGCCGAGTGCCGGCGCCGCGATGTGCACGCCGATCCGCACGCGGCCGTCGGCCAGGTGCTCGACCGAGAACGCATCGTCGATTTCGGTCGTCGTGATGTCGTCGATCGAGAACGCCGCGACGTCCGCGCGCGGCAGGTCGTCCGGCAGCGGACCGACCGTGACGGGCGGAAAGCCGGTGCCGTGCGGAAAGAATTCGGCGAGGAAACGCGCCTCGTGCAGCGCGCGCGCCGACTCGATGCCGCCGCAGTCGAGCATCAGTCGCGCCGGCGATACGCCGCGCGCGCCGGCCGCCGCCTCGAGCGCCTTGTATTCGATCGAATTCTTGTCCGGCCGCGTCAGCAGCCCGAGCACCTTGCCCGCGAACGCGTCCGGCAGCTTGCCGGCCTTCAGTTCCTCTTCGTACTGCGCCTGCACGAGCGCCTGCTGGCGCTTGCGCTCGAGCGACGCGAGCGCCATCTTGAGTTGCTCCTCCGGCGCGCGCTGATACTGTCCGCGCCCCTTGCGGCGGAAGTAGACGGGCGAGCCGTGCAGCCTCAGCACCAGCGCCGCGCGCTCGACCGGGCCATAGGTCGCGCCGAAGTACTCGGCGGCGAGCGCTGTATATGCGAATTCCTCGGCCGGGGCGCATTCCCACAGGAAATCGAGGTCGATCTGCTGCGCGGCCGAATCGGCTTCCTGCATCAATTCGCTCGCGGCCGGCTTGTCGAATTCGATCAGCACGTCCTTTGCACGCACCTTGGCCCGCCGCCCGCCGGGCAACTCGACCTGAAACGCGTCGCCCTGGCGCGACAGCACGCTGCCCGCCTTGAAACTGCCCGATTCCTCGAAGAAAACGTTCACTCAGTACTCTCGTTCAGACTGCCGGACGCCGCGTCTGCGGCGCCGCATGATGATGGGAATTCGATCGGCATGACGCCGCGTTCATGACGTTCGGTCGTCGCAAAAGGCGAGAACGTCGTCGACATAGTCGGCAAATTCGCTGATTCCGTGATCGCTGCCTTCGATCACGCGCGTTTTCGCGCCCGGGTAATGCGCGAGCATCTCGCGGTAGTCGAGCACTTCGTCGCCAGTCGCCGCGAACAGATAGTAGCGTTCGGGCCGCGAAATCGCCGGCACGCGCAGCGCGTCCAGTTCCTGCAGATGGTGGCGCTCGACGACGATCGACCCGCCGCCGTGCCACAGCGGCTGTTCGCCCAGATAGTGTTCGAGATCGCGCTGCGGCACGATCGCGGGATTCAGCAGCACGGCCTTCCAGCCGTGCTTTTCGGCCAGCCAGGTCGCGTAGTAACCGCCGAGCGAGCTGCCGATCACGGTCACGTCGCGCGCGCCGGCCACCTCGGCTTCCGCGACGGCGATCGCGTCGAGCGGCGACACCGAAAGCGACGGGCAGCGCCATTCGTGGATCCGGCCGAGTTCGGCCATCCGCGCGGCAAGCAGTTGCGATTTCTGCGACGCCGGCGACGACCGGAACCCGTGCAGGTACAGGATCACGCGCGGCTCCCCAGCGCGTCGAGCAACTTCTGGTGCACGCCGCCGAACCCGCCGTTGCTCATCACCAGCACGTGGTCGCCCGGACGCGCGGCCTCGACCACCGACTTCACGAGCAGATGGAGATCGTCGAACGCACGCGCCTTGTCGCCGAGCGGCGCAAGCGCGTCGCCAAGGTTCCAGCCGAGCGCGTCGCGTCCGGTCGGCGCGCCGTAGCCGAACACGAGATCGGCGTCGGCGAGGCTTGCCGGCAACTGCGCCTTCATCACACCGAGCTTCATCGTGTTCGAGCGCGGCTCCAGCACCGCGAGAATGCGGGTGTTTTGCCGGCCGATGCGCGTGCGAAGGCCGGCGATCGTGGTTTCGATCGCAGTCGGGTGATGAGCAAAGTCGTCATAGACGGTCACACCGTCCACGCTTCCGCGCACTTCCATCCGGCGCTTCACGTTGCGGAACGATGTCAGGGATGCGGCGGCTTGCGCGGGCGGCACGCCGACGTGACGCGCGGCGGCGATTGCCGCAAGCGCGTTCATGCGGTTGTGCTCCCCCTGCACCTGCCATGCCACTTCACTGACGCGCTCGGCCTGCGAATACACCGCGAAGCGCTCATCGACGGTCACGCCATCCTCGGCGGGCAGCGCTTGCCAGCCGCCATCGACACCGAATCGCTCGACTTCGCTCCAGCAGCCGCGCGCAAGCACACGCTCGAGCGCGTCGGAACGACCATTCGTGACGATGCGGCCGACGCCCGGCACGGTGCGCACCAGATGATGGAATTGCGTTTCGATCGCAGCGAGATCCGGGAAGATGTCAGCATGATCGAATTCGAGATTGTTGAGCACGGCGGTGCGCGGCCGGTAGTGGACGAATTTCGAGCGCTTGTCGAAGAACGCCGTGTCGTATTCGTCCGCTTCGATCACGAAGAAACTCGAATCCGTCAGGCGCGCCGACACGCCGAAGTTCAGCGGCACGCCGCCGATCAGGAAGCCCGGGTTCAGGCCGGCGTCTTCCAGCAGCCAGGCGAGCATCGACGACGTGGTCGTCTTGCCGTGCGTGCCCGCGACCGCGAGCACCCACTTGCCGGCCAGCACGTGCTCGCCGAGCCATTGCGGGCCGGACACGTATGGCAGCCCGCGATCGAGGATCGCCTCCATCAGCGGATTGCCGCGCGTGACGACGTTGCCGATCACGAACAGGTCGGGCTTCAGGTCGATCTGCTCGGCGCCATAGCCTTCGATCAGCGTGATGCCCTGGGCCTCGAGCTGCGTGCTCATCGGCGGATAGACGCCCGCGTCGCAACCCGTCACCGTGTGGCCCGCCTCGCGCGCGAGCACGGCGAGACCGCCCATGAAGGTGCCGCAGATGCCAAGAATGTGGATGTGCATAGATGAATGCTTTCGCGCCGCCGGGCGCCGTCGATTCGGAAAGGAAGGTCCGCGGCGCACCGGACGGGCCGCCCGGCCAACGACTTTCGCCGCGACACAAAGACCGTCATTGTAACTGACGCCCTGCCGTGGCCGGCGCCTCGAACGACGGTCGGGATACCGGGCGGCGCGGCGGGTGGCACGCGGCCGCAGCGCGTTCGGGCGCGGCGGCGATCGAGTATGATTGCCGGATCATGTCTCGCAAACCCCTTGTCGACCCGCGGCGCGCCCGCGAGGAAATCGCCCAGTCCGCCGCACGCCTCATCGCGGAGGACGGCCTTGATTACGCCGGCGCGAAGCGCAAGGCCGCGCGCCAGTTGTTCGGCGATTCGCGCATTGCCGGCGAATGGCTGCCGGATAACGACCTGATCGAGGAGGAACTGCGCGAATACCTCGCACTGTTCCAGAGCGACACGCAGCCGGACGAGCTGCGCCGCCTGCGCGCGATCGCGCTCGACTGGATGCGCCGGCTCGCCGATTTCAATCCTTATGTGACGGGCGCGGTACTGAACGGCACCGCGAACGCGCATTCGGACATCCATTTGCAGATATTCACCGACAACCCGAAGGACGTCGCGATCTACCTGCTGAACCAGAACGTCCAGTACGACGTGTCCGAGACGCGGCATTTCGCCGGACGAGCCGACGTCGAAACGCTCAGCTTCCTGTGGCGCCCGCGGCGCGACGTGGACGCGATCGGCATCCACGTCGCACTGTATGCGAGCGACGACCTGCGCGGCGCGGTGAAGGCCGACGCACGAGGCCGGGTCGCACGCGCCGACACCGCCGCATTGCGCGCGCTCGTCGAAGCAGGCGACGCTCCTTCCGAACCGGAATGATTCAACGATGACGATGAAACGCATATTGGCAGTCGCGGCGGTCGCGGCCGCCGCCGTCGCGGGCGGCCTCGCCGCCGGTCACTGGTTCCGCAGCAGCAACGCTGACGACGGCACCGCGGTCGCCGCGCCTGCCGCACAGGGCACCCCGGTCGAGCAGCTGTGGGCCGCATCGCTCACGGGCGTCGATGGCAAGCCGGCGTCGCTCGCATCCTTCAAGGGCCAGAAGGTGGTGGTCAATTTCTGGGCGTCGTGGTGCGGGCCGTGCGTCGAGGAGATGCCGGAACTCGTCGCGCTGTCGCATCAATACAAGCAAAAAGGCATCCGTTTTATCGGGATCGGCGTGGATTCGGACCAGAACGTGAAAAACTTCCTGCAGAAAGTAAAGGTCGACTACCCGGTATTTGTCAGCGGTTATGCCGGCGCCGATCTGGCCCGAAATTTCGGAAATACGGCTGGCGCGCTGCCATTCACCGTCGTGATCGACGAAAACGGCAAGATTCGCGAGACAAAATTGGGGCAAATCCATCCGGCCGAGCTGAAAAAGACCCTCGACGCATTGTGATCGCTCCGAACGGCCGGCCGCACGTTGGCGGCGATTTATGCGTGGATCGCCGCAATTTCGCGTGAATTCGTGGATACTTCGGGCTCACACCGGTAATTCTTGCAGGTCCCGCGCCCCTGGCCGTTCGGCAAAACTAGACAAATTTCTCTAAATAGCGCTAAAGTTCGCGCAATTCCGCAGAAATCGAAGCGACCATGACACGATTGCTGGTGTTGCACGGCCCCAACCTGAACCTTCTCGGCACCCGGGAACCGGAGGTGTATGGCCGCGTCACGCTGGCGCAGATCGATCAGGCGCTTGCCGCGCGAGCACAAGAAGCCGGCGCCGAACTGTCGTCGTTCCAGAGCAACCACGAAGGCGCGCTCGTCGACCGCATCCAGGCCGCGCGGGAGGAACAGACCGATTTCATCCTGATCAATCCCGCCGCGTATACGCACACGAGCGTCGCGATCCGGGACGCGATCGCCGGCGTCGGCATCCCGTTCGTCGAAGTTCATTTGTCGAACGTGCACCGCCGCGAAGCGTTCAGGCACCACTCCTACTTTTCCGACCAGGCCGAAGGCGTGATCTGCGGGCTGGGCTGGAAAGGCTATCTGTACGCGCTCGAGTACGCGCTCGACAAGCTGCAAGGCGCGTCGCGCGGCTGATTTCGCGATCTAGATTCAGCGCCGGTCCCACCGGCGCTTTCACGTATTGAAAGGGGAATTCCCGATGGATCTTCGTAAGCTGAAAACTCTGATCGACCTCGTCTCCGAATCCGGCATCTCCGAGCTGGAAGTGACGGAAGGCGAAGGCAAGGTGCGCATCGTCAAGAACGCGCCGCCGGTCTACGTGCAGCCGACGGGCGGATTTGCCCCGCAGGTCAGCGCACCGGCTCCGTCGGTCGCACTGCCCGCCGAAGGCGCGGCAGCCGCGCCGGCCGCAGGTGCGGCGGCTGCGCCCGCCGCGCCGCAAGGCCATGTCGTGACGTCGCCGATGGTCGGCACGTTTTACCGCGCGCCATCGCCGGGCGCGGACCCGTTCGTCCAGGTCGGCGATTCGGTCAAGGAAGGCCAGACCATCTGCATCATCGAAGCGATGAAGCTGCTCAACGAGATCGAGTCGGACAAGGCCGGCGTGATCAAGGAAATCCTCGTAGAGAACGGCCAGGCCGTCGAATACGGCCAGCCGCTTTTCGTGATCGGCTAAGTCCGCCGCGCGGCCCCCAGGCCGCGCGCCGCCGATGCTCGCCAGGCGCCGTTCGCGCGCCCCTCGAAGAGACGAATACTCGCTATGTTTGAAAAAATCCTCATTGCCAACCGCGGTGAAATCGCGCTGCGCATCCAGCGCGCGTGCCGCGAGCTGGGCGTCAAGACGGTGGTCGTCTACTCGGAAGCCGACAAGGAAGCCAAGTACGTGCGCCTCGCGGACGAAGCCGTCTGTATCGGCCCGGCCCCGTCGAATCTGAGCTACCTGAACATGCCGGCGCTGATCAGCGCGGCGGAAGTCACCGATGCCGAAGCGATCCACCCCGGCTACGGCTTCCTGTCGGAGAACGCCGACTTCGCGGAGCGCGTCGAGCAGTCGGGCTTCACGTTCATCGGCCCGCGCCCGGAAACGATCCGCATGATGGGTGACAAGGTCACCGCAAAGCAGACGATGATCAAGACCGGTGTGCCGTGCGTACCGGGCTCGGAAGGCGCGTTGCCGGAAGATCCGAAGGAGATCGTGAAGATTGCCCGCGCGATCGGCTATCCGGTCATCATCAAGGCGGCGGGCGGCGGCGGCGGACGCGGGATGCGCGTCGTGCATACCGAAGCGGCGCTCGTCAACGCGGTCAACATGACCCGCGAGGAAGCCGGCCGCGCGTTCGGCAACCCGCAGGTGTACATGGAGAAGTTCCTCGAGAACCCGCGCCACATCGAAATCCAGGTGCTGTCGGATGCGCACAAGAACGCGATCTGGCTCGGCGAGCGCGACTGCTCGATGCAGCGCCGCCACCAGAAAGTGATCGAAGAAGCGCCGGCGCCCGGCATTCCGCGCCGCCTGATCGAGCGCATCGGCGACCGCTGCGCGGACGCGTGCAAGAAAATGGGCTATCTCGGCGCCGGCACGTTCGAATTCCTGTACGAGAACAACGAGTTCTACTTCATCGAAATGAACACGCGCGTGCAGGTCGAGCACCCGGTGTCGGAGATGATCACGGGCGTCGACATCGTGCAGGAACAGATCCGCATCGCGGCCGGCGAAAAGCTCGCGATGCGCCAGCGCGACATCCAGTTCCGCGGACATGCGATCGAATGCCGGATTAACGCTGAAGATCCGTTCAAGTTCACGCCGTCGCCGGGCCGGATCACGTCATGGCATACGCCTGGCGGCCCCGGCGTGCGCGTCGACTCGCATGCATACAATGGCTATTTCGTGCCGCCGAACTATGATTCGATGATCGGCAAGCTGATCACCTACGGTGCGACGCGCGACCAGGCAATCCGCCGGATGCGCATCGCGCTGTCGGAAATGGTCGTCGAGGGCATTCAGACCAACATCCCGCTGCACCGCGAGCTGATGATCGACTCGAAGTTCGTCGAAGGCGGCACCAGCATCCACTACCTCGAACACCGGCTGGCCCAGAAGCAGCAGGTTGCACCGGAAGAAGCGTAAGCATGAGCTATCGCGAACTCGTCGTCGAACTGGCCCGTGAGCATGCGGAGGCGCTGTCCGACGCGCTGCTCGATCTCGGCGCGTTGTCGGTGTCGGTCGAAGATGCCGACGCCGACACGCCCGACGAACAGCCGCTCTTCGGCGAGCCCGGCCTCGTTCCCGAACGCACCGCGTGGCAGCACTCGCGAGTGATCGCGCTGCTGTCTCCCGATCACGAGCCGGCCGTGCTGCTCGCGGCCGCCGCGAACGAGATCGGCATCGCCGACACGCCGAAGTTCGACGTCCGCGAAGTCGAGGAACAGGACTGGGTGCGGCTCACGCAGTCGCAGTTCGAGCCGATCCCGATCGGCGAACGGATCTGGGTCGTGCCGTCATGGCACGATGCGCCCGACCCCGACGCGCTGATCCTCGAGCTCGACCCGGGCCTCGCGTTCGGCACCGGCAGCCACCCGACCACGCGCCTTTGCATGGAGTGGCTCGAGCAGTCGGTGAAGCCCGGTCAGTCGGTGCTCGACTACGGCTGCGGCTCGGGCATTCTCGCGATTCTCGCGCGCAAATGCGGGGCGAACCCCGTAGTCGGCATCGACATCGACCCGCAGGCCGTCGAATCGGCGCGGCAAAACAGCGAACGCAACCACGCGGAAGTCACTTACGGCCTGCCCGACGCGTGCCCCGCGGGCGAGTTCGACATCGTCGTCGCGAACATCCTGTCGAATCCGCTGAAGCTGATGGCGTCGATGCTCGCGTCGAAGGTGAAACCGGGCGGGCGCATCGCGCTGTCGGGCGTGCTCGCGCGCCAGGCTGACGAAGTCGCGGCAGTCTATGCGCGCTACGTCGACATCTCCGTCTGGCGCGAACACGAAGGTTGGGTATGCCTCGCCGGAACCCGGCGCGAAAGCCATTAGAATAGCGCTGTCCTTCACTCTGGCCAGCAGGCCGCCCGGCTCGACATGCTTCTTGCGACGCGCTGCCCTCATTGCGAAACCGTCTTCCGGCTGCAGCAGGAGCAGCTGTCGCTGCATGACGGGCTCGTGCGCTGCGGACACTGCCAGCAGGTCTTCAACGCATCGCAGTCGCTCGTGCCCGAACCGGCGCGGCAGCCCGAGCCGGCGCTGACCGAAACGGCGGCCGCCGAGCCGCCGCACGACGCCGCGCCCGCGCGGCTCTTCACCACCGACGCACCGGCCGAGCCGGCCGCCATCGCCAACTACGAACCCGACGACTGGGACATGTGGGCGCCGTGGCTCGATGCCGGCGTCGATCCGGCACTGCAGCACAACGTCCGGACGGTGCGCACCGAGCCGCTGATACCGGTCGCGCTGCCGTCGATGGAAGCAGGCGTCGTTCATCTGTCCGGCACGCCGGCGCCGATCGTCTCCGGCCCGGCGGAACTGCATGCGGACACCGCGCGATCGCGCGAACCGGATGCGGCGCGGCCCCCCTTCGACGAACCGCTTGCGCCGCCGGTCGAACCCGACCCGCGCGAACCTCGCTTCGCCGCCCCCGGCGCATCCGTCGAACGCACACCGGCGGAACCTGCCGAACCGTTCCGCAACGCACACTTTGCGGTGCCTGACGACGAACACGCGCCACGCGAGCCGCGCTTCGCATTCCGGCCCGCGCAAGCCGAAACCGAAGCAGCCGCGCAAGCCGCACCCGACACGCCCGCCCGCGAACGCGCGGACGCACACGCGGCAACTGCCGGCGAACCGGCCGCGCCACCGCCCCAACCGGCGATCCAGCCGGCCGCCCCCTTCCCCGCCGCGCCGACGGACGACGATCGCCCGCCCTTCGCCGTCACGCGCGAGACGCGCACGCCGCCGCGCCGCGGGATGCTCGGCGGCTTTTTCGGCGGCCTGGTCGCGGCCGCGCTCGCGGTGCTGCTGGTCGCGCAGCTCGCGTGGTGGCAGCGCGAATCCGTGATGATCTACTGGCCGGTCTCGCAGGGCTGGTTCCGGCAGGCGTGCGCACCGCTCGGCTGCAAGGTGACGCCGCCGCGCGCGATCGACGGCCTGCGGCTCGACGCGACCGACCTGCGCCAGATCGACGGCCCGCGCGTGCTGGAGCTGAAGGTGCCGCTGACGAACCGCTACCGCGTCGCGCTCGCATATCCGTCGCTCGAGCTGACGCTGCTCGACGACACGAATCACGTGACCGTGCGCCGCGTGCTCGCGCCGCGCGATTACGTGCGCCCGGGCACGCCGATCGACGCCGGGCTGCCGCCCGGCACGACGCAGACGATGGTCGTGCGTGTCGACACGAACGGCGCGCCTGCGTCGAATTTCCGCGTCCAGATTTTCTATCCGTGACGCCCCGCGGCGCGCGCATGCGCGCCCGTCTCAACCCGCGCGCCGCAGCGGCGCGCTATTTCGGAGCACGAACATGAGCAAAGTTACGCTGGGTGGCAACCCGATCGATCTCGCCGGCACGTTCCCGGCCGTCGGCTCGCAAGCCCCCGACTTCAAGCTGGTCGGCAAGGACCTCGCCGATCTGACGCTCGCCAGCTTCGCCGGCAAGCGCAAGGTGCTGAACATCGTCCCGAGCCTCGACACGCCGACCTGCGCGACGTCGACCCGCAAGTTCAACGAAGCCGCGTCGTCGCTCGACAACACCGTCGTGATCGTCGTGTCCGGCGACCTGCCGTTCGCTGCCACGCGTTTCTGCACGACCGAAGGCCTCGCCAACGTCGTGACGGCTTCGACGTTCCGCGGCGGCCGCGCATTCGCGAATGCATACGGCGTCGACGTGACGAGCGGCCCGCTGAACGGTCTGACGGCCCGCGCGGTCGTCGTGCTCGACGCGCAGGACAAGGTGATCCACGCGCAACTCGTCAGCGAAATCAAGGACGAGCCGAACTACGACGCAGCGCTCGCCGCGCTGAAGTAACCTGCTGCCGCCCGGCTCTGCCGCGCGAGGCCAGACGCCGCGCGCCGGCCGGGCGGCCGCCTCCCTTTGCTCTCTACAGGAACGCACGCCTTGACTACGCTGATTTGCGGCTCGCTCGCCTACGACAACATCATGACCTTCGAAGGCCGGTTTCGCGAGCACATCCTGCCCGACCAGGTTCACCTTCTGAACGTGAGCTTCCTCGTGCCGACGATGCGTCGCGAATTCGGCGGTTGCGCGGGGAACATCGCTTACGCGCTGCACATGCTCGGCGGCGACGCGCGCATCATGGCGACGGTCGGTGCAAACGACGCCGACCGCTATCTGGAGCGCCTCGACAGCCTCGGCATTTCTAAGGCCAGCGTGCGCGTGGTGCCCGACGCGCACACCGCGCAGGCGATGATCACGACCGATCTCGAGAACAACCAGATCACCGCATTCCATCCGGGCGCGATGATGCAGTCGCACCTGAACCGCGCAGACGAAGTGCCGGGCGTGAAGCTCGGCATCGTCGCACCGGACGGCTTCGACGGGATGGTCCAGCACGCCGAGCAATTCGCGAAGGCCGGCATCCCTTTCATCTTCGACCCGGGCCAGGGCCTGCCGCTGTTCGACGGCGCGACGCTGCGCCGCATCATTGAACTCGCGACGTTCGTCGCGGTCAACGACTACGAGGCCAAGCTCGTGAGCGACAAGACGGGCTGGTCCGAGAAGGAAATCGCCAGCCGGGTTCAGGCGTTGATCATCACGCGCGGCGAGCACGGCGCTACCATTCTTCACAAAAACGGCGAAGAACAGATTCCGGTCGTGCAAGCAGAGCGCGTCGTCGATCCCACCGGTTGCGGCGACGCGTTCCGGGGCGGCCTGCTGTACGGCATCGAGAACGGCCTCGACTGGGCAACCACGGGCCGCCTCGCGAGCCTGATGGGCTCGATCAAGATCGCCCACCAGGGGCCTCAAACTTACGCACTGACGCGCGCCGATATCGACGCGCGCTTCGAGGCTGCCTTCGGGTACAGTCTCAAATGAATATTGTGGGAGAGCAAAGATGTTGACCAAACAAACCCTCACGCTCGCGGCCATGCTGACGGCCACGTTCACGCTCGCCGGCTGCTTCACCCCGCCGGGTTCGGCGGACGTCTATAGCGTCGGTCAGGCGCAGCGCGAACAGACTGTACGCATGGGCACGGTCGAAAGCGTCCGCGCGGTGCGCATTCAGTCCGACGGCGGCGGCAGCGCGATCGGCACGCTCGGCGGCGGCGCGCTCGGCGCGGTCGCCGGCAGCGCGATCGGCGGCGGCAAGGGGTCGATCCTGACGGCCATCGCGGGCGGCCTCGTCGGCGCGGTCGCCGGGAACGCGGTTGGCGAAAACCTCAGCACCGCGAACGGCGTCGAAATCACCGTGCGCCTCGACAACGGCGATCTGCGTTCGATCACGCAGGCCGCGAGCGGCGAGATGTTCCGCGCCGGCGAGCGTGTGCGACTGCTGTCGAGCGGTGGCGTCACGCGCGTCACGCACTAACGAGCATCCTCAGCGCGCGGTGCAAACCGCGGTCGAACGCATGTGCGCAGCCGCACATGCGTTTTTTTTCGTCCACACTCGGCCACCGGCCCGTGTGTGGACGAATCCGGACGAAAAAAATCCCGCCACCTGAGCCAGATGGCGGGATCGATTGAGTAGCGCTACTCAACCCGCGGACACCACGTGAGTGTCCGGGTAGTACGGGTCAGCCGCGATTACGGACGGCTGCCGGTCGGGAACGGCCATGCCGCTGCCGGGTTGAGCGCGGTCTTCACGCCCGATGCCGGCGCAACCGACGCAGTCGACGCGGTGGTTGCCGGTGCAGCCTTCTTCACGACGGCCTTCTTCGGAGCAGCAGCCTTCTTCGCCGGAGCAGCAGCCTTCGGTGCAGCAGCCTTCTTCGCAGGGGCGGCCTTCTTCGCAGGCGCAGCCTTCTTCGCAGCGGCCTTCTTCGCAGGCGCAGCCTTCTTCGCAGCAGCCTTCTTCGCAGGCGCGGCCTTCTTCGCTGCAGCCTTCTTCGCCGGTGCGGCCTTCTTCGCCGCAGCCTTCTTCGCCGGTGCTGCCTTCTTCGCTGCAACCTTCTTCGTTGCGACCTTCTTGGCTGCAACCTTCTTCGCAGCGGCCTTCTTCGCCGGTGCGGCCTTCTTGGCTGCAACCTTCTTCGTTGCGACCTTCTTTGCCGCGACCTTCTTAGCAGCAGCCTTCTTCGCCGGTGCGGCCTTCTTCGCGGCGACCTTCTTCACCGCGACTTTCTTCGCAGCAACCTTCTTCACTGCAGCGGCCTTCTTCGCCGGAGCAGCCTTCTTCGCAACGGTCTTCTTGGCAGCGGCCTTCTTAGCAGCCGGTTTTTTCTTGGCAGTAGCCATGTTGTTCTCCTTCAGGTTCAGATGAGAGTCAGTTCAAACTACACCCTTCGTCAAAACCCGCTTCCCGCGGACGCTGTTCAGCACGTGCGCTTCGAAGCGGGCTATTCATCGGCGTACGCGGATACAGCGCGCTTACGCTAATGAATACGGTATGGCGCGCGTGACCCCATGGCCTCGCGCGCCAAATCAAGTCGGTAGCCGGCGCACCTCGCGCCGCTACCCCTAATCGCTTGATCAAGCGGATCGCCACATGGCTGTCCGCTTTTTCCGGAGGGAAGTTTGCCCATCCCACTGAAGGGTTCGCAAAGTGCCGATCATGTCGTTGGGCCGTTAAGGCACCGGGCATGCTTTGCATCAGGCGTTCTTGCTCCTAAACCTTGGACCGGGGCCGAGAGGCCACCGGCTGCTCCATCATGTGACGGGTTCGCTGCTGCGGGTTATTCCCAGGACAGCGCGCCGCCCGTCTGATACTCGATCACTCGCGTCTCGAAGAAGTTGCGTTCCTTCTTCAGGTCGATCATCTCGCTCATCCACGGGAACGGGTTTTCCTCGTTCGGGAACAGCGGATCGAGGCCGATCTGCTGGCAACGGCGGTTGCTGATGAAGCGCAGATAGCTCTTGAACATCGACGCGTTCAGACCCAGCACGCCGCGCGGCATCGTGTCCTCGGCGTAGCGGTATTCGAGTTCGACAGCCTGCTTGAACAGCTCGCGGATCTCCGTGCGGAATTCCGCGGTCCAGAGATGCGGGTTTTCGAGCTTGATCTGGTTGATCAGGTCGATGCCGAAATTGCAGTGCATCGACTCGTCGCGCAGGATGTACTGATATTGCTCTGCAGCACCCGTCATCTTGTTCTGGCGGCCGAGCGCGAGAATCTGCGTGAAGCCGACATAGAAGAACAGGCCTTCCATGATGCAGGCGAACACGATCAGCGACTTCAGCAGCTTCTGATCCGCTTCGAGCGTGCCGGTCTTGAAGGCCGGATCCGTCAGCGTATGGATGAACGGGATCAGGAATTCGTCCTTCGCACGGATCGACGGTACCTCGTGGTACGCGTTGAAGATCTCGCCTTCATCGAGACCGAGCGATTCGACAATGTATTGATACGCGTGCGTGTGGATCGCCTCTTCGAACGCCTGGCGCAGCAGGAACTGCCGGCACTCGGGCGCCGTGATGTGGCGGTACGTGCCCAGCACGATGTTGTTCGCGGCGAGCGAGTCGGCCGTCACGAAGAAGCCGAGGTTGCGCTTGACGATGCGGCGCTCGTCCTCGGTCAGACCGTTCGGGTCCTTCCAGAGAGCGATGTCGCGGGACATGTTGATTTCCTGCGGCATCCAGTGGTTCGCGCAACCGGCCAGATACTTTTCCCACGCCCACTTGTATTTGAACGGCACCAGCTGATTGACGTCAGTCTGGCCGTTGATGATGCGCTTGTCCGCAACGTTGACCCGCGCTTCCGAACTGCCTGCGGGAACAGCCGATGCTTGCGGCGGCACCGCGAGATCGCCTTCGAAGATGTCACGGACCTGATGGGCGGCGGGCGTTGCAGCCTGCATTCCGACAGCCATCCCTGCGGAGGTGCGCAACGCATTTTGCTGCGCTCCGCTCGCGGGGGTTACGGCAGTCTTCTCGTCATCCCAGTTGAGCATAAATTCTCACCATCAATTTAGAACGGTTTGTACCATCTTTTCCTGAGCGATAAAAGGGTTCGCTCACGAAAAATCCTTTTTTCGATTCGCGTTGCGACCTCGATACAACACTTTGAGCAACGCATCGTCGTTCATGCAGAGCGCGACGCGTGTCGCGCATGTATCGCGAGGTGCGCTCGACGCATCGAACGCTGATCGAAACGCGACGTCGTCGGGGATGTTTCGATCGCTTGTCACTGCCTGCAACGCAGATGTCGCGTTACAGATTCCTTATCATTTTTTTAGTAGAGAGCGGCGCACACTTCAACCTCGATCGGTTGCCGTGCGCGCCGCCCGAACCTTCTTCAGGTCATGCGCGCTGCGTTACTGGCACGCTTCGCACTCGTCGAAGCCCGGATCGCCCGGACGCATCGTGCACACCGGACCATCCGCTTCGACCGGCGCAAGTGCGACAGCCGCGCCGAGCGCGCCCGACGACGCATCACCGCCCGCCGCACCGAAGCCGCCTGCTGCGCCTTGCGCGCCGCCGCTGCCCGAACCACCACTCGTCGGCACCGCGTTCAGCGCGCCGTGCGCGACCGTCGACTTCTCGACGTGCGTCGCCGCCATCGTGCGCAGGTAGTACGTCGTCTTCAGGCCGCGCAGCCATGCGAGCTTGTAGACCTCGTCGAGCTTCTTGCCCGACGCGCCGCCCATGTAGATGTTCAGCGACTGCGCCTGGTCGATCCACTTCTGGCGACGCGATGCAGCTTCGACCAGCCACGTCGGGTCGACTTCGAACGCGGTCGCATAGATCGCGCGCAGATCGGCCGGGATGCGGTCGATGCGCGACAGCATGCCGTCGAAGTACTTCAGGTCGGCGACCATCACCTCGTCCCACAGGCCGCGTTCCTTCAGGTCGCGCACGAGGTATTCGTTGACCACCGTGAACTCGCCCGACAGGTTGGACTTCACGTACAGGTTCTGGAAGGTCGGCTCGATGCACGCCGACACGCCGATGATGTTCGAGATCGTCGCCGTCGGCGCGATCGCGACGCAGTTCGAGTTGCGCATGCCGTGCGTCGCGATCCGCGAACGCAGCGCCGTCCAGTCGAGCGACTCCGACGTGTCGACCTCGACGTAGCCGCCGCGCGCTTCCGCCAGCAGCTTCAGCGTGTCCTGCGGGAGGATGCCGCGATCCCACAGCGAGCCGCGGTAGCTCGAGTAGCGGCCGCGTTCCTCGGCCAGCTCGGTCGACGCGTAGTAAGCGTAGTAGCAAACCGCTTCCATCGAACGATCGGCGAACTCGACAGCCGCCTGCGACGCGTACGGCGTGCGCAGCAGGTGCAGGCAGTCCTGGAAGCCCATGATGCCCATGCCGACCGGACGGTGCTTCAGGTTCGAGTTACGCGCCTTCGGCACCGCGTAGTAGTTGATGTCGATCACGTTGTCGAGCATGCGCATCGCGACGCTGATCGTGCGCTTCAGCTTGTCGTGGTCGAGCGCGTAGCTGCCGTCGGCCTGCTTCACCAGGTGGGCGACGAGGTTGACCGAACCCAGGTTGCACACCGCGATTTCGGTGTCGCTCGTGTTCAGCGTGATTTCCGTGCACAGGTTCGACGAGTGGACGACGCCGACGTGCTGCTGCGGCGAGCGCACGTTGCACGGATCCTTGAACGTGATCCACGGGTGGCCCGTCTCGAACAGCATCCCGAGCATCTTGCGCCAGAGCTGCTGCGCCGGGATCTTCTTGAACAGCTTGATCTCGCCGCGCGCGACCTTGTCTTCGTAAGCCGTGTAAGCTGCCTCGAACTCCGCGCCGAACTTGTCGTGCAGGTCCGGGCACGTCGACGGCGAGAACAGCGTCCATTCGCCGCCCTCCATCACACGCTTCATGAACAGGTCGGGAATCCAGTTCGCCGTGTTCATGTCGTGCGTGCGGCGGCGATCGTCGCCGGTGTTCTTGCGCAGCTCCAGGAATTCCTCGATGTCGAGGTGCCACGATTCGAGGTACGCGCACACCGCGCCCTTGCGCTTGCCGCCCTGGTTGACCGCGACCGCCGTATCGTTGACGACCTTCAGGAACGGCACCACGCCCTGCGACTTGCCGTTCGTGCCCTTGATATGCGAGCCGAGCGCACGCACGCGCGTCCAGTCATTGCCGAGACCGCCGGCGAACTTCGACAGCAGCGCGTTTTCCTTCAGCGCTTCATAGATGCCGTCGAGGTCGTCCGCGACCGTCGTCAGGTAGCACGACGACAGCTGCGAGCGGTGCGTGCCCGAGTTGAACAGCGTCGGCGTCGAGCTCATGAAGTCGAAGCTCGACAGCACGTTGTAGAACTCGATCGCGCGCGTTTCGCGGTCGATCTCGTTCAGCGACAGGCCCATCGCGACGCGCATGAAGAACGCCTGCGGCATTTCGATGCGCGTGCCGTCGACGTGCAGGAAGTAGCGGTCGTACAGCGTCTGCAGGCCGAGGTAGCCGAACTGCAGGTCGCGGTTCGCGTCGAGCGCTTCGCCGAGACGCTTCAGATCGAACTGCAGCAGCTTGTCGTCGAGCAGGCCGGCGTCGACGCCGCGCTTCAGGAACTGCGGGAAATATTCCGCGTAGCGGGCCGACATCTCGGCCTGGACGACTTCCTCGCCAAGGATCTCGCGGCGGATCGTGTGCAACAGGATGCGGGCCGTGACCTGGCTGTACGCCGGATCCTTCTCGATCATCGTGCGCGCAGCGAGGATCGCCGAGTCGTAGACCTGGCTCATCGGCACGCCGTCGTACAGGTTCTTCACCGTTTCCGCGACGATCGGGTCAGGGTTAACCGCGGTGCCGAGACCGTCGCATGCCGACACGATCAGCGCGCGCAGCGCGTTCATGTCGAGCGGGCGCGTGACGCCGTTGTCGACGACGTTGATGCCGGTGTTCGACTCGCCGCCCGCTGCCGCCGCTTCCTCGCCCGCATGCTGGCGCTCGAGATGGCGCTTCTCTCGATACAGCACGTACGCGCGCGCGACGTTGTGCTCGCCGCCGCGCATCAGCGCGAGTTCGACCTGGTCCTGGATGTCTTCGATATGGAACGTACCGCCGTTAGGACGGCTGCGCACGAGCGCGCGCACGACGTTGTGCGTGAGCTGCTCGACGAGTTCGCGTACGCGCGCCGATGCCGCGCCCTGCCCGCCGTTGACGGCCAGGAAAGCCTTGGTCACCGCAATCGCGATCTTCGAAGGCTCGAACGACACCACGCTGCCGTTGCGGCGGATCACCTTGTAGTCGGCGAACGTGGCCTGCGGCGCGAGCGCCTGCGCGCCCTGTTCGGTCCCGCCGAGCGGACGGCTCGAGGCGCTCTCGTACTGGGACGTCGCGTTGTCGGTGGTTTGCATGTGCAAAGCTCCTGGTGTTGGATGGTGCGGAGAGAACCGCGGATTAAAACGAACGCTGCGCGATGCGGTGCGCGAGCGGTAAGAGGCGAGCGATGCGTCGGGGAGGCCGGGCCGGCCGATGCGCGACAACAACCGGTCCGGTCGTGTGCTTCGTCATGTATACCCCGCCCCGTCGAAGTTCGCTGCGCTTGATCGCGACGCCCGGACCGCCCGGCCTGGCGCGTCGCCCTGAGAACCCTGTCCGCCGGCGTTGGCCGCCGGCCGGTGCCGCTCGGGTTTTCCCTGCGACACACACTATATCTAGTACAGAACTGCTCAATCGGCACCAAGTATAGTGGACATTCGGACGAGGTCAAAACGGAGAATTTGCGCTGGAGGCCTTGACATCACCCCTGCCCCGCGCAGGCGCAGACGTGACAAGGCATTGGTCGGAAAAAAAAATTTCTCCGGCTCAAAAACCCTGCGCTCAGTGCTGACGGAAAGGAAAGTATTCGGCCGAAAAGCCGGCATCGCGTGCAAAGCGTTGCCAATCGAAGTGCGGGCCGGGATCGGTCTTGCGGCCCGGCGCGACGTCGGAATGACCGGCCACCGCATCGATCGGGTAGCGCGCGGCGAGCGTGCGTGCGAGCACGCCGAGCGTCGCGTACTGCGCGGCGTCGAACGGCACGTCGTCAGCGCCTTCGAGCTCGATGCCGATCGAGAAGTCGTTGCAGCGCGGCCGGCCGAAGAACTCGGACGCGCCGGCGTGCCATGCGCGCTCGTCGCACGACACGAACTGCACGAGCTCGCCGTCGCGGCGGATCAGGAAATGCGCGGACACGCG
The DNA here is from genome assembly GCF_018148075.1 of Burkholderia sp. AU19243. Taxonomy (NCBI): domain Bacteria; kingdom Pseudomonadati; phylum Pseudomonadota; class Betaproteobacteria; order Burkholderiales; family Burkholderiaceae; genus Burkholderia; species Burkholderia sp. AU19243. The sequence goes on from NZ_JAGSTV010000010.1 coordinate 192,192, forward strand.
CACGCCGCGCAGGTGGCTCTGGTAATAGGGGTGCGCATCGCAGTCGAGACGATTCAGGAACAGCGCCTCGATCGCATCGCCGCCGAACTCGCCGGGCGGCAGGCTGATGTTGTGGATGACGACGAGGGTCGGCACCGCGCCCGCGGGCCGCGCCTCGAAATTCGGCGACGGCGCGTGGCGCGCGTCGCGCACCCAGCCGTTCGCATCGACCGACAGCAGCGCCGCGTCGCTCATCGGGCGTCGTGGCCGCTCGCGCGGGCGCCGTGGCGCTGCGCGTGCTCGGTGCTGCAGAAATACTCGCCGCCCATGGCGACGGCGTCGCCCTTCGGCGCATGCACGCCGCATTCCGCACAGCGCACCATCGGTTCGGGCAGCGAGCGAGCGTCGCCGTTCGCCCCCGACGCGCCGGCCCCGCCGTGGCCACGGGCGCCGTCGTAACCGTCCGCGCGGCCCGTGCGCGCCTGCGCGTGCTCCTGGGCCTGGCGCAGCTTGCGCGCAAGCCACGAGCCCGCAAAGAAGAGAAGTATCAGGAGAAGAATCTGTCGCATCGGAAACCTGCGTTCAAACCACGGAGCGGTGCAGCAGCACCTCGAAAACGAATCGGCTGCCGACATACGCGAGCAGCAGCGCGGCAAACGACACGAGCACCCAGCGTGCTGCGCCTCGCCCGCGCCAGCCCGACGTCTTGCGCGCGACCAGCAGGCCGCCGAACATCAGCCACGACAGCACCGCGAACACGGTCTTGTGGTCGAGCCGCAGTGCGCGTGCATCGACCTGCTCGCTGAACAGGATCCCCGATGCGAGCGTGAGCGTCAGCAGCACGAAGCCGGCGCCGATCAGGCGAAACAGCAGTTTTTCCAGCGTGAGCAGCGGCGGCAGCGTTTCGAGCCAGCTCGCGATCCAGCCGGTCGAGCCGTCGCGCCCGCCGCTTCTGAGCGACTGCAGGCGCCGCTCGACCATCAGCATCAGCACCGCGTGCAGCGCGGCGATTGCGAAGAGGCCGTACGCGATGTTCGCGATCAGGAAGTGCAGCTTGAACAGCGGCGCTGCGGCATAAGGCAGCACCCGCACGCCGCCGAACACCAGCGGCAGCAGCGACGCGCCGCACGCGAGCGGCAGCACGAGCAGCCGCAGGCTGTCGAGCGGGAAGAAGAAACTCTCGATCCAGTAGATGCCGGCGCCGAGCCAGAACATCGCCGACAGCGCAAACGCGAAGCCGAAGACCATCGCGTCGTGCGGGAAGATCGTCATGTGCAGCAGCACGCCGTGCGCGACGAGCGCCGCGAACAGCAGCGCGCGGCCGGCTCCGCTCATCCCCGACGCGGCGGAGGCCGGCATCGGCACCGCCGGCACGCTCGCAACGAGCGGCGCCGCGCCCTGACGGTGCGTGCGCCAGCCTGCGACGGCGAGGCCGCCGTACAGGAATGCGGTGAGGGCATACAGTACAATATCCATGTTCGAAGTTTACACTAGGCCCCCTTCCCGCGACGGCTCCCTTTGTTCGGTTCCGTTGCGCCTTCGGGCCCCACTGTCCATCGCTCCCCATGCTCGACAATCTCACTCAACGGATGGCGCGCGTCGTCAAGACGCTGCGCGGCGAGGCCCGGCTCACCGAGGCGAACACGCAGGAGATGCTTCGCGAGGTGCGTCTCGCATTGCTGGAGGCCGACGTCGCGCTGCCCGTCGTCCGCGAATTCATCGCCAAGGTCAAGGAAAAGGCGCTCGGCGAGGAAGTGATCAGCAGCCTGTCGCCGGGCCAGGCGCTCGTCGGCGTGGTGCAGAAGGAACTGACCGCCGTGATCGGCGGCGACTACGAGGGCAAGGCCGCCGAGCTGAATCTCGCGGTCACGCCGCCGGCCGTGATCCTGATGGCCGGCCTCCAGGGCGCCGGCAAGACGACGACCGTCGGCAAACTCGCGAAACTGCTGCGCGAGAAATACAAGAAGAAGGTGCTGACGGTGTCGTGCGACGTCTATCGCCCGGCCGCGATCATGCAGTTGAAAACGGTGAGCGAACAGGTCGGCGCCGACTTCTTCCCGTCGACGCCAGACCAGAAGCCCGTCGACATCGCGCTCGCGGCCGTCGACTGGGCGAAGCGCCATTACCACGACGTGCTGATCGTCGACACGGCAGGCCGCCTCGGCATCGACGAAGCGATGATGCAGGAAATCGCCGCGCTGCACGGCGCGCTGAAGCCGGCCGAAACGCTGTTCGTCGTCGACGCGATGCTTGGCCAGGACGCGGTCAATACGGCGAAGGCGTTCAACGACACGCTGCCGCTCACCGGCGTCGTGCTGACCAAGCTCGACGGCGACTCGCGCGGCGGGGCGGCGCTGTCGGTGCGCCACATCACCGGCAAGCCGATCAAGTTCGTCGGCGTCGCCGAAAAGCTCGACGGCCTCGAGGTGTTCCACCCGGACCGGATGGCAAACCGGATCCTCGGCATGGGCGACATCCTCGCGCTCGTCGAGGAAGCGCAGCGCGGCGTCGATGTGCAGGCCGCGCAGAAGCTCGCCGACAAGGTCAAGAAAGGCGGCGACTTCGACCTGAACGATTTCCGCGCGCAGATCTCGCAGATGAAGAACATGGGCGGCCTGTCGTCGCTGATGGACAAGCTGCCCGCGCAATTCCAGCAGGCGGCGGCCGGCGCCGACATGAGCCAGGCCGAGAAGTCGATCCGCCGGATGGAAGGGATCATCAGCTCGATGACGCCCGCGGAGCGCGCGAAACCCGAGATCATCAAGGCGACGCGCAAGCGCCGCATTGCGGCCGGTGCGGGCGTGCCGGTGCAGGAAGTCAACCGGATGCTGAACCAGTACGACCAGATGCGTACGATGATGAAGAAGCTGAAGGGCGGCAACATGCAGAAGATGATGCGCGGCCTGAAGGGCATGATGCCCGGCATGCGCTGATTCCGCCCGCCGGCCGGCGCGCGGGTTTTTGCCGTAGCGCGCGCCGCCCGTTCTGCCTCATCCTTATTTGTATACCGACCGCTCGCCAGAACACATGAACCGCGAAGAAGCCCTCCACATTTTCGACCACTCCGAAGAGATCGTCTCGGCCGACGCCGTCAATGCCTCGATCACCCGGATGGCCGACGCGATCCGCGCCGAGATCGGCGACGCGTTCCCGCTCGTGCTCTCGGTGATGGGCGGCGCCGCGGTGTTTACCGGGATGCTGCTGCCGCATCTCGATTTCCCGCTGGAATTCGACTACATCCACCTGACCCGCTACCGCAATACGACGCAGGGCAGCCCGGAAATGCACTGGCGCGTCGCGCCGCGCGAATCGGTGAAGGACCGCATCGTGCTCGTGCTTGACGACATCCTCGACGAAGGCGAAACGATGGCCGCGATCCGCGACCGCATCCTCGACATGGGTGCGAAGCGCTTCATGTCGGCGGTGCTGTGCGAGAAAACGCTCGCGAAAGCAAAACCGCTGCACCCGGACTTCTGCGGCTTCTCGGTGCCGGACCGCTACGTGTTCGGGTGCGGGATGGACGCCAAGGGCTACTGGCGCAACCTGCCGACGATCCGCGCGCTGACCGCGAACGTCTGACCGCCCTGCCCGCTCCATAACGAAAAGCGGCGCCCCGGTTTCCCGGGGCGCCGCTTTTTTTGTCGGCCGGCCGCGCCGCCCGCGCTACGGCTGCAACTGGTGGACGAACGCGCGAATGCCCGCCAGCAGCATCTCGACCGAGATCGCGACGAGCACGAGACCCATCAGCCGCTCGAACGCCGCGACGGTCCGCTCGCCGAGCCACGCCTGGATCCTTTCGGCCAGCACCAGCGTGATCGCGCACACGATCATCGTGACCGTCAGCGCACCGACCCACTCGAACATCTTGCCGGGCGCCTGCGAGGTCAGCAGCATCACCGTCGCAAGCGCGGACGGCCCGGCGAGCGCCGGAATCGCGAGCGGCACGATGAACGGTTCGCCGCCGGCGCGCGGATCGCTGCCGAGCGCGCCGTCCGGATGCGGGAAGATCATTCGCAGCGCGATCAGGAACAGCACGATCCCGCCGCCGAGCCGCAGCGACAGGTCGGTAAGGCTGATCATTCGCAGGAATCGGTCGCCGACCACCATGAAGAACAGCAGGATCACGAACGCGATCCCCACTTCGCGCAAAATCAGCTTCACGCGCCGCTCGCGCGGCACATCCCGCATCGCCGTGATGAACAGCGGGATGTTGCCGAGCGGATCCGTGATCAGCACGAGGAGCACGGTGGCCGACAGGAAGGTGTATTCCACCGTGTCTCCCGATTGCAGTGCTTAGCGCGCGAGCGCGGCGCGGATCTTCTCCGTCACCGTCGCCGCGGCCGCGTCGGCCGGCAGCAGCGTCGCTTCCGCGTCGCGGCGGCCCTGATACTCGATCTTGCCTTCCTTCAGGCCGCGCTCGCCGATCACCAGACGGTGCGGCACGCCGATCAGTTCCCAGTCGGCGAACATCACGCCCGGGCGCTCGCCGCGATCGTCGAGGATGACATCGATGCCGGCAGCGCTCAGTTCCGCGTAAAGCTTGTCGGCCGCCTCGCGAACCATGTCGCTGCGGTCGTAGCCCATCGGACACAGCACGACCTCGAACGGCGCGATGGACTCGGGCCAGATGATGCCCTTGTCGTCGAAGTTCTGTTCGATCGCCGCGCCGAGAATGCGCGTGACGCCGACGCCGTAGCAGCCCATCAGCATCGGCTGCGGCTTGCCCGACTCGTCGAGGAACGTCGCGCCCATCGCTTCCGAGTACTTCGTGCCGAGCTGGAACACGTGGCCAACCTCGATGCCGCGGCAGATGTCGATCACGCCCTTGCCGTCCGGCGAAGGATCGCCCTTCTTCACGTTGCGCACGTCGGCGACTTCCGGCTCCGGCAGGTCGCGGCCCCAGTTCACGCCCGCGATGTGATAGTCGACCTCGTTCGCGCCGACGACGAAGTCGCTCATGTTCGCGACCGTGCGATCGGCGATCACCTTGACCGGCTTCTTCGTGCCGACCGGGCCGAGATAGCCCGGCGGCGTGCCGAACCATTCGACGATTTCCTGCTCGGTCGCGAAGCGGTGGTTCTTCAGCCCCGGCAGCTTCGACACCTTGATCTCGTTCAGGTCGTGGTCGCCGCGCAGCATCACGAGCCAGATGGTCGGCTCGGCGCCTTCGTTGTCGGTCGCGAGCACGATCGACTTGATCGTGCGCTCGAGCGGAATCCCGAGCAGTTCGGCAACGGCTTCGCACTTCGCCTTGCCGGGCGTCGCGACCTTCTCCATTGCTTCGGCAGGCGCCGCCCGTTCGGCGATCAGCGGCAGCGCTTCGGCCGCTTCGATGTTCGCCGCGAAGTCGGACGTCGGGCAATAGGCGATCGCGTCCTCGCCGGTATCGGCGATCACGTGGAATTCATGCGAGAAGTTGCCGCCGATCGAGCCGCTGTCGGCCGCGACCGCGCGGAACTCGAGACCGAGGCGCGTGAAGATGCGCACATACGCGTCGTACATCTTGCGATACGACTCGTTCAGGCCCGCCGCATCCTTGTCGAACGAATACGCGTCCTTCATGATGAATTCGCGGCCGCGCATCACGCCGAAACGCGGACGGATCTCGTCGCGGAACTTCGTCTGGATCTGGTAGAAGTTCACCGGCATCTGCCGGTAGCTCTTGATCTGGTTGCGCGCGATGTCGGTGACGACCTCCTCGTGCGTCGGCCCGATCACGAAGTCGTTGTCCTTGCGATCCTTGAAGCGCAGCAATTCGGGGCCGTACTGCTCCCAGCGGCCCGATTCCTGCCACAGCTCGGCCGGTTGCACGGCCGGCATCAGCAGCTCGATGGCGCCTGCCCGGTTCATTTCCTCGCGCACGATCGCCTCGACCTTGCGAATCGAACGCAGGCCGATCGGCAGATAGTTGTAGATGCCGCCGGCGACACGACGGATCATGCCGGCGCGCACCATCAGCTTGTGGCTGACGATCTCTGCGTCGGCGGGTGCCTCTTTGAGGGTGCCGATAAAGAAACGGGAAGCTTTCATGCGGACGGTTCCAAATGCGGCGCCCCAACGCGGAGCGCCCGAAAAAGTTTCAAGGTGAAAAAGCTGCGCGCGACGGACGACGATGGCGCAGATGACGTAGCAGACAAATCAGGGACAATTCAGCCGATGCACCCCGCGCGGATTCGCTCCGTCACGGTGCGCAGCGCCCGTTATCTGTTTATAATCAAAGCAATTTTAAAGGATTCGAAGGTGGTTGTATGCTGGATCGTGAAGGCTTTCGCCCGAACGTCGGCATCATCCTCTTGAACGCGCGCAACGAGGTGTTTTGGGGCAAGCGGCTCCGCGAGCATTCCTGGCAGTTTCCTCAAGGTGGGATCAAGTACGGCGAGACCCCCATGCAGGCGATGTACCGGGAATTGCACGAGGAAACGGGCCTGCATCCGGAACACGTCAAGATAATCGGCCGCACTCGCGACTGGTTGCGTTACGAGGTGCCTGACAAGTTCATCAAACGCGAAGTACGCGGTCATTACCGCGGCCAGAAGCAGATCTGGTTCCTTCTGCGGATGGTCGGACGCGACTGCGACATTTGCTTGCGCGCGACCGACCACCCGGAGTTCGATGCGTGGCGCTGGAACGAGTATTGGGTGCCGCTCGATGCGGTGATCGAGTTCAAGCGGGATGTCTATCAGTTGGCGCTGACGGAACTGTCGCGCTTCCTGCGCCGCCCGGCGCAGCGAGCCGAAAAGCCGCGTGGGCCGCGTCCGTCGCGCTATCCGCGCGTGATCGGTTCGCAGGCCCAGCAGACGCTGACGATTGTCGACACATCGGTGGTCTGTTCCGAGATCGAAGTGGAGGCGAGCACGCTCGACGAGATGCCGCCCCGCGAGATCGTCGGCAAATGACGAGTCACACTGCATGACCGGGCGCGACCTTGGTGTCGCGCCCTTTTTTTACGAGGAATGCATATTGAAAGCGATTGCTCTCGCGCTCGCATCGGTCGTCGCGGTGGCCACGCTGGCCGGTTGCGCGAATTCGAAGACGCCGACCAACAAGGATGACAGCGAGTTCGTGTACCTGCTGGACCGCCAGGGCAACTGGAAGGAAAACCCGGTCGACACGCTGCCGCCGCTGCCGCAAGCAGCCGACCTGCTGCCGTTCAACGTATCGCAGAACACGCCGCTCAAGTTCTTCGTCGATGCGAAGTCGCTCGCGGTCGGCACCGATGGCGTCGTGCGCTATGCAGTGGTCGTCACGAGCCCGGCGGGCGCGCGCAACGTGAACTACGAAGGCATCCGTTGCGACACCTATGAATGGCGCCAGTATGCGGGCCTGAATGCCGATCATGACGGCTGGGACCGCACAGTCGAGAACGACTGGCGGCGCATCGAGAACGGCGAGCTGAACGCGTACCACTCGGCGCTGTATCAGGACTACTTCTGCGCGAACAAGATGCCGCAGGGCACGACCGCGCAGATTCTGGAAAACATCAAGTTCCATCGCACCGCGATGAGTCAGCTGCGCTGAGCACCGCAACGCGGGGTCAGCTCCGTCGCCGCAACGAAAAGCCCGCGTAACGCGGGCTTTTTTGTCGCTTCGGGACGTCTGGCGTCAGCGGTCGTGCACGACGCCGGACGGTCACACCAGCACGAGGTTGTCGCGGTGAATCAGCTCCGGCTCCAGCATGTAGCCGAGCACCGTCTCGATCTCGCCGCTCGGCTTGCGGTGGATCAGCTTCGTCTCCGCGCTGCTGTAGTTGGTGAGACCGCGCGCCACCTCGCGCCCGTCCGGACCGACGCACGCGATCACTTCGCCGCGTGCGAACGCGCCCTGCACGCCCGTCACACCGATCGGCAGCAGGCTCTTGCCGCCCGCAGTCAGCTTTTCGACCGCACCCGCGTCGATCACGACGTGCCCCCGCACTTGCAGGTGGTCGGCCATCCACTGCTTGCGCGCCGCCATCCGCGCGGTGCGCGCGACGAGCTGCGTGCCGATCGCCTCGCCTGCCGCGAGCCGCACCAGCACGTCGGCCTCTCGGCCGCTCGCGATCACGGTATTCGCGCCGCTATGCGCCGCACGCTTTGCCGCGAGGATCTTCGTCAGCATCCCGCCGCGGCCGAGGCTCGAGCCGGCGCCGCCCGCCATCGCCTCGAGTTCCGGCGCGCCCGCGCTGGCTTCCGCGACGAGCGTCGCATTCGGATCCTTGCGCGGATCGGCAGTGAACAGCCCTGACTGGTCCGTCAGGATGATCAGCGCGTCGCCTTCGATCAGGTTCGCGACCAGCGCACCGAGCGTGTCGTTGTCCCCGAACTTGATTTCGTCGGTGACGACCGTGTCGTTCTCGTTGATGATCGGCACGACACCGAGCCGCAGCAGCGTGAGCAGTGTCGAGCGCGCATTCAGATACCGCTCGCGATCGGCCAGATCGGCGTGCGTGAGCAGAATCTGCGCAGTACGGATGTCATGCTCGGTGAAGCGGCTTTCGTATACTTGCGCGAGCCCCATCTGCCCGACGGCGGCAGCGGCTTGAAGCTCGTCGATTTCGCGCGGACGCTTGCTCCAGCCGAGGCGCTGCATCCCTTCCGCAATCGCTCCCGAACTGACGAGCACCACTTCCTTGCCTTGTGCACGCAGTGCTGCGATCTGGGCCGCCCAGCGGCCGATCGCAGCATGATCGAGCCCCTTGCCGTCGTTGGTCACGAGGCTGGAGCCCACCTTCACCACCAATCGCTTCGAATCCGCGATGATCGAACGCATCGTGCGCCGTCTCCTATCTGATGCCTGCCCGACCGGGCGCGATTAAATGAGCGCACCGGGCGCCGCGCCCGGTGCGTTTGCGGCCCGCTCAGGCGTCGTCGTCAGCCTTCGCACCGCCGTCTGCAGGCGGCGCATCGCGGAACCGCACGTCGGCGGCCAGGTCTTCCTCTTCCGCGGCGCGATGCGCATCCGAGTGCTCGGACAGGTAGTCGTAGATCGCGTAGCAGAGCGCTTCGCAGCCTTGGCCGGTGAGTGCCGAAATCTCGAACACCGGGCCATCCCAGCCGAAACGGTCGAGGAAATCGGCGACGCGCGCTTCGCGCTCGTCTTCCGGGACCATGTCGAGCTTGTTCAGCACCAGCCAGCGCGGCTTCTCGTAGAGCGCCTCGTCATACTTGCGCAATTCGCCAACGATCGCCTTCGCCTCTTGGACCGGATCGACGTTTTCGTCGAACGGCGCCAGATCGACGAGATGCAGCAGCACGCCGGTGCGCTGCAGATGCCGCAGGAACTGGTGGCCAAGGCCCGCGCCTTCGGCGGCGCCCTCGATCAGCCCCGGGATGTCCGCGATCACGAAGCTCTTGCTCGGGCCAACGCGCACGACGCCGAGGTTCGGCGCGAGCGTCGTGAACGGATAATCGGCAATCTTCGGTTTCGCATTCGACACCGACGAGATGAACGTCGACTTGCCGGCGTTCGGCATGCCGAGCAGCCCGACGTCGGCAAGCACCTTCAGTTCGAGCCGCAGCATGCGGCGCTCCCCGGGCTTGCCGTCCGTCTTCTGGCGAGGCGCGCGGTTGGTACTCGACTTGAAATGCAGGTTGCCGAGACCGCCTGCGCCGCCCTTCGCGAGCATCACCTGCTGCCCGTGCTCGGTCAGATCGGCGATGAGTTCGCCGGTGTCCATGTCGGTGACGACCGTGCCGACCGGCATGCGCAGCGTGATATCGTCGCCGCCCTTGCCATAGCAATCCGAGCCGCGACCGTTTTCGCCGTTGCGCGCGAGATGCTTCTTCGCGTAACGGTAGTCGATCAGCGTATTGATGTTGCGGTCGGCGACCGCGTAGACGTTGCCGCCCCGGCCGCCGTCGCCGCCGTCCGGCCCGCCGAACGGAACGAATTTCTCGCGGCGCATCGACGCGCTGCCATCGCCTCCGTCGCCGGCGATGACTTCGATTCGTGCTTCGTCAATGAACTTCATTCGTCACTCCGACAGTATTTCCGCTATTGTGCCGCGCCCCGGCATGCTTGAACAATCAGCCATTCGGCCAATGTCCCGCTATTGCGCGACAGCCGCCCGCGCGCACCTGCGCGCGGCGGCCAAATAAAAAAAGGCCCCGCGAAGACTGCGGGGCCTTTCGGCTACGAAGCCCGTGGGTGCCTGACTTAGGCAGCCGCCGGGACGACGATGACCAGATGCTTCTTGTCCGCGCCCTTGGTCGCGAACTTGACGTGACCGTCGACCAGCGCGAACAGGGTGTGATCCTTGCCCATGCCGACGTTCTCGCCAGCGTGCATGCGCGTACCGCGCTGACGCACGATGATGCCGCCGGCGTTGATCGCCTGGCCGCCGTACACTTTCACGCCGAGACGTTTCGACTCGGAGTCGCGGCCGTTCCGGGAAGAGCCGCCTGCCTTTTTGTGTGCCATCTGATTGCTCCTTTACCGAGGCGCTTACGCGTTGATCGCGTCGATGCGCAGCTCAGTGTAGTTCTGGCGGTGGCCGCCGTGCTTTTGGTAGTGCTTCCGGCGACGCATCTTGAAGATGGTGACCTTGGCATGACGACCGTGCGACACAACGGTGGCCTTGACGGAAGCCCCACTGACCAGCGGCGTACCGAACTTAATCGATTCGCCTTCGCCCACTGCGAGAACCTGGTCGAGCGTGATTTCAGCGTCAATGTCAGCCGGTATCTGTTCTACTTTGAGTTTTTCGCCAACGGCAACCTTGTACTGCTTGCCGCCGGTTTTTATGACCGCGTACATTGAGAACCTCACTCTGGATCCAATTTTTCCGCACACCACGCGCGGAAAACACGTGATTATACATGGGCTTAGCACCCAAGTCAAAGCCGATCCACGATTGCCGCGCGCGAGCCCTGCCCGGATGGCCAAAATCGACGTGCCAGCGCGTCCCGCAGACCGGGATATGGCGGATTCGACTTATAATCCGCGGCATCACCCATTTCGATCATCATGTCGTCGTCCACCGCCTCCCCCACCCTCAGCGCCGCCCACCTGCTCGCTCCGATCGCCAGCGACATGGAGCAGGTGAATCGCGTTATCCGGCAAAGCCTCGCGTCCGACGTGCTGCTGATCAACCAGATCGCCGAGTACATCATCGGCGCGGGCGGCAAGCGATTGCGTCCGGCGCTGCTGCTGCTCGTCGCCGGCGCGCTCGGCGAGACGTCGCACCAGCGGCACGTGCTGGCCGCCGTCGTCGAGTTCATCCATACGGCCACGCTGCTGCATGACGACGTCGTCGACGAATCCGAATTGCGGCGCGGCCGCCAGACGGCCAACGCGCTGTTCGGCAACGCGGCGAGCGTGCTGGTGGGCGACTATCTCTACTCGCGCTCGTTCGAGATGATGGTCGGCGTCGGCAAGATGCGCGTGATGGAGATCCTGTCGGAAGCGACGACGATCATTTCAGAAGGCGAAGTGCTGCAGCTTCTGAACATGCACGACGCGGACGTCGACGAAACGCGCTACATGCAGGTGATCCGCTACAAGACGGCGAAGCTGTTCGAGGCCTCCGCACGTCTCGGCGCAGTGCTCGCGGGTGCCGACGCCCCGACCGAGGCCGCCGCTGCCGAATATGGCCGCCGGATCGGCACCGCGTTTCAGATCATGGACGACTGGCTCGACTACGCTGGCACGGCCGAAGCGATGGGCAAGAATGCCGGCGACGACCTGCGCGAAGGCAAGCCGACGCTGCCGCTCATCTATCTGATCGAACGCGGCACGCCCGAACAGTCCGCGCTCGCGCGCGAGGCAATCGAACAAGGCGGCACCGACCGCTTCGACACGATCTTCGACGCAATCACGCGTTCGGGCGCGCTCGACCATACGCTCGAATGCGCACGACAGGAAGCGCAGGCCGCCGCCGAGGCGATCGCCGCGTTCCCCGACTCGATCTACAAGGAAAGCCTGCTCGGTTTGTGCTCATACTCGACGTCGCGGCAGTCGTAAACGCGCGGCAAACAGCAAGCGATACCTGGTCTCGAAAAATTTCTTCACCAAGGTATTCCCTTTTAGAAAAAACATCGTTATAGTTACGTTCTTGCTTGTGACGACGCAGCGATTCTTAACGAAGACAGCGGAGTCGAAAAAGCAAAAATCGGGGTGTAGCTTAGCCTGGTAGAGCGCTACGTTCGGGACGTAGAGGCCGGAGGTTCGAATCCTCTCACCCCGACCAGATTTGAAAAAACCGTGCACCATGTGCACGGTTTTTTTTCGTCTTCTTGCGGCCACATCGCGCAGGCTCCCTGCGTCGCGCGACACATCGCGGCCGCCGGCCTCTGCTATATTCCCCCCATCCCTGTCCTTCACTGCCCTTTCCGACGCGTGGACCAAATTCCCTTATGGGCGCAAATCGGCGCCGTCTTCCTGCTTCTCCTCTGTTCCAGCTTCTTTTCCATTTCCGAGACCGCGATGATGGCGCTCAACCGACACCGGTTGAAACATCTCGCCGGCAAGGGCGTGCTCGGCGCGAAAACCACGCAGGGCCTGCTCACGCGCACCGACCTGCTGCTCAGCGTGATTCTGATCGGCAACAATCTGTTCAACACGATCATCCCGGTTCTGACGACTTCGCTCGCGCTGCACACGTTCGGCCGTAACAATCTCGCGCTGTCGATCGCGACCGGCATCGTCGCGTTCCTGATCATCGTGTTCGCGGAAATCGCGCCGAAGATCGTCGGCGCGACCTTTCCCGAGCGCATCGCGCTGCCCGCGAGTCTCGTGATCGCGCCGCTGATGCGCGTGTTCAAGCCAGTGGTGTGGTTCGTCAATGCGCTCGCGAACGGCGTGCTCTGGGTGCTGCGCATCAATACGAAGAAGGGCCGCGACCAGCGGATGTCGCCCGACGAACTGCGCGCGATCGTGCTCGAGTCGAGCAGCTTCATGCCGACCAAGCACCGCAGCATCCTGCTCAACCTGTTCGACCTCGAGAACATCACGGTCGACGACGTGATGGTGCCGCGCCGCCAGATCGAATCGCTGAACTTCTACGCGCCGCTCGACGAGATCCTGCATCAGCTCGAGACCTGCTATCACAACCGCCTCGTCGTCTACGAAGGCGACATCGACAAGGTGCTCGGCGTGCTGCACGTGCGCAAGACGCTTACCGCCCTGCACAACCAGGATTTCGATCGCGAAACGCTGCGCACACTGCTCGCGGAGCCGTACTATGTGCCGTCGGGCACGCCGGTCGTTCAGCAGTTGCAGTATTTCCAGGAAAGCCGCCAGCGCACCGCGCTCGTCGTCAACGAGTACGGCGAACTCGAGGGGCTGGTCACGCCCGAGGACATCATCGAAGAACTGATCGGCGAATTCACCACGTCGATGCCGCGCGGCGAACGCGCGCGCGGCTGGAACGAGAACGGCGAATGCATCGTCGCGGCGAGCATGCCGCTGCGCGAACTGAACCGCTGGCTGCACCTGCACCTGCCCACCGACGGGCCGAAGACGCTCAACGGCCTGATCCTCGAAGTGCTCGAGGAAATTCCGGAAGGCGACGTTTGCGTGAAGATCGGCGACGTGATGCTCGAGGTCATGCGCAGCGACGATCAGGCCGTGCGCACGGTCAAACTCTTCAAGCCGCGCGGCGCCCGCACGCGCGCCGCCGCCCGCTAGCCGCTAGCCGCTAGCCGAACGGCAGACTGTCGGCGGCGCCCGCGATACGCGACCATTTACCGGTCACGATCAACAGGCGGCCGAGCGCCGGCTCACATGCATATCCCTCCTTCCGGGGCGCCGCCGCGCACGCAGCCGTCGCCCATCTCCTCCCACCGCCCGACGGCCGAGCGAGTCCGTTCGCTCGATGCAACGCAGCTCGACGACTCGCCGGCGGTACGGCTGCTGACCGACACACTGCACGCCGCGCGCGTGCGCAACGCGTCCGACATCCACATTGAACCGTTCGAAGCCGGCTGGCGGATCCGCCTGCGCATCGACGGCGTCCTGCACGTACACGCGCAACCGCCCGCTCATCTGCGCGACGCGCTCGTCACGCGGACCAAGGTGCTCGCGCGCATGGACATCGCGGAACGGCGGCTGCCGCAGGACGGCCGGTTGCGCATCGCGATCGACGGCGGCGTGCGGGCCGACTACCGCGTCAGTTCGCTGCCGACACTGTTCGGCGAGAAACTCGTGCTGCGCCGCCTCGACACGCTACCGCCCGATCTCACGCTCGCGCGCCTCGGCTTCAATGCGCGGCAGGCTGAGGCAATGGAGGCCGCGATTCGCGCGCCGCACGGTCTCGTGCTCGTCACCGGTCCGACCGGCAGCGGCAAAACGCTGTCGCTCTACTGCGCGCTGCAGATGCTCGATCGCGACACGCACAACGTATGCACGGTCGAAGATCCGGCCGAGATTCAGCTGGACGGGATCAATCAGGTCGGCGTCGCGGAAAAGGCCGGCCTCACGTTCGCGACGGCGCTGCGCGCGCTGCTGCGGCAGGACCCGGACGTCATCATGGTCGGGGAAATTCGCGACGCGGAAACCGCCGACGTCGCGATCAAGGCCGCGCAGACGGGGCACCTCGTGCTGTCGACGCTGCATACGAACGATGCGCCAGCAGCCGTCGCGCGACTGCTCGACATCGGCGTCGCACCGTACAACCTCGCGGCCGCGTTGCGGCTCGTTACCGCGCAGCGCCTCGTTCGGCGTCTGTGCACCACGTGCCGCGTGCGCTCGGATGCACCGGTGCGCGCACTGCGCGACGCGGGTTGCGAGCCGGCGGCGCTGGAGGCCGGATGGCGCCCGTTCGTCGCGCGCGGCTGTGCCGCCTGCCACGGCATCGGTTATCGAGGCCGGATCGGTCTGCACCAGACGATGCCGGTGTCCGCTGCGTTGGCCGAGCGCATCGTCGCGCGCGCAAGCGTCGGCGCCCTCGCGCAATGCGCGGCGGCCGAGGGTGTACGCAGTCTGCGCGACGCCGCGCTCGCACACGTTCGCGACGGCACGACGAGCGTCGCGGAAGCGCTGGCCGCGACGTCCGAAGCGTAGTCGCGATGCCGGTGCCGCCGCACGAAACCCGCTTCGCGTGGCGCGGCCGCCGTCGCGACGGCTCGCCATGCCGCGGAAACGTGATCGCATTCGACGCCGCCGCTGCACGCGCGGCGCTCGCACGCGACGGCATCGCCGTGCTGGCGCTCGACGCGCGCGGCAAGGCGCGGCCGCCCGTCGCCGGCGCGCGTGACGTCACCCGCTTCACGCGTCAGCTCGCAAGCTTGCTGCAGGCCGGGCTGCCGCTCGCACCGTCGCTCGAGATGCTCGCCCGCACCCGCACGCACGACGGGTTCCCGCGCATCGCCGCCGGCCTCGCACGCGAGATCATTGGCGGACAACGTTTCGCCGCCGCGCTCGCGCGCTATCCGGCGCAGTTCGGTACGCTGTACCGCCAGTTGATCGAAGTGGGCGAAGCGTCGGGCGCGCTCGGCTCCGTGCTGACACGCGTCGCGGAGCACCGCGAACGCGCGGACGCGCAATGGCGCAAGCTCTGTGCCGCGCTCGCATATCCGGTCGCCGTCATCGCGTTCGCGCTCGCGATCTCGGCCGCACTGATGATTTGGGTCGTACCGACGTTCCGTCAGATTTTCGACGGCTTCGGCGCGACGCTGCCGGCGCCAACCCGCGCGCTGCTCGCGATCTCGTCTGCGACGTCGGCCTGGGGCGGCACGTTCGCCGCAGCGGCCGCGGTGGCCGGACTCGCCGCACGCCATGCGCTGCGGCGCTCGCCAACGTTGCGCCATGCGGTCGCCCGACAGGCGCTGAATGCACCGCTCGTCGGCGGCGCGCTCACGCGGTTCGCGACCGCGCGGTGGTGCCGCTCGCTT
Organism: Burkholderia sp. AU19243; assembly: GCF_018148075.1. Lineage (NCBI taxonomy): Bacteria > Pseudomonadati > Pseudomonadota > Betaproteobacteria > Burkholderiales > Burkholderiaceae > Burkholderia > Burkholderia sp. AU19243. The sequence continues at coordinate 207,980 of NZ_JAGSTV010000010.1, forward strand.
GCGACGCTGCTCGGCGCGGGCGTCCCGCTTGCCGATGCATTCTCGACGCTCGAGCACACGGCCGGCCATCCGGTGTTCGAACAGGCCACCGCGCAGATCGCGGCACGCGTGCTGCGTGGTGCGCGCCTTGCCGACGCGATGCACGCGGCCGGCTGCTTCCCGGACGACGTCGTCCAGCCGATCGCCGTCGCGGAGGAAATAGGCGCGCTCGACACGATGCTCGCGGACATCGCCGCGCTCTGCGAGCGTCAGCTCGATGCTCGCCTCGATGCACTCGCCGCGCTCGGCGAGCCGCTGATCGTGGTCGTGCTGGGCGCCCTCGTCGGCGGCCTCGTGATCGCGATGTATCTGCCCATCCTTCAGCTGGGCAACGTGGTGTAGCATCGCAACCGATTCTGTCGCCTTTAAAGCCCCAACCCGAGGCCATGACGCCCGCGCCCCTGACCACCGTCTTCGATTCGCCCGCCGGCACGTTGCTCGCGCTGGCGATGCTGCCGCCTGCGGTGCAGTATGCATTCGCCGTCGTCCTCGGCCTGTGCGTCGGAAGCTTCGTGAATGTCGTCGTGCACCGGGTACCGGTGATGATGCAGCGCGCATGGCAGGCCGAAATCGCCGAGGCGACGGGCGCGGCGAGCGCGGCGCCGGACGACGGCTATCCGCCGCACTACGATCTGTGGCGCCCGCGCAGCGCCTGCCCGCATTGCGGCCACGTGCTGCGCGCATGGGAAAACATCCCGCTCGTCAGCTACTTGCTGTTGCGTGGCCGCTGCCGTCAGTGCGGCCATGCGATCGGCGTGCGCTATCCGCTCGTCGAGCTCGCCGGTGCGCTTCTCGCCGCCGCCTCGCTCGCCGCCTTCGGCCCCACCGTCGTGGCTCTCGCAGCGTTCGGGCTCTGCGCCGCACTGCTCGCGATGAGCGCGATCGATATCCGTACCGGCTACCTGCCCGATTCGATGACGCTGCCGCTGCTGTGGGCAGGCCTCGCACTGAATCTCGGCGGCACGTTCACGTCGCTGCGTTCGGCCGTGATCGGTGCGATGGCCGGCTACCTGTTCCTTTGGTCCATCTACTGGCTGTTCAAATGGCTGCGCGGGATCGAGGGCATCGGCTTCGGCGATCTGAAGCTGCTCGCCGCGCTCGGCGCCTGGATGGGCTGGGCCGCGCTGCCGCAGGTCGTGCTGTTCGCCGCGGTGACGGGCGCGATCGTCGGCCTCGTCGCGACCTGGCGCGGCCGCATGCGCTTCGAGGAGCCGATTCCGTTCGGCCCGTTCCTGGCCGCGGGCGGTGTGGCGACACTATTTTTCGGCACCCCTTTCTATTCGGCGCTCGGCGGTTGACGTGATGCGCTGCGCGCCTTCGCTTCGTTGTCAGCGTCGCAGCCTCGCACGCCACTTGCGTGCAGCGGTCCGGCGGAGGTTCACATGTTTGCAATAGGACTCACCGGCGGCATCGGCAGCGGCAAGACGACCGTCGCCGACATGTTCGCCGCGCGCGGCGCATCGGTCGTCGATACCGATCTGATCGCGCACCGTATCACCGCCCCTGGTGGGCTCGCGATGCCGGCGATCGAGCACGCGTTCGGGCCGGACTTCGTCGCCGCCGACGGCTCTCTCGATCGCGCCAGGATGCGCGCACTGATTTTCAGCGACGACGACGCACGACGCCGGCTCGAAGCGATCACGCATCCGCTGATCCGCGCGCAGACGGATCGCGAAGCCCGCGCCGCGCAGGGCCCTTACGTGATGTTCGTGGTGCCGTTGCTCGTCGAGTCAGGCAATTGGAAGACTCGCAGCAACCGCGTGCTGGTGGTCGACTGTCCGGTCGAAACGCAGATCGCGCGCGTGATGCGGCGCAACGGTTTCACGCGCGAACAGGTCGAGGCGATCATCGCGAGACAGGCAACGCGCGACGCGCGTCTCGCGGCCGCCGACGACGTGATCGTCAACGACGCGGCGACGCCAGCCATGCTCGCCGCGCAGGTCGATGCACTGCACCAACGCTATCTCGAATTCGCAGCCGCCGCGCAGTGACGCCGCGCGATCGTGATGGTGTACGAAATTGGCGCGTTGCTAGGGTAGTGAGTGAGCATTAGAATGTCCTGCATTGTTTCAATTCCTACCCGAGAGGCGAGCGCGCTTGATTCTTTACGAGTATCCGTTCAACGAGCGAATTCGCACGCTGTTGCGCCTCGAGGACTTATTCGAGCGCTTCGCGTTCTTTTTGGCTCAGGAGGACGCGCGCGAACATCACGTCGCGCTGACGACGCTGTTCGAAATCGCCGAGGTCACGGGCCGCGCCGACCTGAAATCGGATCTGATGAAGGAGCTCGAACGTCAGCGCCAGACGCTCGCTCCGTTTCGCGGCAATCCGGGCATCGAACAGAATGCGCTGGAAGCCGTGCTCGGCGAAATCGAGCAGACGCTCGCGAATCTCGCGCAGATGCAGGGCAAGACAGGCCAGCATCTGGTCGACAACGAGTGGCTCGCGAGCATCCGCAGCCGAGCGGTGATTCCCGGCGGCACGTGCAAATTCGACCTGCCGTCGTATTACGCGTGGCAACAATGGCCGGCCGAACAGCGGCGCCATGACATCACGAAATGGATCATGCCGCTGCTGCCGCTGCGCGACGCCGCGGCGATCGTGCTGCGTCTCGCGCGCGAGTCGGGCCAGGCTTCGAAGGTGATGGCGATGCAGGGCAGCTACCAGCAGATGCTGTCGGGGCGCAGCTACCAGTTGATGCAGGTGCGCGTGTCGCCGGAGCTGCGCGTGATTCCCGAGGCGAGCGCCAACAAATACATGCTGTGGGTACGGTTCACCATGCAGGACGGCGACGTGCGGCCGCGTGCGGTGGACATCGACGTGCCGTTCCATCTGACACTCTGCAATCTGTAACGGCCGCGTGCCGGCTCGACGCTTTCGTATGACTACCGTTGTGAAATGTCCTTCGTGCGGCGCGGAAGTGCGCTGGACGCCGGAAAACAAGTTCCGCCCGTTCTGTTCGGCCCGCTGCAAGCAGCTCGATCTCGGCGCATGGGCGGCGGAAAAGTATCGGATCGGCGGCTCGTCCGACGAAGGTCCGTCGTCGGAAGAAGACGGCACCGACGGCCGCCGCGACAGCTAAGCAGCACAGGGCTACCTCGTCCGTCGATATGGCCCGCGTTTCACGCGGGCCGCAACGGCGTCATTGCGACGCCGCTTCCTTCTCGAGCAGTTCCAGCACCGGCAACGCGGCCGGCAACAGAGGCGCGACGTCGACCGGCAGTTCCTGCCACACGAACGCCTGCCCTTCCTTGCTGTGCGGCTCGCCCGTCCAGCCCGTCACCTTGCAGAAATAGAGCCGCACGTATGCATGCGGATAGTCGTGCTCGAGCGTATGCCAGCGATGGCTGGCCGTGACGACGATGCCCAGCTCCTCATGGAGTTCGCGGGCGAGCGCGTCCTCGACGCTTTCGCCCGCTTCGAGCTTGCCGCCCGGAAACTCCCAGTAACCTTCATACGGCTTGCCCTGCAGGCGCTGCGCGAGCAGATAACGGCAGCGGCCGACCGGGCCGTCCGGCCGCACCATTACACCGACAGCGACTTCCGTCACCTTGCGGCCGTCGGGCGCGCGCGCCGCGCCTACTGCGGAATCCACACTCATGCCTGCTCCTTGCGGCCCGACCAGTCGCGCGCGAACTGCCACGCGACGCGCCCCGAGCGCGAACCGCGCTCGAGCGCCCAGACCAGCGCATCGCCGCGTGCCGCGTCGATCTCGGTATCCGCGCAGCCGAAATGGCGCAGCCAGTGTCCAACGATGTCGAGGTAGTCGTCCTGCTTGAACGGGTAGAAGCTGACCCACAGGCCGAAGCGCTCCGACAGCGAGATCTTTTCCTCGACGACTTCGCCCGGGTGGATCTCGCCGTCCGGCAGATGCTTGTACGACTCGTTGTCGCTCATGTACTCGGGCAGCAGATGGCGGCGGTTCGACGTCGCGTAGATCAGCACGTTGTCCGACTGCGCAGCGATCGAGCCGTCGAGCGCGACCTTCAGCGCCTTGTAGCCGGACTCGCCTTCCTCGAACGACAGGTCGTCGCAAAACACGATGAACCGCTCCGGACGCTGCGAGATCAGCTCGACGATGTCGCCGAGATCGTGCAGGTCGTCCTTGTCGACTTCGATGAGGCGCAGGCCTTCCTTCGCATACGCGTTCAGGCACGCCTTGATCAGCGACGACTTGCCGGTGCCGCGCGCGCCCGTCAGCAGCACGTTGTTCGCCGGCTTGCGCTGCACGAACTGTCGCGTGTTCTGTTCGATCAGCCCCTTCTGACGATCGATGTTGCGCAGGTCGCCGAGCGTGATCGACGACGCTGCCGGCACCGGCTGCAGATAGCCGCGCCCCTGACGCTTGCGCCAGCGGAAGGCCGTGGCTGCATTCCAGTCGACAGCGGCCGGCGCCGGCGGCAGCATCCCTTCGAGGCGGCCGAGCAGCGCTTCGGCTCGCGTCAGAAACTGTTCGAGCTTGTCCATGTCGTTCGAGCGCCCCCGATCAGGAGCGATAGTCCGCGTTGATGCTCACGTAGTCGTGCGACAGATCGCACGTCCAGATCGTAGCCTGCGCGTCGCCGCGGCCAAGCAGCACGCGAATCGTGATTTCGCTCTGCTTCATCACGCGCTGGCCGTCCTCTTCCTGGTACGCGGGATTGCGGCCGCCGGCCTTCGCGACGAGCACGTCGTCCAGATAGAGATCGATCTTGCCGACGTCGAGATCGGTGACGCCCGCATAGCCGATCGCAGCGAGAATCCGGCCGAGGTTGGGGTCGGATGCGTAGAAGGCCGTCTTCACGAGCGGCGAATGGCCGATCGCATAAGCGATCTGACGGCATTCGGCAACACTCTTGCCGCCCTCCACCTGCACCGTCATGAATTTCGTCGCACCTTCGCCGTCGCGCACGATCAGCTGCGACAACTCCTGCGCGACCTGCGTGACCGCGTCGCGCAGCGCCGCATAGGCCGGCGAGTCGGTCGACGCGATCGCGGGCAGCGTGCTCTTGCCCGACGCGATCAGAATGAACGAGTCGTTCGTCGACGTATCGCCGTCGATCGTGATGCAGTTGAACGAGCGATCGGCCACTTCCTTCACGAGTGTGTCGAGCACCGGCTGCGCGACGTTCGCGTCGAAGGCGAGGAAGCCGAGCATCGTCGCCATGTTGGGCTTGATCATCCCGGCGCCCTTGCTGATGCCGGTCAGCGTGACCGTGTGGCCGTCGATCGTCACTTGGCGCGACGCAGCCTTCGGCAGCGTATCGGTCGTCATGATCGCCTGCGCGGCGTCGTACCAGTTCGCGGCCTTGCGGTTTGCGAGCGCAGCCGGCAGCCCGGCCTTCAGGCGGTCAATCGGCAGCGGCTCGAGAATCACGCCGGTCGAGAACGGCAGCACCTGAGCGGCGTCGAGGCCGGCGAGGCGCGCGAGTTCCGCGCACGTTTCGCGGGTGTTCGCGAGGCCCGGCTCGCCGGTGCCCGCATTCGCATTGCCGGTGTTCACCACGAGTGCACGGATGCCAGCCCCGCCCGCGCGCACCTTGGCCAGATGTTCGCGGCACACGATCACCGGCGCGGCGCAAAAACGGTTCTCGGTGAATACGCCTGCGACCGTCGCCCCTTCGTCGACGGAAATGACCAGCACGTCCTTGCGATTCGGCTTGCGGATGTTCGCTTCCGCCCAGCCGAGCGTGACGCCGGCGACGGGATGCAATTGGGCGGGATCGATCGACGGAAAATTGACAGCCATGGGGCACACCTGCCGGATGGAAAATGCCGGCACACGCCGGCATCGATTGGAAGAACCGGCGGCCGCGGAACCGGGCCGCCGCAACTCACATCACTGACTCGAAACTGCGAACGAACGACGCGGCGCACGCATGCGCGCCGCCGCCGATCATGACAGCTTACCGTGACATTGCTTGTACTTCTTGCCGCTGCCGCACGGGCACGGGTCGTTGCGGCCGACCTTCGGCATCTCGCCGGCGGGCCCGCCGTGGGTCATCGCGCTGCCGACCATGTCGGCGGTCGCCGTGGCCGCGGCGGCAGCCGCGACGTTCGCGACCGGCGCGCCGGCGTCCGCATAATCGGCGTGCTGATACTCGACGTTCTCCAGATGACCGCCGCGCTCTTCGATTTGCTCGGCGGCCTCCTCGAGCTGCTCCGGCGACTGGATCTGCACGTTCATCACGATGCGCGTGACTTCCTGCTTGATCGCATCGAGCATCGCGGCGAACAGCTCGAACGCTTCGCGCTTGTATTCCTGCTTCGGGTTCTTCTGCGCATAGCCGCGCAGATGGATGCCCTGACGCAGATGGTCGAGCGCGGCCAGGTGTTCACGCCACAGGCGGTCCACCGTCTGCAGCATCACCGAGCGCTCGAACGCGCTGAACGATTCGCGGCCGACCAGCGCGACCTTTGCCTCGTACTGCTCGTCGGCGGCGGTCGTCACGGCTTCGAGGATCTCGTCGGCGGTAATCGACGACGACTCGTTCACCATTTCCTGGATCGCGAGGTCGAGCTGCCAGTCGTTGCGCAGCGCTTCCTCGAGTTCGGGCACGTCCCACTGTTCCTCGATGCTGCCTTCCGGCACGAACTGGCGGACGACCTCGGCAATCACGCCGTGGCGCATCGCGGAAATCGTCTCGGTGATGTCGTGCGCTTCGAGCAATTCGTTACGCTGCTGGTAGATCACCTTGCGCTGGTCGTTCGACACGTCGTCGTATTCGAGCAGCTGCTTGCGGATGTCGAAGTTGCGTGCCTCGACCTTGCGCTGCGCGGATTCGATCGAACGCGTGACGATGCCGGCCTCGATCGCCTCGCCTTCCGGCATCTTCAGGCGATCCATGATCGAGCGCACGCGGTCGCCCGCGAAGATACGCAACAGCGGATCGTCGAGCGACAGGTAAAAGCGCGACGAGCCCGGATCGCCCTGGCGGCCCGCACGGCCGCGCAGCTGGTTGTCGATCCGGCGCGATTCGTGGCGCTCGGTGCCGATGATGTGCAGGCCGCCGGCGGCCTTCACCTGTTCGTGCAGCGTTTCCCACTCGTCGTGCAGTTGCTTGATACGGCGCGCTTTCTCGTCGGCCGGAATCGAGTCGTCGGCCTCGATGAACGCGGCCTGCTTCTCCGCGTTGCCGCCGAGCACGATGTCGGTACCGCGGCCGGCCATGTTCGTCGCGATCGTGATGCGCTTCGGACGGCCGGCTTCCGCGACGATTGCCGCTTCGCGCTCGTGCTGCTTCGCGTTCAGCACTTCGTGCGGCAGCCCGGCCTGCTTCAGCAGATGCGACAGCAGCTCCGAGTTTTCGATCGACGTCGTGCCGACCAGTACCGGCTGACCGCGCTCGTAGCACTCGCGAATGTCGCGGATCACCGCGTCGTAGCGCTCCTTGGCCGTCTTGTAGATCTGATCCTGCTTGTCGATCCGCTTCGGCGGACGATTGGTCGGGATCACGACCGTCTCGAGCCCGTAGATCTCGTTGAATTCGTACGCTTCGGTGTCCGCCGTGCCGGTCATGCCCGCGAGCTTCGCGTACATCCGGAAGTAATTCTGGAACGTGATCGATGCGAGCGTCTGGTTCTCGCTCTGGATCTTCACGTGCTCCTTCGCCTCGACCGCCTGGTGCAGGCCGTCGGACCAACGCCGGCCGGCCATCAGGCGGCCCGTGAATTCGTCGACGATCACCACTTCGCCGTTCTGCACGACATAGTGCTGATCCTTGTGGAACAGCGTGTGCGCGCGCAGCGCCGCATACACGTGGTGCATTAGCGTGATGTTCTGCGGCGCGTACAGGCTCTCGCCCTCGCCGATCAGGCCCCACTCGGCGAGCAGCCGCTCGGCCTTCTCGTGGCCCGACTCCGTCAGAAACACCTGGCGCGACTTCTCGTCGAGCGTGTAGTCGCCCGGTTTTTCGACGCCCGTGCCGTCGGCCTTCTCCTCGCCGATCTGGCGCTCGAGCAGCGGCGGCAGCGCGTTCATCCGGACGTACAGTTCGGTGTGGTCTTCCGCCTGACCCGAAATGATCAGCGGCGTACGCGCCTCGTCGATGAGGATCGAGTCGACTTCGTCGACGACGGCAAAATTCAGCGCCCGCTGCACACGCGCGTCGGTCTCGTAGACCATGTTGTCGCGCAGGTAGTCGAAGCCGAACTCGTTGTTCGTGCCGTACGTGATGTCCGCGGCGTAGGCCTGCTGCTTCTGCTCGTGCTCCATGCCGGACAGGTTGATGCCGACCGACAGACCGAGGAAGTTGTAGAGACGCGCCATCCATTCGGCGTCGCGCTGTGCGAGATAGTCGTTGACCGTCACGACGTGCACGCCGCGGCCGGCGAGCGCGTTCAGGTACACGGGCAGCGTCGCGACGAGCGTCTTGCCCTCGCCGGTGCGCATTTCGGCGATCTTGCCGTAGTGGAGCACCATGCCGCCGATCAGCTGCACGTCGAAGTGGCGCATTTTCAGCACGCGGCGGCTCGCTTCGCGGCAGACCGCGAACGCCTCCGGCAGCACCTTGTCGAGCGATTCGCCACCTGCGATCCGCTGGCGGAACTCGTCCGTTTTGCCGCGCAACTGGTCGTCCGTCAGCTTCTCGATCTGCGGTTCGAGCGCATTGATCGTCGCGACGGTCTTTTGGTATTGCTTGACGAGCCGCTGGTTGCGGCTGCCAAAAATTTTCTGGAGAAAACCGGTTGTCATCGGATCGGATCCTGCGTCGCAGCACCGGCGCCCGGCGCGTGTTGCGCGCCCCGACGCCCGAGCCTCGGCGGCTTAGCGAATTAGTGGAATCAAACGAGGAATTTTAGCACGCGGGGACGCATGCGCCGGTGTCCCGGCCGGACTCGCACCGCGCGCTCGGGCCGCACAGGCGACCGGTGCCCCGGCCCGAAAGCCGCGCGTGCTTGAACCGGCGCAGGTACAATCGGCGACAACGTCCGCGCGCGTGCGCGCTCGAAGAATGCCTCGATGAACCGATTTTCCAAGCGTTTCGGCCCGCTCCCCGCGTATCGCCCGCAACCCGTGTCCGAAGTGCTCAACCGCACCGACGCGTTCGCGGCGCTGCGCGCCGGCGTCGAGCAGGTCGCATCGCTGCAGCGCGACCTCTCCGCGCTCGTCCCCGACTATCTCGCGAATCATGTCGAACCGGGCTCCATCAAGGACGGCACCCTGACCCTCTTTGCCGCTCACAATGCGCTCGCCGCCCGGCTGCGGCAGGTGGAGCCGCGCCTGCTCGCCGATCTGCAAAAACGCGGCTGGCCGGTTGCGGCGCTGCGCGTGCGTGTGCGGCCGAAGGATGCGCCGCAGCCGCCGCACGTGAAGCAGGCGCGCATGACGACCGTCGGCGCCGCCGCGTTGCGCGAGCTCGCCGATCACCTGGAGCCGTCGCCGCTGCAGGCCGCGCTGGCGCGAATGGCTGCCCGGCACGGCGCGAAGTCGTCGCGCTGAGTTCGCGCCTCGGTCATTCGCCTAATCGCACGCGACGGCCGCCCAACGAAAAAAGCGACCCCAGGGTCGCTTTTTTATTGCTCGTGCGGAGCGCCGATCAGGCGAATGCCGTCTGCGTGTCGAACGCGAAGCCGCCCGGTGCGGCCTGCGGATCGTCGAACGTGACGATCTCGTACGAGTCTTCGTGCGCGAGCAGTTCGCGCAGCAGCGCGTTGTTCAGCCCGTGGCCCGACTTGTACGCCGTGTATGACGCGAGCAGCGGATGGCCGACCACGTACAGGTCGCCGATCGCGTCGAGCATCTTGTGCTTCACGAATTCGTCGTCGTAACGCAGCCCGTCGTTGTTCAGGATCCGGTACTCGTCGAGCACGATCGCATTGTCCATGCTGCCGCCGCGAGCCAGGCCCAGCTCGCGCATCATCTCGACTTCGTGCGCGAAGCCGAACGTGCGCGCACGTGCGATCTCGCGCACGTACGACGTGTTCGCGAAGTCGACCTCGAGTTCCTGGCCGGTCTTGTCGACGGCCGGGTGACGGAAATCGATCGTGAACTTCAGCTTGAAGCCGAAATACGGATCGAGACGCGCGAACTTGTCGCCGTCGCGGATTTCAACCGGCTTCGTGACCTTGATGAAGCGCTTCGGCGCGTTCTGCTCCTCGATCCCTGCGGACTGGATCAGGAACACGAAGGACGCAGCGCTGCCGTCCATGATCGGGATTTCCTCGGCCGTCACGTCGACATAGAGATTGTCGATGCCGAGGCCGGCGCATGCCGACATCAGGTGTTCGACGGTCGACACGCGCGCGCCATCCTTCTGCAGCACCGACGCGAGCCGCGTGTCGCCAATCGACATCGCGGATGCCGGAATGTCGACGGGCGTGGGCAGGTCGACGCGCGCGAAAACGATCCCCGTGCCCGGCGCGGCCGGACGGAGCGTCAGTTCGACCTTGCGGCCCGAGTGGAGACCAATGCCCACGGTCTTCACGATCGATTTGATGGTGCGCTGCTTCAGCATGGTGTTCTTCAACTTGATTGAGATTTTCAATCAGGCGTTATATTCGATAGGTGGGATTATAGCGTAATTCCCTATTCGCCGCTGTTGGAAACTGCGTATATCTGTTTCGACTGTTTACCCGTGCCGATACGGAACGGGCCGACGCCCGGAACGGAGGCGTTTCCGGTCATCGACCCGTGTTACAACTGTCCCGAGGTCCGGTGAGCGGCGTTGCCGGCAAGCAACGACGCACCGCACGATCAGGACGTCAACGTCGCGAGCACGCTCGCCGCATCGCTCACTTCGAACTTGCCCGGCGCTTCGACGGCCAGCGTCTTGACCACACCGTCGTCGATCACCATCGCGTAGCGCAGGGAACGGATTCCCATGCCACGCGCGGACAAATCCTGCGTCAGCCCCAGCGCATGAGTGAAAGCAGCGCTGCCGTCCGCCATCATGCGCACCTTGCCCGCGGTGTGCAGATCACGTCCCCATGCGCCCATCACGAATGCGTCGTTGACGGACACGCACCAGATCTCGTCGATGCCGGCCGAGCGCAATTGCTCGGCATGCTCGACATAGCCCGGCACATGCTGCGCCGAACAGGTCGGCGTGAAAGCGCCCGGCAATCCGAAGATCACCACCCGCTTCCCCGCAACCTGATCGCGCACGCTGAAGGCGTTCGGCCCCAGCGTGCAGCCTGCGCGCGCGTCGTCGATGAACTCGAACAGTTGCGCGTCGGGCAGCGCGTCGCCCACTTGAATCATGGCTGGTCCCTCATAGCGATACGGTTTTCAGCGTATTGCGGACAGCACGGCCCATCCCGCTCCGCTCATGCGAAGAGGGCACGTCTCCCGGCCCGGCGTCGCATCCGACGCGGCCTGTCGTGGTCCGTGGCATCCGTCACGCCGGCGTTACCGCGGCAACCGTGCCGCGGCTTCGCCTGTGTGCGTCGTCAGTCAGCCTGCTTGCGCAGGAAAGCCGGAATGTCGTACGTGTCGACACCCTTCTCCTGCAGCGCCTGCACGTGCGATGCCGCGGTTTCGCGCGAATTGCGCCACACCGCCGGCGTATCGAGCGCGCCGTAGTCGGCCGTGCTGACGTGCTGCGGCTGTGCATAACCGTGCGAGACCGCACTGACCGGCTGATTGTCGGTACCCGTGCGCAGCAGCGTCATCGGAGCCGATTGCTGCTTCTTCGCCGCACGGCCCAGACCCGTCGCCACGACCGTCACACGCAATGCATCGCCCATCGCGTCGTCGTACACCGCACCGAAGATCACCGTCGCATCTTCCGCGGCGTAGCTCTTGATCGTGTTCATCACTTCGCGCGTTTCCGACAGGCGCAGCGAACGGCTCGACGTGATGTTGACCAGCACGCCGCGCGCGCCCGACAGATCGACGCCTTCCAGCAGCGGGCTTGCGACCGCCTGTTCCGCCGCGAGGCGTGCGCGATCGACGCCGGCGACCGTCGCCGTGCCCATCATCGCTTTGCCCTGCTCGCCCATCACCGTCTTCACGTCTTCGAAGTCGACGTTCACGAGGCCGTCGACGTTGATGATTTCGGCGATGCCCGCGACTGCGTTGTTCAACACGTCATCCGCGCACTGGAAGCACTTGTCCATTTCGGCGTCATCGCCCATCACGTCGAACAGCTTGTCGTTCAGGACGACGATCAGCGAGTCGACGTGATCCTCCAGTTGCTGCGAGCCTGCTTCCGCGACGCGCATGCGCTTGCCGCCTTCGAACTCGAACGGCTTGCTGACGACGCCGACCGTCAGGATGCCCATCTCTTTCGCGATCTGCGCGACCACCGGCGCGGCGCCCGTGCCCGTGCCGCCGCCCATGCCGGCCGTGATGAACACCATGTGCGCGCCGCGCAGTGCGTCGGCGATGCGCTCGCGCGCCTCTTCCGCCGCCGCCTTGCCCATTTCCGGCTTCGCGCCGGCGCCGAGGCCCGTGTTGCCCAGCTGGATCACGGACGGTGCGCGCGCACGCGACAGCGCCTGCGCGTCGGTGTTCATCACGATGAAATCGACGCCCTGCACGCCACGGTTGATCATGTGCTGAACGGCATTGCCGCCAGCGCCGCCAACGCCGACCACCTTGATGATGGTGCCGTTGGTTTCGGTTTCCAGCATTTCGAATTCCATTGTTGCCTCCGTCAAGAAAATAGAACTACTCGGCCGTTATTCGGCAGGAGATCGGGCAACCCCCTGTCGCGCGCCAGCCGCCGGCACCAGCGCGAATTTCGATTCGGTTCGTCAGAAGTTGCTCAGGAACCATTCCTTCATCCGCGAGAAAATCTGCCCCGCGTTGCCGGACTGCACGGCGACCTTGCGGCCGCGCATGCGCTGAGCGCTTCCTTCGACGAGCAGGCCCATCGCCGTCGAGTAGCGCGGATTGCGCACCACGTCGGCAAGGCCGCCTGCGTATTCCGGCGCGCCGATGCGCACCGGTTTCAGGAAAATGTCTTCGCCGAGCTCGACCATGCCCGGCATCATCGATGCGCCGCCGGTAATGACCACGCCGGAGCTCAGCAGTTCTTCGTAACCGGACTCGCGCACGACCTGCTGCACGAGCGAGAACAGCTCCTCGACGCGCGGCTCGATCACCGCCGCGAGCGCCTGGCGCGACAGCGTGCGCGGACCGCGTTCGCCGAGGCCCGGCACTTCGACCATCTCGTCCGGATCGGCGAGCGCCTGCTTCGCGATTCCGTAGCCGACCTTGATGTCTTCCGCGTCCGGCGTCGGCGTGCGCAGCGCCATCGCGATGTCGCTCGTGATCTGGTCGCCGGCGATCGGAATCACCGCCGTGTGACGGATCGCGCCTTCGGCGAAGATCGCGATGTCCGTCGTGCCGCCGCCGATGTCGACCAGCACCACGCCGAGATCCTTCTCGTCTTCCGTCAGCACCGCCAGCGACGACGCCAGCGGCTGCAGGATCAGGTCGTTCACTTCGAGCCCGCAGCGGCGCACGCACTTGACGATGTTCTGCGCGGCGCTGACCGCACCCGTCACGATGTGCACCTTCACCTCGAGACGGATGCCGCTCATCCCGATCGGCTCGCGCACGTCTTCCTGGCCGTCGATGATGAATTCCTGCGTGAGGATGTGCAGCACCTGCTGGTCGGTCGGGATGTTGATCGCCTTCGCGGTCTCGATCACGCGCGCGACGTCCGTCTGCGTGACTTCCTTGTCCTTGATCGCGACCATCCCGCTCGAGTTGAAGCTGCGGATATGGCTGCCCGCGATCCCCGTGAACACGTTGGTGATCTTGCAGTCGGCCATCAGCTCGGCTTCTTCGAGCGCGCGCTGGATCGACTGCACGGTGGCCTCGATGTTGACCACCACGCCCTTCTTCAGACCTTTCGATTCGCTCTGGCCGAGGCCGATCACCTCGTAATGGCCCTCGCCCTTCAGCTCGGCGACGATGGCCACCACCTTCGACGTGCCGATGTCGAGGGAAACCAGCAGATCCTTGTAGTCTTTGCTCATAAAGTGCTCTTGCGTGTGATCTCTCGTTACTTCTTGGGCTTGTCGGTATCGGTCAGGAACCGCATGCCTGCCGCACGAATCGCGAATCCGTTCGGATAACGCAGGTCCGCGTACTCGATGTCGTTGCCCCAACGCTCCGTGACTGCCGGCCATGCGGCGACGAGGCGCTGGCTCCGGTCGTGCAGCGTCTCGCTCGTGCGTTCCTTGCCGAGTTCGATCTGCATGCCGTTCGACAGCTTCACCGTCCACGCGTAGCGCGCCGACAGCGTCACTTCTTCCGGCGCCGCCTTAAGCGGCGCAAACCAGTTCGTGAAGTCGCGGTACCGCGTGACGACTTCCTTCGCACTGCCCTCCGGGCCGTCGAACGCGGGCAGTTCTTCATCCAGTTCGCCCTGGTTCGCGGTGAACAGCTCGCCGTCGACGCTCACGAGCTGCGCGCTGCCCCAGGTCCCGAGCGGTTTGTACTCCTCGAGCGTGACAGCGAGCGCATTCGGCCACACCCGCCGTACGCTCGCATGGCGCACCCACGGCATCTGCTCGAACGCGGCCCGCGCGGTGTCGAGGTCGACCGTGAAGAAATTCCCCTTCAGCCGTCCGACCACGCCCGCCCGCACCGTCGGCGTGTTGATGTGCTCGGTGTCGCCGTCGATCCGGATTTCGCGCAACGCGAACGTCGGACGCTGGATCAGCCAGTAGCAGCCGGCCGCCGCCAACACGAGCAGCAGCAGCGCGTATAGCGCGCTGGCGGCAAGGTTGAGTTGGCGAACGTTGTTCCACATACGTCGTTCCGTTCCTGCGTCAGTCGTTGAGCGTAAGCGACAGCACCTTCACGACCAGCTCCGAATAGCTGATGCCGATCGAGCGCGCGGCCTTCGGCGGCAGCGAATGGTCGGTCATTCCCGGGGCCGTGTTCACTTCGAGGAAATACGCGTTGCCCGCCGCATCCAGCATGAAATCCGCGCGACCCCAGTCGGTGCAGCCCAGCACGTCGAACGCGCGGCGCGCGATGCGCTTCAGTTCCGCTTCCTGTTCGGCAGGCAGCCCGCACGGAATCAGATACTGCGTATCGTCGGCCACGTACTTCGCGTGGTAGTCGTAGAACTCGCCGGCCGGCACGATCTTGATCAGCGGCAGGTCGAGGTCGCCGGCGATGCACGCGGTATATTCGCCGCCGCCTTCGATGCTCTTCTCGACAATGACGATCTTGTCGTGGGTCGCCGCTTCGGACAGTGCGGCGGGCAACGCGTCGGCCGTCTTCACCTTCAACACGGCAACGCTCGAGCCTTCGCTCGCCGGCTTCACGAACAGCGGGAGGCCGAGCTTCGCGACGATATCCGTCGCGCGCGCCGCATAATCGTCGCCGCGCATCACCGTTTCGAACGGCGGCGTCGGCACGCCCGTCTGCTGCCACACGAGCTTCGTGCGGAACTTGTCGAGGCCCAGTGCCGAGCCCAGGACGCCGCTGCCCGTGTAGCGGATTCCGTAGAAGTCGAGCGCGCCCTGGATCTGGCCGTTTTCGCCGTAGCCGCCGTGCAGCGCGTTGAACGCACGCACGAAGCCTTCGTCCTTCAGCGCCGACAGCGGCCGCTCGGCCGGGTCGAACGGATGCGCGTCGACGCCCGCATCGCGCAGGCCCTGCAGCACGAGACGGCCCGAGGTGAGCGACACCTCGCGCTCGGCGGATTCGCCGCCGAACAACACCGCCACCTTGCCGAAACGTTTCGGATCGATCCCGCTCATGTCATCCCTTCTGTTGCGTGTTCTGCACGATCTTCGCCGGCACGCCGCCGATCGAACCCGCGCCCATCGTGATCACCACGTCGCCGTTGCGGGCGACCGCGGCCAATGCATCCGGCACGTCGTCGACCGTCGCGACGAACACCGGGTCGACCTTCCCCACCGCGCGCAGCGCGCGCGACAGCGCGTCGCCGTTGGCCGTCGCGATCGCCGCCTCGCCGGCTGCGTAGACTTCCGTCAGTACCAGCGCGTCGACCGTCGACAGTACGTTGACGAAGTCGTCGAAGCAGTCGCGCGTACGCGTGTAGCGGTGCGGCTGGAACGCCAGCACGAGGCGGCGGCCCGGAAACGCGCCGCGCGCGGCCGCGATCGTCGCGGCCATCTCGACCGGGTGGTGGCCGTAGTCGTCGATCAGCGTGTACTGCCCGCCGTCCGCGCTCGGCACCTCGCCGTAGCGCTGGAAGCGCCGGCCGACGCCGTTGAATTCCGCCAGCGCGAGCTGGATCGCGTCGTCCGACACGCCGAGATCGGTTGCGATCGCGATCGCCGCGAGCGCGTTTTGCACGTTGTGCAGGCCCGGCAGGTTCAGCACGACCGCGAGCGGCGCGCGGCCTTCGCGGATCACCGTGAAGTGCATGCGGCCGTCGCGCGCGTCGATGTCTTCCGCGCGCACCTGCGCGTCCGGCGACATCCCGTAGCGCACGACGGGCTTCGAAATGAACGGGATGATTTGCCGCACGTTGGGATCGTCCACGCACACGACCGCGCTGCCGTAGAACGGCAGACGCTGCGTGAATTCGATGAACGCCTGCTTGAGCCGCGCGAAATCGTGGCCGTAGGTATCCATGTGGTCGGCGTCGATGTTCGTGATGACTTCGATCACCGGATACAGATTCAGGAAGGACGCGTCCGACTCGTCGGCTTCGGCGACGATGAAATCGCCCGTGCCGAGCCGCGCGTTCGCACCAGCACTGATCAGCCGGCCGCCGATCACGAAGGTCGGGTCCAGCCCGCCCGCCGCGAGCACGCTCGCGACGAGGCTCGTCGTCGTGGTCTTGCCGTGCGTGCCGGCAATCGCGATCCCCTGCTTCAGGCGCATCAGCTCCGCGAGCATCACCGCGCGCTGCACGATCGGCACGCGCTGATGGCGCGCGGCCAGCACTTCCGGATTGTCCGAACGCACGGCAGTCGATACGACGACCGCGTTCGCGCCGGCGATGTTCGCCGCGTCGTGGCCGATCGCGATGCGTGCGCCGAGCGCCTGCAGACGATCGGTCACCGCGTTGCGCGCCAGATCCGAGCCGCTGACCTCGTAGCCGAGATTGACGAGCACTTCGGCAATGCCGCTCATGCCCGCGCCGCCGATTCCGACGAAATGAATGTGTTTGACGATGTGTTTCATTGCAGTATTTCCAGGTTCGCGCCGGCCACCGTCGCGCAAATGCGCGCGACTTCGTCGGTGGCCTCGGGCTTCGCCAATGAGCGCGAACGCTCCGCCATGTCCGCGAGCGACGCCCGCGACTGGCCGCGCAGCCAGTCGGCGAGCAGTTCGGCCGACAGGTCGCGCTGTTGCACCAGCACCGCCGCTCCCGCATCGGCGAGGAAGGCGGCGTTGGTCGTCTGGTGATCGTCGACCGCGTACGGGAACGGCACGAACAGCGCCGCGACGCCAACCGCCGCGATCTCCGACACCGTCATCGCGCCGGAGCGGCAGATCACCAGATCCGCAGCTGCATACGCGCTCGCCATATCGTCGATGAACGGCACGAGGCGCACGTCGTCGCCTGCCGCGAAACCGGCCGCTTCGTAGTTCGCCTTCAGCGCGTCGATATGCTTCGCACCGGCCTGATGCACGACGCGCGGACGCTCGCCCGGCGCCAGCAGCGCCAGGGCGCGCGGCACGACTTCGTTCAGCGCCGCAGCGCCGAGGCTGCCGCCGACCACCAGCACGTTCAGCGGGCCGCTGCGCGACGCATAGCGTGCTTTGGGCGCTTCCGTGCGCGCAAGTTCCGCGCGAATCGGGTTGCCGGTCCATTCCGCGTGCGGCAGTGCATCGGGGAACGCGACCAGCACACGCTTCGCGAACTTCGCGAGCACCTTGTTCGCGAGCCCGGCGATCGAATTCTGTTCGTGCAGCACGAGCGGGCGGCCCGACAACGCGCTCATCACGCCCGCCGGGAACGTGATGTACCCGCCCATCCCGAGCACGACGTCCGGCCGCACGCGGCGCAACGCACCGAGGCTTTGCCAGCATGCGCGCAGCAGGTTCAACGGCAGCGCCAGCTTGGTCTTCAGGCCCTTGCCGCGCAGCCCGCCGAAGCGGACGTATTCCATCGGAATGCCGTGCTTCGGCACGAGCGTCGCTTCCATCCCGGCCGGATTGCCGAGCCACACGACGCGCCAGCCCGCCGCCTCCATCCGGTGCGCGACCGCGAGCCCCGGGAACACGTGGCCCCCGGTGCCGCCTGCCATCACCATCAGCGTGCGTCGCGACGCGGTCATACTTTTCCTCCGCGCATCAGCACCCGGTTCTCATAGTCCACCCGCAGCAGCACCGCGAGCGCGACGCAGTTCAGCAAGATGCCGGAGCCGCCGTAGCTCACGAGCGGCAGCGTCAGTCCCTTGGTCGGCAGCAGGCCGAGGTTCACGCCCATGTTGATGAAGGTCTGCGCACCGAACCAGATGCCGATACCCTTCGCCATCAGGCCCGCGAATGTGCGATCGAGCGCAAGCGCCTGGCGGCCGATCTCGAACGCGCGGCGCACGATCCAGTAGAACAGCAGGATCACGACCAGCACGCCGACGAAGCCGAGTTCCTCGCCGATCACTGCGAGGATGAAGTCGGTATGCGCTTCGGGCAGGTAGTTCAGCTTCTCGACGCTGCCGCCGAGGCCGACGCCGAACCATTCGCCGCGGCCGAACGCGATCAGCGAGTGCGTGAGCTGGTATGCCTTGCCCTGCGCGTAGCGTTCGTCCCACGGATCGAGATACGCGAAAATCCGCTCGCGGCGCCACGGCGACAGCCACACAAGCATCGTGAACGTGCCGACCGCCGTCGCGACCAGGCCGCCGAACAGCTTGCCGTTCACGCCGCCGAGGAACAGCACGCCCATTGCGATCGCCGCGACCACCATGAACGCGCCCATGTCCGGCTCGAGCAGCAGCAGCGCGCCGACGAGGCCCACCGCAAACGCCATCGGCAGAAAGCCCTTCGCGAAGCTCTGCATGTACTCCTGCTTGCGCACCGTGTAGTTCGCCGCGTAGATCGTCACCGCGAGCTTCATGATTTCCGACGGCTGCATGTTGGTAATGCCGAGCGGAATCCAGCGGCGTGCGCCGTTCACGCCCTTGCCGACGTGCGGGATCAGCACGATCACGAGGCCGACGAGAGCGATCAGGAACAGGTGCGGCGCGTACTTGTCCCACGTCGACACCGGCACGCGGAACGCGATCACCGCCGCGACGAACGCAACGACGAGCGATACGCAATGGCGCATCAGGAACGCGTAATCGTGATACGCGGCGTATTTCGGCGAATCGGGCATCGCGATCGACGCCGAATACACCATCACGACGCCGAGCCCGAGCAGCGCGATCGCGACCCACAGCAGCGAGTAATCGAAGTCGAGCATCCGCGAACGGCTCGGCCGCACGCCGTTGACGACGCTAGCAAGGCCGCCGGTCGCGGCGCGCGTGGCCGATGCGACGCGGCCGCCCGCGGCATTGCCGCCGGTGTCGCGCCGGTCGTTGAAACGGGAGACGAGGCGATCGGACCAGCTCATGGCGTCGCTCCTTTGTCGATGGCGACTTCATCCACCGCCGCCCGGAATACATCCGCGCGGTGGGCGTAATTCCTGAACATGTCGAGGCTCGCGCACGCTGGCGACAGCAACACCGCATCGCCCGGTTCGGCGAGCCCCGCTGCCGCGTGCACCGCCGCCTCGAGCGTCGGGTGATCCGCGAGCGGCACGCCGGTTTCCGCGAGCGTGTCGCGAATCGCGGGCGCGTCCCGGCCGATCAGCATCACCGCGCGGCACCAGCGCGCGACCGGCGCGACGAGCGGCCCGAAATCCTGACCCTTGCCGTCGCCGCCGGCGATCAGCACGGTCTTCTGCGCGAGCCCGTCGAGCGCGGCAACCGTCGCGCCGACGTTCGTTCCCTTGCTGTCGTCGACATAGTCGACGTCGTCGATTGTCGCGATCACTTCGACACGATGCGCTTCGCCGCGGTATTCGCGTAGCGCATGCAGCAGCGGCGCGGCCGGCAGGTCGATCGCTCGCGCAAGCGCGAACGCGGCCAGCGCATTCGCCGCGTTGTGCAACCCGCGGATGCGCAGCGCGTCGGCCGGCATCAGGCGCTTTTGAGCGATGTCGGGCGTATGCGCGCCGTCGCGCTTGCGCCGACGGGGCGTCGTCGTTTCGTCCGGCGCGTCGCGGTCGACCGCTTCGACGAGCCATGCGATGCCGTTGTCGCGCGACAGCCCGTAATCGCCGTCCTGCACCGGTTCGTTCAGGCCGAACGTGATCGTGCGCGCCGCGTCGGCGGCGCCGGCGGCCGACGCGAACCTCATCACGGCCGCATCATCGCGGTTCAGCACGCGCGTCGTCGTCGCGCCGAAGATCCGACCCTTCGCTGCCGCATACGCGTCGAAGCTGCCGTGCCAGTCGAGGTGATCCTGCGTGATGTTCAGAATCGCGGCCGCATCGGGCGCGAACGTGCGCGCGGTCTCGAGCTGGAAACTCGACAGTTCGAGCACCCAGACATCGGGCAGCGCCGTATCGTCGATCGCGCTCGCGAGCCGGTCGAGCATCGCGGGGCTGATGTTGCCTGCGACAGCGACCTTCTTGCCCGCGCGCTGGCACAGCAGGCCAGTAAGGCTCGTCGTCGTCGTCTTGCCGTTGGTGCCGGTAATCGCGAGCACCTTCGGCTGATAGCCGCTCGTGCCGAGCGCGCGCAGCGCCTGCGCGAAGAATTCCAGTTCGCCCCACACCGCGATGCCGCGCTCGTTCGCGGCCGCGATCAGCGCGGCCAGCGCGGGCTCGAGCGGCGACAGGCCGGGGCTCAGCCCGACGATCTCGATGCCCCCATCGAGCAGCGCCGGCGTGAACGGCCCGCCGACGAATTCCGCATCGATGCCTTCGGCCTGCAGCGCGGCAAGGTTCGGCGGCGCCTCGCGGGTATCGGCGATACGCAGCCGGCACCCGTGCCTCGCGCACCACCGCGCGATCGCGAGGCCCGATTCCCCGAGCCCCAGTACGAGCACCATCGGCCGCTGCCGATCTCCAAACATCTCGCCAGACATCCTTGTTACCTTTCCTTTACCGCAACTTGAGGGTGGACAGACCGAACAGGCAGAGCATCAGCGTAATGATCCAGAAACGCACCACCACCTGCGTTTCCTTCCAGCCGGACAATTCGAAATGGTGATGCAGCGGCGCCATCTTCAGCAGACGCCGCCCTTCGCCGTAACGCTTCTTCGTGTATTTGAACCACGACACCTGCAGCATCACCGACAGCGTTTCCGCGACGAAGATGCCGCCCATGATGAACAGCACGATTTCCTGGCGCACGATCACCGCGACCGTGCCGAGCGCGCCGCCGAGCGCGAGCGCACCGACGTCGCCCATGAACACCTGCGCCGGGTGCGTGTTGTACCAGAGGAACGCGAGCCCCGCGCCGCCCATCGCCGAGCAGAAGATCAGCAATTCGCCCGCACCGGGGATGTGCGGGAACAGCAGGTATTTCGAATAGACCGAGCTGCCCATCACGTACGCGAACACGCCGAGCGACGCGCCGACCAGCACGACCGGCATGATCACGAGCCCGTCGAGGCCGTCGGTCAGGTTCACCGCGTTGCTCGCGCCGACGATCACGAAGTAGGTCAGCACGATGAAGCCCCAGACGCCGAGCGGATAGCTGATCGACTTCAGGAACGGCAGCATCAGGTCGGCCCGCGCGGGCAGGCCCATCGACAGGCCGCTCCTCACCCAAGCCATGAACAGGTCGAACACGCGCACGTTGTTCGCCTCGGACACGCTGAACGCGAGGTAGACGGCCGCGAACAGGCCAATCACCGACTGCCAGAAATATTTCTCGCGCGACGACATCCCGCGCGGATCCTTGTAGACGACCTTCCGGTAATCGTCGACCCAGCCGATCACGCCGAAGCCGAACGTGACGAGCATCACGATCCAGATGAAACGGTTCGTCAGATCGCCCCACAGCAGCGTCGCGACCGCGATGCCGATCAGGATCAGCACGCCGCCCATCGTCGGCGTGCCGGACTTCACGAGGTGGGTCTGCGGACCGTCCTTGCGCACGGCCTGGCCAACCTTCATTTGCGTCAGCTTGCGGATCACCCATGGTCCGCACACGAGCCCGATCCCGAGCGCCGTGATGGTGGCCCCGACCGCGCGAAACGTCAGGTACGTGAACAAGCGCAAAAAGCTTGCGTCTCCTTGCAGCCATTGCGCCAGCGCCAGCAGCATGCTTCCTTCCTTCTACTCAATGGGCGGCGGGCGCCATGCCCGTCGCGGGTTGGTTCGTCAGCGCGTCGACCACGCGCTCCATCTTCATGTAACGCGAGCCCTTCACGAGCACCGTCGCGTGCGCGTCGTGACCCGCCGCCAGCAACGCGGTTACGAGCGCACCGACATCGTCGAAATGACGGGCCCTGTCGCCGTAAGCCGTGCACGCATCGCGCGACGCGTCGCCGAGCGCGAACAGCGCATCGATGCCGCGCTCGCGCGCATACGCGCCGATTTCCCGGTGGAATGCCGGCCCTTCGTCGCCGACCTCGCCCATGTCGCCGATCACCAGCACGCGCGGCGCCGGTTGCGCGGCCAGCACGTCGATCGCGGCTCGCATCGAGTCGGGATTCGCGTTGTACGTGTCGTCGACGACCGTCGCGCCTGCGAGGCTGCCGACGTTCGCCTGCTTCACCTGCAGACGACCCTTCACCGGTTCGAACGATTCGAGGCCCTGCTTGATCGCTGCCAGCTCGATGCCGGCCGCGAGCGCCGCGGCCGTCGCCGCCAATGCGTTGCGGGCGTTGTGCTCGCCGAGCGCGCGCAGCCGCACCGTCAACGCACCGGACGGCGTGTCGATCGCAAGCTCGCCGCCGTGCAGGCGGCCCGTGACCTGCGCGTCGGCCTGCCGGTCGGCGTCGTGCAGCGCGAAATCGAGAATCCGGTTGCCGGTCGCGGCGACGCGCCAGATGCCCGCGTAGGCATCGTCGGCCGGAAACACCGCGACGCCGTCCGGCGTCAGCGCGTGGATCACGGCCGCATGTTCGAGCGCGACCGCCTCGACCGTCGCCATGAACTCCTGGTGCTCGCGCTGCGCATTGTTGACCAGCGCGACGGTCGGCGCGGCGATGCGCGCGAGCACTTCGGTCTCGCCCGGATGGTTCATCCCGAGCTCGATCACCGCGACGCGATGCGCGCCCGACAGGCGCAGCAGCGTCAGCGGCACGCCGATGTCGTTGTTCAGGTTGCCGGCCGTCGCGAGCCGCGCATCGGCGCCGACTGCAGCGGCGAGAATCGACGCGATCATTTCCTTGACGGTCGTCTTTCCGTTGCTGCCCGTCACCGCGATGAGCGGCAGCGCGAAGCGCTTGCGCCACCCGTGTGCGAGCGCGCCGAGCGCGGCACGCGTTTCGCCGCCCTCGATCGCCGGTATCGGAAGACCCGTCGGCACGTGCGCGACGAGCGCTGCGGCCGCGCCGCGCGCGGCCACGTCGCCGAGGAAATCGTGCGCATCGAAGCGCTCCCCCTTCAGCGCGACGAACAGATCGCCCGGGCCGACCGTGCGGCTGTCCGTGGACACACGCTCGAACGTGGCGGCCCGATCGCCGTGGACGGTCGCACCGGGAATCAGCCGAGCGGCTTCGCCGAGACTGAGCATCGTCATTCGCCGCCTCCCTTGCCGTGCGTCGCGCGCGCCGCGAGCGCGAGCCGTGCGTGATCCTGATCGGAGAATGCGCGTTTCTTTCCCATGATTTCCTGCGTGGCCTCGTGCCCCTTGCCGGCCAACACGACGACATCTTCGCGGGCCGCGCCGCGCACGGCCTGCAGGATCGCGCTTGCGCGATCCTCGATGCGGCGTGCGCGCTCGGGCGCGGCCATGCCTGCGATGACCTGATCGATGATGCGCTGCGGATCTTCGCTGCGCGGGTTGTCGCTCGTCACGACGACTTCGTCGGCGAGCCGCTCGGCCATCGCGCCCATCAACGGGCGCTTCGTCGCGTCGCGATCCCCGCCGCAGCCGAACATGCAGACGAGCCGGCCGCCGCGCGCGGCCGCGATCGGGCGCAGCGCGTCGAGCGTCTTGTCGAGCGCGTCCGGGGTGTGCGCATAGTCGATCACGACGAGCGGTTCGTCGTTCTGCAGGCGGCCGCCGAGCCGCTGCATGCGCCCGTTCACGGACTCGAGCCGCGCGATCTCGGCAATCGCCGCGTCGAACGGCACGTCGGCCGCGAGCAGCGAGCCGAGCACCGCGAGCAGGTTGCTGACGTTGAACGTGCCGAGCGTGCCGACCTCGACGTCCGCGTCGCCCCACGACGAGCGCAGGCGGAATGCCGTGCCCGTCGGGGTCGCGCGCACATCGTGGGCGACCAGTTCGCGATCGGCGTCGGCCGCGTGCGCGTCGCCGATTCCGTATGCGATCGTGCGAACGCGCCCGGCCAGCTTCTCGAGCAGGCGCCGGCCGGCTGCGTCGTCGCGATTGACGACCGCCGCGCGCAGCCCGCGCCACGCGAACAGCTTCGCCTTCGCGGCTTCGTATGCGTCGAACGTGCCGTGGTAGTCGAGGTGATCCTGCGTGAGGTTCGTGAAGACGGCGATATCGAACGCCGTGCCGTTCACCCGGCCCTGATGCAGCGCGTGCGACGACACCTCCATCGCGACAGCCCGCGCGCCCGCGGCGTGCAGTTGCGCGAGGCTGCGCTGCAGCTGCGGCGCATCCGGCGTCGTGAAACCGGTGGGCACAAGCTGCCCCGGCATCCCGGTGCCCAGCGTGCCGATCACCGCGCACGGCTGGTGCAGCGCCGTCAGCGCCGCGGCGATCCATTGCGTGCACGACGTCTTGCCGTTCGTGCCGGTCACGCCAACGACGAGCAACTCGTCGCTCGGGTCGCCGTACCAGCCGCTGGCGATCTCGCCGGCCAGTTCGTCGAGGGCCGGCACTGCAAGCGCGGCGGGCGCCGCCGGCGCGGCCGCGAGGCCTTCCGGCTGATACAGCACGGCGGCCGCGCCGCGCGCGACGGCGTCGGAAATGAATGCGCGATTGTCCGCGCCGTCGACCGCATAGCCGAGAAACACGTCGCCGGCCTGCAGGCTGCGCGTGTCGGCGTGCAGTTGCGCCGCGGGGGTCACATGCTCGCGCAGCCACGCGAGCGCGGCTGCGATCTGCTGATGCGCCGGATGTGAACTGCGGGCGGCGCTCATCGAACAACTCCTGGTGAATTACGTGTCGTGCTGGATACGATCATATGCTTCGCACCGGCGCCTGCGGCGAGCTTCTGCGGGCCAGGCTTCGCGCCGCCCGGCTTGGCAGGGGCCGCCGCCGCGCCCGGCGCGTCGTCGGACACGACGAGCTGCTTGACCGGCATGTTCGGCGGTACGTTGAGTGCGCGAAGCGTGTCGCCGGCGATCGCCGAGAATACGGGGCCCGACACCTGGCCGCCGAAGTGGCTGCCGGCCGTCGGTTCGTCGACGGACACCGCGACGACGATCCGCGGATTGGGCATTGGCGCCATCCCGACAAACGACGCGCGGTACTTGCGCGTGTAACCGTGGCCTTCATGCTTGTACGCCGTACCGCTCTTGCCCCCGACGCGATAGCCGGCCACGGCCGCGTCCGGCGACGTGCCGCCCGGCGCGACCACCGTCTCGAGCATCGCGCGCACTTCGCGCGCGGTGGTCGGGTTGAACACCTGCGTGCCCGCAATCTGCTGGTTGGGGTCGGTCTTGAAAATGGTGACGGGCATCAGTTCGCCGTCATGCGCGATCGCGGTATAGGCGCGCGCGAGCTGGAACAGCGACGCGGACAACCCATAGCCGTACGACATCGTCGCCTGCTCGATGCGGCGCCAGCTCTTCCACGGACGCAGGCGGCCGGCCGCGGCGCCCGGGAAGCCGACCTTCGGCGCCTGGCCGAGGCCGATGCTCGTATACATATTCCACATTTCCTCGGGCCGCATCGTCATCGCGATCTTCGTCGCGCCGATGTTGCTCGACTTCTGAATCACGCCGCCGACCGTCAACGTGCCGAAACCCGCGTCGTCGGTGATCGGCGCGCCGTCCAGCACGAAGTGACCGTTGCCGGTTTCGACGAGCGTGTTCGGCGTCACGCGCCGCAGATCGAGCGCGAGCGACACCGTGAACGGCTTCATGATCGAGCCGGGCTCGAACACGTCGGTCAGGATCCGGTTGCGCAGTTGCTCGCCGGTCAGGCGCGTACGGTCGTTCGGGTTGTAGGTCGGATAGTTGACCAGCGCAAGCACCTCGCCGGTGCGCACGTCGACGACCATCGCCGCGCCAGCCTTTGCCTTGAACTTCTCGACGGCCGCCTTGAGGTTCGCATACGCGATGTACTGGATCTTGCTATCGATCGACAGGTCGACGTCCGTACCGTTGTGCGGCGGGATCTGTTCGGCCACGTCCTCCACGATGTGCCCGAGACGGTCCTTGATCACGCGACGCACACCCGACGTGCCGGACAGCATCTTCTGGTCGCCGAGCTCGACGCCTTCCTGCCCTTCGTCCTCGACGTTCGTGAAACCGATCAGGTGCGCGGTGATCTCGCCTTCCGGATAGAAGCGCTTGTATTCGTTGCGCTGATAGACGCCGGGGATGTCGAGCGCGGCGACCTTGTCGGCGATGTCGATCGGCACCTGGCGCTTCACGTAGACGAAGCCCTTGTCTTCCGACAGCTTCACGCGCAGCTCCTTCGGCGTCATGCCGAGGAGCTTGCCGAGCTGGGCGATCTTGTTCGCGTCGAGATCGTCCGGCACCGCGTCGGGAATCGCCCAGATCGCGCGCACCGGCAGGCTCGTCGCGAGCACGAGCCCGTTACGGTCGAGAATCTTGCCGCGCGTGGCCGGCAGCTCGATCGTGCGCTGATAGCGGCTTTCGCCCTGCTTCTGATAAAACGCGTTGCCCGGCCCCTGGATCCAGAACGCGCGCGCGGCGAGCGCGACGAACGCCATGAACAGCAGGAACACGACGAGTTTCGAGCGCCACATCGGCAGGTGCACGCCGAGCACCGGGCTCGACGAGAATTTGACGTCCTGGCGCTTTTGCGACGGTTTCATCGCGCGCCCCCGTTGCGCTTGGCGGCCGCGTCGGCCGATGCGGGAATCGGCGCGTCGATCGCCTTCGCGGCGCCCGGCGGCAGCGTCAGGTATTGCGTACGGCCCGTCGTGATCGGCTGCATCTTCAGCGAATCGTTCGCGAGCTGCTCGATCCGCGACGTCTTCGACAGCGCGCTCTGCTGATATTGAAGCTGCGCATAGTCCTGCTGAAGCTGACGCTCCTGCGACTGCGCACGCTGCAGCTGAATGAAGATCTGGCGTTGCTGGTTCGTCGAGTTGACGACCGACAGCGCGCAGCCCATCACGATGATCAGCAGGAAGATATTGAAGCGGCTCATGGCGTGACGCGCTCCGCAATGCGCATCACGGCGGAGCGGGCGCGCGGATTTGCGGCGACCTCGGCTTCGCTCGGGAACTGACGGCTGATGATCTTGAGCGGCGGGCTCGGGAGGTCGAC
Organism: Burkholderia sp. AU19243; assembly: GCF_018148075.1. Lineage (NCBI taxonomy): Bacteria > Pseudomonadati > Pseudomonadota > Betaproteobacteria > Burkholderiales > Burkholderiaceae > Burkholderia > Burkholderia sp. AU19243. The sequence continues at coordinate 235,438 of NZ_JAGSTV010000010.1, forward strand.
GGCACGGAGCGGCAGGCGGCGATCGACCGCAGGCGCACTGGCGTGCGCCTGCATGAATCGCTTGACGATCCGGTCCTCGAGTGAATGAAAGCTGATGACCACCAGCCGCCCCCCTTGCTCCAGCAACGACAATGCCGCGTCTAGTACGACTTGCAGGTCCGCAAGCTCTTGATTGACGTGAATCCGTATAGCCTGAAAGGTGCGGGTTGCCGGATCCTTGCCCTTCTCACGGGTTTTGACGACGTGACCCACGATTTGGGCAAGCTCGCCCGTGGTGTCGAGAGGCCCAAGACGGTCGGACTCTGCCCGGCGAGCAACAAGCGCCTTTGCAATCTGAAAAGCAAACCGTTCTTCCCCATAATCCCGTATCACCTCCGTCAATTCCTGCACCGAAGCCCGTGCAAGCCACTCGGCCGCCGACTCGCCACGCGTCGGATCCATCCGCATGTCCAGCGGACCATCCGCGCGAAAGCTGAAACCGCGCGCCGGATCGTCCACCTGTGGCGAGGACACGCCCAGGTCCAGCAACACCCCCGACACCTTTTCGATACCGCGCGCCGCCAGCGCGTCGCGCATCGACGCAAAGCTGTCATGCACGATCGAGAAGCGCGCATCCTCGATGCGCTGCGCCGTCTCGATCGCCCTCGGATCCTTGTCGAACGCGATGAGCCGTCCGGCCGGCGCAAGCCGCGCGAGCACCGCGCGACTATGACCGCCGCGCCCGAACGTGCCGTCGACATACGTGCCGTCCGGCCGCGTCACGAGCGACTCGACCGCCTCGTCCAGCAATACGGTCCGATGCTGCAATTCGTTTCCCATCGCGGGCGTCTCCGTCACCGCAATCAGAACGTGAAGTTCTTCAGCGCGTCGGGCATGCCCTGCGCCATCGCTGCCTGCTCCTTCGCGTTGTAGGTCTGCGAATCCCACAGCTCGAAGTGACTACCCATTCCCAACAACATGACTTCCTTTTCCAGTCCGGCCGCCATCCGCAGCTCGGGCGATACGAGAATCCGGCCTGCGCTGTCGAGATCGACGTCCATCGCGTTGCCGAGGAAAATGCGCCGCCACCAATGGGCATCCATCGGCAGCGCGGCAATCTTGGCGCGGAATACTTCCCATTCGGGGCGCGGAAACAGCAACAGGCAGCCGTCCGGGTGCTTGGTCACAGTCACCCGTCCTTCTGCCTGTCCTTGCAGCGCTTCGCGATAGCGAGCCGGCACCGACATCCGCCCTTTCGCATCGAGCGTCAGCGCCGACGCCCCTTGGAACACTTTCCGCTCTCCCGTTCAGGGCACCGAAGCACCCGCTCAACGCTCAAGAATTTAGCCCGAACAGCCCGCCAAATCACACAAAAATACACTTTCTCACACTGTCTCCCACTTTAGAGGAAGGGTTTGGGACGGTCAAGGGAGCGGCCCGGTTTTTTGACGAATTTTGTTAGTCAGAACAAGGACTTACGCGCACATGCTCATGCGGCCCCTCATACCAAAAATCGTTATAAATGAATGAGCTAGTGCAACTTGTGAAGGTGATACGTGAGAAAGGCGGGCCAGACTGGCGTGTGGGCGGGGCTTTCGGGGGCGGGAAAACGCGGAAAAAACGGGCAATACCGAGGCGGCGAGCGGTGGGCGGCGTCCCGCGCCGCCCACCGCTCGAATGTCACAGATAGTATGCAGTGCTGGTCATGACCTTCGACGCGGCGCGCATCAACATCCGCGCCGGCAGCGGCAGTTCGATCCCGCCGGCGTCGGTCGCTGCCTTGCCGTGCTTCACCTCATCGAGCCGCATCTGCTCGACGATCGCGCGCGACGCGGTATCCGTCGCCGGCAATTCGGACAGGTGCCCGTCGAGGTGGCTCTCGACCTGACGTTCCGTCTCCGCCATGAAGCCGAGGCTGACCTTGTCCCCCAGCGCGCCGGCCGCCACTCCGATCGCGAGCGCGCCAGCGTACCACAGCGGGTTGAGCAGGCTCGGACGCGAATCGAGTTCCTTCAGCCGGTGCGCGGTCCAGGCGAGATGATCCTCCTCCTCGCGCGCGGCTTCCTCGAACATCGCCTTCGACGTCGCCGAACGCGCGGTCAGCTTCTGCGCCTGGTACAGCGCCTGCGCACAGACTTCGCCGACGTGGTTCACGCGCATCAGGCCCGCGGCATGCGCACGCTCTGCGGGCGTCAATTCGCCGGCGGGCGGCTCCGCCGGCACGGGCACGGGGCGGCTCATCCGGCTAATGCCGGTCAGCGATCGCAGGCCGCGATCGAATTCGCTGATCAGTTCATCCAACACCATCCTGTTCTCCTGGCTGCGTGTGCTGCCGCGAGCGGCAAAGGCACGTGCTCCGCTGCGTAACCGACTTGATTATTCAGCGGAAATTGCGGTTAACCCGTGATTTTAACCATTGTTGCATAAAGGAAACATGGCGGCCTTGCGCCACGGCATTTCGCTTTGTCGGAAAAAACGGCTTTGCTACATTACGAGCGACTTCTTGCGAAGTTGATGGGGCCCGTCAACACACCATAACTATCCGCCCCGCCAAAATAATTCAGTGATTCTTGGAGATCCGTTAATGAAAAAGTCGCTTCTCGCGCTCGTCGCGCTGGGCGCGTTTGCTGGCGCAGCTCATGCGCAAAGCAGCGTGACGCTTTACGGCATCATCGATGAAGGCTTCATCTTCAACAACAACGCCAAGGGCGGCCACCTGTACGGCCTGTCGAGCGGCGTGATGCAAGGCAGCCGCTTCGGCCTGCGCGGCACGGAAGATCTGGGCGCCGGCCTGAAGGCGATCTTCGTGCTCGAGAACGGTTTCGACGTCAACTCCGGCAAGCTGGGCCAGGGCGGTCTGATGTTCGGCCGTCAGGCTTACGTCGGCCTGTCGAGCCAGTACGGCACGGTCACGCTGGGTCGGCAGTACGACTCGGTCGTCGACTTCGTCGGCCCGCTCGAGGCAGGCGACCAGTGGGGCGGCTACATCGCCGCTCACCCGGGCGACCTCGACAACTTCAACAACGCTTATCGCGTGAACAACGCGGTCAAGTACACGAGCCCGACCTACGGCGGCTTCTCGTTCGGTGGCTTGTACAGCTTCGGCGGTCAAGCCGGCCAGTTCGCGAAGAACCAGGTCTGGTCGCTCGGCGCCGGCTACAACAACGGCCCGCTGGTGTTGGGCGTCGGCTACTTGAACGCACGCACGCCGGCGAACTTCGGCGGCATGTTCAACACGGGCGCATCGGCTGCCGCGACGGCCGTGTCGTCGCCGGTTTACGGCGCGTATGCGAACAGCGCGAACACGTATCAGGTCATCGGTGCAGGCGGTGCGTATACGTTCGGCGCAGCGACGATCGGCGCGACGTACTCGAACACGAAGTTCAAGGGCTTCTCGGTCGGTCCGTTCGTGAACCAGACCGCGACGTTCAACAACGGCGAAATCAACTTCAAGTATCAGCTGACCCCGGCGCTGATCGTCGGCGCCGCGTACGACTACACGCAAGGCAGCAAGATCGATGGCAATTCGGCGGCCAAGTACCACCAGGGCTCGCTGGGTGTCGACTACTTCCTGTCGAAGCGCACGGACGTCTACGTGATCGGCGTGTACCAGCATGCTTCGGGCAATGCGCTCGACTCGGCAGGCAACGTCGTTCAGGCACACGCTTCGATCAACGGCCTCGACCCGTCGACGACCACCAACCAGGTCGCAGCACGCGTCGGCATCCGTCACAAGTTCTAATCAGCTTGTCTGACAAGCCGCAGCATCTTGAAGGCGCCTCCGGGCGCCTTTTTCCTTTTGGCGCCCGGAAGTGGGGGCTGGGACCGGCGGGTGGCGGGTGGCGGGTGGCGGGTGGCGGGTGGCGGGTGGCGGGTGGCGGGTGACGGGTGACGGGTGACGGGTGACGGGTGACGGGTGACATGATCGGCTCTCGACGCGCTCACCGCGATGAACAACAGTTCGTTCCGCTGAACCGGCGCCAGCGCAAACGCCAGCCTACGAACGACACACACCGGGATAAACGCACGTGCGACCGGATCGTTCGCGTCCTGCCCATCAACGCGTTAGAGGAGCCCGCAGCATTCCGGTCGAACGTGCATCGTTGCGGCGACGGTCGCACAAAGGCACCACAACGCCGCATCCCCCACCAAGCACGAAAAACCCGGCTCGGAAGCCGGGCACGATCGCTCGATGTCGCGAGTCATGCGCGTCCGTCGCGCAATTCGCGCCGCAGGATCTTGCCGACGTTCGTCTTCGGCAGCTCCGTGCGAAACTCGACTAGCTTCGGCCGCTTGTAGCCGGTGAGCCGCTCCTTGCAGTACGCGAGGATGTCCTTGTCGGTAAGCGTCGGATCCTTCTTCACGACGAACAGCTTCACCGCTTCGCCCGAATGCTCGTCCGGCACGCCGACCGCCGCGACCTCGAACACGCCCGGATGCGACGCCACGACGTCCTCGACCTCGTTCGGATACACATTGAAACCCGATACGAGGATCATGTCCTTCTTCCGATCGACGATCTTCACGTAACCGCGCGCGTCCATCACTCCGACGTCGCCCGTCTTGAAGAAGCCGTCCGGGCACATGACTTTCGCGGTTTCGTCCGGACGGTTCCAGTAGCCGGCCATCACCTGCGGGCCACGGATACAGATCTCGCCCGGCTCGCCGAGCGCGACGTCATTGCCGGCGTCGTCGCGGATCGCCACTTCCGTCGATGGCAGCGGCAGGCCGATCGTTCCGCTGTATTCGGTCGCCGTCACGGGATTGCAGGTCGCAACCGGCGAGGTTTCCGACAAGCCATACCCTTCGACAATCGCCGTATGAGTCCGCTCGTACCAGCGTTTCGCGACCCCTTCCTGGATCGCCATGCCGCCGCCGTTCGCGATCGCCAGCTTCGACAGGTCGAGCTGGTCGAAATCGGGATGGTTCAGCAGCGCGTTGTACAGCGTGTTGACGGCCGGAATCGTCGAGATCTGATAGCCCTTCAGCTCCTTGATCATTCCGCCGATGTCGCGCGGGTTCGGGATCAGGACGCCCATGCCGCCCGTGCGCATCGTCAGGAAGCCGCAGACCGTCAGCGCAAACACGTGGTAGAGCGGCAACGCGACGACCGTCACGAATTGCTTCACGTCGGGATACTTCTCGTGCGCAGGATGGTGCCACGCGCCGGCCTGCAGCACGTTCGACACGATGTTTCGGTGCAGCAGCGTCGCGCCCTTCGCGACGCCGGTCGTGCCGCCGGTGTACTGCAGGAAAGCGATGTCGTCGGGGCCGAGCTTTTGCGGCTTGAACGTCTGCCGCGCACCTTCCGACAGCGCGGCCTTGAAGCGTGTGAACGACGGCAACTGCCACGCCGGCACCATCTTCTTCACATTGCGCACGACATAGTTGACGAGCCAGCCCTTGATGCCGAGCAGGTCGCCCATCGAGGCGACCACGACATGCTTGACCGCGGTATTCGCGATGACGGCCTGCAGCGTCGATGCAAAATTCTCGAGGATGACGATTGCCTCCGCCCCGCTGTCCTTCAGCTGATGTTCGAGTTCGCGCGGCGTATAGAGCGGATTGACGTTGACGACCGTATAGCCCGCGCGCAGCACGGCGACGATCGCGACCGGGTACTGCAGCACGTTCGGCATCATCAGCGCGACGCGCGCGCCGCGCTTCAGGCCGCGCGATTGCAGCCACGCGCCGAACTGGCGCGACAACACGTCTAGCTCGCCGTACGTGATGCGCTTGCCCATGCAGACAAACGCGTCGCGGTCGCGATACTGTCTGAAGCTTTCGTCGAGAAGATCCGGAATGGAAGGATAGGGAGACGCGTCAATTTCGGCTGGAACGCCGGGTGGATACGATTTCAGCCAAATTTTGTCCATGCCGCGCGTCTCCTCACAAATTTTCGAATGGTCGTGCTAAAACGCATCGTAGCGGCTCGCCGGTGCCGAGACAACAGGGTTAGATGCCCACTTCGAACTTTCGAATGAATTCGTACGATGATATCGCGAAGTTCGGTCAAATCCGCTCAACCTCCACGAGACAGTCGTAAAACGTCGCCGAGTTGCCGAGATCGGTCAAAGCCTGGCTCGTCACTTCGTTTGCGTTCCGCCCGTCCGGCGCCAACTTTTTCCACCAGATCGACAGGCCGACGACGAGTCCCGGCCGCGCGCGATCGGTAATTCGCGCAACGGCCTGCATCGATCCGCGGTCGTTGAAGATGCGCACGACGTCCCCATTCTCGATCCCGCGCGCATCAGCGTCTGTGGGGTGCATGTCGAGATGCGGCTCGCCTTCGGTGCTGCGCAGGCTATCCACGTTTACGAACGTGCTGTTCAGGAAGTTTCGGGCCGGCGGCGAAATCATCGCAAGCGGATAGCGCGCGGCGAGCTCGGGCGCGGATTCCGCCGATTCGAACGGCGGCAGGTAATCGGGCACCGGGTCCAGCCCCATCTGCTCGAGGCGCGCGCTGTAGAACTCGCACTTGCCGGACGGGGTGCGAAAGCCGCCATTCGCGAACGGGGCATCCGCAATCTTGAGCTTCAACCAACCTGCTCGCTTCAGCGAGTCCCAGTCGCTGCCCAGCACCGGATCGTTCCAGCGCAACGCCGCCCGCGCGACCTCTTCGTCGCTGAGATAAAGCGCAGGCTCGTCGAGCCCCATGCTGCGCGCGATACCGCGAAAGATTTCGGTGTTTGGCCGCGCTTCGCCGACCGGCGCAATCACGGGGAGATTTGCCATCACGTACGTGTGGCCGTACGACTTGTGGACATCGAGATGCTCGAGCTGCGTCGTCGCCGGCAGCACAATGTCGGCGAAATCGACCGTATCTGTCTTGAAGTGCTCAAGAACCACTGTAAATAGATCGTCGCGCGCGAAACCCGCTGCCACTTTCGACGAGTCGGGCGCAACCGCAACCGGGTTCGAGTTGTAGACGATCATCGCTTCGATCTTTGGCCCGAAGGTCGTATCGCCGGGATGCAGCAACGCGTCGCCGATCGCGTTCATGTTGATGCTGCGCGGCAGATGGCGCGGCCAGCCGGGCATCAGATCCGGGCGCAGCAGCGCCGCATGATCGACCGGGGCGGATTCCGATGACGAAAGCAGCAATCCGCCGGCGCGGTCCCGCCACGCGCCCGTCAGCGCAGGCAGGCTGGCAATTGCGCGCACGGCGTTGCCGCCGCCGCGTACGCGCTGCATGCCGTAATTCAGGCGGATCGACGCCTTGCGCGTCGTGCCATAGCGGCGCGCCAGATCAATCAGTTCCGACGCTTCGATGCCGCAGATCTGCGCGACACGCTCGGGCGGAAACGATAGCGCTCGCGCCTTCAGCGCGTCGAAACCGAGCGTATGCCGGACGATGTAGTCATGATCGAGCAGATCTTCAGTGATCAGCACGTGCATCATCCCGAGCGCGAATGCCCCGTCGGTGCCAGGCTTCAATGCGATGTGCTGATGACATTTCTCTGCGGTCAGCGAGCGATATGGATCGATTGCGATCAGACGGGCGCCTCGGCGCTTGGCCTCCTGCGCGCGGGTCCAGAAGTGCAGGCTCGATGCGATCGGGTTGGCGCCCCAGATCAGGATCAGCTGGCTTTCCTCGAAATGCTCGAGGTGCATGCCGACGTTTCCACCGTACGTATAGCGCAGTCCCGCCGTACCGGCTGCGGCGCAAATTGTCCGTTCCAGCCTCGATGCGCCGATTTTGTGGAAAAACCGCTGCGCCAGGCCTTCACCCTGCACGAGGCCCATCGTGCCCGCATAGCTGTACGGGACGATCGCCTCCGGCGCGCGCGCGGCGATTTCAACCAGACGACGACCGATCTCATCGAGCGCTTCGCCCCAGCTAATCGGCACGAAGCGCCCTTCTCCCTTTGCTCCCACGCGCTTGAGCGGCACGGTCAAACGGTCGGGATGGTGAACGCGTTCCGCATATCGGCTGACTTTCGTACATAACACGCCTTGCGTGGGTGGATGATCAGGGTCGCCGGTGACCTTGATCGCCCTGCCGTTTTCGACAGTCACGCGCATTGCACACGTGTCCGGGCAGTCATGCGGGCAGACGGCCCGGACTGTCTGTGTAAGGGCGTTCATCGTTGTGGTTGCAGACTGGTGGAGGTCCGCAAATTCTACGTGGAAGGGCGAAATAACGCGTCGTTTTGCGGGAATTTCCGCTAAGTTTGGCGACAAGGCGGCACCGGCGGACAGCGTATATCGGCGCTGCGCACGGCTTTACCATGCCGATACAACGATGCGGCGACGGAGGATTGAAGTTGGGTTCACCTGCCCTGCCCTCGGGACGGTAAAGCGATCCGCACTGATGATGGATCTTGCGGTGGCGCGGCCCGCAGGCGCCCGCGGGCTGCCAGCGCCTCTCACGCTGCCATTTCCGCCGCCGCAAATGCAAAAACCCCCGCCTGCTTGGGCGGGGGTTTCTGGCTTGAGGGAGCCTGACGATTACCTACTTTCACACGGGAATCCGCACTATCATCGGCGTAGAGTCGTTTCACGGTCCTGTTCGGGATGGGAAGGGGTGGGACCGACTCGCTATGGTCATCAGGCAAAGAGGGT
>NZ_JAGSTV010000011.1:0-237072 GCF_018148075.1 Burkholderia sp. AU19243
CGTTCGTGCCGCCACCGGCACGAACGCCCGCGACCCGGCTCCGTACGTGCAACGTTTGCCATTGACGCGCATCAAGTTTTGCTCGTCGCTTGCCGCGACAATGTGCTGAAATGCAGGCTAAAGCGGCGCGATGCTCGCCGTGGCCATTCCGTTTGCGCTTCTCCGGGTCCCTCACCATGCAGACGACCTTCAGCCAGACGCACGAGGAAAACCGCCAGATCGCGGCCTGTCTCCGCGAAGCCGCGGAGCTGCTCGCCGACCAGGGTGCGAACCCTTATCGGGCAGCCGCATACCGCACGGCGGCCAACACGATCGAGTCGCTGGACGGCGGTCTCCGTCCGTTGTTCGACGCGGGCGGCGTCGACACGCTTGGCGCACTGCCGGAGATTGGCATGGGCGTCGCGCAAGCGATCGCCGAGCTGCTGGTGACCGGACGCTGGCGGCTGCTCGACCGCCTGCGCGGCGACGCGGAACGCACGTCGGCGTTCGAAGCCGTACCGGGCATCGGTCACGCGCTCGCACTGCGAATTCACGATGAATTGCACATCGACACGCTCGAGGAACTCGAACGCGCGGCCCGCAGCGGCCAGCTCGAGGCGATTGCGGGCGTCGGCCCGCGACGCGCGGCCGGCATCCGCGCCGCGCTCGACGATGTACTGACGCGCCGCCGGCGCTGGCAAGGTCACGCGCGCGACGCCGATCTCGGCACCGAGCCGCCGGTCGAGCTGCTGCTGTACATCGACCGGCTGTACCGCAACAAGGCTGCCGCAGGCACGCTGCCCACGCTCGTGTCGCGGCGGTTGAACGCGGATGTCAGCGTGTCGCCGCCCGTGATGCACATGACGAAGGGCGGCTGGCATTTCACCGCAATGTGCCCGTATCCCGCGCGCGCGCACGAGTCAGGCCGCACCGCCGACTGGGTCGCCCTCTACTTCTACGATGCATTGCAATGCGAGCATCAGCGGACGGTCGTCACCGGCACGCTCGGCTCCCTCGTCGGCAAGCGGATCGTGCGCGGACGCGAAATGGAATGCCGCGTGTATTACGCGGGCTGACCGCGCCACGGCGTGCGCCCGACGCCCCTGTGCCGGCGGCCGTGTCAAGCGCGCTCCCGCTTCGCTCGCCGCGCTGGATGGCGATGCGCGGCGATTCTGAGCAACTTCCGAAACGACGGACACTCGAGATGGCTCGGCGCCGGACACACGGCCGCATGGCGCAGCGCGTCGCGCACCGCGCCAAGCCGGCGGATCGTGCGGTCGAGTTCGTCGGCCTTGTCGTCGAGCTTCGTGCGGTCGATCGCGGGCCGGCCGTCGGCGCCGAACATCGCAAGCATGTCGTCCAGCGAAAAACCGGCCTCGCGGCCGAGCGCGATCAGCGCCAGCCGCTCCAGCACCGACTCGTCGTACTGCCGGCGCAGCCCGTGGCGACCGGCCGGCATAATCAATCCCTTTTCCTCGTAATAGCGCAATGTCGACGCGGGCAATCCCGTGCGACGCGCGACATCGGCGATGTCCAGTCGGCTCATGCTTGACCTCAAGTGAACTTGAAGGTGCAAGATAGTCGTTCGACTTTTTCGGCACAAGCCCGGCCGTCACGGACCTGCCCGCGACGACTTGTTTGCCGCTGGCGTCGGCGCGCGACCGTTCCGGCCGGAGGCCCGCGACTGCCCCGCCCGGGTTCCTGTTGCGCATCCTGTCGGTCGACGGCCGGCGGTCACTGATCGTTCGGCAGCGGCAAGCCGGTACCGCAGCCCCTCGCCGCCGTCAATCGGGCCGCCGCGCAGTCAGCCCTGCAGCCGGACGAATGTGCGTGCTCGTCCGGCGTGAAGGCATGCGCCCGCGCGCATGGCCGTTCAGACCTTCATCGTCCCGGTGCGCACGTAACGCTCGTGCCACGACAGCGCCTCGGCGAGCAGGTGCGGCGTGTGCTTGCCGAAGCTCTCGCGCGACGCGCGCTCGAAGTAGTCTTCGAGCATCGGCCGGTAGTCCGGATGCGCGCAGGTCGCGATGATCTTGCGCGCGCGCTGCTTCGGCGACAGACCGCGCAGGTCGGCGAGCCCCTGCTCGGTGACGACCACCGCGACGTCGTGCTCGGTGTGGTCGACGTGGCTCGCCATCGGCACGATCCGCGAAATCGCGCCGCCCTTCGCGGTGCTGGCCGACATGAAGCACGACAGGTAGCCGTTGCGCGCGAAGTCGCCGGAGCCGCCGATGCCGTTCTGGATCTTCGTCCCCATCACGTGCGTCGAATTCACGTTGCCGTAGATGTCGGCCTCGATCATGCCGTTCATCGCGATGCAGCCGAGGCGGCGCACGAGTTCCGGATGGTTGCTGATCTCCTGCGGGCGCAGCAGGATCTTTTCGCGGAACGTCGCGATCTCGTCGGCGAAACGCTGCACGGCCGCCGGGCTCAGCGACAGCGCGGTGGCCGACGCAAAGCGCAGCGTGCCGTCGTCGAGCAGGTCGAGCATGCCGTCCTGGATCACCTCGGTGTACGCGGTGAGGTTCGAGAAGCCGGCCGAGCTCAGCTCTGCGAGCACCGCGTTCGTGATGTTGCCGACGCCCGACTGCAGCGGCAGCAGGTTTTCGGGCAGGCGGCCGCGCTTCACTTCGTGACGCAGGAAGTCGATCAGCTGCAGCGCGATCTGCTTGGACGTCGCGTCCGGCGCGGAGAACGCGTTGCTGCGATCCGGCGCGTCGGTCTCGACGATCGCGACGATCTTGTCGGCCGGGCACCGCAGGTACGGCTCGCCGATCCGGTCGTCGCTTTTCGTCAGCGGAATCGGCTTGCGATGCGGCGGCAGCGCGGTGCCGTAATAGATGTCGTGCATCCCGTCGAGGCCGAGCGGCTGACGCGAGTTCACCTCGAGGATCACGTGCGTGGCCTGCTCGAGCCACGTCTTGTTGTTGCCGATCGACGCGGACGGAATCAGCAGACCGTCCTCGCGGATGCCCGCGACTTCGACGATCGCGACGTCGAGTTCGCCGTACAGGCCGAACCACGCATATTGCGCGACGTGGCTCAGGTGGACGTCCTGGTAATCGACTTCGCCGCTGTTGATCTTGTCGCGCAGCGTCGGGTCCGACTGGTATGGCAGACGCATCGAGATGCCGTCGGTGCGGGCGAGCGCGCCGTCGAGTTCGGGCGCCGTCGATGCGCCGGTCAGCACGTTGATCCGGAAGTCTTCGCCGCGCGCGTGGGCGGCTTCGATGTGCGCAGCGAGCGCGGCCGGCACGGCCTTCGGGTACCCCGAGCCGGTGAAGCCGCTCATCGCGACGGTCATGCCGGGACGGATCAACGCGGCGGCTTCGTCGGCGGTGCGGACGAGCGAACGCAGGGCGGGAGCAAGGATGCGTGAAGAAGACATGGCTGGTTATCTGACGCTTTCGGTCTGTCGTTGACGTCGCGGGGGGTGTCTCCTGAGCGACGCGAAGCCCTTGGGGCCGCGAGGGGCGGCCCGGCACCACGGGCACGAGCCGAGTATCGCAGAGGCCGACACGCCGAAATGTCCGCCGGTTGCAAAAGATTCTTGCCGGCGGCAACGGAAATCGAACGGCCGTTCTGTGACAGGCGCCGCGACAGCGGTGAATACAACCGAAAGCCGGTTGCGGCAAGATCGCTCGTTTGCCGTGGGCAAATCCGAACGTTCAAACACCAATCGCCCGACGCGCGCGTCGATTCACCACGAATTCGCGAACAATCGGCACGCGCTCGCGTCCCTGCGGTCGCAGCGGGCGATTGTCGCCGGCCGCCGCATTTTCGGGCCTGATGCAGGTCAAGCCCCGCGCATGCGCGCATGGCCGCCGCGCCCGCGCCAGCGGCCCGACAGCCGTTGACGGCGGCGTCGCGCGAACCATACTGAACCGTGTACGGCCCGATGCGCGCACGCCGTTTCGCGCGTCCGGTTTGCAACCGGCCGGCGCCCGGAATACGCGGTAACACTCCCGCATGTCAGGACATTGGTCGAATAAAAAGCAACAAATTACAATTCCGTATATATTTCGCCGATGGACCAAAGAAAAACCGCCACACCTTCCGAGCCACCCCTGCCGCGCACCTGGGATGCGCGGCTCGCGCGCGCGCTCGTTCGACCGCTGGTCGACACGCCCGTCACCCCGAATCACCTCACCACCGTCCGTCTGCTGATCGGCCTCGCCGGCGCCTGGTGCCTCGCGCAAGGCGGCTTCGGCTGGAGCAACGCCGGCGCATTCCTGATCGTGCTGTCGAACTTCGTCGACCACACCGACGGCGAACTCGCTCGCATCAGCGGCAAAAGCAGCAAGATCGGTCACTTTTACGACCTCGCAGCCGACGCGCTCGTGACGGTCGCGCTGTTCGTCAGCATGGGCGTCGGCATCGTCGCGCAGGGCGGCCAGATGGCCGCGTCGCCGGTGCTGCTCGGCGCGGTGGCCGGCGCCGCGGTCGCGCTGATTTTCTTCCTGCGCATGCGGATCGAATCGATTGCCGGCAAGGCCGGCACGAAGCAGGCGTTCGCCGGCGGCTTCGAGACCGAAGACGTGCTGTACCTGCTGCCGATCGTGACGCTCGTCGACGGCGTCCAGCCGTTCGTGCTCGCGGCGTCGATCGGCGCCCCGCTGTTCGCCGCATGGGTCGTGATCGACTGGTGGCGCATCGTGCGCCGCGGCAGCATCCCGCGAGAAAACGCCGGGCCGTCCCAAGTTTTCTCGTCCCCCTCGGGCGGCCTGTCGCGTAGCGACCGGTCCGGGGGCACTCAAAGTTCCACTGAAATCCAGGCTTCCAAATGACTCCTAGCACGCGCGACGACTCCGTGCTGAGCCCGGCACGCCCCGCGCCTGCACGCGCGGCAGCGGCCGATCCCGATCGCACCGTGGCCGACTGCGTCGGCCGTCTCGACCTTGACCGCCTGCGCAGCGACTACACGCGCCAGGGGTCGTTCCTGTATCTCGACGCGTTTCTGCCGGCCGACGCGCACGCGAAGCTCGCCGCCGCCGCCCGCGCGCTGCAGCCTGGCCTGAACCGGAATTACCTGCCCGGCCACAAGCAGGGCGGCAGCGTGAGCCGCCATACGATCGACGCGCAAGCGCCGTACATTGCCGAACTGTACCGGTCGAAGGCGCTGATCGGCTTCCTCGAGAAGATCACCGGCGACAAGCTGATGCTGTCGCCGGACGACGATCCCCACGCGTACGCGCTCTACTACTACACGAAGCCGGGCGACCACATCGGCTGGCACTACGACACGTCGTACTACGACGGCCGCCGCTACACGCTGCTGATCGGCGTGATCGACGATTCGTCGTGCCGGCTCGACTACGAACTGCATACGCGCAATCCCGACGTGCCCGACGAACCGGGCTCCGTGCAGATCGCCGACGGCGGCATCGTGCTGTTCGACGGCGACAAGCTCCGCCACCGCGTCACGCCGCTCGGCCAGAACGAGACGCGTGTGTCGCTGACGTTCGAATACGTGACCAACCCCGGCATGCGGCCGTGGAAGCGCTTCATCTCGAACATGAAGGACGCGATCGCGTATTTCGGTTTCCGTCAGGTATTCAAGCAGCTGGCCAGCCGCCGGTCGACCGGGTCATGACACGCGCCGGCCTGATCCTGCTGTCCCTCGGCACGGCACTGTTCGTTGCGCTGCTCGCATGGCAGGGCGTCGGCGCTGTCGCGTCGACGTTCCTCGCGGCCGGCTGGGGCCTCGCGCTCGTCGCCGCGTTCCACGTCGTGCCGCTCGCGATCGACGCATGCGCGATTTCGGTGATGTTCCGCCGCGGCCAGCCGGGCGCCGATCTCGGCAATGCGCTGCGCACGCGCTGGGTCGGCGAATCGGTCAACAGCCTGCTGCCCGCCGGCCAGATCGGCGGCCCGGTGCTGATGGTGCGCCACCTCGCGCAGCGCGGCACGCGGATGGCCGACGCGGCCGCCGTCGTCACGGTCAGCACGACGATGCAGGCGCTCGCGCAGATGGCGTTCGCACTGATCGGCATCGCGACGTTCAGCATGTATGCAACGCACGAATCGGTCGCCCACTTGCGCATGCCGGCGCTGATCGCCACCGGCGTGCTCGGTGCGCTCGCCGTCGCGTTCTACGCGGCGCAGCGGCGGGGGCTGTTCGGCCGCGGCATGCGGCTCGCGTCGAAGCTGCTCGGCCCGCGCGACTGGTCGTCGCTCGCGACCCGCGCGGACGCGATCGACGCGGCGGTCGGCGCGCTGTACCGCGATCGCGCGAAGGTCGCGAACACCTTCGCATTGAGCCTCGCCGGCTGGATCGTCGGCACCGCGGAAGTGTGGCTCGCGCTGCACTTTCTCGGGCACCCGGTCAGCTGGCTCGACGCGCTGCTGCTCGAGAGCGTCGGCCAGGCGATTCGCGGTGCGGCGTTCGCGATTCCGGGCTCGCTCGGCGCGCAGGAAGGCGGTTACCTGCTGCTCGCGCCGCTTGTCGGCCTGCCGCCCGACGCGGCGCTCGCGCTGTCGCTCGCGAAGCGCGCGCGCGAACTCGCGCTCGGCCTGCCGGGCCTGCTCTATCTGCATTTCAGTGAAAGAAACTGGCAACGGCGCCACGCGCCGCAGCCGCTCGCCGACTGATCGTTCAGATCGCCGGCTTTTTGGTTGGAGAACCCATGCGAGCCATCATTCTTGCGGCAGGCCTCGGCTTGCGCCTGCAACAGCCGCCCGAGGCGCAGTTCCCGAAGTGCCTGCTGCGCTTCGACGACGTGTCGCTGCTCGAGCGCCATCTGCGTGTGCTCGACGCCGCGGGCGTCGATGAAATCGTGCTCGGGCTCGGCTTCCAGCACGAGAAGGTCGAGCAGGAGCTGAAGCGCCTCGGCCGCACCGCCGAGATCGTGATCAACGACCGCTACGACCTCGGCAGCGTGCTGACCGTGCACACCGTCGCCGATGCGATGACGCGCGGCGGCGACGTGCTGCTGATGGACGCGGACGTGCTGTACGACGAAAACATTCTGCACGCGCTGGTCGCCGACGCCGACAAGGCCGTCGACCGACTGCTGATCGACCGCGACTTCGAGGCCGGCGACGAGCCGGTCAAGCTGTGCCTGAAAAACGGCGTGCCGGTCGAGTTGCGCAAGCAGCTCGCGGTCGATCTCGACTACGACACGATCGGCGAATCCGTGGGCTTTTTCCGATTCACCGAAGGTACTGCGCGCCGCCTTGCGGCGATCGTCGCCGGCTATGTCGACAGCGGCCGCGCGAACATGCCGCACGAGGAAGCAGTGCGCGACCTGTTGCTCGAAGGCGGCCATTCGTTCGACGTCGCCGACGTCACGGGTTCGCCGTGGATCGAGATCGACTTCCCGAACGACGTCGCACGCGCGACGCAAGACATTCTCCCCCTGATTCAACGCACCACCGCAGGAGTCGCACGATGAACGCACGCGAACCCAACTTCTCCGAATCGCGCAGCGCACGCCTGCGCCGCATGCTCGTCAGCAGCGATCTCGAATTTCTGATGGAAGCGCACAACGGCCTGTCCGCGCGCATCGTTCGCGAAGCCGGCTTCAAAGGCATCTGGGCCTCGGGCCTCGCGATCTCCGCGCAGTTCGGCGTGCGCGACAACAACGAAGCGAGCTGGACGCAGGTCGTCGACGTGCTCGAGTTCATGGCCGACGCGAGCGACCTGCCGATCCTGCTCGACGGCGACACCGGCTACGGCAACTTCAACAACGTGCGCCGCCTCGTGAAGAAGCTCGAGCAGCGCGGCATTGCCGGCGTGTGCATCGAGGACAAGCAGTTCCCGAAGACGAACAGCTTCATCGACGGCGAACGCCAGCCGCTCGCCGAGATCGACGAGTTCTGCGGCAAGATCAAGGCCGGCAAGGATTCGCAAAGCGACCCGGACTTCTCGATCGTCGCGCGTGTCGAAGCGCTGATCGCGGGCTGGGGGATGGACGAGGCGCTGCGCCGCGCGAACGCGTACGCGGAAGCCGGCGCCGACGCGATCCTGATCCACAGCAAGCTGTCGCGCCCCGACGAAATCCTGCAGTTCGCCCGCGAGTGGAGCGGCAAGGCGCCGCTCGTGATCGTGCCGACCAAGTACTACAGCACGCCGACCGACGTGTTCCGCCAGGCCGGCATCAGCACCGTGATCTGGGCGAACCACCTGATCCGCGCATCGGCGTCCGCGATGCAGGCCACCGCGCGCGAAATCCACGCGAGCGAAACGCTGATCAACGTCGAGGACCGCGTCGCGTCGGTCAACGAAATTTTCCGCCTGCAGGACGCCGACGAATACTCGGCCGCCGAGCGCATCTACCTGTCGTCGTCGTCGCGCGCGTCGAACGCCGCAATTGTGCTCGCGGCGAGCCGCGGCAAGGGGCTCGAGGCCGTCACCGAAGACAAGCCGAAGGTCATGCTGCCGGTCGCCGGCAAGCCGCTCCTGCGCTGGCTCGTCGACGGCTTCAAGAAGCACGGCGTGAACGACATCACCGTGGTCGGCGGCTATCGCGCCGACGCGATCGATACGTCGGGCATCAAGCTCGTCGTCAACGAACGTCATGCGCAGACGGGCGAGCTCGCGTCGCTCGCGTGCGCGGCCGAACGCCTGACCGGCGACACCGTGATCTCGTACGGCGACCTGCTGTTCCGCAGCTACATCCTGCGCGACCTCGCGGAGAGCGAGGCCGAGTTCAGCGTCGTCGTCGATTCGTCGCTCACCGAAACCAACCAGAGCGTGCGCGACTTCGCGCTGTGTTCGGCCGCTGACGACCGCGGCCTGTTCGGCCAGAAGACGTATCTGCAACGCGTGTCGAGCGACGTTGCCGCCGGCACGCCGCATGGCCGCTGGATCGGTCTTCTGAACGTGCGCGGTGCGGGCGTCGAGCGCCTGAAGGCAATGCTCGCGACGCTGCAGGCGCGCCCGGATTTCGACACGCTCGACATTCCGGCGCTGTTGAACGAACTGATCGCCGCCGGCGAGAAAATCGAGGTGCAGTACGTGCACGGCCACTGGCGCGGTGTCAACGATCTCGAGGACTTCCGCCGCGCCGGCGACTTCGCGCACGGCCAGACGCCGCTGTCCGAGCCGGGCGGCAACGGGAGCGCGCAATGATCGAAGCGGCCCAGTTCGTCGAGGCGGCGCGCGAGCGCGGCTTTGACTGGTACGCGGGCGTGCCGTGCTCGTACCTGACGCCGTTCATCAACTACGTGCTGCAGGACCCGACGCTGCACTACCTGTCGGCTGCGAACGAAGGCGACGCGGTCGCGCTGATCGCGGGTGCGACGCTCGGGGGCAAGCGCGGGATCGCGATGATGCAGAACTCGGGGCTCGGCAACGCGGTGAGCCCGCTCACGTCGCTGACGTGGACGTTCCGGCTGCCGCAGCTGCTGATCGTCACGTGGCGCGGCCAGCCGGGCGTGCCCGACGAGCCGCAGCATGCGCTGATGGGGCCGATCACGCCGGCGATGCTCGACACGATGGAAATTCCGTGGGAGACGTTCCCGACCGACCCCGAACAGGTCGGCCCGGCGCTCGACCGCGCGATCGCGCACATGGACGCCACCGGCCGCCCGTACGCGCTCGTGATGCAGAAAGGCAGCGTTGCGCCGTATGAGCTGAAGGCGAACCCGGCGGCGACGCCGCGCGCACACGTCGCCGCGCAGTCGGCGGCGCGCGCGGCGTCGCCGGCTGCATGGCCGACCCGCCACGATGCGCTGCAGCGCGTGATCGCGCACACGCCGGTCGATTCGACGGTCGTCCTCGCATCGACCGGCTTCTGCGGCCGCGAACTCTATGCGATCGACGATCGGCCGAACCAGCTGTACATGGTCGGCTCGATGGGTTGCGTCACGCCGCTCGCGCTCGGTCTCGCGCTCGCGCGCCCCGACCTGCGCGTGGTGGCCGTCGACGGCGACGGCGCCGCGCTGATGCGCATGGGTGCGTTCGCGACGCTCGGCACGTACGGCCCGTCGAATCTCACGCACGTGCTGCTCGACAACGGCGCGCACGAATCGACGGGCGGCCAGGCGACCGTGTCGCAGCATGTGTCGTTCGCGGGCGTCGCGGCCGCGTGCGGCTACGCGTCTGCCGTCGAAGGCGACACGCTCGACGTGCTGGAGGCGGCGCTCGACGCGGCGCAGCCGGCGAACGGCACGCGCTTCGTGCGGCTTGCGATCCGCACCGGCGTGCCCGACGGCCTGCCCCGCCCGACCGTCACGCCGGTCGAAGTAAAGACGCGCCTGATGCGGCATATCGGCGCCGCGCGGGCCGAAGCCCATGCTGAAGGAGCCCACTGATGCTGCTGCTGAATCCCGGCCCGGTCACGCTCACCGAACGCGTGCGCCGCAGCCTGCTGCAACCCGACCTGTGCCATCGCGAAAGCGAATTCTTCGATCTGCAGGATGAAGCGCGTGCGCGCCTCGCTGCCGCATACGAGCTCGATCCGGCCGAATGGGCCGCCGTGTTGATGACGGGCTCGGGCACCGCCGCCGTCGAAAGCATGATTGCGGCGCTCGTGCCGCAGGACGGCAAGCTGCTCGTGATCGAGAACGGCGTGTACGGCGAACGCATCACGCAGATCGCGACGCAATACGGAATCGCGCACGACGTGCTGAAGCACGAATGGATGCAGGCGCCCGATCTCGCACAGATCGCCGCGCGTCTCGACGCCGGCGGTTATTCGCACGTCGCGGTGATTCATCACGAAACGACGACCGGCCGGCTGAACGACCTCGGCGCAATCGCGGACGTATGCCGCGTGCGCGGCGTCAAAATGCTCGTCGACGGCGTCAGCAGCTTCGGCGCCGAAGCGATCGATTTCGCCGGCGGCGTGATCGACGCGGTCGCCGCGACCGCGAACAAGTGCCTGCACGGCGTGCCCGGTGCGGCATTCGTGATCGTGCGACGCGGCGCGCTCGTGAAGGCGGCAAGCCGCACCTACTATCTCGACCTCGGGCGTCTCGCAAAGCTGCAGGATCAGCGCAATACGCCGTTCACGCCGTCCGTGCACGCGTATTACGCACTCGTCGAGGCACTGCGCGAGTTCGATGAAGCCGGTGGCTGGCGTGCGCGCCATGCGCATTACAAGGCGCTCGCCGATCAGGTGCAGGCTGGGCTCGCGGCGCGCGGGATGCCGCTGGTGTTGCCGGAAGGGGCTTCGTCGGTCATGCTGCGCGCGTACCGGCTGCCGCAGGGCATCACGTACGAGACGCTGCACGACGGCCTGAAGGCGCGCGGCTTCGTGATCTACGCGGGGCAAGGCGGGTTGTCGAAGGAACTGTTCCGCATTTCGACGATGGGCGCGATTGGTGCGGCCGACGTCGATCGACTGCTGGACGGTTTTACGGCACTGACGCGGTAAATAGTCGCTGCTGGTCGACGAAAGGCCCGGACTGAACCGAACCCCAGGCGCGGACATAGATCCGACTCTTGGGATCGGTTCACGAGGGCCGTTTTCATTTGCGTCACACGATGTCCGTCCGTCGCCGAACAGCGGCGTGCGATGGCGGCGGCGCGGAAAGCGGGCCTCGGGCCGGCAAGCTCTTTCTGCGGAACATCGTGAAGCTGTCCCGATTCACGTCCACCACTGCACTCCTTCGCTTTTTGCCCCTGCTCGCATTCGCTGCCCGAGAGCAAAACCCCTCCGAAAGTAACAAGCTGCATGTCGTCGCGACCGAGAAGTCGACCGTCGCGAAAGATGCCGTCACGGAAGTCGGCCCGGACAGCTATCGCATCGATACCGCACCGTACCGGCTGTCGCCCGACGGGCGCGCGTTCGGCGACACGCACGATCGTCAAGTACGACGGCAAGTCATGCGGGATCGACTTGTTCCGGGCCTTCTGATATCCGCCGAACGCGCATAAGCGTTTGCAATGAGGCGGACGGCGAACCGCACCCGCCTACTTCACCACCGTCGGCCCGATCGCATCCGTCTGCACCGCCGCGAGCAGTGCATCATCGCGCACACGTCGCGCCTCGCGTGCCGCAAAACGATCCTTCAACCGCAGGAACGGCTTCTCGACGAGGAAGTAACTGGCCGTCGCGGCCAGCAGCGACCACACGATACCGACCGGGAACGCATGCGGAACCGCCAGATCGGGATTCGCGAACGGCTGCTGCCACAGATACAGGCTGAACGAGATCGTGCCGACGAACACGATGGGCGCGGCCCGCAACCAACGCGCGCACCAGAATTCACTGCGGAAGTTCAGCACTACGATCACGATCGCAATCAGCGCGGCCTCGAGCGTCACGCCATACGTTGCATTCCAGAAGCCGCCGAGCCGGTGTTCGGCAACGGGCATCGCGAACAGCACGATGAAGACGAGCGCCGTCGCGATGCGCGACTCGCCGCGCCACGAGCGAATCCATGCTTCGAGCCGTTCGCGGTTGAGCGCCGCATAGCAGCCGGTCAGGATCGGATCGACGCCCGTATGCAGCATCATCCCGAGCTGGCCGCGCAGCACCGGCGCAATGCAGTATGTGATCGCCCGCACCAGCGGCACGACCAGGATCAGCGCGGCCAGCCAGCGCGTGCCGCGACGGCGGGCGCCGTACACGAACAGCAGTGGCCAGAACCAGTAAAACTGCTCCTCGAGCGCGAGCGACCAGAAATGCCCGAGATACCACGCGCCGGCCGGATGCAGCGTGTTGTCGCCGGCCAGCCCGAACCACGCCGAGTAGTTCCACAGATGCAGCGCCGCGTACAGCCACTGACGGCGATCGACGTCGAGCCAGCCGGCAAAGGCAAGCACGCCGATGGTCGCGAGATACACGTAGCACGCCGGCCAGATCCGCAGCGCACGGCGCACATAGAACGACGTCAGGGCAATCCCGCCGGTGCGCGCGAGCTCCGCACGCAGCACGTTGGTGATCAGGAAACCGCTGAGCACGAAGAAGATCACCACGCCGAGCCGGCCGTCGGCGATCAGCCGCAACGGCGCGAACCAGCCGGTGTAGCCGCCCGGCAGCACGTGCTCCGCATGGCCGACGACGACCATCGTGACCGCGACGGCACGCAACCCGGTCAGCTGCTTGACGCGATGGTTCATCGGCTCGTTTCCCGTTGGCACGGTGGAGGAACGGAATGAAGGCCGGCGCGCGCGACCGGCTCGCCGATATGTCGCCGGGATTTTGTCTGAAAAATATCGGAACGAAATTGCTTCAAAAATTTCGATGTCTCTGTCGGCGCGGCACGCTGCCGCGCCACGCGCGGCCCGCCGGCACACGGCAGCCGGCATGAATGGGCATAATGACAAGTCTTGTCCGGCGACGGCCGGCCCGATGCCGACACAACGAATTTTGCGGCGCCGCAATATCCGCGATACCGGCGCCGCGGTATTCCGGTCGCACACGGCCCGAGCCTCGTCCCCCTCCTGCCGACCTCATCCCGGAGCCTGCCTGTGTACCCACCGATCGAACCCTACGCCCACGGCCATCTCGACACCGGCGACGGCCACCGCATTTACTGGGAGCGCTGCGGCAACCCGTCCGGCAAGCCCGCGGTGTTCCTGCACGGCGGCCCGGGCGCAGGCTGCAGCCCCGATCATCGCCGCCTGTTCGATCCCGAGCGCTACGACATCCTGCTGTTCGACCAGCGCGGCTGCGGGCGTTCGACGCCGCATGCGAGCCTCGAACACAACACGACGTGGGATCTGGTCGCCGACATCGAGCGGCTGCGCGAGATGGTCGGCGCAGAACAATGGCTCGTGTTCGGCGGCTCGTGGGGCAGCGCGCTCGCCCTCGCGTATGCGGAAACGCATCCGCAACGCGTGAGCGCGCTGATCGTGCGCGGCATCTTCACGATGCGGCGCGCTGAATTGCTGTGGTATTACCAGGAAGGCGCATCGTGGTTGTTTCCGGATCTGTGGGAGGAGTTCGTCGCACCGATTCCCGAGGCCGAGCGCGGCGACCTGATGGCCGCATATCATCGCCGGCTGACGGGCGACGACGAAGCCGCGAAGCTCGAAGCCGCGCGCGCATGGAGCATCTGGGAAGGCCGCACCATCACGCTGCTGCCCGATCCGGCACTGGCCGCGCACTTCGCGGACGGCCACTACGCGCTCGCGTTCGCTCGGATCGAGAACCACTACTTCGTGAACCGCGGTTTCGTCGAAGAAGGCCAACTGCTGCGCGACGCGCATCGCCTCGCCGGCATTCCGGGCGTGATCGTGCAAGGGCGCTACGACATCGCAACGCCGGCGCGCACCGCGTGGGACCTCGCGAAAGCCTGGCCCGACGCGACGTTCGAAATCGTGCCCGACGCCGGGCATGCGTACAACGAACCGGGCATTCTCAAGGCGCTGCTCGCGGCGACGGACCGGTTCGCGGCGTGAGCCGCACGCCAACACGCGGCGCTGCATCCGGCCATGCAGGCCACGTCGGCCTGCATGCGCCTCACGCGCTCACAGCGCGGCTTCGACGATCGTCCGGCCGCTGATCGCGCGCTCGACGAGCTGTTCGTCGCCCACCTTGCGGATCGCATCGTCGAGCAGCCCTTCCGGCTCTTCGGTCGCGACCTTCAGCAGGCCCGACAAGCCGCGCGCGTCGAGCACGACGAGCGTCTCCATCGAATCCGCGCGGCTCACGAGCACGCGGCGGAACGCCGGGCCCGCGCCGAAGCTCGCGCACAACGTTATTTTCTCGTTGCCGAGCGTGTAGTCGAAGTTCTTGATCATGTTCGCCGCCGTTGCAAGGGAATGGCGACGCGCGACGGCGCGGCTCCGTAACGCGGCCGCGCCCGCGCGTGCCGCCGGCACCGGACCGCGGAGCGATCCATTCGCCGGCACGACCATGCTAGGCGTGCAGTATTAACGAAGACTTAAAGCGCGCAAATGGCGCCGCCGCGGCCGATCGCGCCGTATCACGCCACCGCTTCGTCGAGCGGCTCAACCGTCACGCCGACCTTCAGCTCCTGATCCGCGCCGCCGCCGCGAATCACGCCGCGCAGCGGCGTCACGTCCGCATAGTCGCGGCCGATCGACAGCATCACGTAGTCGTCGCCAGGCGCACGATCGTTGGTTGGATCGAGCTGCAGCCAGCCGCCGTCCTCCGGCCACGCCGGGTCGTACACGTCGACCCACGCATGCGACGCATCCGCGCCGATCAGCCGCGACTGACCCGGCGGCGGCTGCGTCAGCAGGTAACCGCTCACGTAACGCGCGGCGAGCCCGAGCGAGCGCAGCGCGCCGATCATCACGTGCGCGAAATCCTGACACACGCCCTTGCGCAATCGCAATGCGTCGAGCGCGGTCGTCGTGATGTCGGTGCTGTTGGGCGTGTACGCGAAATCCGCGTGAATGCGCCGCATCAGGTCCCACGCCGCCTGCACGAGCGGCCGCTGCGGCGTAAAACTCGCAGCCGCATACGCAGCCAGTTCCGGATCGCATCCGACGTGCGGCGATGCGAACACGAACTCGCTCGCCGCGTCGTACGGCTGCCCCGCACGAAATCGCAGGCGCTCGCGTACCGCTTCCCACGGCGTTGCGTGTTCGGCGCCGGGGTTCGCGATCGCGGGCGGCGGCGCGCCGCGCGCGCCCTGCGACCATACGGGTGCACTTACGCGCACCGTGCTGCGGCTGCGCACGAGCAGCGCGTCGTGCGGCTGATTAAGCGCGAACGACGCGCGTGCATTGCCGAAAGCATCGATCTCGGTGCCGACCGTTTCCGGTGAAGGCTCGATGTCGAGCGCGAACGACAACACCTGCTGGCGCGGCGTCGCGAGCGGCTGCAGCCGCGCCTGGTGCTGCGCGGATTCGACGCGCGCCGCATAGCGGTATTCGGTGTCGTGCGTGACGCGCAGCAGGCGGCCCGGCGCGGCGGCAACCGGCACGGCGGATGCGCTCGACGCAGCCGGCGCGGCCGCTGCCTGCTTCACGGTTTCGGAACCGGGCACGGGCGGCGTCTTCGCCGCGTGTTTCGTCGTCACCATAGCGTCCTGCCCGCCTCGCGCACGTGACTGAAATAGCGCTCGCCGATCCGGTTCGACAGATCCCACACGGCTTTCACGGTCGTGTCGAGCGCGCAGAGCAACCTGTCGTGCCGGCCATCCTCATCGGTTTCGCACAGCTCGTGCAGCGACCACGCGGGCACATCCGGAATCGTCTCGGCCAGCTCGGACAGCGCATAGCCTTCGCTGCGCTCGACCTTCGTCAGCCGGCCGCGCAGCGCCTGCACGACCCAGCCGAGCGAGCGCGGGTTGTCGGTGTCGAGCACGACGAGCGACAGCAGCGGCGCGACGTCGAAACCGCGCTGAAAGCGCGAGCGGAACGTGATCGTGCTGTCGAACAGTTCGAGCACGAGCTCGAAGCCGTCCTGCCGGTGCACCGCGCCGTCGTCGAACGCGAACTTCAGCACGCTGCACAGAAAGTCCAGCCGGTCGATCTGGCGGCCGATCGACAGCAGCCGCCAGCCGTCATCGCGCGTCATGTTGTCGGTCTGCGCGCCGGTGATCGCGCCGAGCAGCAGCCCTAGCCGCTCGAGCAGCTGCAACGCCTCGTTGCCGATCTGCTCCTCGGCTTCCGGATGATCGGCGCTGTCTGCAAAGAGTTGCGTCGCGTCGTCGATCAGCCGCCACTGGTCGCTCGACAATCGCTCGCGGATCGCCGCGGCCGCGCCGCGCATCCCGAACAGGCACGACGCGATGCCCGACGTGCGATCCGCGCCGCGGGTCAGCGACGTCGCGAGCGCGTACTGGAACGCGCGTGGCGCATCGACGGCATTCGGCGCATCGGCCGCGATCAGCCCCGTGTCGCGGCACAACGTATCGAGCAGTTCCAGGTGTGCGGGACTGTCGACGTCGTCCTCGCCGCGCAGCCGCTCCAGCGCCGCGCGCGCGAGCCGCATCAGATTGGTCGCGCGTTCGGTGTAGCGGCCGAGCCAGAACAGGTTCTCGGCCGCTCGGCTCGCGATCGCGCGCGGACGCTCGACGAGATCGTCGGGGCCGAGACGCGTCTGCAGCAGCGTCGTCGAATCGACGATGCCTTCGGTCATCACCCACGTATCGACGGTGCTGCCGCCGCGCGGCATCGGCGCGTTGAACAGCGTGTCGCGCGTGCCGACGCGCGACAGACCGCCCGGCAGCAGCCGCCAGCGCTGCGCGCCGTCGGCAAGCGCGAACACGCGCAGCAGCAGCGGCTTCGGCACGATTCGCGCGCCGCCCTGTCCGTCGGGCGCACCCTGCCCCGGCCACGTCGGCGCCTGCGACAGCGGCAGGTCTGCCTGCACGGTGTAATGCTCGGGGCGGGCCAGAATCCGCGCGCGCCACTCGGCGAGTTGCGCCGGCGTGAGCCGCGCGCCGATCACCGGATCGAACGTGCCGCCCGCCTGCACGTCGGCCGGATACGACGGCTTGACGATGCAGCGCGCGAGCTGCGGCAGCGCATCGTTGCACGCGGCCGCCTCGCCGCACCACCATGAATGCACGGCCGGCAGCGTCAGCGTTTCGCCGAGCACCGCTTCGGCAAGGCGCGGCATGAAACCGAGCATGCCCGGCGATTCGAGAAAGCCGGAGCCCGGCGCATTCGCGAGCAGCACGTTGCCCGCGCGCACGGCCTGCAACAGGCCCGGCACGCCGAGCATCGAATCGGGCCGCAGCTCCAGCGGGTCGAGCCACGCGTCGTCGACGCGCCGCAGAATTCCGTGCACCGGTTCGAGGCCGCGCAGCGTCTTCAGAAACACGCGGTTGTCGCGCGCCGTGAGGTCGCCGCCTTCGACGAGCGTAAGGCCGAGGTAGCGGGCGAGATACGCATGCTCGAAGTACGTCGCACTGTGCGGCCCCGGCGTCAGCAGCACGATCCGCGAATTCTTCCTCGCCGGGCTGAGCGCCTGCATGCTCTGCAGCAGCGACCGGTACGCGGACGCGAGCCGCTGCACGCGCAGCCCGCGAAAACCGCGCGGAAAGAGCCGCGACACGATCAGCCGGTTCTCCAGCAGATAACCGAGGCCCGCCGCGCCCTGCGTGTGCTGCGCGACGATCCGCCATTGCCCGTCCGGGCCGCGCGCGAGATCGAACGCAACCACGTGCAGCCACGTATCGCCCGGCACGCGTGCGCCGCGCATCGCGCGCAGGTAGCCCGGATGCCCGGTGACGAGCGCCGGCGGCAGCAACCCGCGCTGCAGGATCGTCTGCGGCCCGTACACGTCAGCCATCGTCGCGTTCAGCAACCGCACGCGCTGCAGCACGCCGCGTTCGATCGCGACCCAGTCCTCGGGCGTGACGATCAGCGGCAACAGGTCGAGCGACCACGGGCCGGCAGCGCCGTCGCCGGCGCGTTGTTCGTGGAGCTGGTAGAACAGGCCGTTCTCGCGCATGCGCCGCTGCAGCGCATCGGCGCGGCGATCGAGGTCGGCCACGCCGTCGCTGCCGATCGACGTGAAAAAGCTGCGCCATGCGGGCGCGAGCGGCGGCGCGTTCAGACCGGCGGCACTGCCGCGCAGTTCGTCGTAGCGGCCGGCAGCGGCCGGCGCCGCGAGCGCGGCGGCCAGTTCCGCGGCGTCCGGCTGCGCGCCGGTATCGAAAAGCGTGGGCATCGCGTCGGCGTCGGCGAGATCGTCGGGGTGAATGGGCGGCACGGTCGGTATCGTTCCGTCGTCAGCGTGCGGACGCGCGCGCACGCCGCCGCACGGGCGGCGGCGCGCAGCGCGTGCGGCGAGTACGGCGGGCAGCCGCAACCTGCCCGCATCCTAGCACTTGAGCGGCGCCGCCGCCGGCCGGCACGCCGGCAGTGTGCGCGCCGCGCATCGTCGTGCGTCGTTTCATCCGGCGATCATGGCCGCCGCAGGTCGAGCGTGAACGGGAATTCACGGCTCGGTGCGGCCGGCGCCACCGTCATCCGGCCCGGCGTGTGCCCCATCGCGACGAAGCGCGCGAGCCGGCGGCTCTCTGCCTCGTACGCGTTGACCGGGAACGTCGCGTAGTTGCGCCCCCCCGGATGCGCAACGTGATACCGGCAGCCGCCAAGCGAGCGTTCCAGCCACGTATCGACGATGTCGAACGTGAGCGGCGCGTGCACGCCGATGGTCGGATGCAGCGCCGACGGCGGCGCCCACGCCTTGTAACGCACGCCGGCCACGTATTCGCCGACGGTGCCGGTCGGCTGCAGCGGCAGCGCGCGGCCGTTGACGGTCACGACGTGCCGGTTGTCGTTCAGTCCCGTCACGCGCACCTCCAACCGTTCGAGCGACGAGTCGACGTAGCGCACCGTGCCGCCGATCGCCCCCTCTTCGCCCATCACGTGCCACGGCTCCAGCGCGCCGCGCAGCGACAATTGCATCCCGTTCACCGCGATCTGGCCGAACAGCGGGAAGCGGAATTCGAAATGCGGCGCGAACCACGCGGGATCGAACGCGAAACCTGCGTCGCGCAGCTCCGCGAGCACGTCGTCGAAATCCATCTTCAGGAACGCCGGCAGCATGAAGCGATCGTGCAGCGCGGTGCCCCAGCGCGTGAGCGGCGTCGTGTACGGCGCGGCCCAGAAGCGGGCGACGAGCGCGCGCAGCAGCAGTTGCTGCACGATGCTCATCCGCGCATGCGGCGGCATTTCGAACGCGCGCAGCTCGAGCAGGCCGAGCCGGCCGGTCGACGAATCGGGCGAATACAGCTTGTCGATGCAGAATTCGCTGCGGTGCGTGTTGCCGGTCACGTCGATCAGCAGATTGCGCAGCACGCGGTCGACGAGCCACGGCGGCATGTCCTGCCCGTACAGCAGCTTGTTGCGCTGGATTTCCGCAAACGCGATGTCGAGTTCGTAGAGCTGGTCGTTGCGTGCTTCGTCGACGCGCGGCGCCTGGCTCGTCGGGCCGATGAACAACCCGGAGAACAGGTACGACAGCGACGGATGGTTGTGCCAGTAAGCGATCAGGCTCGCGAGCAGATCGGGACGGCGCAGGAACGGGCTGTCGGCCGGCGTCGCGCCGCCGAGCACGAAGTGGTTGCCGCCGCCCGTGCCGACGTGCCGCCCGTCGACCATGAACTTCTCGGTGGACAGCCGCGACTGCCACGCGGCGTCGTACAGGAACTCGGTCTGGTCGACGAGTTCGTCGAAGCTCTTCGCCGGATGCACGTTCACCTCGATCACGCCGGGATCGGGCGTGACCTGCAGCAGCTTGAGCCGCGCGTCGCGCGGCGGCGGGTAGCCTTCGAGCACGAGCTTCACGTCGAGTGCGTGCGCCGTCAGCTCGATCGCGGCCAGCAGGTCGAGATAATCCTCGAGCGCGGCCAGCGGCGGCATGAACACGTACAGGATCCCGTTGCGTACTTCGACGCACAGCGCGGTGCGCGTGATCCATGCGGCGGATTCGAAGCGCTTGGGGTGGCGCTCGGCGGCGTGCGCGGGGCGCTCACCCGTGGCCGTGCCGTCGCTGCGCCATTGCATGACGGTGTGCGCAGGCGCTTCGCGCTGCACGCCTGCCAGGTAGCGCGGCGCATCCGCCGTCCCCGCATGACGCGCACGGAATGCGGCTGCGTCCGGCAGCGCGTCGCGAGGCGCGAACGGATCGCGTTCGACGAGGTACGGGTAGTCGGCGCCGGCAACCCACGGCAGCGAATCGAGCGGGAGCCGATAGCCCATCGGGGAGTCGCCGGGCACCAGATACATCCGCTCGTCGCGGAAGAACCAAGGCCCCGTCTGCCAGCGCGGCCCCCCGAGGGCCGCCCCTTCGCGGGCCGCCCCATCCTCCACACGCTTGATCGGCAGCACGTAGCCGACGATGCTGTCGAGCCGCTGATCGAACACCTTGCGCAGCCGCGCACGTTCGAGCTCGTCGTCGAGGCGCGAGTCGAACGGGTCGACGTTGACGGGCAGCCGACGCTCGCGCCACAGGTAGTACCACACGTCCTCGTAGCCAGGCCGCACGAACTCGTCTGTCAGCCCGAGACGCGCGGCCAGCGCATCGATGAAGCGCTTCGCGTCGGCGGTCGTGCAGGCGGACGGCTCGCGCTCGTCGGCGAACAGCGACGGATCGTGCCACACGGGCTGGCCGTCCGCGCGCCAGAATATCGACAGCGCCCAGCGCGGGAGTTGCTCGCCCGGATACCATTTGCCCTGCCCGAAATGCAGGAAGCCGCCGTCCCCGTATTGCGCACGCAGCCGCTGCACGAGCTCGGTTGCATAGCCGCGCTTGGTCGGGCCGAGCGCATCGGTGTTCCACTCGGCGCCGTCGCGATCGTCGATCGACACGAAGGTCGGCTCGCCGCCTTGCGTGAGCCGCACGTCACCTGCCGTCAATGCGCCGTCGACCTGCGCGCCGAGCGTGCGCACGGCATCCCATTGCGAATCGGTGTACGGCTTCGTCACGCGCGGCGATTCGTACACGCGCGTCACGGTCATCTCGTGCTCGAACGCCACTTCGCATTCGTCGATCAGCCCTTCGACCGGTGCGGCGCTGGTCGGCTGCGGCGTACACGCAAGCGGAATGTGGCCTTCGCCGGCAAGCAGCCCGGACGTCGGATCGAAGCCGATCCACCCGGCGCCCGGCAGATAGACTTCGCACCACGCGTGCAGGTCGGTGAAGTCGACCGACGTGCCGCTCGGGCCGTCGAGCGCCTTGACGTCGGGTGTGAGCTGGATCAGGTAGCCGGACACGAAGCGCGCGGCGATGCCAAGATGCCGGCACAGCTGCACGAGCAGCCACGCGCTGTCGCGGCACGATCCCGATGCGAGCTCGAGCGTTTTCTCGGGCGTCTGCACCCCCGGCTCCATCCGCACGAGATAGCCGATGTCACGCTGCAACTGCTGGTTGAGCGCGACGAGGAAGTTTACGGTGCCGGCGGGCGTGCGGTCGACGCCGTCGAGGTACGCGCGGAACAGCGGCGCCGCGCTCGTCTGCGGATCGCACGCGAGATACGGCGCGAGCTCGGTCTGCAGCGCATCGTCATAGTGGAACGGGTACTGCTCGGCGCTCGCTTCGAGAAAGAAGTCGAACGGGTTGTACACCGACATCTCGGCCACGAGATCGATCGTGATCGCGAAGTGCTCGGTGCGCTCGGGAAACACGAGCCGCGCGAGATAGTTCGAGAATGGGTCCTGCTGCCAGTTGATGAAGTGCTGCGCGGGCTCGACCGTCATCGAATACGCGACGATCGGCGTGCGGCAATGCGGCGCGGGCCGCAGCCGCACGATTTGCGGGCCGAGGTTGACGGGCCGGTCGTAGCGGTAGCGGGTGGTGTGATGCAGCGCGACGTGGATGGGCATGGGAAAGCCGCTCGGTTCGGGTTGAGCCGGCCGCGTGCGCCGCGCCGCCGTCGCTGCGGCGGCACGACACGGCGGATTCGGCGAAGGTGCGCGTCAGACGAGTTCCGGCGACTGCACGACACTGATCTCGACGGCGACGGCGCTCGCGCCGAGCCCCGTCACCGGTTGAGCATCGCGATGGTCGAGGCCGACCGCGATGCGCACGTAACGCTCGTCCGGGCAGCGGTTCATGAACGGATCGAAGCCGACCCAGCCAAGCCCTTCGACGTACGCCTCCGCCCACGCATGGCCGGCCGGCTGGTGCATCAGCGCAGCGGCCTGCGGTTGCGCGCCGAGCGCCGGCTGCGGCACGCCCTGCGATTGCGCGGCGTGCGATGCGCCGAGCGCCTGCTGCATGCCGTCGCCGGCCTGCAGCGCAAGCGCTTCCTCGGCTTCGGCCTCGTCGCCGCTCGCGCTTTGCTTTGCGTCGGCGATGCGCTGCATCGCGCCGTCGGCAAGCACGTAGCCGGAGATGTAGCGTGCGGGCACCTTCAGCGCCCGCGCGGCCGCGATGAACGCATGCGCATGATCGCGGCTCGTGCCCTCGCCGCTTTGCAGCGCGGTTTCCGCATCGACCGCCGCGTCCGCGAGGTTCGGCGCATACGCGATGCGGCCGTGCACTTCGGTCATCAGCCAGTGCAGCGCGTCGAGGCTGTGCGGCTCGATCGGAATGGCCTGCGCGAGCTCGCGCACGGTGTCGCCGGCCTTCGTGAGCGCGGTCTCGCGCTCGAAGATCCACGGCGGCGCATAGCCGTCGGGATGGCCGAGAATGCCGGCGCGGTCCTGCGTCTCGACGACGCCGGCCGCGACCACGACGATCTCCTGCTTCGCGTCGCGATCGTGCCGCACGAGGTCGATCCGGTTGCCGAGCCCGTCCGAATAGGACAGCGTCGGTTCGACGCCGTCGATCGTAACCTGCCACGCGCGCACCGTTTGCCCGGGCCCCGACTGCGGACGCAGCCGCAGCCGTTGCAGTGCATGGGTGGCCTGATCGTCGAACTGATAACGCGAGATGTGTCGGATGGCGAGTCGCATGGCAAGCCTCAGTCGAAGTTGTACGCCTGGGCGATGTCGATCCCGAGGCTGTTGTTGCGGCCGATGAAATCGGTCAGGAACTCGTGCAGGCCGCTCTTGAAGATCCGGTCGACCGAGGTGTCGGACAGCATCTGCAGGATCTTCGTGGCCGTGTCGTGACACGCGTGTGTCACGCCGTAATCCTTCGCGAGCATGTTCAGGCTCGACACGACCCGCCCGTAGCAATAACGCAGCGAGCGCGGCATCCGGCCGTTCAGGATCAGGTAATCGGCGATGTTCATCGGCTTGTACTGCACGTCGTACACCCAGCGATACGAACGGTGCGCGGCCACGCAGCGCAGGATCGTCTCCCACTGGTAGTTGTCGAGGATCGTGCCGACGTGCGACACCGACGGCAGCAGCAAGTGGTATTTCACGTCGAGGATGCGCGCGGTGTTGTCGGCGCGCTCGACGAATGCGCCAATCTGTGCGAAATCGAAAATTTCATTGCGCAGCATCGTGCTGTAGAAGCTGCCGAGGATCAGCGCCGTTTCGCGCTTCACCCCATCGAGCACGGCCGGCAGCGCGCTCTCCGGCACCGGCTGCGCGAGCGCCTGGCGCAGCGCGAGCCACGCGCCGTTCACGCTCTCCCACGCCTCGCGCGTGAGCGCCGTGCGCACCATCCGCGCGTTCGAGCGCGCGGCCTCGATGCACGACAGCACGCTCGACGGGTTGTCGCGATCGCGCAGCAGATAGTCGGTCACGGTGTCGGCGGCATATGCGTCGTACTTCTGACGATAGCCGTCGTCCGCGCCGGAACTGACCAGCACCGACGACCATTCCGCGGGCGCGTCGGACGTGCGCGTGAGCGCCATCCGCAACCCGGCATCGACGATGCGCGCGATGTTCTCCGCGCGCTCGATATAGCGGTACATCCAGTAGAGGCCGCTCGCAGTTCGTCCCAGAAGCATCTCGTGTCCACTCCGTCTTCGTTCGGTTCGCGCGCCGGCTGCGGCGCGCGCGGTCGTGCCCGGCTCAGTCGGCCAGCACCCAGGTGTCCTTGGTGCCGCCGCCCTGGCTCGAATTGACGACGAGCGATCCCTCCTTCAGCGCGACGCGCGTAAGCCCGCCCGGCGTGATGCGGATCCGGTCCGACACCAGCACGAACGGCCGCAGGTCGACGTGGCGCGGCGCAAGGCCGGCATCGGTCAGAATCGGCGTCGTGGACAACGCCAGCGTGGGTTGCGCGATGTAGTTCGCGGGCCGCGCGCGCAGCTTCGCGGCGAACGCGTCGAGTTCGGCCTTCGACGCGCACGGGCCGACCAGCATTCCGTAGCCGCCCGAGCCGTGCACCTCCTTTACGACGAGCTCGTCGAGATGGTCGAGCACGTATTTGAGGCTGTCCGCCTCGCCGCAGCGCCAGGTCGGCACGTTCTCCAGCAGCGCCTTGCGACCCGTGTAGAACTCGACGATCTCCGGCATGTACGAGTAGATCGCCTTGTCGTCGGCGATACCGGTGCCGGGCGCGTTCGCGATCGTGATGTTGCCCGCGCGGTAGACGTCCATGATCCCGGCGACGCCGAGCACCGAATCGGGGCGGAACGTGAGCGGATCGAGGAAGGCGTCGTCGACGCGGCGATACAGCACGTCGATCGGCTGGAAGCCTTCGGTCGTGCGCATCGCAACACGGCCGTCGATCACCTGCAAGTCGCTGCCCTCGACGAGGTGCACGCCCATCTGGTCGGCGAGGAACGAATGTTCGTAGTACGCGGAATTGTGAATGCCGGGCGTGAGCACGGCGATGGTCGGGTTGTCGACGTTGCCGCCCGGCGGGCACACGGCCGCGAGCGACTGGCGCAGCATCTGCGGATAGGTTTCGACCGGCCGCACCTTCACTTGCTGGAACAGCTCGGGGAAGAGCTGCATCATCGTCTCGCGGTTCTCCAGCATGTACGACACGCCCGACGGCGTACGCGCGTTGTCCTCCAGCACGTAGAACTCGTTCTCGCCGGTGCGCACGATGTCGACGCCGATGATGTGCGTGTAAACGTTGCCGGGCGGCCGGAAGTCGATCATCTCCGGGATGAACGCGTCGTTGTGCGCGATCAGGTGCTTCGGCACGATGCCCGCGCGCACGATTTCCTGGCGATGGTAGATGTCGTCGAGGAACGCGTTGAGCGCCATCACGCGCTGCTCGATCCCGAGCGACAGGCGGCTCCATTCGGCGCCGGAGATGATCCGCGGCACGATATCGAACGGAATCAGCCGCTCGGCGGCCTGTGCGTCGCCGTACACGGCGAACGTGATGCCCGTCCTGCGGAATACGCTTTCCGCATCGTGGGCCTTCTGGGCGAGGCTCGCGGGGTTCTGCGTGTCGAGCCATTGCTTCAGGCGCGCGTAGGGCGCCCTTACCATGTCGCCGGATTGCAGCATTTCATCGAATGGCTTCATCGATCTTTTCTCCGTCGATCGTTTTCCCCGGCATTGCGCATGCCGGACCGGCGTACTGACTGCCTTGCAAGGAACGTGCCTTGCTGCATCCCCTCAGGTCCCCCTTTTTGTCGTGCGGGCGGCACGCCGTCGCGGCATGCCGCACCAGGATGGTGCGACGCACGGTGCAGCGACGCATCACCGGCGTGCCGCGCCCCGCCCGGCCGATGTCGCGCCGCGTCGCGCAATCATGGTTCGCCCGCGCGGCACGATTGCGCAATCTGCACTGCACCAATATTTCGCACTGCCCGCACGGCCGCAGTTGCCGCGCTGCCGGCCGATGGCGGTTCGGCCCCGTGCGGGCAGCGCTTGCCGCCGCCGAGCGGCAGATCGCACGGCGCCGCCGCCTCCCTCTGTTGCCGCATCGCAGCGAACCGGCCCGCGGCCGGGCGTCACGATGGGCGCCGTGCGCGCCGCATCGTGCAGCTGCCGGACGGAACGGCGTGAAGGCGGGCCGGCGCGAAGCCGGCCCGGGGGAAGTGCCGTGTGCGACGAATCGGCCAGTTCGACGCGGTGAACTAACCGGTTAGCCGGGTCGGCACCTCGAACTTATGCAGCCGTAATACCGCCGACAACGCCCATGCATATTTCGACTAACACCGATCGAAAAAAAACATCGGCCCGGACGCGCGAGGCGCGGTACGCTACCAAACCGGTTCAGCGAAATGGCGCCGCGCATCGCGGCGCCGACTATAAACAGCGAAGAATCAACATGGAAGCGAAGTGGCTGGAAGATTTCCTGAGCCTTGCGGATACCAAGAGCTTTTCGCGTGCCGCGCGTCATCGGCACCTTACGCAGTCCGCATTCAGCAGACGAATCGCCGCGCTCGAAACGTGGATGGACGCGAAGCTGGTCGACCGCAGCATCAACCCGATTGCGCTGACGCCGGCCGGACAGATGTTCCGCGGCCTGGCCGCGGACATCCTGCGCAGCATGTACGCGGCCCGCAATCTCGTGAACGGCTACGACCAGTTCGCGGCGAGCGACCAGGTCGTGCGCTTCGCGGTCGCGCACACGCTCGTGTTCACCCTGTTTCCCGTGTGGCTCAAGCAGCTCAACGGCGAAGTCGGCCACGTGAGCGCACGTGTCAATGCGGTGAACGTGCCGGAAGGCGTGCAGCAGCTCGTCGAGGGTGAATGCGACCTGCTGCTCGGCTATCACCATCCGCAATTGCCGATCGTGCTCGATCCGAACCACTTCCCGTTCGTCACGCTCGGTGTCGAACGGATCCTGCCGGTGTCGACGCCGGACGCGCGCGGCAAGCCGGTCTTCGAACTGCCGGGCACGGCCGACGCGCCGCTGCCGCTGCTCGCGTATTCATCGGGTGCATTCCTGGGCAACGTCGTCGAGATGCTGCTGCTGAACGCGTCCGAGTCGTATGCGCTGCACCGGTGCTTCGAGACGCACATGTCCGAGGCGCTGAAGGGCATGGTCGTCGCCGGGCACGGGATCGGGTGGCTGCCGGAGAGCTGCGTCGCGAAGGAGCTCGGGGAAGGTTCGCTGGTCCATGCGGGCTCGTCCGACTGGATCACCGAGCTCGAGATCCGGCTGTACCGGTCGGCGCGCAAGCGTGGGCTCGCGGCCGAGCAGCTGTGGAGCTACATCATGAGCCGGCCGCGCGCGGCAGCCGACGGCAGGATCGCGGATTCCTCGATCACGCCGATCGCGTCGATCACGTCGCTCACGGCAGGCGCACGCATCGCGCGCCGCGGCGCAGGCAGCCGCTGACGCGCTGCGCCGCGCTTCGGCGGTCGTTCCCGCTTCGCGTCGCGCCCGCGCGGATGGAAACCATACTCGTCTTGCGCGTTTTCGCCCTTGTCCGGCCGGGGAGTTTTTCGCTCCCTTGCATGCCACGCGATTATCACGCACGAATAATCGGTATTATGAAAACTCCAAACGTTTGCGCGGCCGGACAGATTTCCTGTTAATTGCAGCATTGACCCCGTATTACTTGCCGATTCATCTGGCGGAAATACCCTGTTACAGAAAAAAATAGAAGTTTCGATTTTCATCGGACGACGGTTACTCGTCAGAACGTCGCACCCCATTTTCTCCCGCCTCTCTCCTGTGCTCTGAAAGTCACCTTGATGCCTCGATTACAGAGGCAAATCCACCTTTATTCAGTCGTTATTTTTCGGCAAAAATTCCAATACGTCTTATGTCCGAAGTGTCGGGACAGGTCACCGCTACTGCTGTGCAAGATTCGTGTCCGGCAATATCGACTTTGTTCAGTATTAATCCCTTTCATCGAATAATTTGCGATCGCGTTTAAATACGACGTTTAAAGCGCGTCTCATTGGGACTACACGCAGTTGTTTGTTCAAAACCCATCGTGTATCAATAGCGTGTCGCAAAAAGAACGCGGTTAATTCGACTCGGAATAAATGCGTTGTCATGGATTCCGGATGGAGGTTGCAATGTCTTCCTCGCCGTTTGAACAGCATGCTCGCGCGCTCCTCGGCATCGTCGCAACCGCCTTGTGCGTCAATGCCGCGGCACAAACACCTGCCCGAAACCAACCCGCGGCGCCAGCGTCGGGCGAGGAGTCGGGGCGATACACGATTTCGTACATCTGCGGTGATGCGGGAATCGACGGTACGGCGCCGCTTCCCCCCGACGGCCGCCCGTACAACCTCGGCGTGTCGTTCGTGTCCGGTAGCACGGGGCAACCGCTGTCGAACGTGGATGTGCGTCTCAGACGGCATGGCCGCGTACTCGTCGAGTTCAAGGCAACGGGGCCGCGCTGCCTGTTCAGCGTGCCCGACGCAAGCTACCGGGTCGAAGGGACCTATCAGGGGGCCACGCAGTTCGCGATCGTCGAAACGGGCGCGCTCACCACGCAGTTGAAATGGTGAACCGCATCTGAACCCGCGTGCCGACGCCACGCGAGATCGCACCGTTCCCCGCCACCCATTCATACGAGGAGGATTGAATGACTCGTGCAGAACGACCGGACGGCTTGCCCGTCGGGGAGCCGAAACCCTCGTGGGGTCCGGGAAAGAATGCGGCGCTCAGCATCGTTGCGTTTGCCGCGATCTTCGGAGCCTTCGCCTATGTCGAGCGAGACACGAGGGTCGGCCATGCGAGCGTGACGCACGACATCGCCGGCGTGATTGGAAGCGCCGTCGGAAAGTACCGCAGCTTCGTCGTCGCCGCGACGGCGGGCCCGGCCAGCGCTTCGGGCGAGTCCGGTGCATCGAGCGTAGCCGCGGCCGGCGGCCCGACATCGGCCGTCGCGCAAACCGCGACGCCTGCGGCGCTTGCTTCGGGAACGCCGTCGGTATCGGCCGCGGCCGAACCGCCCGTGCCGCCGCTGCAATCGGGCGCCCGCTCCACCGCGCAACACGCGCGCCCTGCCCACGCGCCGCCCGCCCGGCTCGCGACCGGCGCGTATGCCGCGTCGGCCAGCGCTCGCACCGGGCGGCCGGCCGATGCGCACCGTACGTCGCGTACGCAGGCGCTTGCGCGCGCCAGAAAACATGCGGACCCCGTGCCGGGACTGCAGCCGCAGTCGTATATCGCCGACACCACGCACATGGAAACCGCCAGCGTCACGCGCGACGAACTGGAAGGCGCCCGCGCGCTGGCCCGGGCGCGCTCGTGTGCGCAGATCGACGCATGGAACTGCGTGGAACAGAACGCGAGTCGCGCACTCGCGATCGACCCGAGGAACAGCGAATCGCGCGCGCTGCTTGGACAAGCGATCCGCAACCGTCTGT
The DNA here is from genome assembly GCF_018148075.1 of Burkholderia sp. AU19243. Lineage (NCBI taxonomy): Bacteria > Pseudomonadati > Pseudomonadota > Betaproteobacteria > Burkholderiales > Burkholderiaceae > Burkholderia > Burkholderia sp. AU19243. The sequence continues at coordinate 29,396 of NZ_JAGSTV010000011.1, forward strand.
GAACCGGCCGGATGCCGCGTGGTCTCGCTGCCCGACGGCGCGGACGGCCGGCGGCACATGTCGTCGGGCGCGCAACCGATGTGATCGTTACAGAGTGAGGAGACACACCGTGGCCAACAATCGAACACAACAATGCACGACCGCCGCTCCGTCAACGCGGCGGATTCTCCTGCATGCGCCGCTGCTCCTGCTGCTCGTCGCGTCCGGCTCCTGCCTTGCCGCGGAAAGTGACGAACGGCCGCGCGACACGGGTGAAATCGCCGGAACCCACGGCGCATCGGACGTGCGACCCGACGCGCAGCCGGCCGGTGTGTCGACTCAGGACGCCCAGGATTCCGATGCGCTGCCCCCGAATGCACCCACGCCGATCGCGCGCGCGTCCGACGCGTCGCTGCAGATCGCGCAGGCTTCGGCCCCGCAGCCGCCGGGGATGCCGACCACCGTGGTCGTGGAACCGGAGACGCCGCAGCCCGCCAATCCCGCGCCGGGCGCGCAACCTTCGAACGCGCCGGTGCAAACCCCGCCCGCATCGGATACCGCGTCCCCGAACATGCCCGCGCCGCATTCGCGGAGTTCGGAAGTGCCGATGCAGTTCCCGCCGGAATCCGCTACCGCATCTTCGAATATCCCGGCATCTCGCTCGCCCGCGCCCGATGCGCCGATGCAACTCGCGCAGGGATCCGATGCGGCGTCGCCGGCAAGCTCCGCATCCGGTTCGCAAACGCCCAATGCGCCGATGCAACTCGCGCAGGCATCCGATGCCGTGCCGTCGGCAAGCTTCGCACCCGTCGCGCAGGCGGCCGACACGCCGCCCCAGCCGCCGCTGGCAACAGGCGTCGAGTCGCCCGTGACGCCACCGCTACAGGCAGCAGCGTCCGGCGCGCCCGCGCAGGATGCTCATCCGTCCCACGCCCCGGCTCAGTACGCGCAGCCGTCGGGCGTTGCCGCCCCTTCGAATGCGCCAACGCAGATCGCGCAACTGTCCGGCACGCCGATGCCGAACTCGCCGGCGCCCGTGACCACGGCGCCCGGCATGCCGCCGCCCTCGACGCAGGCGCCGGGTTCGCAATCGCCCGGCGCATCGTTGCCGGGCGAAGCCACGCAACGCTCGCAGGGGCCCGACGTGCAGGCGCCGAACGCGCAGGCGCCGAACCTGCGCACCGCCGACGTCGCAACCGTGCGCAACGACGTGTTCGGCCTCGCTGTGAGCGGCGGTGCGGTGCAGGCGCTCCAGGAAGCGAAGGCGCGGCCCGATGCGTTTTCCGCCGTCGACGTCGCGCAGCTCGAGGAGTTGTCGATTCGCCAGCAGGTGCGCGGCGGCCGCGACAAGTCGCGCTCGATGACGAGTCCGGACCGCTTCGACGGCCTCGACAATGCATTGCGGGCGGCCGACGACCTCGACAAGCGGATGCCGGCCACACCGGACTACACGCCGGTGCGGACCGCGCTCGCCGGCGACCGCACGGTCGCACTGGCGGCACGCGGCGACATGAGGCAGGCCGTCGCGACTTTCGAGACGATCCCGTCCAACGCCGAAATCTCGATCGACGCGCTGGCGGCCGTCGGCGACGCGTACCTGTACCTCAGCGAACCGGCCAAGGCGAACGCCGTCTACGCGCGTGCGCTGCAACAGGCAACCGCATCGCCGACCGATCGCGCGACCCGCGGCTTCCAGTATGGCGCGCGTACGCAACCGATCGAGCTGCGTGAAGGCCTGTTCTGGTCGTACGTCGATCAAGGGCACGCGCCGGAAGCGAAGCAGGTGCTCGACGACATGGAGAAGTCGCTGCCGCCGGTCAAGCAGGTAACCAACGTCGGTCCGGCGGAAAGCGACTATCTGCGTTACTACCGGCTGCGTGCGCAGTACCTGATCTTCACGGGGCACGTCGACGAAGGGATCGCCGCGCTCGAGCAACTCGAGAAGGAGGTGCCGTTCAATGCGGAGGTTCGCGCCGCGCATGCCGACGCGGTATCGGGCCAGGCGCATCCGCGCCAGGCGATCGCAATGTATCGCGCATCGCTGACCGATCACCCGGACAGCGTCGAAATGCTCGCGGGCCTCGGCCGCGCGTCGCTCGTGGCGGACGACTACGCGACCGCGAAGACCGTCGACCAGACGCTGGACAACACGTTTCCGGACAGCGGCGCGGTGCGCGGCTTCAAGCGCGACTACAACGCATATCGCAGCCCCGTGTTCACGACCGACCTGAGCTTCGAACACGGCAACAGCGCACTGGCCGACAACAGCTTCACGTCTGACAGCTACGTGTATTCGCCGCCGTTCGGCGACAACTGGCGCGTGTTCTCGCATACGTTCTTCGGCTTCGCGCAGACCGACGGCGGCAGCATCAAGCGCACGCGCACCGGCATCGGCGGCGACTACCGGCACGGGCCGCTCACCGTACAGGGCGAGGTCACGCGTTCGTTCGGCACGGACGGCCGCACCGGCGGCCGCGGGTCGATCGCGTATGCGCTGAACGACTACTGGACGGTAAACGCGGGGCTCGACTCCAACGACAACTCGCTGCCGTGGAAGGCATACGCGGCCCACATCTGGGGCCGTTCGGCCAATGCGTCCGTCGTGTACCGGCAGAACGACCGTCGCGAAGTCAAGCTGAGCTACGGCGTGAGCCGCTACAGCGATTCGAACTTCCACCAGGAGATCGCGGCAACGGCCACGCAGCGCGTGTACACGTCCGCCCGGCAGCTGGTCAACGTATCGCTGGATCTCGGCACCGACAGCAACACGCGGCGCGACGCGCCCTACTACAGCCCGGCGCGCGACTACGCGGCCGCGGTGACCGTCATGCACCAGATGATGCTGTGGAAGAAAGGCGACATGGGCCTGCAGCAGCGGATCTCGGTGTCGGGCGGCGTGTACAACGAGCGCGGCTTCGGCAGCAGCGCGCTGTGGAGCGCCCGCCTCGAACATGCGTGGACGTTCAAGCACGACATCACACTGAGCTACGGCATCGAGGTGGGCAGCCACGCGTACGACGGGCAGCGCGAGCGCTCGGAAACCGGCTTCATGTCGGTCAACCTTCCGTTCTAACCAGGAGAAACGCGAATGCAATCCAGACGGACCTTCATGTGCGGATGCCTCGGCGCGTTTGCGGCCTGCTCGCTGTTCCCGGGTGTATCCAACGCGAAGATGATCGACCTGCTGCCGCCGTCCGACCCGGCCGACGGCAAAACGTTTCGCGTGATCTGCATGCACGACGTGCGCGACAACCTGATGGCGTCGTTCTCGTCGCCGTCGGCAATCGTCGATCCGTTCGCGATCGATACCGGCACACTGACCGCGATCTTCTCGTGGCTGCAGACCAACAACTACCACACGATCACGGTCAAGCAGATCGAGGAGTCGCGGCGCGGCGGCAAACCGCTGCCGCCGCGCGCGGTGCTGCTCACGTTCGACGACGGCTTCCGCAGCCACTACACGAAGGTGCTGCCGCTGCTCGAACGCTTCAGGTATCCGGCCGTGATGGGTCTCGTCACCGCATGGATCGACACGCCGCCGGACACGCCGATCCGCATCAGCGACAAGGTGCAGGTGCCGCGCGAATACTTCCTGTCGTGGGACGAGGTGAAAAAGCTCGGCCAGTCGGAATTCGTCGAGCTCGGCTGCCACACCCACAATCTCCACCACGGTGCGGTCGCGAATCCGCAAGGCAACGAATTGCCGGCGACCACGTCGCATCTCTACCTGCAAGACCAGAAGCGCTATGAAACCGACGCCGAATTCCACGCACGCGTGCACGACGACCTGCAGACTTGCGTGCGGCAGATCCGCGAACGCACGGGCATCGTCGCACGTTCGATGGTGTGGCCATACGGCGCGGAAAATCAGCCCGTGCGCCAGATATCGACATCGCTCGGCATGGACGTCCAGTTCAGTCTCGACGCCGGCCCGAACACGCCGGACGTTCCGATGGACCGGCTGAGGCGGATCCTGCTGATGTACGACGTGGACATCGGCGGATTCGAGCGCTCGATGCGCGAGCCGGCCTCCAACCGCGGCGACGTCGACGTGCCCGAACGTACCGTGCAGGTCGATCTCGACCAGGTCTACGATCCCGATCCCGCGCGTCAGGAAGCGAATCTCGGCAAGCTGATCGAGCGTATCTACCGGATGCAGCCAAAATCGGTGTACCTGCAGGCGTACGCGGATCCGAACGGCACCGGCGTGGCCGAAGCGGTGTACTTCCCGAACCGGCACCTGCCGATGCGCGCCGACCTGTTCTCGCGGGCCGCGTGGCAGCTCAACACGCGCTCCAACGTGCAGGTCTACGCGTGGATGCCGGTGCTCGCGTTCCGGCCGCCGGCCGACAAGCTGCGCGGGCTCCAGCCCGTCACCGCATACGGTGGCGCACCGGCACGCGAGAACGGCACGCGCGTGTTCCGGCTGAGCCCGTTCGATCCGGAGGCGCGGCTGATGATCCAGCAGGTCTACGAGGATCTGAGCAAGCACGCATCGTTCAGCGGGGTCCTGTTCAGCGACGACGCCGTGCTCGACGACTATGAGGATGCGGGCAAGCACGCACTGCGCGTGTATTCGCAATGGGGGCTGCCCGCCGACGTCGGCAAGATTCGCGAGAACCCCGAGCTGATGAAGCGCTGGACGCGCCAGAAGTCGCGCTACCTGATCGACATGACGAAGCAGCTGGAGCAGATCGTGCTCGCGCATCAGAACGTGGGCGACGTGCTGACCGCGCGCAACATCTTCGCGATGCCGGTGCTGAAGCCGGAATCGGAAGCGTGGTACGCGCAGAACTACGACGATTTCCTCGCCACCTACGACTACGTCGCGCTGATGGCGATGCCGTACATGGAACAGGCGAAAGACCCGGAAGGCTGGCTGGACGAGCTGGTGCGGGCTGTCCGCGCGAAGCGGCGCGGGCTGCAGCGCACCGTGTTCGAGCTGCAGTCGTACGACTGGCATGCGCAGAAGCAGGTGCCGGCCGGCACGCTCCTGTCGCAGATGAGACGGCTGCGCAGCGAGGGCGCGGTGAATTTCGGCTACTACCCGGACAACTTCCTGAACAACGCGCCCGAGCTCGACGCGATGCGCGACGTGATGTCGCTGAAGTCCCGTCTCGATCCCACCTCCATCAACGCGCTGATGCAAATGCAGCAACCGAAGGGAATCAAAACACCATGAACTCCCACAGCATCATCCAGCGCGTGCAGGACTTCGTCTTCTACTATCCGTTCTTCATGTCGTATCTGTGGATGATCGGCGGCGTCGTGCATTACTTCCTGCTCGAGGAGGGTCGCGTATTGTCGACACGCACGATCGCGTCGAGCGGCATTCCGAAGGTCTCGATCGTCGTGCCGTGCTTCAACGAGGCCGCGAACGCGCGCAGCGTGATTCGCCACCTGAACGCGATGGACTACCCGAACTACGACATCATCGCGGTCAACGACGGCAGCAAGGACCGCACCGGCGAGATTCTGAACGAGCTGGCCGTCGAGATTCCGCGCCTTCTCGTCATCCATCACGCACGCAACGAAGGCAAGGCGGTCGGGCTCACGACGGCGGCGGCGGTATCGAACGCGGAGTACCTTCTCTGCATCGACGGCGACGCGCTGCTCGCGCATGACGCGATCGGCTGGATGCTCGAACATTTCCTGACCGATCCGGGCGTCGGCGCGGTGACCGGCAATCCGCGCATCCGCACGCGCACGTCGCTGCTCGGGCGCATGCAGGTCGGCGAATTCTCGTCGATCGTCGGGCTGATCAAGCGCACGCAGCAGGTGTACGGCCGCATCTTCACGGTGTCGGGCGTGATCACGATGTTCCGCAAGACCGCGCTCGCCGACGTCGGCTACTGGAGCTCGGACATGCTGACCGAGGACATCGACATCAGCTGGAAGCTGCAGTGCCGGGACTGGCGCGTCGTCTACGAGCCGCACGCGCTCAGCTGGATCCTGATGCCGGAAACGGTGAAGGGGCTTTACCGGCAGCGGCTGCGCTGGTCGAAGGGCGGCATCCAGGTGCTGCTCAAGTACGCGGGCACGCTGATGCGGCCCACGCAGATGATGATGTGGCCGCTCTTCGTCGAGTACCTGATCGGCATCGCATGGGCGTACGCGATGTCGTTCATCCTGCTGCTCGCGCTGATCGACCTGTTCTACCCGCTTCCGCCGAACTGGCACGTGTCCGTGGTACCGCACTGGCACGGAATGCTGCTGGTCGCGACCTGCATCCTGCAGCTGATCATCGGCAGCATGATCGATCGTCGTTACGACGAAAAACTCCTGATGTACTTCCTTGACACCATCTGGTACCCCGTAGCGTTCTGGGTGATCACCATGATCACCACCGTCGTCGCCCTGCCCGCCGTCGTACTGCGGGGCCGCGGCAAGCGCGCCGTGTGGGTCAGTCCCGACCGAGGCATTCAACATGAAGAACGCGCCGATTATTGACCTTTCCCTGCGCGCACCGCGCGACATGATCGCCGAACGCGGCAACATCGTCGGCCCCGTGCTCGTCGCGTGGTTCCGCCTCGTGCGGCCCGCACTGGTCGGGGGCGTCTGGGCGTCGATCTGCATCTACACGTACCGCTACCTGTTGCCATTCAACGAGGCCGAGATGCCGATCGAGCAGATCGTGTTCTACGTGACCAGCATCGCGCTGATTGCCGGCACGATCGTCACGTGGCTGATCGCGGGACGCGTCGTGCATCCGTTCGCGTACCGGCTGCGCGTGTCGAAGATGCTGCGGCGCTCGGCCACCGTGAAGGTGCGCTCGGTGCCGCCGACCGCGCTCGCCAGCGACCGCCGGCGCGGCACACGGCGCACGTCGCGCATTCTCGTCGCGTCGCACGACGCGAACGGCTCGATCTCGGGCATCGAATGGGTGGTGCACGCGGGGCCGCAGGCGGGCGAGTGATCGCGGCAGACGTGTGCGCCGCACGTCCGATGCCACGGCGCCGCAGCACTTCTCGAATCGCGCTGGCGCGCGCCGCGTGCCAGCCGCAAAACTTCCTGTAGACGAGGTGAATCATGTGCGGAATCGTCGGAGCAAGCGGCCTGAAGAATCAGGTGCCGCAACTGGTCAATGCGCTGAGCCGGCTCGAGTATCGCGGCTACGATTCGTGCGGCATCGCCGTGTTGCGTGACGGACATCTGCGCAGCGAACGGACGCTGCGCCGCGTGGCGGACCTGCAGGACCGCGTGCTGACGCTCGGCCTCGAAGGCCAGACGTGCATCGCGCATACGCGCTGGGCGACGCATGGCGCACCGTCCGAAATGAACGCGCACCCGATCATGTCGGGCGACACGATCGCGGTCGTGCACAACGGGATCATCGAAAACCACGACGAACTGCGCGCCGAACTGCGGCAACGCGGCTACACGTTCCGCGGCGAGACCGACACCGAGGTGATTGCGCACCTGATCCACAGCGTGTATCGCGACGATCTGTTCGATGCGGTCGTGCGCGCGGTCAAGCGGCTGCACGGCGCCTATGCGATCGCCGTGCTGAGCGCGCGCGAGCCGCAGCGGCTGGTCGCCGCGCGCGCCGGCTCGCCGCTCGTGATCGGCATCGGCGCGGACCAGAATTATCTGGCGTCCGACTGCGCGGCGCTCGGCGACCTGACCGACCGCTTCGTCTATCTGGAAGACGGCGACGTCGCGCTGATCACGCCGGAACGCATCGACGTGGTCGATTCGGTCGGCGCCGACGCGAAGCGTCCGCTGTGCGAGGTCAAGGCACGCGCCGACGATGCCGCACTCGGCCCGTACCAGCATTTCATGCAGAAGGAAATCTTCGAGCAGCCGAAGGCGATCGCGGCCACGATCGACGGCATCGACACGATCTCGCCCGCGCTATTCGGCGGCAGCGACAGCGCGCGCGCGTTGCTGTCGAGAGCAAGAAGCGTGCTGCTGCTGGGTTGCGGCACCAGCTACTACGCGGGCCTGACCGCGAAATACTGGCTCGAGAGCATCGCCGGCATTCCCGCGCAGGTCGAGATCGCAAGCGAATACCGCTACCGCGAGACGGTGCCCGATCCGCGCACGCTGGTGGTTGGCATCTCCCAATCCGGCGAGACCGCCGACACGATCGGCGCGATCGAGCGCGCGCGCGGGATGGGCCAGGACATGTCGATGGCGATCTGCAACGTGGCGACCAGCTCGATCGCGCGCGCGGCGCCGCTGTGCTTCCTGACGCGCGCCGGCATCGAGCTCGGCGTCGCGTCGACCAAGGCATTCACGACGCAGCTCGTCGCGCTGTTCCTGCTGACGCTGACGCTCGCACAGCAGCGCGGCAGGCTCGACGCCGCGCAAGTCGCGACGCACCTGAAGAAGCTGCACGAACTGCCCGACCGCATCAGCCACGCACTCGCGCTGGAAACGCAGATCATGGGCTGGGCCGCGAAATTCGCGCGCACCGAAAACGCACTGTTCCTCGGCCGCGGCATTCACTACCCGATCGCGCTGGAAGGTGCGCTGAAGCTCAAGGAAGTGTCGTACATCCACGCGGAAGGCTATCCGGCCGGCGAACTGAAGCACGGGCCCCTCGCGCTGGTCACGAGCGCGATGCCGGTCGTGACCATCGCGCCGGACGATCGCCTGTTCCAGAAGCTGAAGTCCAACATGGCCGAGGTCCGCGCGCGCGGCGGAAGGCTCTACGTGCTCGCAGGCCATCAACTCGAGATCGACGCCGACCGCGACACGCACCTGATCCGCGTGCGCGAATCGGGCGACGCGCTGTCGCCGATCGTCAACGTGATCGCGTTGCAGCTGCTGGCGTATCACGTCGGCTGCGCGCGCGGCGCCGACGTCGACAAGCCGCGCAATCTCGCGAAATCGGTCACGGTCGAATGATGGCGCTGCCGCTTCGGTGGCCGGGTGCGAGACGATCGCGTCCGGCGCTGCGCGCGGCGACGCGGCTCGCCGCGACCGCGCTCTTTGGCGCGGGCTGCGGCGCCTGCTGCGGCGCGCTGGCCGCCGGCGCGCCGGTCGTGCACACGGTCACGATCGACACGCGCGCCGAGCCGCCCGCCAGCGACAAGGACGCCGGCGATGCACGCCGCTTCATGCACGGCATTGGCGTGGCCGATGCCGGCGACGGCAAGCGCTGGGTGTTCTTCAGCAGCTCGGGGCTCCCGCCGCGCGGCGCGATGCGCAACGGCAGCTGGTCGCACGACGTGTACGTGGGCGAATGGCAGCCTGGCAATTCGCAACTGACGCACGTACGCGCGTTCATCAGCCGGCCGGAGGCGCAGGAGCCGGTATCGATCGCACAGAACGGTCGCGGCGACATCTTCGTCACGTTCGAGGACGGCTGGGACACGTCGCAGGAAGTCAGCCAGCGCTACGGCGTCTACCGGCGCAACCTGAAGCCGGTCAAGCCGTATCCGCACGACGTCGAAGCGGGCGGCCATTCGGGACACGTCGCCGCCGTCGGCGAGCGCTTCGTCGTGTTCTACTCCGCCGACTGGGTCGATGGCGGCGGCGTCGACAATCTCGGCAGCGGCAACGGTGTGTACGTGAAAACCTACGATGCGGCCGGACGCGTGTTGAATCATGTGCCGGTCGTCGCACATCGCCGCGAATGGTGGCCGATTGTCGCGGGCTCGCCGCGCCGGGCGCTGCTGGTCTGGCAGAAATACATCGAAGGCAGCACGGACGCGACGCTCGAGTATGCGATGTTCGATCCATTCACCGCGAAGCTGGAGAAGCGCGGACCGCTGAGCGACGCGATCCAGTACTACGTGTATTCGTCCGCGTACGTGCCCGCGGTCGACCGATTCATCGTCGTCACGACAACCGCGGACAATCGCGGCGTCGCGATGCTGATCGACCCGGACGGGCGCCGCATCGCGACGCTCGACTGCCTGCCGCCGTCGGTGCGCGAATCGGGTGTCGGCGTCGACGGCGCGCATGCGTACGTGCCGACTCGCGACGGGCGGCTGCTGACGTTGACGCTGACGGCAACGGGCATGTCGGTTACCGGCGTGCAGCGTTCGCCGGTTCCGTGGGGCTCGACCGGTATCGCCGCGTTTCCGGCGCGCGCGGGCATGATGCATTTCGTGTCGCTGTCGCCGACCGGCACGCGCGAAGCCGATTTCGACACGGCACGGGAAGCGCCTTTGCCAAAGGCCGACGCGCAGTGCCAGAGTCATTGACGGCGGCGCTGAGCGCGCCGGATCAGCGCGATCGCTTCATGGCAATGTGACGGCGTACGGATCGTGCAATGCGGTGCTGCACGCAACCGCCTGTGCGGCTGTCCGGCCGAGCGCCTGCCTGACTGCCACGCGCGTCGCCGCTCACCCGTTCAATCCCCGCCGTTACGCCCGCACCGCATCCAAGTCGCCATCGCCGCCCTTACCGGCTAGACTGTCGCCCGATTCCTTCGGCCAGTCGCGATGCCGCGCTGCGTGCCGTCGCCGCCGCCCCCTTTTTCACGGAGAACGAATGCTGAAGCGCCAATGGTTTTCGCTGTTGCTGCTGACGGTGTGCCTGATGGCCACGCACGCGTACGCGCAGGGCACGCTAGAACTCGACACCGATGGCACGCCGCGCGTGCTGACACGGCAAGCGCTGCTCGCGCGCGCCGACGCGACGGACATCCACGTGCCGCGCGACATCGCTTACGGTCGGCCGATGACGTTTCGCGCGGTGCCGTTCGCGGCGCTGCTGTGCGACACGTCGCTGCCGGCGGACGGCGTACTGGAGACGCGCGCGGCCGACGGTTTCGCCGCACAACTGCCACTGGATTTCGCACGCCGGCGTGCGCCGGCCGGCGCCGTTGCGTGGCTGGCGATCGAGGACCCGGCGCACCCTTGGCCGGCACTGCCGGGCAAGTCGGTCAGCGCAGGGCCGTTCTATCTCGTGTGGGTCGGCCCGGACGCGTCGTCGGTGCGCGGCGAGCAATGGCCCTACCAGATCGTGCGCATCGCGATCGAATCTTCGCCGCTCGCACGCTGGCCGTCGCTCGCGGTCGATCCGTCGCTGCCGGCGAACGACCCGGCCCGCGCGGGCCAGCGGCTGTTCGTCACGCAATGTCTCGCGTGTCACCGCATCGATGGCGCGGGCAGCAGCCAGGCCGGCCCCGACCTGAACGCGCCGATGAATCCGGTCGACTACTTCCAGCCCGCCGCACTGCGTCGCTACATCCGCAATCCGGCGTCGGTGCGCGACTGGCCGGGCCGCGTGATGCCGGCGTTCCCGCCCGACCAGTTGAGCGACCGCGAACTCGACCAGATCGTCGCTTACCTCGCGTACGTCGCGCGGCGCAAGGCCGCCAAATAAGCCGCAACCGTCACGCGTGCATCACGCGCCCGGTTCCTGCGCGCTTTGCAGCACCGCGCGCAGCAGCACGTCGGCGCCGGCCGTCGACCACTCCGGCGTGATCGCCTCGGCTTCGTTGTGGCTGAGCCCGTCGACGCACGGCACGAAGATCATGCCGGTCGGCGCGACGCGTGCGATGTAGCACGCGTCGTGGCCCGCGCCGGACACGATGTCCATGTGCGACAGCCCGAGCGCCTGCGCGGCGGCGCGGACTGCGTCGATGCAGCGCGGCGCGAACGGCACCGGTGCATACGTGAAGATCTGCTCGATCTGCGCGCCGAGACCGGCGTCGTCCGCCACGCGCGCCAGCTCCGCGCGCAGCGCCGCATCGAGTTCGTCGAGCACCGCATCGTCCGGATGGCGGAATTCGACCGTGAAGAAGCAGCTGCCCGGCACCGTGTTGCGCGAATTCGGCCGCGCATCGATCATTCCGACCGTCGCGCGCGCATGCGGTGCATGACGGCGACCCAGCGCATCGACGAACTGGATCATTCGCGCGGCGCCGACCAGCGTGTCGCGCCGGAATTCCATCGGCGTCGTGCCCGCGTGCGCGTCGACGCCCGTCAGCGTCACCTCGTACCAGCGCTGCCCCTGCCCGGCCGTCACGACACCGATCGTCTTGCCTGCACGCTCGAGAATCGCACCCTGTTCGATATGCAGCTCGTATGCTGCATGAACCGGATAGCCGCCGACGGGCTCGGTGCCCGCATAGCCGATCCGCGCGAGTTCCGCCCCGATCGTGTTGCCCGCCGCATCGGTGCGCGACAGCCCGTATTCCAGCGGATACACGCCGGAAAACACGCCGGCCGAGATCATCGCCGGCGCGAAGCGCGAGCCTTCCTCGTTGGTCCAGATCACGACGTCGATCGGGCGCTCGGTTTCGATGCCCGCATCGTTCAGCGCGCGCACCACCTCGAGGCCGCCCAGCACGCCGTAGATGCCGTCGTAGCGGCCGCCGGTCGGCTGCGAGTCGGCGTGCGAACCGGTCATCACCGGCGCCGCGCCGGGATTGCGGCCCGCGCGGCGCGCGAACACGTTGCCCATCCGGTCGATACGAATGGTGCAGCCGGCATCGCGCGCCCATTGCACGAACAGGTCGCGCGACTCGCGGTCGAGGTCGGTCAGCGCGAGACGGCAGACACCGCCCTTCGGCGTCGCGCCGATCCGCGCCATCCGCTCGAGCGACGCCCACAGGCGTGCACCGTCGACGCGCGGCGCGCCCGCGAAATCGTCACGCATCGCCGGCCTCCGGTGCGTCGTTGCGCGGCGCGGGCTGCAACGCATAGCGGAAATCGCAGCGCTTGCCGCCCTGCATGATCGTGCTCGTGCGCGTCAGCGCGATGCGCGGATCGTAGCCCTCGATGAAGTAGCTGTCGCGTGCGCAGCTCAGCAGATGGCCGATCTCGCCGAGCCCCATCGCGTGATACATCTGCGCGTAGCTGCAACGGTGCACGTCGTAGTCGTAGTGCGCGTCGTCCGCGCGGCGCACCTCGACGTCGAGCGCGTCGTCCTTCTCCCACAGCACCTGCAATGCGATGAACGACTGCACGCTCGTGCCTTCAGGCTCCTGAGCCGCAAACGCGCGGCCCGCGTCGACGGCCGCGCCGCGCACGGCCTCAGCGATCACGGCCTGTGCGCGCTCGGTGCCGAATTCGCGCTTCATGATTTCGTAGATCGGCTTGATGATTTCCGCTTCGATGCGCCGCCGTGCGAGGATGCCGAGGCGCGTGTCCTCCGGCGCCGCGGCGGATTCGCGAATCGTGTCGGTCATGGGGTGTCTCCGTCGTTATTGCGTTGCGGTGCGCGCGCCGCCGAGCACGTCGACGACGGCCCACTTGCCGCCGCGCACCTGATAGATCGTGAATGCCGGGTCCTTCAGGTTGCCTTCGCGGTCGAATGCGACCCGCCCCGTGACCCCCGGCCGGTCGGTTGCACGCACCGCCGCGACCAGCTTCGCGGGCTGTGTCGTGCCAGCCTTCTGCGCGGCAGCGATCAGCGTGGCGGCCGCGTCGTACGCGAACGGTGCGTGCAATTCGATCGGCGCGTGAAAGCGCGCACGGTATTGCGCGTCGAACGCGTTGCCGCCCGGCATCCGGTCGAGCGGCAGGCCCGGTTCGAGCGCGGTTACGCCATCGCCGTCCTTGCCGGCGAGCGACAGGAAGGTCTGGCTGACGAACCCGCCGGCGCCGAGCAGCGGCGCGCTCACGCCGAGCTGGCGCATGCGGCGCGCGATCGGCGCTGCCTGCGCATCGAGCCCGCCGAAGAACACGAGATCCGCGCGCTTGCCCTTGATCGCGGTCAGTACGCCGCTGAAGTCGGTGGTCTTGTCGTTGACGTACTGGCGATCGACGATCGTGCCGCCATTCGCCTGCACGCCCTTGATGAACTGCTCGGCGAGCCCCGCGCCGAACGACGTGCGATCGTCGATCACCGCGATGCGCTTCGCCTTCAGCGTCTTCACCGCATACGCGCCGGTGAAATTGCCGCCCGCATCGTCGTGACCCATGATGCGGAACGCCGTTGCGTAGCCCTGCTGCGTGTACTGGTGGCCGGTGGATGCCGGCGCGATCTGCGGAATGCCGGCATCGCGGTAGACGCGCGACGCAGGCACGCTGCAGCCGGTGTTCCAGTGACCGACGACGCCAATCACGTGCTGGTCGACGAGCTGCTGCGCGACCGCGACGGCCGTGCGCGGATCGGATTGGTCGTCCGCCGCTACAAGCTTGTAGACAACGGGCTTGCCGCCGATGCTCGGATGCTTCGCGTTCGCGTCGTCGATCGCGAGCTGCGCGCCGTTCTGCAAGTCCTTGCCGATCCGCGCGGACGGGCCGGTGAGCGGCGCAGCGAGACCGATCAGGATCGTTTGCGGTGCGGATTGCGCGACCGCGGGCACGGCGACGCTCAGCGTGGCTGCGGAGAACGCGAGGCTGGCGGTGAGGAAGGCGATTTTCATGTACGGGAATCGGGGTTGGGATCAAAACATGAAAAATATTAAATAGTTGATGCCTACACCCCAAATACTCAATTGTTGGTTGCTTATGCCATTCTCGCCACAATAACGTAACACCATATATATAAGCGATATTTTTTGGTTGTCGCTTACCCTGACTTTTCGATAAAATTCGATACATGAAAAATATCGAACAATTGCCGCACGATCCGCCGTTGCGAGCCGTCCGCGCGTTCGAGGCATTCGCGCGCCTCGGCTCGGTCACGGCGGCCGCGCACGAGCTCGACATCACGCCGTCCGCGGTCAGCCATCAGTTGCAGTTGCTGGAAGCGTTCATCCAGACGCCGCTGACCGTGCGCGAGGGCCGCCTGCTCGCGCTTACCGACGAAGGCCGCGACTACTACCGCTCGATCAGCGCCGCGTTCTCGGTGCTGCGCAGCGCGACGCGCTTCGTGCGCGACCGCTCGTCGCTGCGGCAGATCACGATCAGCCTGATCCCGCTGCTCGGCATAGGCTGGTTCATCCCGCGGCTGCACGCGTTCCTCGCCGAGAACACCGACGTGGACGTGACCGTGCTGTATGCACATCACCGCAACTACCGAAGCGATGCGTCGGACCTGTCGATCCGTTTCGGCACCGGCGACTGGCCCGGCTATCGCTGCGAGCGGCTGCTGCCGGGTGCGATGGTGCCGATGTGCAGCCCGTCGTTCCTGAAGCGCCACGGGCCTTTCCGCACGCCTGCCGATCTCGCGCACGCGCCGCTCGTGCACGACGAGGATCGCAGCACATGGGTCAACTGGCTGCAGGGCGCCGGCGTGCGGCATGTGTCGCATGCGGTGGGACCGATGTTCGAGGACGGGCAACTGACGCTGAGCGCAGCACGCGCGGATCTCGGTGCGGCGCTGCTGCGCGCACCGCTGGTCGAGCGCGAACTCGCGAGCGGCGAGCTCGTGCAGTTGTTCGACCACGCGCTCGACGACGGACGCGATTACTACCTGTGCACGCGCGACGATGCCGACACGCCCGACGGTGCGAGGCGCCTGGCCGAATGGTTGAGGCGAATGGCCGCCTGAACCGCGCTACCGGACATTGCCCGACACTGCCGGACGTTGCACGGCGCCTGACCAGCGCAACTCGCCGCTGCATCGCCCACCGCCTCCGTGCGTTGCGGGCGCCGGCAGATGTATATATGATATGCATATCACATATCGGAGGTTGCGATGAGCCGCATCCTGATCGACCTGTCGAATGGCCAGCTCGACGAGCTGGCCGCCATCGTCGAAACTGAGCAACGCCCTCGCGCCGCGATCATCCGCGATGCGATCGACGCGTATATCGCGCAGCACAAGCGAGCGCATGCCGACACCGTATTCGGCCTGTGGAAGGATCGCGCGGCCGACGGGCTCACTTATCAGGAGGCACTGCGTTCAGAATGGTAAAAGCACTCATCGACACCCACCGCGTCCCCGAATGCCGGGGCCGCCCGGTTCCGGCCGACGCCCATCTCGCACGGCTTCGGCCGCCGCATCGCGGCACGGTATTCGGGCTCTGGAAAACGCGCGCGCCCGACGGGCTCGCGTATCAGCAGGCATTGCGCGCGGAATGGTAAATGCCCTCTTCGACACCAACATCCTGATCGACTATCTCGGTGGTGTGGAGGCCGCGCGCGGCGAGCTTGCCCGCTACGAGTATCGCGCGATCAGCATGGTGACCTGGATGGAAGTCCTGGTTGGCGCAACGGCAACCGACGACGCCGCGATCCGCGCGTGGCTGTCGTCGTTCGACATCATCCCGCTCGACGGCATCGTGGCGAGTCGCGCGGTAGCGATCCGCAAGGAACGCCGCATTCGGTTGCCCGACGCGATCGTGTGGGCGTCCGCGCAGGTGAACGGGCTGCTGCTCGTATCGCGCAACACGAAGGATTTTCCCGTCACCGAACCCGGCATCCGGGCGCCCTATCAGCTGTAGCGGGCGCGAGCGCGGAGTCCGCGGCACGTGCCGGATCTCCGCCCGCGCTTGCGGCACAACCCATCTCTCCGGCGGCACACGACGGCGATCGTTCGTCCGGGCAACCACCACCGCCAGCTACCGGCACCGTCCGACGCCGCGAGTCGCTCGGTGCGCATCGACGCGCGCAACAGCGATCGGTATGCCCATGCACGCTCCACGATGACGCCGACGTCGCGTCGCGAGCGCTCGCGCATTAGCTCGCACGCAGCGAACACCCCAACGCCCCACCGGTCTTCGCCGCGTTGCCGCCCGCGACGCCTGCGCCGATTTCGCGCCGCGCGCTCACGCCGCGCATGACACCCGCGAACTCGCGCGGGCGCGGCGCCGGAACCAGGGCCGGAAGCGGATAGAAATTCCCGATGCCGCGGATTGAAACAAGCAATTTCACAAACCAAGGGTGAACCCGGATACTGGCAACACTTCATCAACACCCAAGCAAAGGAACTCGCAAGATGCCGATCATCAACACCCAGATCAAACCGTTCAAGGCAACCGCATACCACAACGGCGACTTCGTGCCCGTGACCGAAGAGAACTTCAAGGGCAAGTGGTCCGTCGTCGTGTTCTACCCGGCCGACTTCACGTTCGTCTGCCCGACCGAGCTCGGCGATCTCGCCGACCGCTACGACGAATTCCAGAAGCTGGGCGTCGAAATCTACGGCGTGTCGACCGATACGCACTTCACGCACAAGGCATGGCACGACACGTCGGACACGATCGGCAAGATCAAGTACCCGATGATCGGCGACCCGACGCTCACGCTGTCGCGCAACTTCGACGTGCTGATCGAGGAAGAAGGGATGGCGCTGCGCGGCACGTTCGTGATCAACCCGGAAGGCGAGATCAAGCTGTGCGAAATCCACGACAACGGCATCGGCCGCGACGCAGGCGAACTGCTGCGCAAGGTGCAGGCTGCGCAATACATTGCGGCGCACCCGGGTGAAGTGTGCCCGGCCAAGTGGACGCCCGGCGCCGAAACGCTGACCCCGTCGCTCGACCTGATCGGCAAGATCTGACGATCGCACCGCGCGCGCCGCACGGCGCGTGCGTGTCGCGATGCGGGCCGCGTCGCGCGGCCCGCGCCCTCCTCCGGCACGACGTGCCCGACCAGCCTCATCAATACGGAATCCGAAACGCCATGCTCGATGCCAATCTCAAGAATCAACTGAAAGCGTACCTCGAAAAAATCACGCGCCCGGTCGAACTCGTCGCATCGCTCGACGACAGCGCGAAGTCGCAGGAACTGCTTGCGCTGCTGAACGAGATTGCGTCGCTGACGTCGCGCGTGACCGTGACCGAACGCCGCGACGACGCCGAGCGCAAGCCGTCGTTTTCGATCGGCGAGCCCGGCAAGCCGGCCGGCATCCGCTTCGCCGGCATCCCGATGGGCCATGAATTCACGTCGCTCGTGCTTGCGCTGCTGCAAACGGGCGGCCATCCGATCAAGCTCGACGACGATGTGATCGAGCAGATCCGAGCGCTCGACGGCGACTACGCGTTCGAAACGTATTTCTCGCTGTCGTGCCAGAACTGCCCTGAAGTCGTGCAGGCGCTGAACGTGATGTCGCTGATCAATCCGCGCATCCGCCACGTCGCGATCGACGGCGCGCTGTTTCAGAACGAAGTCGACGCACGCCAGATCATGGCCGTGCCGACCATGTTCCTGAACGGCGAGTCGTTCGGCCAGGGTCGCAGCAGCGTGAAGGAGATCCTCGCGAAGCTCGATACCGGCGCGAGCGCGCGTGCCGCGAAATCGCTCGAGAACAAGCCGGTATTCGACACGCTGATCGTCGGCGGCGGGCCCGCCGGTGCAGCGGCCGCGATCTACTCGGCGCGCAAGGGTATCGCGACGGGCGTGGTCGCGGAGCGTTTCGGCGGGCAGGTGCTCGACACGATGGCGATCGAGAACTTCGTGTCGGTGCAGGAAACCGAAGGCCCGAAGTTCGCGGCCGCGCTCGAACAGCACGTGAAGCAATACGACGTCGACATCATGGACGTGCAGCGCGCCGACGCGCTGATTCCGGGCGACGTGCACCAGATCCGCCTCGCGAACGGCGCGGTGCTGAAGGCGAAGACGATCATCCTCGCGACCGGCGCGCGCTGGCGCGAAATCAACGTGCCCGGCGAGCGCGAATACCGCAACCGCGGTGTCGCGTACTGCCCGCACTGCGATGGTCCGCTGTTCAAGGGCAAGCGCGTCGCGGTGGTCGGCGGCGGCAACTCGGGTGTCGAGGCCGCGATCGATCTGGCTGGCATCGTGAAGGAAGTCACGCTGATCGAGTTCGGCGCGCAATTGCGCGCGGACGAAGTGCTGCAGCGCAAGCTTCGCAGCCTGCCCAACGTGACGATCGTCACGCAGGCGCAGACGACCGAGCTCACCGGCGACGGCAGCAAGCTGAACGGGCTCGTCTACAAGGATCTGCGCTCCGGTGAAACGAAGCGCGTCGACCTCGAAGGCGTGTTCGTGCAGATCGGCCTCGTGCCGAACACCGAATGGCTGAAGGGCACGGTCGAACTGTCGAAGCACGGCGAGATCGTCGTCGATGCGCGCGGCGCGACATCGGTGCCGGGCGTGTTCGCGGCCGGCGATGTAACGACGGTGCCGTTCAAGCAGATCGTGATCGCGGTCGGCGAAGGTGCAAAGGCCTCGCTCGGTGCATTCGATCACCTGATCCGGCAGGATGCGACGCCGGCCGCGGCCGACGCGCCGCAGGCCGAAGAAGCGATCGCCGCGTAACGCGCGACGCACCTCACCGGTTCGTCTCTCTTGGCCCCGCACGCCCTGGTCGGCGTCCGGGGTCTTTTTTCGTGCGACAGTGAATGGTGCGGCGTGGACGCGGCGCCTGCCCCGTCACTGCGCGACGGCCGGCCCGGTATTGGCTGGCGCGGACGCCTTGAAGCTGCTCGACTGCCGGACCAGCTGGTCGGTCATCGCGGCGGCGACCGGATTCGCTCCGGCAGACGCATGCGATCGGTCCGCGCTCGGCGGCGGTACGTACTGCGGCGGCGGCAACGACGGATCGAGCTTCGCCGATTCGCGCACGAGGGCGGCGGTTTCGGGCGTTTCCGATTTCATCGCGGATGCGGCCGCTGCATGCCGCTCGAGCCCGTCACGCTTGCGCACGGCGTGCTGCGGCGGCTGATACGCCTGCTGCGCCGGCCGGCTCGCCTGGGTTGACTGGACTGACGGTCCGGATTGCGTCGGCTGGGCGGGCTGCGCCGGTTGTGCGGACCGGTTCTTCGCTGGGGTCGCATTCTCGGGCTCGACCGTCACCACATGGACCGCAGGAGGTGGCGCGGCCGGTTTCGCGGCCGGCGCCTGCGCGGCGATGACGGCCGCCACTGCCGCCGCTGCCGCCGCTGCCGGAGCCGCGCGCGTGTGGGCCGCGGGCGCGGCCGGCGGCGGGACGGCCGCCTGTTGCGGCACGGCGTCATCGACGTGTGCGGAAGGGACCGCGACGTGCGCAGGCGGTACGATCGTGCCCTGCGCGGTGTGCCCGTCATCGACGGCCGCCACGGTGGCGGCCGGTGGAGCGGAGTCGCCGATGCCGGCCTCCGCGATCGCGCGGTGGTCCGCACGCAGTAACATCACGTAGCCGGTGCCTGCCGCGGCAATCAGCAATCCGCCGGCGATCATCAAGGTCTTTCGGGTACTAGTCATGCTTGCTCACCGAGCTTATCGACGTGAACAAGCCATGATACCCGCGCGTCCGCGCGCGATCCCGCGCGAATACATTTGGTTGCATTGATGGCGACCCAACACCGGCGGGCCATATAACGCCGTCCAGCCTTTTCGTCAGACCGTTCGACGTCCGCTCGCCCCCTCGTGCGTCAAATGCAGAAGACGGCCACCGCGATCCCGCCGAACAGCACCCACTTGACGACGTAGTACACGGTGCGATTCCACGCCTTCAGCCGCTTACCTGCCCGCCGGATCGCATACAGATACTTGAATGCGTGATTGAGCCCGCCGGTGCGGTCGCCGGTTTCGTTCGGCGATGCGGCCGCGCGCATCAGCAGTTGCCCGAACGCGTCGTTGATGCGCTGCGCCCACCGGTATTTCATCGGCCGGTCGATGTCGCAGAACAGGATCACGCGATCGTGTGCGGTACGGTTCTCGGCCCAGTGCAGATAGGTCTCGTCGAACATTACGGCCTCGCCGTCGCGCCACGCGTATGACTCGCCGTCGACGACGATCCGGCATGCGTCGTCGTTCGGCGTATCGAGCCCGAGGTGATAGCGCAGCGAACCTGCATACGGATCGCGATGCAGGCCGAGCTTGCCGCCCGGCGGCAGCTGCGCGAACATCGCGGCCTTGATCGACGGAATACGCGCCAGGATCGCGACCGTGCGCGGACACAGCGCCTGCGCGGACGGATGCGGCGCGTCGTACCACTTCAGGTAGAAACGCTTCCAGCCGTTGCGAAAGAATGAATTGAAACCGATGTCGTTGTACTCGCCGGACGCCTTGATCCGGCTCGCATCGCGCAACGCGAGCGCTTCGTCGCGAATGGTGCGCCATTCACGCTGCAACACCGCCAGTTCGGGAAAGTGCCGCGCATCGAGGAACGGCGTGGTCGGCACCGACGACAATGCGTAGCAAAAGCAGTTGAGCGGTGCGGTAAAGGTCGAATGGTCGGACAGCTGTCTGAACAGTCTGTGCCGAACCTTGCCGCGCCGATGCGTGTAGACGACACACACAATGAACACGATCAACAGGACCCACCGCATCGACATTTCCCCCGTAAGCCGTTTTCCGGAATTCTAGGTACGGGAAAAATTTCGTGCACTGAAGCGCGGGCAATGCGATGCGCGCGACGGAGGCGCTCCGAACGCGCATCGACTCACACAAAAACGCAAAAAGCCCGTGCAGAATAGCCTTTCGGCGCAATCGGCGCGCATGCGGCATGCGGCCGCCGCACGCGCCCGCTGCGATTATTCCGGAAACGGCAAATCAGTTTGTCCGTCGGCGCGCATATCGAACGTATTGAGCGTCATCGCAACGAGCGCGTAATAGCCGAGCAGCGCGACAAGGTTCACGACCGTCTCGTGACCGAAACGCGCGCGCGCACGCGCAAACGTCGCATCGCTCACACGCCGGGTGTCATATAGCTCGGTCGCGAATGCATGAATCAGCGCATCGTCGTCCGATTCGAACGACGGTGCAACGCCGCGGCGAATCGCGTCGGCCGTCGCGGCCGGCACACCCGCGTCGAGCGCGATCGGATGATGGATGTGCCACTCGGCCTGCGAGCGCCAGCGCGCGGCCGTCACGAGTATCGCCAGCTCCGACAGCCGCAGCGGCAGGCCCGTGCGATAGCGGCAGAACGCGCCGAGCCGCTGCGCGTGCCGGGCGAGCTCGGGGCTCGCGATCCAGCCGAGAAACGGCCCGTTCAGGTTGCCGCGCGGGCCGCTCAGGATCTCGGCGAGCACGGCCTTCTGCTCGTCGGATGCCGACGCGGGGTCGAACTGAGGAAGTCTGTCCGTCATGGTGATGATCCGGTAGTGTGGCGGTTCATGCGCCAACCGATACGAGCGCCGCATCGATCGATGCGGACAGCCGCTCGACGATCGCATCGATCTGCTGCGCGGTGCACACGAACGGCGGCGCGACCAGCACGTGATCGCCGTGCACGCCGTCGATCGTACCGCCCATCGGATACACCATCAGTCCGCGCTGCATCGCCTCGCGCTTGACCGCGGCATGCAGCTTCAGCGACGGATCGAACGTCGCCTTGCTGCCGCGATCGCGCACGAGCTCGACGCCGACGAACAGCCCGCGGCCGCGCACGTCGCCGACATGCGGATGCGTCGCGTAATGCTCGCGCAGCGACGCGCGCAACTGCTCGCCGCGCGCCTTCACGTTGTCGAGCAGCTTCTCTTCGGCGATCACGCGCTGCACTTCGAGCGCGGCCGCACATGCCGTTGCATGACCGAGATACGTGTGACCGTGCTGGAAGAAACCTGAGCCGTCGACGATCGCGCGGTAGATGCGATCGCTCACCAGCGTCGCGCCGATCGGCTGGTAGCCCGCACCGAGCCCTTTCGCGATCGTCAGCAGATCAGGTGCGACGCCGTCTTCGTCGCAAGCGAACAGATAACCGGTGCGGCCCATCCCCGACATGATTTCGTCGAGGATCAGCAGCACACCGTACTTGTCGCACACTGCGCGAATCTTCTTCAGGTAGGTACGCACCGGCGGCACCGCGCCGGCCGTGGCGCCGACCACCGTTTCCGCGACGAACGCCGCGACGGTTTCCGCGCCGAGTTCGACAATCTTCCGCTCGAGTTCGTCGGCGAGACGCTGCGCATACGCTTCGTCGGTCTCGCCCGCGGCCTGGTCGCGATACGCGTAGCACGGGCTCACGTGATGCGCTTCGATCAACAGCGGCAGAAACGGCTCGCGCCGCCATGCGTTGCCGCCAATCGCGAGCGCGCCGAGCGTGTTGCCGTGATAGCTCTGCCGGCGCGCGATGAAGTGGCGCCGTTGCGGCTCGCCCTTCTCGACGAAGTACTGACGCGCAAGCTTCAGCGCGGCTTCAATCGCCTCGGAGCCGCCCGACACGAAATAAACGTGCTCGAGCCCGGCCGGCGCGGCCTCGACCAGCCGGTCGGCCAGTTCCTCGGCCACGTCGGTCGTGAAGAACGACGTATGCGCGTACGGCAGCTGCTGCGCCTGTCGCTTGATCGCATCGATCACGCGCTGGTTGCTATGGCCGAGGCACGACACGGCCGCGCCGCCGCACGCGTCGATATAGCGTTTGCCGGTCGAATCGATGATCTCGATGCCGTCGCCTGCGACGGCGACGGGCAAGGTGGCGCGCGGTGCGCGATGAAAAACGGTCGTCATGCGTTGCCTCATGGATCAGGACGCGCGGCGCGCGCGCGCGGACGACACGATGCGCGTCGCGAAGCGCTGCGTGCCGTGTTGATGAATCGTGACGTCGATCGCGGTGTCGTGGATCGCGAACACTGCCGTCGCCAGCGTGTTTTCGTCGTCGGGGTCGGCGGGATCGTCGCGATAGATCGGCAGCCCTTCCGGTGCGCGATCGCCAAGCACGCGCAGCAGCGCCGCTTCGTCGATCGTATCGCCGCCCGGCATGCGCGCAATCAGCTCGTCCACGCGCCGCTGGCGATCGCCGGACGACTGCGTGACGATCTGCGCTTCCGCATCGCATCCCGGATGCACGAGATGATTCGCGTGGCCGGCGATCCCTGCGACTTCGAGCACCGAACAGCGCGCGACGCTCGCTTCGATGCTGAGAAGCCGCGTATCGCCGGTCGCGCCGAGCGTGTGGTGGAAGCCGCTTGCGCGCGCGTGCTTGCGCAACACGTCGGCGGCCGCATCGAGCGACGTCGCGTCGAGCACCGCGCGCGCGAGGACCATTCGCGGCACGCCGGGCGCAGGCGTGCGGATCCGCAGGTTGTTGATCGCCTGCGCGACGCCCGCACGGTTCGCGGCGAACGTATGGCCGGGCAGCGAGCCCGGGTAATAGAAGCTGATGAAGCCCGGCTTGCCGTGCGGCTGCACGTCGACGAGCAGACAGCGCTCGCGCAGGTATGGATCGCCGTCCTCGTTGTGCGCGATCCAGCGCGTGCCGTCAGCGCCGCGTGCAGCGAGCGTCGTGCAGCCGTCCGGCGCGTTGTGGATCAGTTCGCCGCGGCAATTCCACAGGAAGATGTCGTCGGCCGGCCAGCCGACGCCGGCCGCGATCCCGTCCAGCTCCGCAACGAGTTCGGGATACGCGGCGAGCGCGGCCTGCCGCAGCGCGGCGACGAACGGGTGGCCGCGCCAGCGGCGCACGGCATGCCACGCGCCGCTCTGCTGCATGTAGGCGTCGAACTCGGGCCGGGCGAGCTCGCCGAGACGCACGCCGATGTCGAACGGCGTGCCGGCAATGACGGGGGAAAGGGAAAGCGGCATGGCAGATGATTCGGGTTCGTTCACGACACGTGTTTCAGGAATTCCTTCAGGCGCGGTGTTGGCGGCCGGTCGATCAAATCCGCCGGATGACCGTCCTCGGCGATGCCGCCCTGATCCATGAACAGCAGCCGCGTGCCGACCCGTTTCGCGAAGCCGATCTCGTGCGTGACGACGATCATCGTCATCCCTTCGGTCGCAAGATCCTGCATCACCTTCAGCACTTCGTGGCGCAATTCCGGATCGAGCGCCGACGTCGGCTCGTCGAACAGCATCAGCCGCGGCCGGACGGCCAGTGCCCGCGCGATCGCGACGCGCTGCTGCTGCCCGCCCGACAGTTCCGACGGATAGTGATTCGCGCGCGATTCGAGGCCGACCTTGTCGAGCAGCGCCATCGCCTGGTCGCGCGCGTCGGCCCGTGACGCGCCGCGCACCTGGATCGGCCCGAACATCACGTTCTCCAGCGCGGTCATTTGCGGGAACAGGTTGAATTGCTGGAACACCATGCCGGCTTCGAGCCGGATATTGCGGATCGTCGACGCGTTGCCGCGCACGCTCTGGCCGTCGACCAGCAGCTCGCCGCCGGTGATCTTCTCGAGCGCGTTGATACAACGCAGCATCGTCGATTTGCCCGAGCCCGACGGGCCGATCACGACCACCACTTCGCCTGCGTCGATCTTCAGGTCGATATGCTTGAGCACCGGCACGTGGCCGAAGCTCTTCGACACGTTCTGGAATTCGATCATGCTCATAAGATGCGCATCCTCTTTTCGACGAGCCGCAGCGTCAGCGTCATCGCGCCGGTCAGCAGCAGGTAGATGATGGCTACCGCGGTCCAGATCTCGACCGCCTGGAAATTGCCGGCAATGATTTCCTGGCCCTTGCGCGTCAGCTCGCCGACGCCGATCACGATGAACAGCGACGTGTCCTTCAGACTCACGATGCACTGGTTGCCGAGCGGCGGGATCAGCCGCCGGAACGCAAGCGGCCCGACCACCTTCAACAGCACGCGCGGCATCGACAGGCCCATCGCGAGCCCCGCCTCCGTGAGTCCCTTCGGGATCGACAGCAGCGCGCCGCGCACGACCTCCGCGAGATACGCGCCCGAATTCACCGTGATCGCGATGATCGCGGCCGTCAGGCCGTCGATGCGGATATGCGCGAGCAGCGGCAGCGCGAAGTACAGGAACATCACCTGCACGACGATCGGCGTGCCGCGGATCAATTCAATATAAACCTGTGCGAGCACGTTCATCGCTTTCGGGCCGTATGCGCGGAACATGCCCGCGATCATCCCGACGACGAACCCGCCCACCAGCCCGAAAAATGCGATGAACACCGTCAGCCGGACCCCGTCCATCAGGTCCGGCAGCGCCGCCCAGATCGCCGACCAATCGAAATTCACGCGTTGCTCCCCGTTCGATTCAAGACCGGCGCGGCCGCCCGGCCGCGCCACGTTGTGGCGTCACGCTCACATCTTCGGCGGCTCGGCGCCGAACCACTTCTTGTAGATCTGTGCGTAGCGGCCGTCGGCCTTGATTTTCACGAGCGACGCGTTGACCTTCGGCACGAGCGCGCTGCCCTTCGGGAAGCCGATCCCGTACTGGTCGCCGCTGACCGGCTGCCCCGCGACCTTCACCTTGCCCTTGCCCTCGTTGTTCACGAAGAACAACACGTTCGGCGTGTCGTGCATCGCCGCGTCGACGCGGCCGGCCTCGAGTGCAAGGTACGCCTGATCGATGTTCGGGAACTGGCGGATTTCCTTCGGCTTCAGGTGCGCCTTGATCCAGTCGATCGTCGCGGTGCCCGTTTTCGCGGCGATGACCTTGCCGTTCAGGTCGTCGATCGACTTGATCGACGTATTGCCCGTCTGCACCATCGCCGCGAGCCCGCTGTCGTAATACGGCGCGGAGAAATCGATCGCCTTCTTCCGCTCTTCCTTGATCGTCATTCCCGACAGCGCAACGTCGATGTTCTGCGTCTGCAGTGCCGGAATCAGGCCCGCGAAGTCCATCGGCTGGATCGTGTACTTCCAGCCCTGGTCCTTCGCGATCTCGGCCCACAGGTCGAGATCGAAGCCGACGTACTTGTCGCCCTGCTTGAACTCGAACGGCATGAACGACGTATCGGTGCCGACGACGAGCGTCTTCGTATCCGCGTGGGCGATGCTGGCGCCGAGCGCGGCTGCGACCGCGACGGCTTTCAGGAAGGAACGGCGAATCATGACTTTTCTCCGCATGGTTGAGCGATGTAACCGGCCGGCTGGCCGGGGAACGACGACATCAAGCCGCACCGCAACATGCGATGTCCAATTAGACCTTAGTGCAACAAGTGTTGTCAATGCGGATACTACGACAACAAAAAAAACCTCAACAGGAAAATGCATCCAGACAAACCCCGCCCTGACGGGTTTGGTCGGAGGAAAAGGGATGACGGCGGGAAACGCGAAACGGTGGCGAGCGGCGGGCGGTTGCGGGCGCGCAAGCACGGATGGCTCGACGTGTGGCCACACGGTTGCGGCAGGGTCGTCGCGATCGGCGAATCGGGATGGCGGCTGGGGAGCCAGTCAAGGAGCGTGCGTGCGCGCGACGGTCCGGATGAGTGAAGGTGACGCCGCCCAACACGGTCTCCGGCCGCACGTACGGGTTGCGCGGCGCAGCGGAGTCGATCGTGCATCTGCGCGCACCGGCCGCGCGCCGCCGATAACGTCAGATGCGCGAAACCGTATTGCTGGCCTGCAGCCTCGCGCTGCTCCGGTATGTGTCGGGATACGAGTGCCGCTCGCGCTGGTCGCGCGCCGCGAAGCCGGCGCGCCGACGCTCACGCTCGCGAAGATCGTTGCGCACGCATCCAACGGCAGCCGCGTGTGCGGCGCCCAGCGCGCCCGTGCACGTTGCCGGCGCGGGCCTCGCGGGTTCCTGAATGCGCGCGCGTCACGGCGATCACGGCGTCGCGAAGAACAGCGCGACGACGCAGGCCATTCCGCCGAACCACACGAGCGAGCGCAGCGTCGCCCAGTTCAGCAGATACATCAGCGCATAGACGACGCGGATCGCGACGAATGCAATCGCGAGCCGGTCGACGTGCTGCGGGTTCGCGCCGTTGTGCCAGGCGACCACCAGCGCGGCCGTGAACAGTGCGAACGCTTCCCATGAATTCTGGTGGGCCGCCTGCGCCCGCGCACGCCAGCCTTCGAGCTTCGCCAGGTATTCGCGCGGCGCATGGTTGTCGTACCCCTTGCGGGCCTTCGCCAGGAACGTCATCGGGAATGGCAACAGCGCGACGATGAACAGGCACAGTTGGGACGTCGTCATCCAGTCTCCTCCTTTTATGATTACATCGAACAATGGCAAGGTCGCGCAGAGCTTAGCATTGCGCCGCCCGGTTCGCGTACCCGTTTTCTAGACGGGAGACTCGGCATTGCGAGCGTCCGACGGCCGCGGCGGCATACGGGTGTCACGCGGGCGACGCAACAGTTTCCACCAAATCATCGACAAATACGTTAATTAAAACTGGTCGAACACCAATAAGATAGCGGCCAACACTGGCTCCACGCATTTGCGCGCCAGCCCCGATGACCCGCGCGGCGCCATCGTGCGCGCGCCGAACGACTTTCTACCCGAGCCCGACCATGCCCCGTCCCATCGTCGCCCATATCCGTCCGGACGCCGTCCGCCACAACCTCGAGTTCGTCCGTCGCACCGCCGCGCAATCGCGCGTGTGGGCCGTGGTCAAGGCCAATGCATATGGTCACGGGATCGAGCGGATCTATCCGGGCCTCGCTGCCGCCGACGGCATCGCGCTGCTCGATCTGGACGAAGCCGTTCGAGTTCGCGAGCTCGGCTGGAACAAACCGGTGCTGTTGCTCGAAGGGATCTTCGAGGCGGCCGACGTCGAGCTCGCCGATCGCCATCGGCTGACCGTTGCCGTGCACTGCGACGAGCAACTCGACCTGCTGATCGCCGCGAAGCCGCAGCAGCCGATCGACATCCAGCTGAAGATGAACTCGGGAATGAACCGGCTCGGCTACCGGCCGCACGCGTTCCGCGCCGCGTGGGAGCGCGCCGCAGCCGCGCCGTCGATCGGCAAGATCACGCTGATGACGCATTTCGCGAACGCCGACGAAGGCGAAGTCGACTGGCAGCTCGAACAGTTCGACGCCGCCACCGCCGGAATTCCGGGCGAGCGCTCGACGTCGAATTCCGCGGCCGTGCTGTGGCATCCCGGCGCACACCGCGACTGGGTGCGGCCCGGCACGATCCTGTACGGTGCTTCGCCGACGGGGGCGTCGCGGCATATCGCCGACACGCCGCTGACGGCCGCGATGACGCTGACCAGCAAGATCATCGGCGTGCAGACGCTCGCCCCACAGGAAACGGTCGGCTACGGCCGCCGCTTTACGGCGGACCGGCCGATGCGGATCGGCGTCGTCGCGTGCGGCTATGCGGACGGGTATCCGCGCCATGCGCCGACCGGCACGCCGATCTCGGTGGATGGCGTGCTCACGCACGTCGTCGGCCGCGTGTCGATGGACATGCTGACCGTCGACCTGACACCGTGCCCGAGCGCGGGCATCGGCTCGAGCGTCGAGCTGTGGGGCGATCAGGTGAAGGTGGACGACGTCGCGCAAGCCAGCGGCACGATCGGCTACGAGCTGATGTGCGCGCTCGCGCGCCGCGTGCCGGTCGTGATCGTGCCGCCCGGTGCGGCGGCGGTGCAGCCGGCGCCGCGCACCGGCAGCTACGGGCGATAACGCACGGCAAAAGCGCAGCTGCGCGTCGTGTGTGTGCTGGTGGTCTTTACACGCCCCGATCGTGCGAACTCGTTCCCGGCTGCGCCGGGCGCCGGCTTGCCGCTGCGACCCTTCAACGATGTACGGCGATTGCGCGCAACGAGCGCGATACCGATCGGTGCCGCGAACGCGCATGCACGCTATCGCAGTTCACCGCGTTACGACCGCCAAGTCGGCTTGCGCTTTTCCAGGAACGCGTCGATTCCCTCGCCCGCGTCCTCTTCCATCATGTTGCGCGCCATCACGTCGCCCGCGAACGCGTACGCATCGTCGAGCGCCATCTCGCGCTGCCGGTAGAACATCTGCTTGCCGTAACGCACCGCCGCCGGACTCTTCGCGACGATCTCGGCGACCTTGCGCGCGACGGCCGCGTCGAGCGCGTCCTCCGGCACCGCTTCGTTGACGAGCCCCCACGCGGCAGCCGTCGCCGCATCGACGAACCGCCCGGTGACGAGCATGTCGAATGCGCGCTTCGCCGACACGTTGCGACTCAACGCGACGGCCGGCGTCGAACAGAACAGCCCGACGTTGATGCCCGACACCGCGAAGCGCGCGGTGTCGGCAGCGATCGCGAGATCGCATGCGGCGACGAGCTGGCAGCCGGCCGCCGTCGCAATGCCTTGCACGCGCGCGATCACCGGCACCGGCAGCGCGCGCATCGCCAGCATCACGTTACTGCATTGCGCGAACAGCGCGCGGTAGTAAGCGAGTTCGGGCCTGCCGCGCATCTGCCGCAGGTCGTGGCCCGCGCAGAAGGCCTTGCCCTCGGCGGCAAGCACGACGCAGCGTACGTGCGAATCGGCAGCGAGCGAGTCGAACGCGTCGTGCAGGCTTGCGAGCATCGCCTCCGACAGCGCGTTGAACTGGTGCGGCCGGTTCAGGCGCAGCGTGACGACGCCGTCGCGCACGTCGCGCAGCAGAATCGGCTCGGATGTGTCGTGACTGGACTCCATGTTGCTCCGCTCGACGAGATTGGATCGGCCGCGAACGGATGGCGGGGGCGACTGCCGCCCCCGGTTCGCGATCGGCATGATCACGAATCGTGCGCCACATTGCGGGCGACGTCCAGCGGGGCGACCGCCGGCATGCGCTGCACGTTACGCGCGCCGCCGAGCCGGGCGCTCGCCGCCGGTTGCTCGGCGAGGCGCCGTCCGACGGCGGCGCACCGCCCGCGCACGCCGTCAGCCCGCGAGCTTCTTCAGCGCGTCGAGCACCGCGTCGCCCTTGAACGGTTTCACGATCCAGCCCTTCACGCCGGCCGCCTTGCCGCGCTCCTTCATCGCCGGGCTGCTTTCGGTCGTCAGCATCACGATGTTGACCGACGCGTTCGCCAGTTCGCCGCGAATCTTCTCGGCCATCGTCAGGCCGTCCATGTTCGGCATGTTCACGTCGCTGATTACGAGGCGAACGCCCGGCGTCGCCTTGAGCTTCGCGAGCCCGTCCTTGCCGTCCACCGCGGTCGCGACGTCGAGCCCGTGATTGCGCAGGAAACCCGCGACTTCATCGCGAACCGTACCCGAATCGTCGACCACCAGAATCTTTGCCATCGTCTTCCCCTTTCGTTGTTGCCGACTTCAACAGTCGATATGCCATTCAAAACAGTTCGAGTTCGCCCGACTCGACCATCGGCCCGACGTCGTGCACCGACTCGCGGAAATCTTCCGGCGACCAGCTCAGGCTGAACACGAAACGCTGGTCGAGCTGCACCGAGCGCCCCGATGCAGGGTCGGTCATCCGGTATTTGAAGCAGAGCTGCGGACAGTCTCCGCCGAACGAAATGAACTTCTGCTTGTGATTGACGACGAGCGGCACCTGCACCGGATGCCGCGCGAGCGCCTCCGCGTCGCCGAGATAACGGTTCTTGAACGCGCCCCACACGAGGTTGGTCAGTTCGCCCAGCACGCTGTTCACGTCGCGGAAATCAGGTGCGCGGCCGTCGTCGCGCGTGCCGCCGATCATGTCGAGCAGCGGCTGCTCGCTCGTCTGCAACAGCATGTAACCGCGGCACCACGCGCTTTCCAGCGCGATCAGGCTGAACACTTCGCCGAAGATGATCTGGTCGCGGACGATGCACGGCGTGTCGCGCTCGATCGTCATGCCCGGGAACAGGCCGTCGAGACGCGCCTCGGTGATCTCTGCGATGCCTCGCACGAGCGCGTTCGGGTAGTCGCGGCTGAACAGGTATTCGCCGATCGCGCGCTTGAGCGGCGTCAGATCGTCGGCGGCGTAGGCCGCGCATGCGACGCGCGCGAGTGCAGCGGGCAGCGCATCGCGCGCCGCGTCCGACGTGCGGCGCAGGATGATCGGCAGTTCCGGCCGCAGCGCGTCGATCTGCGTGGCGACGATCGCGCTTTCGGCCGGCGAGCCGCCGTAGTCCTCGGCGAGCAGAATCGCGCCGAGATCGATGTTCGAGCGCAGCACTTTCAGCAGCCGGTTGCGCCGCACGGTAAGGCCAACGAGGTTGTGCTCGTCGCAGAAGCGCTTGATCGCCGCCGCGTGCGCGCGGCTGTCGTCGAGCACCAGCACCTTGCTGACGGGTTGGTCTACGGTCATCTCCGGAAGTCCTCGGAATCGGTCAGAACAGTTCGAGTTCGCCGCCGGTGTCGACAGCGGCCGCTTCCGGCACGTGGAAGTCGACCGGCGCATTCGCGCACACGCACAGCGTCGCACCGATCCGCACGTCGCCGTCGAGCGTCACGTCATAAGCGGCCACGTGATCGGGATTCAGCGCAGGCAGATAGTCGACGCTCGCGCCGCTCAGCAGGTAAGGCGTCGACATCCCGAGATCGGGGAACGGCATCGTCAATGCCTGGTTGATCGCGCCGCAGCACAGGTTCGCGACCTCCATGAACGCTTCGGGCAGCGGCCGCTGCGTGCCCGAGCCGGGAGACGACGCAGCGAAATGCCGGCGCGTCGGCTCGTCCTCGCGAAAGCGCAGCGCGAGCAACAGCCGGAAATACAGCGCGGAGATCGTCAGCACCGCGACGTGCTCGGCGACCTTCGGCGTCGCGCGCGCGCTCGCGCGCGGCGAATCGTGCGGCACGTCGTGCGTATTGACGACGACCGGCCGGATCTCGCATGCGCCGCCGGACGCGAGCCGCGTGCGCGCCGCATCGAAGAAGATCCGCTCGAAAGCGGCTCGGGCCTGCGCGCTGATCACGCTGCCGCTCCTTCGAGCCGTGCATGCAGTTGCCCAGCGAGCGTCTCGACCGTCGCGAGCGCGGCGGTGATCATCTTGCCGCCGGCCTGGATGTCCTGGAAGGTCGCGGCCGTCACGAGGTCGTTGCGGTTCAGGCTGTCGCGATAGCTGTTCGACAGTTGCTGCGAACGTGCGGCGAGCCCGCGCACCTCGCTTGCGACGATCGAGAAACCGCGTCCGGCGGCCCCCGCGCGCGCGGCTTCGATCGACGCGTTCAGCGATACGATCGATACATGCGCGACGATCGCGGACAATTCCTGATTCTTCGTGCGCATGTCCTGGTTCTGCGTGGTCAGCGAAATCATCTGTTCGTGCCAGCGCTCGAACGTGCCGGCAAGCCCGCGCAGCCGGGCCGCCTCGTCGGCGAGTTTCGTCGCATGCTGCGACAACGCAGCGCGTTCGGCCGCGAGCGCCTGCAGCGCGTCGCGCCGTTCGCCCGCATCGGCCGCCTCGCGCGCGACGCGCTCCTCCAGCTCCGCTTCGCGCCGGGCCCATGCGTGCGCCGCTTCGGCATGCGCGGCCGCGGCTTCGTCTGCGCGCGTTTGCGCCGCGCCGAGCGCGTTGCGCAATGCGTCGGCTTCGCGCGTCATCGCCGCGACGAGCCGCGCACGCGCGATCCGGCAGACGATCGCGGCGATCGCCGCGACCACGAGGCCGCCCGCCAACGCGCACCCGACATGAATCATCCACGCTTGCACGATCACTCCGTCGCGGCGACGTTCGCGAGGCCGACGCGGGCCGGCTGCTCGACGTCATGGTTCGCGCCGTCCGCTGCGAAACGTGCGGGCAGCGAAACGATCGTCTCGAATGCGCGATACGACGCGCCGACTCGATCGTCGATGAAGCGCAGCGCGATGTCTCCGCCGTCGCGCTTCAGGAAGTTGCGCACCGCGTCCATCCCGACGCCGCGCCCCGACACCTCGGTCACCGCGCGTGCCGTCGAGAAACCCGGACGGAAGATCAGTTCGGCCACCGCTTCATCGGTCAACGCGGCTTCGTTGCCGGCGTCGATCCAGCCGCGCTCGCGCGCGATCGCGCGAATCCGGTCGAGTGCCAGCCCGCGGCCGTCGTCGCCGAGCACGAAACGCAGCGCATCGTCGTCGACGTCGACCGCGATGTCGATCTTCCCTGCCGCCGGCTTGCCGGCCGCGCGCCGTTCGTCGGACGTTTCGATCCCGTGGTCGATCGCATTGCGCAGCAGGTGCATGAACACGTTCTTCAGCGTCGCGCCGATTTCGCTGCGCACGCGATGACCGTTGCTGTCGATATGCACGACCGGCGCCGGCTTGCCGAGCTCGGCCGCAAGCGACGGCAGCGACTCGATCACGCCGCCCAGCGCGTCGCCGATGCCATGCGTGCCAAGCTGGCTCAGCAGGCGGCGCACCGAATCGCGTGCCGCGCGCCAGTCGCTCGCGTTCGCCGGATCCGCGCCGTCGAGCATGCGCAGGCTCTCGCGGATGTGCGCGCGCTCGACCATCAGATAGTCGGCGCCGCCGTGCTGCGCCGGTTCGCCGTGACGGCCGAGCGTGACCGCGTTGATCGTCGCGTAGTGGTCGACCGCGTCGCGCACGCGGGCCAGATCCTCCATCAGCGCGTCGCGGTTCCACTCGGGGCCGCCGTCCGCGCGGCGCAGCGATTCGTACGCCTGCTCGGCCTCGTGCACGATGTTGGTCAAGTGCTGCAGGCTGTACGTGCGCGCATTGCCCTTGATCGTGTGCATGTTGCGGAACAGCGCCGCGACGATCGAGTGATCAGCGCGTTCGTGCTGGCGAATCATCCGCTCGTTCTCGCTGAGGAAGCCCTTCGCGCTGTGCACGAAGTCGTGGAACTTGTCCTGGCTGATCGACAGGATCTCGCCGATCATCTCGAGACGACGCTGCTGCTCGCCGGCCTGCGCGGTCAACTCGCGAATCTCCGTCACGTCGCGCACGCACAGCATCAGCCGCACGACCGTGTCGGTCTCGTCGGTGATTGCCGACCAGCTCAGGTCGAGCCATTTCTCGCGGCCGTCGGGCATCCGCTTCGCGACTTCGTTGACGAGCAGATGCTCGTTGAACGCGAAGTTCATGCTGTCCTCGCCGAGGCACGCATGCACGGCCGCGTCGACCTGCGAGCGCGCGTCGGAGCCGATGCTCGAGTCGTCGAATACCAGCGCCATCAGGTCGCGGCCGGCAATGTCGCCGGTTTCGAAGATCGTCTCGAGGTAGGCCGAATACTCGGCGTGCACGACGCCGCCTTCAACGACGGTCAGGATCCCCTGCTGCATGTTCTGCAGCATCGCCTGAATGTCGGCCGTTTTCTGCTTCAGTTGCGCAGCGTTCTCCTGGATCTTCTCGATCATCCCGTTGAACGCGACGATCGAATGGCCGATCTCGTCCATCCGGCCCACCGGCACGCGGCGCGTGAAGTCCTGGCTCGTCGCGATCTCGCTCATCATCGTCTGCATCCGGCTCAGCGGACGCGTGATCTGCCGGTACAGCACGAAGCCGAGCGCGGTCAGCAGCACGACGACCGTGCCCGCGACGCCGCCGATCGCAGTCGCCGTCGTCGACAGCATCCCGTTCAGCGCGCGGATCGCGTCGTCCTTCTGGCGGTTCTTCTCGACGCGCAGCGTGTCGACGATGCTTTCGAGCTCGTCGCGATACTGCGCGACGTTCGCGAACAGGTACGCCTGCGCCATCTCGGGCTTGCCGTCGGCCTTCATCTTCACGGTGTCGTCGATGGCGGCGAAATAGTTCGTCGCGCTGTCCCTTGCCTGCGCGACGAGTCCCTCCTGCGCGTGTCCGACGGCCGATTTCGCCTGCGCGTCGAGCGCGGTGCGCAACGCGGCCTGTTTCGCCTTCAGTTCGTCGCGCGCCTGCGCGGCCGTGTTTGCATCGGGCGCGTACACGAGCGTCATCGTCGCGATCTGGATGTTCTTCACGTCGGCGACGAGATCGGCCGACGCAAGCGCGCTCGGCACGATCCCCTGGGTGACCTGACGCACGTCGGCCGCGCTCTTGCGCGTCTGGTACACGGCGTACACGCCGATCGCGGACAGCGCGAAAAACGTCAGGACGACTAGCAGCGTAATGCGATGACGGATGGTCATGAGTACAGCTCCCCGCAGCGATCCGGTGCGACCGCCGTTTGGTCTAATGAAAGAATGTGAGCGCCGAATTATCGGGGAAGGTGTATGACCGTCCGATGACTGAAAATCGATCGGTCATTGAAGAAATCGCAATGATCAATTGCAGGGAGAAATTCCTAAAGTTTCTGGCGGATTGGCCGTTAACCCGCCGCCTCGGCTGCAAAAAATGCAGAGATTTCTAGCCACTGTGCGCTGCGATGGCGACTGGTCCGACGCGCATATTGACGAGCGGGCGTTGCAGCGCGTCGCGCTGCCCGCGCTGCAGCACACGCAACCGCCCTGCATTTTCGACACGCTGCGGGCGTGCATTCATTCCGATGAGGAAACAATCAATCGCCGCCGGGACGATTCCCGTCACTGCCCGCGCGCTCTAGACTGTCGACTCATTCCCCAACCGAACCCTTAGCAATGACCGACGTCCTGCCGCTGACCACCGACCCCGAATCCGGCCTCCAGTACCTGCTGCGCCCGGCCGCCGGCCGCGCAGCGAGCCGCCTGTTGTTGCTGCACGGCGTCGGCGGCAACGAGGCCAACCTGCTGAACCTGGCCGGCACGCTCGACCCGCGCATCGAAATCGCGTTCGTCCGCGGCCCGCTGACGTTAGGTCCGAACCAGTACGCGTGGTTTCCGGTGCGCTTCGGCGCGAACGGCCCCGAAATCGACGCGGCCCGCGCCGAGGCGAGCCGCGTGCAGTTGATCACGCTGCTGCGTACATTGAGCCGACAAGACACGGGAAAGGGCGCTCCCGCAATCCCCACCGTGATCGCCGGCTTCAGCCAGGGCGGGATCATGAGCGCGAGCGTCGGCCTCACATCCCCGGCCGACGTTGCTGCATTCGCGGTGCTGTGCGGCCGCATCCTGCCGGAGATCGATCCGCTGATCGCACCGCGCGATGCATTGAGCGCGCTCCATGCACTGGTGATGCACGGCCGCTTCGACGACAAGCTGCCGGTCGCGTGGGCCGAGACGGCGGACGCGAAGCTGACGGCGCTTGGCGTCGCGCACGATACGCGGCTCTACGACGCCGGCCACGAGCTCACCGCGCAGATGGCCCGCGAGTTCGGCCGTTGGGTCGCCGCACGCAGCGGGTTGAACTAAGCAAAACGGGCGGCCGAAGCCGCCCGTGCGTATCGTCAGACGTTGGCCGCCGGATCGGCGCCAAGCGGTGTCCCGACAGCGTCGGCAGCCGCCGCTTCGCGCGCCACACCGCGCTTCGCGAGTTTCCAGCCGACCACCAGCGCGAGCACGACGACCGGAATCATCGCGACGGTCCACGTGCCGCCCGGATAATCGAACGCCATCAGCACCAGCACGCTGACGAGAAACCCGAGCGTCAGCCACGACGTGAACGGCGCGCCGGGCATCCGGAACGATACCGGGCTCAGCTCGCCGCGATTGACCGCGCGGCGGAACAGAATCTGGCACATCACGATGAAGCCCCAGGTCGTGATGATCCCGAGCGACGCCATGTTCAGCACGATCTCGAACGCCTGCGCCGGCACGATGTAGTTCAGCGGCACGCCGATCGCATTGACCGCGACCGTGACGAGGATCCCGCCGTACGGGACGCCGCGCGCATTCATCCGCGACACGAAGCGCGGCGCGGAGCCGCCCATCGCGAGCGAGCGCAGCACGCGCCCGGTCGAATAGAGACCGGAGTTCAGGCTCGAGAGTGCGGCGGTCAGCACCACGACGTTCATCACCGTGCCGACGTACGGCACGCCGAGCTTGCCGAAGAACGTGACGAACGGGCTTTCGTGCGCGCTGTAGGCCGTCCACGGCAGCAGCATCGTCAGCAGCACGACGGAGCCGACGTAGAACAGTGCGATGCGCCACATCACGCTGTTGATCGCCTTCGGCAGCACCTTGCGCGCATCGGCAGTCTCGCCCGCGGCAACGCCGACGAGCTCGATGCTCGCGTACGCGAACACGACGCCCTGCACGATCAGCACCGCCGGCAGAAGGCCGTGCGGAAAGATCCCGCCGTGGTCCGCGATCAGATGCAGACCCGGCATCTGCCCCGCGACGGGATGACCGCTCGCGAGAAACACCGCGCCGACCGCGAGGAACAATGCGAGCGTGCCGACCTTCACGATCGAGAACCAGAACTCCATCTCGCCGAACACCTTCACCCCGATCATGTTCATCACCGACACGATCCCGAGCGCGCCAAGCGCGAACACCCATTGCGGCACGTCGGTGAACACGGCCCAGTACTTCATGTAGATCGCGACCGCGGTGATATCGACGATGCCGGTGGTCGCCCAGTTCAGGTAGTACATCCAGCCTGCGACGAACGATGCGCGCTCGCCCATGAACTCGCGCGCATACGACACGAAGCTGCCGCTCGTCGGTCGATGCATCACGAGCTCGCCGAGCGCGCGCATGATCAGGAACGCGAACACGCCGCATACGAGATACACGACGGCCAGCGCGGGACCCGCGCTCTGCAGTCGGCCGCCTGCGCCGAGAAAGAGGCCGGTGCCGATCGCACCGCCCATCGCGATCATCTGCACGTGGCGCGGCTTCAACTGCTTCTCGTAACCGGATTCGTGCGACGCGAACATCGCGTCGCGATCGGCATGACGGTGATCGGCGCTGCCGGCCTTGTGGACCGCGCGCTCGCTGGCGTGCTTCATGGTATGTCTCCGTTCTTGATGTGTGTTGATGGGTGTTGACGTGTCGCGCCCGTCCCGGGGCGTCGCGTGCACGACGCGCGCGGGCCGCCGGCGGCGCGTGGCCGGGATCAGTACGCGCGCGGACGGATCAGCGCTTCGGGCTGCAGCGCTTCGTCGA
This sequence comes from Burkholderia sp. AU19243, assembly GCF_018148075.1. Classification (NCBI taxonomy): domain Bacteria; kingdom Pseudomonadati; phylum Pseudomonadota; class Betaproteobacteria; order Burkholderiales; family Burkholderiaceae; genus Burkholderia; species Burkholderia sp. AU19243. The sequence goes on from NZ_JAGSTV010000011.1 coordinate 67,495, forward strand.
GTTGCGCGGCGGTCATCAGCTGGCGATCCAGCACGACCTCGCGGATCGACTTGCCGCTCTCGTGCGCTTCGGCGGCGACGGCGGTCGCGCGCTTGTAGCCGATGTACGGATTCAGCGCGGTCGCGAGCGCGACCGAACGCTCCATCGTTTCGCGCAGCCGCTCGGGATTCGCGGTGATCCCGCTCACGCAGCGGTCGGTGAGCGTCGTGCACGCGGCCGTCAGATGGCTGAAGCTGCGGAACAGCGCGCTCGCGATCACCGGCTCGAACGCGTTCAGCTGAAGCTGCCCGGCTTCCGCGGCGAAGGTCACCGTCAGGTCGTTGCCGAACACTTCGAATGCGACCTGGTTCACGACTTCCGGAATCACCGGGTTCACCTTGCCCGGCATGATCGACGAGCCGGCCTGCACCGGCGGCAGGTTGATCTCGCCGAAGCCGGCGCGCGGGCCGCTCGACAGCAGCCGCAGGTCGTTGCAGATCTTCGACAGCTTGACGGCAATGCGCTTCAGCACGCCGGAAATCTGCACGAACGCGCCGCAATCCTGCGTCGCTTCGATGAGGTTCGGCGCGGTGCTCAGGTCAAGGCCGGTGATGCGCCGCAGCGCGGCCAGCGCCTTCTCCGCATATTGCGGATGCGCGGTGATGCCGGTGCCGATCGCGGTGGCGCCGAGATTGATCTCGCGCATCAGCCAGCCGGCTTCCTGCAGACGTGCGATGTCTTCCGTCACCATCACCGCGTAGGTCGAGAACTCCTGGCCGAGCGTCATCGGCACGGCGTCCTGCAGCTGCGTGCGGCCAAGCTTCAGCAGGTCCGAGAACGCATCGGCCTTCTCCGCGAACGCATCGCGCAGCCGCCCCATCGCTTCGAGCAGATGCTCGACGGCAAAGCACGTCGCGATCCGGATCGCGGTCGGGTAGACGTCGTTCGTGCTCTGCGCGAGATTCACGTGTTCGTTCGGATGCAGGTATTCATACTGGCCACGCGCATGCCCCATGATTTCGAGCGCGCGATTGCAGATGACCTCGTTCGCGTTCATGTTGGTCGACGTGCCGGCGCCGCCCTGGATGATGTCGACGACGAACTGGTCGTGCAGGCGGCCTTCACGGATCTCGACGCACGCGGCGGCGATCGCGTCGCGATACGCGCGCGGCAGCAGCCCGAGCTCGCAGTTCGCATCGGCCGCGGCCTCCTTCACGGCTGCCAGCGCCATGACGAGATACGGGAGCGACGCGATCGTGCGCCCGGAAATGTCGAAGTTCTCCTTTGCGCGCAGCGTATGGACGCCGTAGTACGCCGCATCCGGAATGCTTCGCTTACCTAAAAGATCCGCTTCGACGCGGAAGCCGCTTGCCGTCATCGTGTCCCTCCTGAAATGTCCCGTGCCGCCATGGATAACCGGCTTCCTTCGCCGCTTCCCGGTTCGACGGGTCGCATTCTATGCCTTTGCATAAAGAACCTCCCTTCTGTATTATCGAAAGCGGTTTTGCGTGGGACGCAACAGCGAGAGACGAATGAAAACGATGGCGAGAGACGCCGGGCTCGATCACCTCGGCGCGATGCGCGCGTTCGTGCGGGTCGTGGAAATGGGGAGCTTTTCGGCGGTCGCGAAGGAGATGCACGTGTCGACGTCTACCGTCGCGCGCAAGATCACGGCGATCGAGGACGCGCTCGGCGTCGCGCTGCTGCATCGCTCGACGCACAGCGTGACGCTGACCGAGGCCGGCCACATCTACCTGGAACGCGCGGTCACGCTGATCGCCGATCTCGACGACACGCTGCGCGTCGTCGCCGAGCTCAACGCGCAGCCGAGCGGGCCGCTGAAGCTCACCGCACCGGTCGCGTTCGGGCGCCGCCATCTCGCGCCGCTGATCGCGCCGTTTCTCGCGCGCTACCCGACGATCCAGCTCGACGTGCGGCTCACCGACAATCACAACGACCTCGTTGCCGGCGGTTTCGATCTCGACATTCACGAAGGCGAGAACTATCTGGACAATCTGGTCGTCCACAGGCTGTCGCGCAACGACAGCATCCTGTGCGCCGCGCCCGGCTATCTCGACCGTTGCGGCCGCCCCGCGACGCCGGACGACCTGCTGCAGCACAACTGCCTGCGCTACGTGCATCCGGAAGGCGATCCGCGCTGGGAACTCGTGCGCGGCAACGCGCGGCACAGCGTGCTGCCGGCCGGCAACCTCGTCACCGATCACTCGGAGCTGCTGCTCGACGCGACGTGCGCGGGGCTCGGCATCGCCGAGTTCGAGATCTGGCTCGTGCGCGACCTGCTCGCGAACGGCCAGCTGGAACCCGTGCTGCCGCGCTATCGGCTGCACAACAAGCTGACCGGCGAGTACATCTACATCGCGTATCTGGCGAACCGGCGCAGCTCGGCGAAGCTGCGTGTGCTGAAGGACTTTCTCGCGGAACGTCTCGCGCACATCGGCGAGCTGTCCGAAGCCGAGCTGGCGAAGATTCGCGCCGTCGGCGCATAGCGCGCACATCGGCGCGCGAGGCGCGGGGCGCAGCCTGCCCGGTTTCAGCGATGCGGCAAAGGCCGTCGAGCGCCGCGCCGCGGCGGGCGCACCGCCGTTGGTCGCGCTCGACGTCCGGAACCGCGCGGCAGGCGCGCCGGCGCCAGCGGTATCGGCGCGGCCGGCGGCGCCGTTCAGGCTTCCTGCAATTCGAACGGGAACGTCGCGTGGCCGACTTCGACGCCCTGCGTATTCAGCATCGGCGGCCGGTGGAACGCGGCGAGCCGCGCACGCTGCGCATCGGTGCCGATCTGCAACCGTTCGAGCAGTTCGCTGACCATCATGTACAACACGTCGATATTGCCGTCCTCGATCTTCACCGAGATGCCGAGCGCGCCATCGGCGCCGAGTGCCCGCGTGCGCGCCGACGCACGCACGCCGATCCCGTAGCACGCGTCCGCGCCGAGCTTGCCGACGACCTGGCCTTCGAACGCATCCATCAGCACCGTGCAGTAGCGCCCTTCGCCGGCGACCAGCTCCGGATAGGCCGTCATCGCATGATGGATGCGCGCGAGCGCACGCACGCGGGCGCTCGTCGCATCGGCGCCGCGCGCATCGACCTGGTCCGCGCCATCGGCCAGCGACGCATACAGACGCGCCAGGCGATCGAGCGAGAACGCCGGCGTGGGCAGATTGCAGCCGTCGATTGCCCAGTCGACTTCGTCATCGCGCAATCCGCATGCGTCGGCGACCACGTGCTTCACGCGCACCTGCATCGGATGCTCCGGCAGGTGGTAGTCGGCAATCGCAGCGCCGATCGCCCGCGCGCCGGCCAGCATCCCGACGTGCTTGCCCGAACAGTTGCTGCAGACGCCGGTCGGCGTGTAGTCGCGCTTGATCCACGACCGGTACACCGCATCGGACAGCGGCGCATGGCCGCCGCAGCGCAAATCCGACTCCTGCGCATCGACCTTCGCGAGCATCGCGCGCGTGCGCGCGATATGCCGTTCCTCGCTGCTGTGCGACGCGCACATCAGCGCGATGTCCGCGTCGTCGAAACCGAACCGTTCCGGTGCGCCCGTCTCGATCACGGACAGCGCCTGCGCCGGCTTCGCCGCCGAGCGCGCGAGCGTCATCCGGAACGGATCGCCGAGCCGGAACAGCAGCCTGCCGCCGGCATCCACCACCGCCACATCGGCGACGTGCGTGTTCTCGATCGCATTGCCGCGGTACGTGACGACCGCTGCGCGTTGGGTGTCCATCTGTACTGTCTCCTTCTTCGGGCCAGCGCCGGGGCCCTGTCAACCGGTACGGCAGTGTATCGACTCGCTGCCGCGTCGCGCCGCCCGGCCGATGGAAAGCGGTATTGCGTCCGCTGCAAAGCCAATTCGATCATTACAAAACCGTTACGGCGCACCCGCGTCGCTCGTTTCGCGACGGCACGCGTGCGCTTCGATCGCCAGCAGCGCGAACGTCGCGAGCCAGTGCTCGCCCATGTAGTCGCCCGCGACGTGCGCGAGCGCGCTCGCGAGATGCCGGTCCGCCGCATCGAGCAGCTTCGCGCGTCGCGCATCGCCTTCCGGCAGCGCGCCGGCCAGCGAGCGCTGGCACCACGCGCGGCTCAGGTTCAATCCGTCCAGATGCGCGATCTTGCCGTCGCTGCGGTCGCTGACGGTGGCCGGCACGAACAGCGTCGCCGGCTCGCCACGCGCGAGATCCGGCAGGAAACGCGCGAACCAGCCGTCGAATTCGCCGGGCGGCAGCACGCGCCGCATCAGCTCAGCCTCCATCAGCGCGGGCGACAGGAACTCGTCGCCCGACGGCTCCCACGCCTGACACGCGACGTCGTTCAGGTGCCAGCGCTTCGCCGTGTCGACAATCAGCGCCGCGAGCCCGTCGCGCTGCGTCGCGCGCGCGAAGTCGAACGTCAGCGCGAGTGCGAACGCGGTGTTGAAGTGCGTGCCGACGCGCAGCGGGTAGGTCGCCTTCGGCAGAAACGCCTCGAAACGCGACACGAACAGCTCGGTGAGCGGCGTCATCGTCTTCGCCCAGCGCGCGGCCTGCGGGACCACGCCCTTCAGGGCGAGCCGCTCGAGCTGCGCGGACAGCGCAAGCAGCCACGCCCAGCCGTACGGCCGCTCGAAGCCGCTGTTGTGCGGCAACGCGAGATACGCACGCTCGCCGGCCACGTTGGCGTCGGTGAAATGCGCATCGACCACGGCGATGATCCGCTCGGCCTCCGGCAGCGCCGGATAGCGTTCGAGCACGCGCAGCACGAGCCAGTAGCCGTGCACGCACGAATGCCAGTCGTAGCTGCCGTAGAAGATCGGATGCAGCGCGCGCGGCCCCTGCACGTCGTGCGGGCCTTCGAGCGAATGCGTGAGCTTGTTCGGATATTCGCGGGTCAAGTGCGCGAGCGCGAGCGACGCGAATTTCGATGCGAGTTCGGCGATCAGTCGATCGGTCATGGCAGTCTCGTCAGAAGCGGAATACGAACGCGTACATCAGCAGCGTGTTCACGGCCAGCAGCAGCACGCCGGTCGGCCACTGCGCCTTGATCACGCCGTTCTTGTCCTTCAGCTCCAGCAGCGCCGCCGGCACGATGTTGAAGTTCGCGGCCATCGGCGTCATCAGCGTACCGCAGAAGCCGCTGAGCATGCCGATCGCGCCCATGATCGCCGGATTGCCGTGAAACTGATGAACGATCAGCGGCAGGCCGATGCCCGCCGTCATCACGGGGAACGCGGCGAACCCGTTTCCCATGATCATCGTGAACAGCGCCATCCCGACCGTATAGGCCGCGACGACGGCGAACGGCGAATCGATCGGCACCCACTCCTTCACGAGCCCCGACACCACCCCGCCGACGCCCGCGACCGCGAACAGTGCACCGAGCGCCGCCAGCATCTGCGGCAGGATCGCGGCCCAGCCGACCGCGTCCATCGTGTGACGCGCCTCCTTCAGCGCATGAACCGGCGAATCGCGCAGCATCGCGAGCGCGACGCCGAACGCAACCAGCGTGCCGAGCACGAGCGAAATCAGCGTCACGCTCTTCGGATCGACGAACGGCACGAGCTTCAGCACGAACGTGCCGATCAGCGTGACGACGGGAATCAGCAGCGCAGGCAGGAACAGCACGTTGCCGAAGCGCAGCGCCTTCGCGTCGCGCCGCGCGGCGGCCGCATCGCCCGCTTCGTCGGACTTGCCGCGGCCGAGCTTGCCCGAGCCCGCGAGCAGCGCGAGCGCGATCGCGAGGCAACCGGTCACGAAGTGCGGCAGCAGCGCACCGAACAGGAACGTGAGCGCGTAGATCGCCCAGAACGCGAAGTTGACGACGCGGCGCGGGTTCGTGCGGTCGGTCAGGTTGAAGCACGCGAACGCGGCGAACAGCAGCCCGGCGAGCGTATACAGCTGTTCGAGGCCGATCATCGCGCGCCCTCCCGTCCGAATGCGCCGAAGCCGCGCGACAGCCGACGATCGAGCAGCGCGAGCCGCGTACAGTGGATCAGCAGCGCGGCGATCGCGGTCGGAATCGCCCACACCGACAGGTGCAGCGGCTCGATCGCGATTCCGTTCTGTTCGAGAAAGCCCTTGATCAGCAGGATCGACTGGATCGCAATGAAGATGTCCTCGCCGAAGAACACGGCGACGTTGTCCGCGGCCGACGCATGCGCGCGGATCTGCTGACGCACCGACTCAGGCAGGTCGCCGTGCCGGCTGACCGCGGCGGCTTCGGCCATCGGTGCGATCAGCGGCCGCACCATCTGCGCGTGACCGCCGAGCGACGTGAGGCCGAGCGCGGCGGTCGCCTGGCGCAGCACGAAGTAGAGCATCAGCACGCGGCCGGTGGTCGCCGCGTGCACGCGCGAAATCATCCGCTTCGCCTGTTCTTTCAGCCCGTTGCGCTCCAGCAGCGCGATCACCGGCAGCGTCAGCCAGATCAGCCCCATGTAGCGGTTGTCGGTGAACGCCTTGCCGAACGCACTGACGATGTCGACGAGATGCATCCCGCCCGCCAGCCCCGTCGCGAGCCCCGCGATCGTGACCACCAGCAGCGCGTTGAAGCGCAGCGCGAAACCGATCACGACGATCGGCACCCCTATCAGCACCAGCATTGCCCCTCCTTGTGTCGGATCCCCGACGCTGTCAGCACGCGCCGGCCGCCCGGTTTCGACCGGCTTCAGGCCGCAAAATCTAACACGAGACTTTATCGATAAAAAGTCGACAATTTGCGGCTACGGGTAAACGTTGAAACCGGTACGACACTGCATTTGCCGGGTGCCGGCCATGTGCCGCTCGCGGTTCGGCACCGGCCCGTCGGACCGGGCCGGCGCGCGAGCGGCGCCGTGAAGCGCGGCATGTGCGGCGGGAGCGGGCCGCCGCCGCGCGTGGCGGAGCGCGGGTGCGCACACTAAACTGGAAGGCATCGAAACGAACGGGAGAGCCGCCATGATCGACGTATTCCAGACCATCGGCAGCCGCGCGTTCTCCGCTCATCTGGCGAAGGACGGAATGGTGACGTTGATGGAACAGCGTCACGAGGTCGACCGCGTGACGCTGGCCACCGCATTCGCCGCGCTCGTCGAGGAATGCGAGCAGGAAGCCGATTTGCGCGACGCGACGGTCGAAGGAATGATGCGCGCGCTGATCCAGGGGTACGCGCGCAGCCATTGAGGCTGAATGCGCGCCGCGCACGGCTGGCGCCGGCCGTCGCGCAGCCTGCTTGCCGATGCGGGCGCCGCCGCGGACGCCGCCCCACCGCGCCCGCCTGCGGAAACGGCCCTGCCGGTGCGCGGTTATCGCACCGCGGCATGGTGCGGCTTGCGGCTGTCCGGCGTGCCCCGGCGGCGCCGATTCCCGCCTCACGATAGAGAAAAAGGTCGAAAACGACGCAATGCGCAATTTTTCCGGTTGCCGCCGCTCGCGCCGCATGACAGCATGCGGGCGTGCCAATCGAAAGAACTCCGTGCCGTCTCCCGCCGCTGCCGTTCGGCACGCCGGAGCGACACCGCCTTCCATGAACCCGGCCCATATCCAACACTACGAACCGACCGGAGTATCCCGCTTGTGAACATCGGCATCGTCAACGACCTCCCGCTTGCCGTCGAGGCGATGCGCCGTGCGATCGCGCGCCGGCCCGAGCATCGCGTGCTGTGGGTCGCGACCGACGGCGCGCAGGCCGTCGAACTGTGCGCCGCGCAGCCGCCCGACGTCGTGCTGATGGACCTGATCATGCCGAAGTTCGACGGCATCGAGGCGACGCGGCGCATCATGCGCTCCGGCCGCCCGTGCGCGATCCTGATCGTGACGAGCTGCATCGGCGCAAACGCGTGGCGCGTGTTCGAGGCAATGGGCGCCGGCGCGCTCGACGCGGTCGACACGCCGCGGCTCGGCGACGGCGAAGCCGGCGACACCGCACGGCTGCTGCTCGCGAAGATCGACCAGATCGGCCGGCTGCTGGACGCGCCCGGCGGCGTCCGCGCGGCCGGCACGGCCGCACGCGGCAGCGGCGGCCCGCTGATTGCGATCGGCGCGTCCGCCGGCGGCCCCGGCGCGCTCGCGTCGATCCTCGGCAGCCTGCCGGCCGACTTCAGCGCACCGATCGTGATCGTCCAGCACGTCGATCGCGCATTCGCCGAAGGAATGGCGCAATGGCTCGACGGCCAGACGCCGCTGACGGTGCGCATCGCGCACGAAGGCGACCGCCCGCAGCCGGGCGTCGCGTTGCTTGCGGCGACCGACGATCATCTGCGCATCACGCGCGCCGGCACGCTCGAATACACGCGCGAGCCGGCCGCGACGCCGTACCGGCCGTCGGTCGACGTGTTCTTCAACAGCCTGACCGAGCACTGGCCCGGCCGCGTGATCGGCGTGCTGCTGACCGGCATGGGCCGCGACGGCGCGATCGGCCTGAAGGCGCTGCGGATGAAGGGCTATCACACGATCGCGCAGGACGAGGCGACGAGCGCCGTCTACGGGATGCCGAAAGCGGCCGCGACGCTCGGCGCAGCGCGCGCGATCCTGCCGCTCGAGCGCATCGCGGGCGAACTGGCGGCGCTCGCACGGATTTGACGCCCGATGAAACTCAGTCACACCCGTCGCGGCCACGGCGCAACCGGGCACCGATCATGACCAGCGACTTCACCCGGCCGCCCGGCGGCCCGCATCCCGCGTTCGATGCCGCGCACGCGCGGCCCACGCCGCACGCCAACGCCCCTGCGATGGTGCTGCTCGTCGACGACCAGACGATCGTCGCGGAAGCCGTGCGACGCGCGCTCGTCGACGAGGAAGGCATCGACTTCCACTACTGCGCACGCTCGGACGACGCGCTCGCGACCGCGATCGAGACGCGGCCGACCGTGGTGCTGCAGGATCTCGTGATGCCGGGCACCGACGGGCTGAGCCTCGTCAAGGCGTACCGCGCGAACCCGGCGTCGCGCGACGTGCCGATCATCGTACTGTCGACGCAGGAAGAACCGGTGATCAAGAGCGCCGCGTTCGCGGCGGGTGCGAACGACTACCTGGTGAAGCTGCCCGACCGCATCGAACTGGTCGCGCGGATCCGCTATCACTCGCGCTCGTACATGAACCTGCTGCAGCGCGACGAGGCGTATCGCGCGCTACGGCAATCGCAGCAACAGCTGCTCGAGGCGAATCTCGAACTGCGCCGCCTCACGCATTCGGACGGCCTGACCGGGCTGTCGAACCGCCGCTATCTCGACGAATACCTGGCCGCCGAATGGCGCCGGGGTGCGCGCGAGCGCAGCGAACTGTCGCTGCTGATGATCGACGTCGACAACTTCAAGCTGTACAACGACACGTACGGACACGTGTCGGGCGACACCGTGCTCAAGCAGGTCGCGGCGACCATCGAGCGGTGCCTCGGACAGTCCGGCGATCTGGCTGCGCGCTTCGGCGGCGAGGAGTTCGCGGTCGTGATGCCGGCCACGGCGCCCGGGGCCGCGCGGCTGCTCGGCGAGAAGATCCGCCTCGCGGTCGAGGCGTTGCGGCTCGAACACGCGCATTCGTCCACCGGCCGCTACGTGACGATCAGCATTGGCGGCGCGAGCGTCGTGCCGGCCGCGGGCGTGCCGACCACGTCGCTGATCGAGGCGGCCGATCGCGCGCTGTATCGCGCGAAGCGCGACGGCAAGAATCGTGTGGAGATCGATGTGTCCGCAGCACCCGCCGTTCCGCCCGGCGGCGGCTTCGCGTGAATGCCTACACGGCGACGAGCCGGCGTGCGTAGTCGGCCGGATCGAGCGGCCGGCCGAACAGGTAGCCCTGCTGCATGTCGCAGCCGATCTGCTGCAGGAACCACGACTGCGCCTGCGTTTCGACGCCTTCGGCGGTCACCGTCATCCCGAGCGAATGCGCCATCGCGACGACCGCCTGCGTGATCGCAACCGAGTCGCGGTGATCGGGCACGCCCGACACGAACGACCGGTCGACCTTCAGGTTGTGCAGCGGAAAGCGCTTCAGGTACGCGAGCGACGAATAGCCGGTGCCGAAGTCGTCGACCGAGATCCGCACGTTCATGTCCGTGAGCGCTTCGAGCATCGGCATTACGGTATCCGTGTCGTTCATCAGCACGCCTTCGGTGATTTCGAGCTCTAGCGCGCCGGGGTCGAGCTGCGTCTGCGCAAGGCAGTCGTATACCGACTCGACGAGGCCTTCGTGAAACTGTCGCGGCGACAGGTTCACCGCGACCATCAGGTCGGGCGCGATCGTGCGGCGCCATTCGGCGGCCTGCCGACAGGCCGTTTCCAGCACCCACTGCCCGATCGCGACGATGAGCCCGGTATCCTCGGCGACCGGAATGAATTCGGCCGGCGACATCGGGCCGAGCTCGGGGCTCGTCCAGCGCAGCAGCGCTTCGGCGCCGACCGTGCGGCCGCTGCGTGCATCGACGACCGGCTGGTACACGAGCCGCAGCGTATCCGACGAGATCGCGCGGCGCAGCGACTGCTCGATCGCGAAGCGGCGCTGCAGGCGCACGTTCAGTTGCGCGGTGAAGAACGTGAAGTGATTGCGGCCGCGCTGCTTCGCGTCGTACATCGCGGAGTCGGCGTTGCGCATCAGCGTGACCGCGTCGTCGCCGTCGCGCGGCGCGACGCTGATCCCGATCGACACACCGAGCCAGTATTCGTTGTTCGCGATCGCGAACGGCTTTGCGATCGTATCGATCACCTCGCGCGCGAGCGCGGACAACTCGTCGGGGTCGTCGCAATGGTCGACGAGAATCACGAACTCGTCGCCGCCGACGCGCGTGAGCGCATGCCGGCCGCCGCCGCACGCGGCGAGCCGCGCGGCGACGCTGCGCAGCAGCGCGTCGCCCGCGTCGTGCCCGGCCGTGTCGTTGACCTTCTTGAAACCGACGAGATCGATGAACAGGATCGCGACGCGTGCGGGCCCGCCCGCTGCGTCGCGCGCGCCGAACAGCTCGCGCATCCGGTCGGACAGCCAGCGCCGGTTGTAGAGGCCCGTCAGCGCATCGCGCGTCGCCAGATAGCGCAACTGCTGCTGCGCTTCCCGGATGGGGCCGATGTCGTGAAAGGACACGAGCACCGATTCGGGCTGCGCCTCGCCCGGCTTCACGATCGGCACCGCGTTGCCGCGCACCCAGATGACGTCGCCGTCCGCCAGCCCGAAGCCGACCGTGTAGTCGAGCAGCGGCGTGGCCGTGGCGAACGCGCGCCGGCTCGGCCAGTCGTCCGGCGCGATCGGCGTGCCGTCCTCGTGCAGCTTGTACAGGATCACCGTCGACAGCCGCCGGCCGACGAGCTCGCCCTTTGCACGCACCATCCGGTTCGCGCTCGGATTGCTCGCGATCACGACGCCGTCGCGCGACACGACGAGTATCCCTTCGTTCAGGCTGTTGACGACGAGGCGGTGATGTTCCTCGCTGCGCACGAGCTGGCGCGCGATCGAGTCCTGATGTACCGCGAGACCCACGCTGTTGCCGATATCGCGCAGCAGGTCGGTTTCGACGTCGCTCGGCCGGCGCGGCGTGCGGTGATACACCGCGAACGCGCCGAGCACGGTGCCGGCTTCGTCCAGAAACGGCACGGACCAGCAAGCACGCAAGCCGAGCGGCAACGCGACCGACCGGAAGCCGGCCCACAGCGGATCGGTTTCGATGTCCTCGACGGCGATCATCCGCCGCTCGTGCATCGCGGTGCCGCAGGAACCGGCGGCCGGCCCGATCGGCGCACCTTCGATCGCGGCGCTGTACTCCGCAGGCAGCGACGGCGCGGCCCCGACGTGCACGTGCACGCCGTCCGGGTCGAGCAGCAGGATCGTGCACGATGCGCCGTCGCCGAGCAGCCCCTCGGCACGCCGGCACACTTCGACGAGCAGCTCCGGCAGCGGTGTGTTGCGCGTGATCAGTCGCAGCACGCTTTGCTCGGACGCGAGCACTTCGGCTGCAAGCCCGTGGCTGTAGCGAGAACTTTGCGGTTCGGTATTCAAGCTGAATCCTGCCGTCAGTTCGACCGGGTCTGGTGCGCCCGGTTCGTTAGCGATCCTTCGTGCCGTTTACCGCCCCGGGCTTACGCAACGCCGGTGCGTCCCCTTTCGTGCGCGCCCCAACACGCACCAAAATACATTTAACACCAATCCGTGCTGCCCCGTGCATGCGCGTGCATCAGGGCTTACGCGCGGTCATGGCCGAACCCGCGACGATCGTTTCGTCTGATGATTGCGACTGACCGCACGGTCAATCCCGGCGAATGTGTTCGGACAGGAAATCGATCAGCCACCGCAAGCGCGGCAGCAGCCCGCGGCGCGCCGGGAAACGCCGCGTGCACGTCCCCGCCTTTCGGCGCCCACCCCGGCAGCACGTCGATCAGCGCGCCGCCGCGCCGCGCGTCGTCGACGACCATGCACAGCCGCTGCGCGATGCCGATGCCGATGCCGACTCGGCACGCAGCGCCGCCGTCCGTGCGTTCATGACTCTGCTCGTCGAAACCGGCGGCACCGCCTGCATGCGGCTCTCGTACGACAAGAGCGGAGCGCGGACGCCGTATGCGTCGACGCCGCTGCAGCGCACGGTCTGCCCGGCAGCATGACGCAACCCGCCCGAGCTGCCCGCCCCGTGCGGGGCGATTGCATTGCGGTGCGGCCCTCTGCGTCTCCCGTCGATCCGCTATTGCGGCTCCCCAATGAACCGCAGCCGCTCCGACTCCCCCATCAGCAACGCGCGATTCGCGTCGGCCGCCGCGCGCAGGTAGTCCCACAGCGCCGTCACGCGCCGCAGCTTGCGCAAATCCTCGCGGCATGTCAGCCAGAAGCAGCGCGTGACCACCACGTCATCCGGCAGCACGGGCACCAGCGCCGGCTGCGTCGCGGCCATGAAGCACGGCAGGATCGCGAGCGCGCCGCCTTGCAGCGCCGCGAACACCTGCGCGATCACGCTTGTCGTGCGCAAGCCGGCCGTCGCGCCCGGCACCGCGCGCTCCAGGTACAGCAATTCGCTGCTGAACGCGAGATCGTCGACGTAGCTGATGAACGCATGCCGCGCGAGATCGCCGGTGCACGCGATCGGCGGATGATGCGCAAGGTAGTCGCGCGTCGCATAGAGCCGCAGCTGGTAGTCGCACAGCTTCGTGGCCACGTATGGCCCGCGCTCCGGCCGCTCGAGCGTGATCGCAAGATCGGCCTCGCGCTTCGGCAGGTTCACGAAATGCGGAACCGGCAGCAGGTCGACCGTCACGTGCGGATGCGCAACGCGGAACCGCGCCAGCTGTGGCGCGAGAAAGAAACAGCCGAACCCTTCGGTCGACCCGATCCGCACGTGGCCCGACAGCGCCTCGCCGGTGTTCGCGACCTGGTCGCACGCGGACTGCACGGTCGTCTCCATCGCGTCGGCATACGCGACGAGCCGCTGCCCTTCGGCCGTCAGCGTGAAGCCGCCCGAGCGCGACTTGTCGAACAGCAGCGTGCCCATCGCAGCCTCGAGCGCGCGAATGCGCCGCGCGACGGTCGTGTAGTCGACGCCGAGGCGTTTCGCCGCGCCGCTCGCCCGCTGCGTGCGGGCAACTTCGAGAAAAAAGCGCAGGTCGTCCCAGTTCAGGTTGCCGGAAACCGGCTCGGTAGCGTGTCGCATCGGCGGGAAAAAACGCAGGGTGTCTCCGGGCCGGCCGTCGATATGCAGAAATGCACATCCAACCGGTTTTCTTGTCGGTACATCATGGATCCGCGCATAACTATACTCGACCGTGACCTGCGGACCATGAGCCGCGGGCAACAAAAAACGGAGACACCATGCAGACCCGATCCACGCTCGATGAGCATGCGACCATCGCGACACCGGCGCCCGAGCGCACCGCGAAGCACTACCTGCTGGCCGGCTGGGCCAGCATGGCCGGCACCACGATCGAGTGGTACGACTTCTTCCTCTACGGCACCGCCGCCGCGCTGGTGTTCAACCGCATCTTCTTCCCGTCGCTGGACCCCGTCGTCGGCACGCTCGCAGCGTTCGGCACGTTCGCGGTCGGCTTCATCGGCCGGCCGATGGGCGGCATCGTGTTCGGCCATTTCGGCGATCGCGTCGGCCGCAAGGCGATGCTGATGATCACGCTGCTGCTGATGGGCGTGCCGAGCATGATCATCGGGTTGATCCCTTCGTACGACCGGATCGGTTACTGGGCCGCGGCGCTTTTGATCGCGATGCGTTTCCTGCAGGGAATGGCGGTCGGCGGCGAATGGGGCGGCGCGGTGCTGATGGCCGTCGAGCATGCGCCGAAGGGCCGCAAGGGGCTGTTCGGCAGCCTGCCGCAGACGGGCGTCGGGCTCGGGCTGATCCTGTCGTCGGTCGCGATGGCCGCGGTCGCAGCGCTGCCGGACGCGGACATGTTGTCGTGGGGCTGGCGCGTGCCGTTCCTCGCGAGCATCGCGCTGGTCGGCCTCGGCTGGTTCATCCGAGCGAAAGTGCCCGAGTCGCCGGACTTCGAGAAGATGCAGCGCCAGGGCAAGGCGGAGAAGTCGCCGGTGACGGCCGCGCTGCGCCGCCATCCGCGCGAGGTGCTGACGATCGTCGGCGCGCGCGCCGCCGAAAACACGTGGTTTTACATGGTCGTCACGTTCGCGCTCGCGTATGCGACGCAGCAGCTTCATCTGCCGAAGGCCGACATGCTCCACGCGATCACGGCCGGTGCGGTGTTGTCGCTCGTCACGATGCCGTTCTGCGGACATCTGAGCGACCGCATCGGCCAGCGCCGGATGTTCGCGATCGGCCTCGTGCTGATGTGCGCGTTCGCCGCGCCGTTCTTCATGATGCTCGGCACGCAGCAGACGTCGTACGCGTGGTGGGCGATCGTGCTCGGCCTCGGCGTCGTGTTTCCGATCCTGTATGCACCGGAATCGCTGTTGTTCGCGCAGCAATTCCCCGCCGAAATCCGTTACAGCGGCATCTCGCTGTCGGTGCAGCTCGCCGGCGTGGTGGGCGGCGGCTTCGCGCCGATGATCGCGACGTCGCTGCTGAAGGCCGGCGGCGGGCAGCCGCACTACGTGATCGCATACCTCATCGGCTTCGGCGTGTTCGCGCTCGCCTGTACCGCGCTGATGCGTCCGGCGCGCACCTGAGCGCACCGCGCACACCCGCCGCATTCATCCGCATTCAGTTCGACCTGTCGTCCGCCGTGCCCGCGCGCGGCGGACGCAGGCCACCCTTTCGCTTCGCATCGGAGATTTTTCATGAACGCCGCAGTTCCCCAGACCACCCTCGCCCTGCCCACTGCCAAGCTGCTGATCGACGGCGCTTTCGTCGACTCGCAAAGCGCCGAATGGGGCGACATCGTCAACCCCGCGACGCAGGACGTGATCGGCCGCGTACCGTACGCGACGCTCGACGAGGTCGATGCAGCGATCGCGTCCGCGCAGCACGCGTTCCACACGTGGAAGACGACGCCGATCGGCGCGCGCATGCGCATCATGCTGAAGTTCCAGGATCTCGTGCGCCGCAATCTCGAACGGATCGCGCATACGCTGACGGCCGAGCAAGGCAAGACGCTGCCCGACGCGCAAGGCGACATTTTCCGCGGCCTCGAAGTGGTCGAGCATGCATGTTCGATCGGCACGCTGCAGCAAGGCGAATTCGCGGAGAACGTCGCGGGCGGCGTCGATACGTACACGCTGCGCCAGCCGATCGGCGTGTGCGCAGGCATCACGCCGTTCAACTTCCCCGGCATGATCCCGCTGTGGATGTTCCCGATGGCGATCGTGTGCGGCAACACGTTCGTGCTGAAACCGTCCGAACAGGATCCGCTTTCGACGATGCAGCTCGTCGAACTCGCGATCGAGGCCGGCGTGCCGAAGGGCGTGCTGAACGTCGTGCACGGCGGCAAGACGGTGGTCGATCGCCTGTGCACGCATCCGGACATCAAGGCGATCTCGTTCGTCGGCTCGACGCGTGTCGGCACGCACGTATACAACCTCGGCAGCCAGCACGGCAAGCGCGTGCAGTCGATGATGGGCGCGAAGAACCACGCGGTGGTGCTGCCCGACGCGCATCGCGAGCAGTCGATCAACGCGCTCGTCGGCGCGGGCTTCGGCGCGGCCGGCCAGCGCTGCATGGCGACGTCGGTGGTCGTGCTGGTAGGCAGCGCGCGCGACTGGCTGCCCGACCTCGTCGAGAAAGCGAAGGCGCTGAAGGTCAATGCGGGCGCCGAAGCCGGCACCGACGTCGGGCCGGTCGTGTCGAAGGCGGCGAAGGCGCGCATCGCGTCGCTGATCGACGCCGGCGTGAACGAAGGCGCGACGCTGCTGCTCGACGGCCGCGACGTGAAGGTGCCCGGCTACGAACGCGGCAACTTCATCGGCCCGACGATCTTCTCGGGCGTGACGACCGACATGTCGATCTACCGCGAAGAAATCTTCGGGCCGGTGGTGGTCGTGATGGAAGCGGCGACGCTCGACGAAGCGATCGCGCTGGTCAACGCGAATCCGATGGGCAACGGCGTGGGCCTCTTCACGCAGAGCGGCGCGGCCGCGCGCAAGTTCCAGAGCGAGATCGACGTCGGCCAGGTCGGCATCAACATTCCGATTCCGGTGCCGGTGCCGTACTTCAGCTTCACCGGCTCGCGCGGCTCGAAGCTCGGCGATCTCGGCCCGTACGGCAAGCAGGTCGTGCAGTTCTATACGCAGACGAAGACGGTCACCGCGCGCTGGTTCGACGACGACACGACGGCCGGCGGCGTGAACACAACGATCGCACTGCGCTGATCCGACGGAGCCCGCATATGGAAATCGCCTTCATCGGACTCGGCAACATGGGCGGCCCGATGGCCGCCAACCTGCTCAAGGCCGGCCACGCGCTGACAGTGTTCGACCTGGACGAGAACGCAATCGACGCCGCGGTGCGCGCGGGTGCGACGGCGGCCATGTCGCCGCGTGACGCGGCCGCCCGCGCGGCGCTCGTGATCACGATGCTGCCGGCCGCGCAGCACGTGCGCGCCGTCTATCTCGGCGACGACGGCGTGCTCGCCGGCGCGCGCCCCGGCGCGACGTTCGTCGATTGCAGCACGATCGACCCCGGCACCGTGCGCGCGGCGGCCGACGCCGCCGCGCAACGCGACTTCCCGCTCGCCGACGCGCCGGTGTCCGGCGGCACCGGCGGCGCGCAGGCGGGCACGTTGACCTTCATGGTCGGCGCGCCGGCCGCCCTGTTCGAGCGCATCCGTCCGGTGCTGCTCGACATGGGCAAGAACGTCGTGCACTGCGGCGGCACGGGCACCGGGCAGATCGCGAAGATCTGCAACAACCTGCTGCTCGGAATCTCGATGATGGGCGTGTCGGAGGCGATGGCGCTCGGCGCCGCGCTCGGCATTGATCCGGCCGTGCTCGCCGGCATCATCAACACGTCGACGGGCCGCTGCTGGAGCTCGGACACCTGCAACCCGTACCCGGGCGTCAACGACGCGGCGCCCGCCGCGCGCGGCTACTCGGGCGGCTTCGCCGCGAACCTGATGCTGAAGGATCTGGGGCTCGCGACCGAAGCCGCGCGCAGCGCACGGCAACCGGTGTGGATGGGCGCGCTCGCGCAGCAGCTCTATCAGTCGATGAGCCAGCAAGGGCTCGGCACGCTGGATTTTTCCGCGTGCGTGAAACTGTACGAAGCGCGGCCCGCCGTGTAACGCAACCGGCGTACGCGCGGCGACCCGCGATGCCTGTCGGGGCATTGCGGGTCGTTCTGCATTCGGAGCACTGCGATCGCGGGTGTCGCGGCCGCGACAGACGCAATGCGACGCGCGCTCAACCGCGCGGGTTGGACGCGGTCTCGAAGGTCGGATGGCACTCGAACGCGAGTTCGGAGCGCGCGTCGACGCGGCGGCCGCCCGTGACCGACTCCTGCTTCAGGCTCGCGCGCATGCCGCGCTGCGTGCAGTAGTTGGTGGCTTCGTTGACGGCCTTTTCATGAGCGTCGGCCCACGTCGTCGACACCCCGAGCGTGCGTGTCGTCACGGTGAAGACGTTCGGGTTCGACGTCGCCGTGACGTCGGAAGCGGTCGAACACGCGGCGAGCAAGCATATGGCGGTCGCGGCGGTCAACCATCGGAGGGATCGGAAAGGCACGGAAATGGACATGGAGGCAAGCGCACCGTCGGTTCGACGGCATTGAGCAACATAGGCGACAGTATGCCTGCCGGATCGCCGGAGATCATGCCCTTTTCAGTGAACACATTGTTTCGAATGGTTAAACGATCTGCTGACGCCGGCAAAATTTACAGGCCGCACCGCTTGCGTCGGTGCGCTTGTGTCGCTTTTCCCGGCTGTCGCGCGGCTTCGCGCCATTCGCCGGATGATGATTCGGTGCGCCCCCGGCTTGTACCCGCAGGCCAGACAGCTTCGCGGCCGGCGGCGGACCCCGCCCCGCCGCTGCGATTTCCCCGACGCGCGACGCGCTGACGCCTGGACACGCACCGCGGCGCCGCCCACCGTCCGCGTCGTCGATCGAGCGGGCATCAGCGCACGCGCGGCGTCTCCGCGAGCAAAGCTACCCGCTTGCACCGATTGCATATCCCTCGGCCGCGAGAAGTGTCGGCGCAATCGATTCCCGTGGGTGCGTCGACACCGTTCCCGAATCGCATCGCATCGCATCGCATCGCATCGCATCGCATCGCATCGCATTCCGATGATAGTTGCACTCACAACCATTTCGGCGAACGACCCTCCGTCGCGTGGACGGCATCGCCGCTCGACCAGCCGGTTGCCGTTTGAAACGCACTGGGCGTACGTGACGGCGAGCGCGCGCGTACCACAGCACGCGTCGACGCACTGCTTTTTTACAAATGCCTGAACCTGCCGCACGCGGTGCCGCGCGCTACGCCGCGAACGCGGACCGCCGCATCGCCGCCACACCGGGCGCGCGCGCCGATTCAGCCACGCAGGCATGGTGCTTGCGACATTCAGGCGCCCGTCGCCCCGGCGGACGGCAATCCTTCCTTCAATTGGCGCTGCGCGTCGCGCGGACCCTCGCGCGGCGACACCGCATCGCAAGCAGGTTTCCCTGAACGAGAGGACGACAATGAAATCCATACGAACGATAGTGGCCCTGTGCTCGGTCATTTCCGTGCTCACGGCATGTGGCGGAGACGGCAACGACGTCGGCACCGAACTCGGCATCTCGAAGCCTCAGGCGCGCTTCATCAACGCGGTGCCGGCCGGCCCGAATCTCGATTACTACCTGAACGCGAAGGTCGATGCATCGGGTATCGCGTACAAAGGCGTGACCCGCTATCACGACATCGACTCGGGCACGCAGACCGCCAGTTACGACATATCGGGAACGACCGCGACAGTGGCGTCGCAGTCGTTCAGCGCGGCGAACGGTCACCACTACACGACCGTCGCGTTGCCGAGCACGTCGTCGGCCATTTCGGTGATCGACGATCCGTTCGACAAGAAGCTGCTGTCCGACAAGGCGCGCGTGCGCAGTTTCAACGCATCGCCGAATGCGCAAAACGTCGACGTGTACGTCGTCCCTCCGGGCGCCGACATCACCGCGCAAAGCCCGACGCTGGCCGGCGCGGCGTACCAGAATGCGGTGCCGGCGTCCGGCCAGGATTCCGTCTATCTGAGCGGCGGGACCTACCAGATCGTCGTCACGACGGCCGGCAGCAAGACACCGATCCTGAAGACCGCGCCGGTCGCGCTGAACAACAACGCCGACTGGCTGCTGCTGACGATTCCGGCCGGCGGCATCGGCGACGTGATACCCAACGACGTGCACGTCCTCGTCGCGCAAGGCAACGATGCGGACACGTCCGCGCAGGAACTGGGCCCGCAGTAACGGCCGCGGGCGGACCGCCATCCGGCGGTCCGCCCGGCAAATCACGCTTGCACGATCACGCGGACGTCATTCGCTCCGCTCGAGACGGATCACGTGCTCGGCGCGCCTGGAGTCGCCTCGTTCGACATCGACGTCGCCGACATAGCACACGCGCCAGCCCGGCCGCGTCGCGATCTGCGGGACGTTGCCGCCCGGCCGGCTTTCGATGCCGCCAAGTCCTTCATCCGGCGTAGCTACCGCATCGTCGAGCGACGCGTTCGAATAGATGACGTTGTCGTGCCACTCGGTCGCGCCGGTGCGCGCCTCCATGCCCTTGCCATCGACGTCGACCGTGTTGTCGGTCATCGCCATGTTCGCGTTGTCGAGCGTGACGATCCGGCCAGCCGCACGACGTACCGGGTCGCCGCTGTCGACCGCATGTGAGTCGACGTCGATCGGCGGCAGGCCGGTCGGCATCTTTCCCGCGACGCCCTCGGGCGTGAGCGGCCGCTTCGCCGTTTCCGCCGCCTGGGTTGCCGCATCCGGCATGTCGCCCGCGGCCGGCGTCTTCACTGGGCTCCGGTCGATCTGTTTGCGCTGCTGTTCCGGGGTTGAATTCGATTCCGCGTTCTGCATCGCACCTCCTGTTTCCGGACCGCGCGCCCCGCGTGCTGCAGCCGGCGCCGCGCCGCGAATCGCTACAACGGTCCTTGCAAACTTTTCACGCGCACCGCCCCGCACGCGCGCCGCGCGGCGCACGTGCGGTTTCGGCACGCCACGACAACGGCACCCGCGCAGGCCGTGGACCTGCGCACGTGCCGCCCGCCGCCGCCGATCAGCCTCCGCCGCTCGCGCCAGCCGGCGTGGACGCCGTGCCCGGCATGCTCGCCGCGCCGCCGGTCGTGCCGCTATCGGCGCCGGCCGTGCCGCTGCTCGGCATGCCCGAAGGCGCGGTGGACGGCGCGGGCGACATGCCGCCCGTGGCGCTCGTGTCCGAACTCGCACTGGTGCCGGTGTCGTTCGAAGTCTTCTTGCAGCCCGCACCCGCCGCCAGGCCGGCGATCAGGACGCCGGCGAAAACGGCTCGCGATACTTGACGAATGGAATATCGCTGCATGACACCTCCGCTGATGTCGATGTGGATGGAACCGGTCATCACGCAATTCATGTGCCGCGACGCAGACCCGCCGATCGGGCCCCATTCGCTTTTCAAATGACGGTCAGCCGAATATTTAATTTCCCATCGCCGCGCCCACCGCCCATACTCGCGAACAAATCCGGCACATAACGCCGACGACGCCCGCGCTGCCTGCGCACGCGGACGCTTCGCACCGGACATGGAAGGAGACAACGCGTGGACCTGGAAGCCACTCACCGCGCGGGCGTCGTGCCCGGCCCGGACGACGCCCTGCATCGAACCGATACGGCCGCGCGCGATCCCGCGCTGCGCCCGGGGCTGCCCGATCCCGACCTCGCGCCGACCGCGCACCTTCGTCGAATGACGGGCCGCGGGAACGCGTAGCGACATGCGGCACGCACGGCAGCCGAACGGCGGTCGCCTCGACGCATCCGACGCCACGGGCGCGCTCGACATACTCGACGCGCGGCTGATGCGCATCCTGCTCGTGCTGCTCTCCGAGCGCACCGTGTCGCGCGCGGCCGTGCGTCTGAACATGTCGCAGCCGGCAACGAGCGCCGCGCTCAAACGCGTGCGCACGCTGCTCGGCGATCCGCTGCTGGTGCGCAGCCGCTACGGGATGGTGCCGACCGAGTTCGGCGCGCGGCTGATCGAGCCGCTGCGCAATGCACTGCGCGTGATTGACTTCATCCGCATCCAGCAGCCGACGTTCGACGCACGCACGTCGGTGCGTACGTACCGGATCGGCTGCCCCGACTACCTGAACGTGCTGTTCGTGCCGAAGCTCGTCGCGCTGTTCCGCGAACGCGCGCCGGATGCGCAGCTCGTGTTCCATCCGCTCGGTGACGGCTTCGACGACGAACGCGCGCTCGCGGACGGCGAACTCGACGTCGTGATCGACAACCGCCCCGCCCGCACGTCGCGCTTCCGGCAGGACGACCTGTTCGACGATCGCATCGTGTGCCTGATGCGGGCGACGCACCCGCTCGCCCGACGCGGCGCGATGACGGCCGACGCCTTCGCGCAAGCCGCGCAGCTGTGCCCGACGCCGTCGTGGCTCGAAGCGTCCGGCGCGATCGACCGGCAGCTCGAACGCGTCGGCCTGCGGCGCCGGATCGTCGTCACGCTGCCGCATTTCGAACTTGCAGCGCATGCGCTCGTGCGCTCCGACCTGATCCTGACCACCACATATCGGCTCGCGCGTCACTACGCGAAACTGCTGCCGCTCGGCGCGGTTGCGCTGCCGGCCGAACCGCCCGACATCGCGTACCGGATAACGTGGGACGAATCCGGCGCATGCGTCGACGGCGTGCGCTGGCTGCGTGCGCTGATCGCCGAAGCGACGCGCGGCTGGCTCGACGCGGAAGCGGCGCAGCCGGCGGTCTCGGCGGCGCCGGCTGCGCTGGAGCTTGCGGACACCGATGCGCGTACGGCTTCACCGGCCGCGCCCGACGCGCCGGAACCGGCGCGGCACACCCGCCGCCGGCCGCCGATTCAGTGCGGCAACGCGCGGCGCACGCTTGCCGCACCTGCGGCGCGCGTCCACCGGACCGTGACGAAGGCGCACTGACGGACAGCCCGCCTGCACATGCCGCGCAATCGCGCGCTTGACCGACACCGACACGGTCGCCCTCCGAGCGTCGATCGCAGGATCGTGCGCGATGTCACCTCTGCTTCGCGCACGCGGCAGTCGCGCAGCATGTACGGCCCGGTGCCGATCGGTAGCGCAGCCAGCACGACCACGATCTCTGCAAAGCGTGCGCCCGGCGGACGGCAGTACGCGCACTCGTGCGCACTGTGCCTGCCTGCTGCCACGCATTCGCGCCATCGCATCGGCGAACGCGCATGCGCCACCGCGAACGCATCGCCATCGCAGTGACGCCCGCTCATTCAACGACGCCCGAATAAGCATTTCGCGAATCGATGTTTGCCGCCGCCACACCGATTCCGTAATCTGCCCGGCAGCCGCGCGGCCCGCGCGGATCACCGAGGACCCGCCGATGACATCGCCCGCCACCCTGGCCCGCCGCCGCGCGCTGCTGCGTGTGGCCGCCCTGGCCGCCGCACCGCTCGCCGGCGCCGCCGCCGTTCCGACCGCT
This sequence comes from Burkholderia sp. AU19243, assembly GCF_018148075.1. NCBI lineage: Bacteria > Pseudomonadati > Pseudomonadota > Betaproteobacteria > Burkholderiales > Burkholderiaceae > Burkholderia > Burkholderia sp. AU19243. The sequence continues at coordinate 90,466 of NZ_JAGSTV010000011.1, forward strand.
GCCCGCGCGGCCGGCGCCGATCTGTCGAACGTCACGCTGGTGCTCGGCGATCAGGCCGGCGGCCTGCGCGCGCTGGCTGAAGCGGCGCACGTGCTCGACGGCGTGCCGTACCGGTTTCGGTGGGCCAACTTCCAGGGCGCCGCGCCGCTGTTCGAGGCGCAGCGCGCGGGCGCGATCGATCTCGCGCCTGCCGGCGACCTGCCCGTGCTGACGGCCGCACTCGGCGATCCGTCGCTGCGGATCGTCGCGACGCGGGTCGGCTCGCCCGCATCGCTCGGCATCGTCGTGCAGCCCGATTCGCCGGTGCGCACGGTCGCCGACCTGAAGGGGCGCACCGTCGTCGTATCGTCGGCGCGCGGCAGCATCTCGCAATATCAGTTGTACGGCGCGCTGCGCGAGCACGGCCTTGCGCCGGGCGACGTCGACGTCCGCTTCGTGCTGCCGGTCGATGCATTCGCCGCGTTCGAGGCGAAGCAGATCGGCATCTGGGCGACCTTCGATCCGTATTACGGCAACGTGGTCCGGCGCGGCGCCCGGATCGTGCGCGACGGCACCGGCATCAATTCGGGGCTGGCCTTTCTCACGTCGCCGGTCGACACGCTCGACGACCGGTCGAAGCGCGCGGCGTTGACGGACGTGCTCGCGCGGCTCACGCGCGCCGGCCGGTGGGCGCTCGCGAACCCGGCCGAATACGCGACGGTCTATGCGTCGCTCACGCGCCTGCCGCGCGACGCGGCCGCCGATATCGCCGGCCGCGCGGCCCTCGCGCAGCGCGGCATCAGCGGCGCGGACATCGCCGTGCTGCAGCGTGTTGCCGATCGCGCGGCCGCTGACGCGATCCTGCCGAGGCGCGTCGACGTCGCGTCGATCGCGGTGCGCGACCTGTCGGCTGCGTAACGGCTCTCACCGCTGTTTCAGCGCGGCTTCGACATGTCGAGATCCGGCACGTCGTCGCCGAACGTCGACGCGACCAGCGTGCGCATCGCGGCAATCAGCAACGTCGGCCCCGACTGATCGAACGTGCAGCGTTCGCCGGCTGCGGGCACCGCCCGATGCAGCACCGCACGCCACCCGCCGTGGCCGCCGTCGCGCTCGAAGGCGCCGAACGGCAGCCGCTCCACGAGCGGCCCGCCGTCCGGCCATGACGACGACGGCGCGAACGGCACCGGCACGCCGCCCACTGCGCGAATCGCCGTGCATCCCGCCGCGCCGACGCGCGGCGCGCCGAGCTCCAGCGCCATCGCCACCCAGAAATCGAGCGATGCGCCGGTCAGATCCTGAACTTGCATCGCGCGCTCCTTCCGTGTCGAAAGCGTCATCGTAGCGCCGCCGCGCGCCCGGCGTCGATGCGGGCCGCCGACCGTTTGACCGGCAACGCGGCCGCCGCAAGCACGCGTCGATACGTGTTACGAATCGGCGATTCTTGCCTACAATGAATCGACTGCCGGTCGTCGGGCCTGCGCTGAACCAGCAGGCCGGAACCGCCTTCGCGCCGCATGGGCCGCGCCCGTTCGGCAAACGACAACGAAAACCACACGGTGCAGCGCCGGCCGGATCGCTCGGAGAGACCGCAGCATGTCCATGCACGCCAGGAAGCCGCTGATATCGCTCGTCGTGCCGTTTCACGACGAAGAAGAAACGATCGACGCATTCTTTGCCGAAACGCTGCCCGTGCTCGAGTCGGTCGCCGCGGTGCGATTCGAGATCGTCTGCGTCAACGACGGCAGCCGCGATCGCACGCTCGAACGGCTGCTGTCGATCGCCGCCGGCGACGCCCGCGTGCACGTCGTGGATCTCACGCGGCGCTTCGGCAAGGAAGCGGCGCTCACCGCGGGGCTCGACGAAGCGGCCGGCGCCGCGGTGATCGTGATCGACGCCGACCTGCAGGATCCGCCTGCGCTGATTCCGGCGATGATCGAACACTGGCGCGACGGCGCCGAAGTCGTGGCCGCGAAACGCACCGACCGGATGTGCGACCCGTATCTGCAGCGCGCGGCCGCGGCGCTCTACTATCGCGTGCACAACGCGCTGTCCGAAGTCGAAATGCCGGAGAACGTCGGCGATTTCCGGCTGATGGATCGCGACGTCGTGGATGCGCTGCGCACGCTGCCGGAGCGGCGCCGGTTCATGAAGGGGTTGTTCGCGTGGGTCGGGTTTCGCACCACGATCGTCGAATATACGCGGGCGCCGCGCAGCGGCGGGCGCTCGAAGTTTTCCGGCTGGCGGCGCTGGAATTTCGCGCTCGAGGGCATCACGAGCTTCAGCACGGTGCCGCTGCGCGTGTGGACCTACGTCGGCATCACGTTCGCGATGCTGTCGCTCGTATACGGCGCGTTCATCGTGGTGCGCACGCTGCTGTTCGGCAATCCCGTACACGGCTACCCGTCGCTGATTTCCGTCGTGCTGTTCGTCGGCGGCATCCAGCTGATCGGCATCGGCGTGATCGGCGAATATCTCGGCCGGATCTACCACGAATCCAAGCAGCGCCCCGTCTACCTCGTCAGGCGGCGCTACCGTGCCGAGCGCGACGCCGCCGCGCACTCGGCATCGAAGCTGCTGCAGTTTCCGCTCAAGCGCGCCCCTCAGCTGCGCCGCCGGGCCGCGATGCCGTCGGCGGCCGGCATCGCGGCCCGCAAGGCATCGTTCAAATAGGCCCGGGCGCGCAATTGGACATGCTCCGCCAGTCGACGCGCACCGCGGATAGCACGGCCAGCGCGTGGCTCACCTCGCGCCGCGTGGTGCTGTACAGCGCGCTCATGCTCGTGCTCGAGTTGCTGTTCATCGTGATCTGGGTCGCCGTCGTGCGCGATTCGAACGGCGCCGTCACGTTGCGCCCCGGCGCCGACTTCTCGGTATTCTGGTCCGCGTCGTACGTGATGCTGCACGGCTCGCCAGCGCAGGCATACGATTTCTCCGCGTTCTCGCGGCTGTCGGCCGAACTGTTCACGAACCTGCATCACGGCACCTTCGCGCCCTGGCTGTACCCGCCCACCTATCTGTTGCTCGTGACGCCGCTCGCGTTGCTGCCATTCGCGCTCGCGTATCCGCTGTTCGTCGCGGGCGGCGTGGTCGTGCTGGGCACGACCGTGTGGCACGTGTCCGGCCTGCGCGCGATCCGCGGCGCGGCTGCGGTCGCGCCGCTCGCACTGGCCGCCGCGCCGTGCGTGTTCGTCACGGCGAGCCTCGGACAAAACGCATTCCTGACCGCATCGTGTGCGGCGCTGGCTGTTTTCTGGGCCGACCGGCGACCGGTGTGGGCCGGCCTTTGCATCGCGCTGCTGTCGGTCAAGCCGCAGATGGCGCTGCTGTTCCCGTTCGTGCTGGTGGCCGTGCGCGCATGGCGCACGATTGCGTGGGCCGCGCTCGCGAGCGGCGTGTTCGCCGTGTCGAGCGTACTCGTCTGCGGCGTCGACTCGCTGCGCCGGTTCGTCTCCAGCACCGCCCTTGCCCGGTCGATCATTCTCGAGCATGGCGTCACGTTCTGGTTCGTGTCGCCGACCCCGTTCGCAACGCTTCGCCTCGCGGGCATGCCGCTCGGCGCCACGTATGCGGTGCACGCCTGTATCGCAGCGATCGCGATCGCGGCCGCGTGCGCCGCGTGGAGGCAATCGCGCGACACCCGCGTGCGCGCGGCCGTGCTGGCCGTCGCGACGCTCGTGGCGAACCCGTACGTGTGGCACTATGAACTCGCGTGGCTCGCGGTCGCAATTGGATGCATGCTGTCGATCGGCTGGCGCGACGGCTGGCTGCGCGGCGAGCAGGCAGCGATCACGCTGATGTGGGCGCTGCCGGGCGTCGAATACCTGAATCCGTGGCTGCAGTTGCCGCAGATCGGGCCGGCCGTGACGCTGTTTGCGCTGCTCGTGCTGCTGCGCCGCGCGCGGCACGACGCTCACAACGCGAGTCGCGGCGGCACGTACACGCCGTAGTAAGGCCCGACGCCGGTCGCAACGCCAGTCATCTTGACGCCGGCGACGAAGTGCCCCTGGATGTACTTGTACGAGCCGCCCAGCGACACGTCGATGCGAAACGCCGCGAACGCGACGATCGGCACGTACGTGCTGCTCGACGTCTGCGTGACGACCGGCAGCACGACCGTCGCGCCGACCGGCACCGACGTGTAGAGCGTCGCCTTCACGCCGGTCGCGAGATAGATGCTGTCGCCGATGTTGAGCGTGGTCGGGTTGCCGGTCACCATCAGGCCGCTCATCGTCGTCGTATCGGTCGCGGTCGACTGGAACGACGTCCACTGGCCGCCCATGCACAGCGTGCCGTACGTCTGGCCGTTCGTGATCGAAAACTCGTACGGCAGCCCCGTCAGCGGATTGATCAGCGGCTGGTTGGTCTGCGCGTTCCAGTACTGGTTGTACACGCACTGATCGATCGCGATCGGAAACAGCCCGCCGGCCGCGACGCCGCCCGGCGCGGCGAGCACCGCGATCGCGGTCGCGCTCCCCGATGCACCGGGAACGCCCAGCAACGTGCCGAGCAGCAGCGGAATCGAGCCGCCGTTGACGCCGGGCGTGCGCGACACGGTCACCTGCACCGCCGGCACGTCGTAGGGGCCGGGCGTGATCGTGACGGGCTGCATCGACGCGGGCGTGCGCGTCACGTTCCAGTAGCCGGTCGTCACCGTGCCGGTCGCGAGCGGCGCGCCCGCCGCCGAATTCTGCGCGATCACGCCGTTCGCCGCCGGCGCGGCCTGCGACCAGTTCAACGCGCCGCCGGTCGGCGACATCATCGCATCGGCCCCCGCGAGCGCCGCTGCGTCGGCGGCGTTCTGCAACTGGTTGCGCACGGTAGCGACCCACGCGATGTCGATCGCCAGCGCGCCGAACGACAGCAGCGGAATCAGGAACATCAGAAAGAACAGCGCGACGGAACCGCGTTCGCGCGCGGCACGGGCGCGTCGTGCGCAGGCTGCATCATTCATAGAGCATCACCGAGCTCGCGGAGATCGTGACCGGGCCGGTCAGCGCGCTGAGCGCCGTGCCGAGCACCATCCCGGAATACGTATAAGTCACCGTCACGGTCAGCGCGGAGCCCGACGTCGTGCCGTTCGCCTGCGTCACGGTCACCGTCGGCGGCGTCGCGGCGCCGCCGCTGACCAGGCTGTTCTGCGTGTAGCCGAGTGCGACGTTGGCGATCTGGGTCGTCGTCAGCATCGGCACGCGCAGCACGACGCCGGCCCGGGCAGCTTCGCGGCTCGCGTTCGTGATCACCGCCTTGTCGCATAGCAGCAGGCTCACGTCGATGATGCCGATCAGCACCATCAGCAGGAACGGCAACATCAGCGCGAACTCGAGCGACACCACGCCGCGCGCCGCGCGCGCGCGCATCGCCGCGCGTGTCATTTTGCTGCTCCCGCTGCGTCCGGCACGGCGCGCGGCTCGAGCGCCGCGCCCGTCGACGGGCGCGACGCTTCCGCGACCGGGTGTGCGGCAAGCCTGGCCCGCACGGCCTGGTAGACGCGCAGATTGTCCGCCACGGCCGACGCCGGCAGATCCGCCGACAGCAGCTTCTTCGCCGAATCGGTGTTGCCGAGCACGCCATACGCAAACGCGAGATTCTGTCGCGCCTGCCATGGTGCATCGGGCAGCCCGGCTACGTCGAGCAGCACGTTCACGCCCTCGCGCGCGCGATTGCCGAGCACGAGCGACAGCCCGAGATCGACGCGCAGCCCCTGCGCTTCCGGATGCACGCGCAGGGCGTCGCGGTAGACGGCCTGCGCATCTTCGTGGCGGCCCTGCAGGTCGAGCACCGTGCCGAGCCCTTGCGCCGCGAGCGGAAGGTTCGGCTGGGCGGCCAGCAACGCGCGGTAGCGCTGGCCGGCCTCGTCGAGCCGGCGCTGCCGCAATGCGACGCGCGCGAGTCCGACCTGCGGCCCCAGTTCGGCGGGCGCCAGCTGGCGAGCCTGCTCGTAGAGCAGCCGCGCACGCTCGAGATCGCCGGTGCGGTAATTCACGTCGCCGAGCCCGACGCGCGCCGCGAGCGACTCCGGGTGCTTCTCCAGCACCTTCTCGTACAGCGTCGCAGCGAGATCGACGTTGCCGCCGGCCAGCGCGCTGTCGGCAATCCGCAATTCCGCCTGCGGGTCGTCGCTCTTGTGCGACAGCACCGGACGAGTCTGGATCGCCGGCGCGCAGCCGCCGGCGAGCAGCGGCAATACGATCGCGAATGCGCATGCGCGTCGTGCGGAGCCTTTCATTTGAGCACCTCGAGCAGACGGATGGCTGCCGGGCCGGCCGCGATCAGGCCGACCGTCGGCAGGATGAACAGCATCATCGGCAACGTGATCTTCGGCGCAAGCTTCGCCGCTCGTTCCTCGAGCGCAACGATCTGCTCGGTACGCTCGCTACGCGACAGCGTCCGCAGCGCCTGCGTGATCGGCGTGCCGAAGCGCTGTGATTGCGTGAGCGTCGTCGCAAGCGAGCGCGCCGACGCAAAATCGACGCGCAACGCAAAATGCGCCATGGCTTCCGATACGTTGCCGCCGAGCGTCAGCTCGTCCGCGCATACCGTCAACTCGTCGGCGAGCGGCGGACAGATGCGCTGCAGTTCCCGCGCGACGCGGCGCATGCCCGATACGAGGCTGTTTCCGGCCATCGTGCAGATCACGAGCAGATCCAGTGCATCCGGAAAGCATGCGGCGATCATGCGTTTGCGCCGCCGGATCAGTGCGCCGAGCACGTACTCGGGCACGATCACCCCGATCACGAACGCGCCGACCATCGCGATCGCGCGAATCGGGAAGTATTGTCCGAGGTGCGGGATGTACGGGCTGAATACGATCGCGATGCCCGCGAACAGCACGCCGACGCTCAGCTTGACGCCGATCATTGACGCGACCGCACGGCGGTCGCGAAAGCCGGCGCGCGTGAGCTGCAGCCCGAGCTTCACGCGCTGCATCGGGTCGAGCACGGGCAGCCGATCGCCGAGCTGCGCAAGCCGCCGAGTCAGGTTCTGACGCACATCGCCAGGCTGCAGGCGGCCGCTCGCGAGCGACGGCGGCCGCTGGCCGGCCGCCTGCCGCACGCGCTCGGCAATGCGCTGGCGCGTGCCGCCGCCGGGCGTCGCCAGCGCGAGCGCGACGCACGCGAGCAGCAGCAACAGTTCGAGGCCGCGGCCGGCCACCATCGACATCGTCATCGCGCGGTATCCAGTTTCGAGATCTTGTGAATCGTCAGCAGACCGATCGTCAGCAGCACCGCCGCAATCGTCAGCATCACGCGCCCTGCGTGCGTGTCGAACAGCAGCATCACGTACGTGCGGTTCACGAGGAACAACGCGCCGATCATCACGAACGGCACCGCCGAGATGATCTTCGTCGTGATGCGCCCCTCGGCAGTCAACGCACGCGTCTTCAGGCGAATGTCGCGGCGGGTGCGAATGATGCTCGACAGTTCGTCCAGCGTCTCGCCGAGGCTGCCGCCGGTTTCGCGCTGCAGCAGCAGATAGACGGTGAAGAACGAGAAATCCGCGATCATCAGCCGGTCCGCCGCTTGCGTCAGCACGTCTTTCAGATCCACGCCGACGCGCAGGCTGTCGCCCATCGTGCGGAACGTCGAGCGCACCGGCTCGGCCGCGTTCTCGCCCACCGCGCTGATCGCCTGCGTGACCGGAATGCCCGCGCGCACCGCGCGCACGATCAGATCGATCGCGTCCGGAAACGCTGCGAGAAAGCGCATCCGGAAGCGCTCGATCAGTGCGCGGTAACTCGCGCGCATCGCGAGCAGCGGCAAGCCGACGTAGATTAGCGGATACAGCAGACGAGGCAGGGTGACCAGCTTCACCACGACGATTGCCGCGATCGCACCGGCGATCGTGCTCGCGACGACGATCCGTATCCCGCGCTGGCCGGCGACTGCGCGCACGCGCGTGACGTAGCGCTGCAGCCACGCGCGCGCGCGCCCGTGCCGGCGCGGCAGGTCGAACAGCGCGACACCGGGCGCCGCCGCCGCACCGGTCTCGCGGCCCGCGAGCGTCGGTGCGAGATGCCGCATGCGCGCGCGAATGCGCTGCTCCGGCGCGTGGCGCGCGCGCTCGAACAACGCGGACAACCCGACGCCGATCGCGAGGATCACGATGAATGCGCCCAGCGCGAATACGTCGGCCGCAGTCATTGCCGGAATACCTCCGAAAGTGCGTCCTCGACGCCGTAATATGCGGCCCGCGGCGCGAACGCGGGCCGCAGCGACGACGCCTCGAACACGCCCTTCACGACGTCGCGGGTCGTGTCGCCTTCCTGGCGGAACGCGAACAGATCCTGCGTGATGACGACCTCGCCTTCCATCCCGACGATCTCGGTGATGCGCGTCACGCGCCGCACGCCGTCGCGCATCCGCTCGACCTGCACGAACAGATGCACGGCACTCGCGATCTGGCGGCGGATCGACAGCAGCTGCAGGTTCGCGTTCGCCATCATGACCATGCTTTCGAGGCGGCTGATCGCGTCGCGCGGCGAGTTCGCGTGGATCGTCGTCATCGAGCCGTCGTGGCCCGTGTTCATCGCCTGCAGCACGTCGAACGCCTCCGCGCCGCGGATTTCGCCGAGGATGATCCGGTCCGGCCGCATCCGCAGCGCGTTGCGCACGAGATCGCGCTGCGAGATGCCGCCGAGCCCTTCCGTATTCTCCGGCCGCGTCTCGAGACTGACGACGTGCGGCTGCAGCAGTTGCAGCTCCGCCGCATCCTCGATCGTCACGATCCGTTCATGCTCCTCGATGTGCTGCGACAGCGCATTGAGCAGCGTCGTCTTGCCCGAGCCGGTGCCGCCGGAAATCACGATGTTCAGCCGGCAAGCGCACGCGATCTTCAGCACCTGCAGCATCGCGTGCGAGATGTTGCCCTGATGCGCCATCCGCGCGAGCGTGATGTCGCGCTTCGCGAACTTGCGGATCGAGATCGACGCGCCGCGCATCGCGATCGGCGGCAGCACCACGTTCACGCGGCTGCCGTCCGCGAGACGCGCGTCGACCATCGGGCTGCTCTCGTCGACGCGACGCCCGACCGCCGCCGCGATCCGTTGCGCGACGCTCGTCACGTGCGCGTTGTCGCGAAACTTCAGCGGTGTGAGTTCGAGCCGGCCGGCGCGTTCGACGTACACCTGATCGGGGCCGTTGACGAGGATGTCGGACACGGTGTCGTCGGCAAGCAGCGGCTCGATCGGCCCGACGCCGAACATGTCGTTCAGGATCGCGTCGACGATCAGCACCTGCTCGCCCGCGGTGATCTTCAGGCGCTCGCGCTCGACCGTATGCGCGGCCACCTGTTCGATGCCCGCCCGCACTTCGTCGCGCGTCTTCATCAGCGCGGCCGACATGTTCATCGACGCGAACACCGCCGTGCGGATCGCATCGAACTTGCCGGAACGGATCAGCGCTTCCTGCGTATCGGCCGTTGCCGCCCCGCGCGGGGACGCGTAACCGGACGCGGAACCGGACGCCGGCACCGGGCTCGCGACCGGAGCCGGCGCCGGCGAGTCGTCGCGCGGCGCAGCGGGAGGGCCCGCCGGCGCGCGGTCCTGCGTCGGCCGTTTGCGGGTACCGAACGTCACGATCCTTTCCTCCATTTGACGAAGCGCGCATACCACGGCTCGGCGACGGCCATCGATTCGCCGGTGATGCCGTTCGCGAGCATCCGGATCTCCTCCCGGAAGCCACGGTGTTTCGCGCCTTCGATCGGCTCGCCGAGGTTCTCCGCGATCGCGAGCGACTGCGGATCGTGCGGCAGCTCGCGCAGCTGCACACCGCCGAACGCATCCTCGAAATCGGCGCGCGCGACGCGCCCCTTGACCGGCTCCAGCGGATTGTTCAGCACCATCGACAGCATCCGCTCGCCCGGCATTTCCTTCACGAAGCGTGCGAGCCGCGCGGCTTCGTACGCGGCGTGCACCGAGCGGTCGGCGACGATATAGACGAGATCCGATACCGCCAGCGCATCCTCGGACAGCTTGCCGACACGGTTGCCCACGTCGAACAGCACGTAATGGAAGCGGTCCTTCATCATGTCGACGAGCCGCTCGATCGCATCGTCGCGCAGCTGCGCGTCCTCGCCATAAGCGAGTTCCGCGGACAGCACGTGCAGCCGGTCGCCCTTCGTGACGAGCATGCGGTCGAACAGCGCGTCATCGGGGCGCTGTTCCATGCTCAGCAATTCGACGAGCCCGTTGTTGCTCGACAGCCCGAGCATCGAGTTCGCGCCGCCGCCGTACAGGTCCAGGTCGACGTACGCGACACGCCGCCGCTTCTCGCCCGCCAGGCAGCGCGCGAGGCTCACCGCGATCGTCGTGGTGCCTACGCCGCCGCGCGCGCCGACGAAGCTGACGATCTTGCCGGTGCGCACCTGCACGACCGACTCGGTCGTCGTCAGCGCGCGCCGCATCAGATCGACCGTCAGCGGCTTCACGATGTAGTCCTGCACGCCGATGCCGAGCAGGTTGCGGAACAGCCCGACGTCGTTCTGCGTGCCGATCGCGACGACCCGCACCGACGGATCGCATACGTCCGCGAGCCGCATCATGTCCGACACCGGCATCACCGAGTCCGATACGTCGACGATCAGCTGGCGCGGCGAGCGCTCGTGCTGCTGCAGCAACCCGATCGCGTCGTCGCAATTGCCGGCCTCCACGTGGGCGCGCGTAATCGACAGGTCCTGCGCGACACGGCGGATCACGTCCTCGCTGCCGGCATCGGACACGACCGCGAGGAGGTCCGCCGCTGCGGCGGCGTCGGCGCGCTTGACGTTCTGATGGGCGAGGATGTTCATGGGCGGCATCGCAATCGCATCGGGTGGGTCAATGGCCGGGCGCGCCGGTCGTCGTCAGCGCCTTGGCCGGCGCAGCCTGCTTCACACGATCCTCGACGTAGCGGCGCACCGCGTCGGCCGCGACCTGCGCGTCGGCACCGCCGTACGGCACGGGGGCGACGAGGTCTTCCGGGCGCGCGAGCATCGCCGCGAGATTCGTGTAGGTCGCGCAGCCGAACGGCACGCCGGGCCGCCCGAATCCCGCATCGACGAGATGCGACGGCTGCATCAGCTTCGCGCAATCGGGCGGCACCGCGCGCACGCCGTCAAATCCGATCGCACGTGCATCGGGCAGGTTGACCGGCGGCGGCGCCGACAGGCACGCCGCGAGCGCCAACGGCAAAGGCGCGGTGAACAACGTCCGAACTCGCATGCGCGCTCCTCCGTTCAGTACACGAAGCCCGCCGCGCCGACGAGACGCGGCGTGTCGCCCGACAACAGGTCGAGCCCGAGATTGCGCTGGATCGCGAACTCGAGATCGCTGCTCGGCCGCGCGACGGTGTCGAGCGCCTGCTCGAGCTGCCCGGGGCCGGTCGGCTGCACGATGTACGGCGTGACGATCACGACCACCTCGGTCTTGTTGTCCTGGAAGTTCTTCGACGAAAACAGCCGGCCGATGATCGGCAGCCGGCCGAGCCCCGGGATCTGCGACACGGTATTGGCCGTCTGGCTCTGCAGCAGCCCGCCGATCGCAAAGCTCTGCCCGCTCGACAGCTCGACCGTGGTTTCGACGCGGCGCACGGACAGGCCCGGCACCGTCACGCCGCCGGTCGTCACGCTGTTGTTCGGGTCGACCTCGCTCACCTCCGGGCGCACCTTCAGGCTGATCCGGTTGTCGGCGAGCACGGTCGGCGTGAAATCCAGCGACACGCCGAACGGCTTGAACTCCACGGTGATCGCGCCGGTCGTGTTGCCGGCCTGCGCGACCGGAATCGGAATCTCGCCGCCCGCGAGGAAGCTCGCGGTCTGGCCGGACATCGCGGTGAGATTCGGCTCCGCGAGCATCGTGATCAGCCCTTCCTGATCGAGCGCGTCGAGCACGAAGTCGATCGACCAGCGCCCCGCGCGGAAGCCGCCGAGCACCGAATACGCGCCGGTCGGCGACAGGTTGAACAGTTTCGTCGTCGGATCGAACAGCGTGCGCCCGCCGAACAGCCCGCCGACGAAATTGCCGGCCGCGCCGAGCGAGCTCCAGTTGATGCCGAGCTGTTGCGTGATGTTGCGGCTCACCTCGGTCACGCGCACACGCAGGTTCACCTGGATCGGCCGCGACAGCGTGAGCCGGTTGACGATCTTTTCCTTGTCGTTCACGTACGGCGCGAGCGACTGCATCACGGCGTCCGCGTCGGCTGCGCCCGGCACCTTGCCGGATACCATCAGCGAGCCCGGAGCGCCCGACACCGACAGCTTCAATTGCGGAAAACGGCTGTCGAGCACCGCCTGCAGCGATGCGGTGTCGACCTGCACGATCACCGTCCGGCGCAGGATTGGCCGATGGCTCGCGCCGAGCGCGATCAGCGTGGTCGTGCCGGCCTTCTTGCCGATCACGAACACGGTGCGCGGCGACGGCACCTGGATGTCCGCGATGCTCGGGTCCGCGACGAACATCGCGGTCGCCGGTTCCGGCAGCGACAGCATCTCGCCCTTGCCGGTCGCGATCGTCAATGCCGCGCCGGCGTCCGGCGCGTGCGCGCGCTGCGCGAGCGCGGCGCCCGGCGCGACGACACAGGCCAGCCACCAGAAAGCGATCCAACGAACCGTGCGCACCATGCGTGTTCCCGTCAAATACCGGCCGCCGAACGGCCCGTCCCGAATCGACACTGCGTCATCTCGTCACTGCGGCACCACCGCGCCCGGCACTTGCGCCGTCGTGCCGGCGACGTTGCCGGCGGCGGGCGCACCCTGCGCAACCGGCGTGCCCGGCCAGCCGGACGGCAGCGGCGGAATGCCGGGCGTACCGATGCCGCCGCCACCGCGCGAGCCGTCGTCAACCGATGAGCCGCGATAGATCACAACCGTGTTGCCCTGCGGCACCGCCCGCGGGCCCGTGTCCGTTCTCGCGGCCGGCGAACGCGTCGCGTCGCGAAATGCGCGCGACACGTCGCCGGCCCACACCGGTGGCGTATCGGGCTCCTGTTCGTCGCCGCCTGCGGCCTCGCGGCGCTCGCGCGTGGCGAAGCTGCGCAGCGCGAGCGACAGCGAACCGAGGCGCGTGGCGACCAGCACGACCTGCGCGGTGCGAGGCGCGACCTCGAGCGTGACTGTGCGCGCGCGCACGGGCGCGTCGGCTGCGCTCGCGGGCGCCTTCGCACGCTGAAATTCCGAGCCGACCGCGAGCACGCGCGCGCGGCGCACGACCGTCTCCGCTTCGAACGTACCGGGTGTCGTCGCGGATCCGCCGATCTGCTGCGTGAGCACGACGTCGACGAAGTCGCCGGGCTGGATCAGCCCCGCGTTGCCCGACACGTCGTCGACCGGCACCGAGATCGCGCGCATGCCCGGTTGCAGCGCGGCAGCGAGAAAGTCCGGCGCGCCAGCCGGAATCACGTTTTCCGCGCGAATCGGCGCACCCGCGGCGACGCCGTTGCGCAGCAGCGCCCCCTTCAGGTCCGCGCCCGGCTGGGATTCGAGGAACGCACCGGCCGGCGCCTGCGCGCGCGGCATGCGCTTCCATGCGAGATCGTTGTCGCGCAGCAGCAGCCCTTCCGGGAGGTCGGCCGCCGCGACTCGCACGTTGACGTCGCTGGCCGTGCCAGCTGCCGACGGCGTCGACGCGGCGACATAAACCTGGCGCAGGATGAACGCGCCGATGGCGGCGGCGACGATCAGCACGGCCATTCTCAGCGGTTTGGGCATGGCGGTGCGCGTCCCCCGGCTAGGTAAGCGAAACGACGCGGGGAAATGGCGCCCACACGGCCAGCGCGCCGCCCATCGCGAGCGCGACGCCGTACGGCACGCCGCGCGTCGCGAGCGTGCGGGTTGGCGCGCCGCCGTGACGATGCGCGACGATCGCCAGCGCAACGACGCCGCACGCCGCACCGCTCGCGCCGACGATCGTCAACACCGGAAACGCGAGCGCCGGGCCGGCCCACAGGAACACGGCCGCCGCCAGCTTCACGTCGCCGCCGCCGATCCAGCCCGCGCGATGCAGGACGCCGAACACGGCCAGCATCACCGTTGCGGTCGCAACATGGCCGGCGACGTGTGCGAGGCCGTCGCGCGCCAGCGCCGCCGCGGCGACGTACAGCATCGCGAACGCAAGCACCGTACGATTGGGCAACCGCCGCGCGCGAACGTCCTGCATCGCGAGCGACGCCAGCACGACCGTCGCCGCCGACTGTACGAGATAGAGCATCGGAGAGCCTTTCGTCGGCGCCCCCGTCCCGACACGTCTTAGCGCTGCGAATCCGTGTGTTGGCCGGCGGCGCGCGGGTTCAGGAGATCAGATCAGCCCTGCGACCTTGTTGATCAACGACGTGAATATGCTCTGCAGGCCCGTCGTTCCGCTGAGGTACGTGCCGACCGCCGCAAGCGCCACGACGATGATGCCGGCGAGAACCGCATATTCGAGCGAGCTGACGCCGCGTTCATCGCGCAGCAGGGACTTGACGTATTGCAGCATGACAACCTCCGTGTGACGGGGTCGGTGATCGACCGTTGAATGTAAAGACGCGGCGTTGCTTCGGGTGGCGTGCACTGCGTTTCGCCCATTCATGACTCATGCGGCGGCCCCGACATCGAGCCGTCCACATACCCCGGAATCCATTCGATCGCTGCAACGCGCGACGATCGGCCGCGGCCTCTGCCGGTTCGCTCGCGCGCTTGTTACGACACCGCATCGGCACACTGCGCATCGCGCCGATTCGTCTAGGGTATAGACAATTTTTTCGGCTATTTCAAATTATTTGGCGTCGGAATGTATTTACCGTGCAGCGCCTGCGACAACGAAATTCATGTGCGTTGCTTATTGTTTTTTTCAAAGCAGCGGCGGCCGTTCGTCGAAGTGCGGCGTAAGAATGAAAACGCCGGCGCGAGCATCCGGGAGAAACCTGCAACACCATGATTTTCATGGCGTTTTCGACCACCTCTTCGGGCCCTCCGCAACCCGTTCAGAAAAGGGAACACCCACTCCATTTATCGGTATCGTTTTCTCTTTCCTCCGCACGTCGAGGGAAAATATTGCACATCCCGATCGGCATGTGCGATGCGCACTCCGCGCAGTTTTCGTCATTTCGCAACGGTATCGCTGGCGATTTACCAACCCGAAATGCAGCGATAAGCGCGGTTGAGTCTTCTTTCACGAACGGTTGGTCACCAACGCGCAACATGTCGCGCTTGCCGCGCGGCGCGGCGCGCCGGTACGCCCGCACACGCGTCGTTCACTCGCTTCCGCAGACTTCTCTCCGGTCCTCTGCAGCTTCCGCGAAATTGGCGCATCGTATCGGTTGGTCAACGCCGGCATCCCGCACGCGCGAGGGCGCGGCTCGTTCACGGAGAATCCATGATGTCGATCAATCCCGATACACCCTCTCGTCCGGTGAAGTCGCCGGGCCCCG
Source organism: Burkholderia sp. AU19243 (assembly GCF_018148075.1). NCBI lineage: Bacteria > Pseudomonadati > Pseudomonadota > Betaproteobacteria > Burkholderiales > Burkholderiaceae > Burkholderia > Burkholderia sp. AU19243. Next base: position 105,828 of record NZ_JAGSTV010000011.1, read on the forward strand.
ATCATCCGATCCTGATCGAACCGCACTCGTCGCGCGTCGTCGTGAAGGTGGCGGGCAAGATCGTCGCCGACACGCGGCATGCACTTGTGCTGCGCGAGGCCAGCTACCCGGCCGTGCTGTACGTGCCGCGCGAAGACGCCGACATGTCGCTGCTCCAGCGTACCGGCCACGCGACGTACTGCCCGTACAAGGGCGATTGCGCGTACTACTCGATTCCTGCCGGCGGCGAACGCGCGACCAACGCGGTGTGGACGTACGAGCATCCGCATTCGGCCGTCGAGTCGATTCGCGGGCACCTCGCGTTCTATCCGGACCGCGTCGATTCGATCGACGAGAGCCCGCTCGTCAGCGAGTGAGCACGCCGTCCTGCCGCGTTGCCGTTCCCGTAGCGTCCGGCCGCTGATTTGCATATGCGGATTCATTGGTTGGCCGCCGGCGCGTGCTGCCCTATCGTCTCGGATCCGGCACGCGCCGGCCGCATGCGTTCCCCGGAACCGGCCGCAGCGCGTGCCGGTCGCACGATGCACGCGCGACCCGTGAACCCGCCAGCAGGACGCCTCGATGAACGACACACCGCACGCCCGACTTGAAACGCCCCCGGCGAACCCGCGCCGCCGCCGCTGGCTGCACGGCGCGGCCGCCACCGCTGCGGGGCTCGCGCTCGGCCCGCTCGCGGAGTTGGCTGCGCACGCGCAAGGCAGCGACAAGCGACTGCGGATCGGTTTCCAGAAATACGGCAACTTCGTCGTGCTCAAGGCGCGCGGCACGCTCGAGAAACGGCTCGCAAGCCAGGGCGTAACGGTGCAATGGCTGGAATTCCCGGCTGGTCCGCAGCTGCTCGAGGGGTTGAACGCGGGCGCGATCGACGTCGGCACGGTCGGCGAGACGCCGCCGATTTTCGCGCAGGCCGCCGGCGTCGACTTCGTCTATATCGGCAACGAGCCGCCGGCGCCGCACGGCGAAGCGATCGTCGTGCTGCCCGATTCGCCGATCCGCTCCGTCGCGCAACTGCGCGGCAAGAAGGTCGCGCTGAACAAGGGTTCGAACGTCCACTACCTGCTCGTGAAGGCGCTCGAACACGCGGGCCTCGCGTACACGGACATCCAGCCGATCTACCTGACGCCTGCCGACGCGCGCGCCGCGTTCGTGCAGCGCAGCGTCGACGCGTGGGTGATCTGGGATCCCTATCTCGCGGCCGCCGAACGACAACTCGGAGCACGCGTGATCGCGGACGGCGAAGGACTCGTGCGCAACACGCAGTACTACCTCGCTTCCCGGCAATATGCGGCCGCCCAGCGGCCGGTGCTGCGCGCGTTGCTAGACGAAGTCGATGCGGTCGACCGCTGGGGACGCGACCATGTCCCGGACGTCGCCGCACAGTTGTCGCCGCTCGTCGGCCTCGATGCACCGACGCTTGAAGTCGCGCTCAAACGCACCGGTTACGGCGTGCAGCCGATCACCGATGCGACGCTCGCGTATCAGCAGAACATCGCCGATGCGTTCAGCACGTTGAAGCTGATTCCCGGCAAGGTGACGGTCGCCAACGCGCGCTGACGCGCCGCCGCGCGGCGCGGCGGATCACGGCGCGGGCGCCGCGCCGATCCGCCGCCATTCGTCGTAGTCGATCACGAGCCCTGCATCGTCGACCGCGATATCGGCCGCATACGTGCCGCTCTCGTAGCGATAGACACGTTCGGCCGTGCGTGTATAGCGCTGCTCGCCGCGCACGAGGTCGAACGCCGGAAAGCGCAGCCACGCGGTATGAATGACTGCCGACGCACCGACCGCGAGCCCGAGACGCCGGATCGGCAGCGTGTTGGTCGACGGGCTGAAGCCGAGATCGATGTCGGTCGCGCCCGCCAGTGCCGGCGCATCGGCGCCGTCGATCGTCCAGCGCCCCGCTTCGCATTCGAATTGGAACTCGCGCGGCGGTTGCGCGTCGCGCCAGTGCGTGACGCGCACCGAGCGCGTCAACCAGTCCGCACCGCACGCAATCGCATAGTCGACGCGAAACGGCGTGCCGCCGATCGCGCCCGCGACCGAGCCCGACAGGTCGATGCCCGCGCGCGTTTCGGCGAGCCGGCACCATTCGGCACCCTGCCACGTCTGCACGATCTGCCACGCGACGCAGCGCGTGCGCGCGGCATCGTCCGTTTGGGATTCGGTCATGTCGGCCGTGTCACCACGCGCTGCGATAGATCGCCAATGCGTCGGCTTCGGTCACGTCGCGCGGATTGTTCACGAGCAGACGCGTCTGCAGCATCGCATCCGACGCCATCCTCGGCAGGTCGCCCTCGCCGATCCCGACTTCACGCAACGTGCGCGGAATGCCCGTCGCGACGATCAGCCGATCGATCTCGTCGATCAGTGCGCGGGTGCGCGCTTCGTCGCTGCCCGTCGCGGCCGGCGCGACGACCGCCGCGAGCTCCGCATACAGCGATGCGGCCGCCGGCGCGTTGAAGCGCAGCACGTGCGGCAGCACGAGCGCATTAGACAGCCCGTGCGGCACGTGGAAAATGCCGCCGACCGGATAAGCGAGCGCATGCACGGCCGCGACCGGTGCGTTCGCGAACGCCTGACCCGCGAACATCGCGCCGACCAGCATCGCTTCGCGCGCGTGCCGATCGTTGCCGTCGTCGCAGGCTTTCAGCAGATTGCGCGACAGCAGCGTCAATGCGTGCACGGCCAGCATGTCGGACACCGGATTCTTCAGCCGCGACGACGTATAGGCCTCGATCGCGTGCACCATCGCGTCGATACCCGTCGCGGCCGTGGCCGCACGCGGCAAGCCGAGCGTCAGCTCGGCGTCGAGGATCGCAACGTCCGCGAACAGGTGCGGCGACACGACGCCCATCTTGCGCGCTTCGCCGACCGTGACGATCGCCACGGCCGTCACTTCGGAGCCGGTGCCGGCCGTGGTCGGCATCTGCACGAGCGGCAGCCGCGACGTCGTCACCTTGTCGACGCCGTACATGTCCGCGAGCGGCTGCCGGCCCGGCGCAAGCACCGCGATCAGCTTCGCGACGTCCATCGACGAACCGCCGCCGAGCCCGAGCACGATCTCCGCATCGGCCGCCACCGCCCGCGCGGTCGCTTCGAGCACGACGTGCTCGGGCGGATCGGCGATCACGTCGTCGATCACGGTCACGTGCCAGCCGTGGTCCGCCAGGCTCGCGAGCGCGGGCGCGAGCACGCCGCTGCGATGCAGGAACGCATCGGTGACGACGCACATCCGCGCGAGCGCCGGAAAGCGCTCGCGCAACAGCGCGCCGAGCCGGCGCGCGGCGCCGAATTCGACGATCTGCGTCGGAACGGTACGGAACTGAAACGGGTTCATCGGGCGCCTCCCGGTGGCGTCGCCGTGCCGGTGTCCGGCTGCACCATGTAGCACGTCACGTCGCGGCGATCGAGCAACGGAATGATCGCGCCGACGCCGATCCGCTGGAAATGCGGCGTTTCCCGATGCACGTCGAGGCCGTCCGCGCTGCGGTAGCGCTCGAGGATCACGATGTGATCGGGCTCGACCGGCGACCGGAAGTACGCGTAATCGATGTTCTTCGGCTCCGCGCGCGTGGCCGTCGCGAGTTCCGCGAGCAGTTCCACCACGCGGTCGCCGTTGCCGGGTTTCGCAAAGAAATGCGCGATGACCTGCAGATAAGGCTCGTTCATGCTGCACTCCATATTCGCCGGCGGCTCGCTGCGGCGAACCGTCATTCCAAGATGCGCGGTCGCTGGTCGATTCCGCTCATCGCACATGGCGGCCGGATGCGCGATACCGCGCGGACGCCTCGACGTCGCATTGTATTGAATCGGCGCAGCGCACGCAGCGCGCCGTCACGCATGCGAAGGCGACGCTCCGCGCGACGGATTCCCGTCGAAGCCGAGCGGACGCCGGTGCGGCGCCGGCTCCGGCGTCACGCGGTCTCGCCGCGACGCTTACCAGGGCACCGTGCGTCCAAGGTAGTCGAGGTATTCGAGCCCCGCGCGCCGCTGCTTGTCGATCAGCACGTTCACGAGGCTCGGCACGCTTTCGTCGATCGTCAATCGCGCATCGGGGCCGCCGAGTTCCGTGCGGACCCAGCCAGGCGCCATCAGCACCAGCGCGCGCCGCGTCGCGGCCTGACGCGCGGCGAAGCTGCGCATGAACTGGTTCAGCGCGGCCTTGCTGCCGCGGTAGACCTCGCGCATCCCGGTCACGTTGTTCGCGACGCTGCCTTGCCCCGATGACATCGCGCCGATCAGCCCGTCGTCGGGCACGAGATCGTGCAGCACCTCGATCGTGCGCATCGGCGCGAGCGCATTGGTAATCATCACGCGCACGAATTCGTCGGTCGCGACTTCGCCGATCGTCTGGTTCGGATCGTTGGTCGTGCCCGCATTCACGAACAGCATGTCGAAGCGCCGGCCCGCCAAACGTGCACGCAACGCGGACAATTGCACGGGTTCGCAGATATCCAGCGTATCGATGTCGAGCCGTCCGTCGGCCCGCTCGGCCAGCTCGTGCAGCTTCGTGCGGCCCGATCCCGCGCGAACCGTGCCTGTCACGTGCCAGCCCTTGTTCAGGAATTGCTCGGCCATCGCGAGCCCGAGCCCGCGCGACGCCGCGACGAGCAGGATGGATCGCGCGCCCGTGTCGGATACAGTCGATTGCATGATGTCTGCCTTTGCCGAAGTCCGTGATCCAGCCACTATAGGAATGCGTCGTCAGATGCACCAGACGCATGACAGTCAATCGATAGTTGCATCGGACGCCCTGTCACATCGTGCGATGCCTTATGCTGTCCGGATGGACGACATCGACCTGAACCTCGTCACCGCGCTCGACGCGCTGCTGACCGAAGCCAGCGTGACCGCTGCGGCGCGCCGGCTCGGACTGAGCACGTCGGCAATGAGCCGCACGCTCGCCCGGCTGCGCGCCGCCACCGGCGATCAACTGCTCGTGCGGGCGGGACGCCGGCTCGTCCCGACGCCGCATGCGGCGGCCTTGCGCGATCGCGTGCATGCGGTCGCAGCCGATGCACGCGCGGTGCTGCGACCCGCAACCGCCGGCATCGACATGGCGACGCTGTCGTCGACGTTCACGATCCGCGCCGGGGCGTCGTTCATGGACATGCTCGCCGCCCCGGTGGTCGCCGCAATCGGCGACATCGCCCCCGGCGTGCGCGTGCGTTTCGTCGCCAAGCCCGACCGCGACCCCGCGCCGCTGCGCGACGGCACGGTCGACCTGGAAATCGGCAAGCGCGGCGACGACGCGCCGGAGCTGCACACGCGCGAGCTGTTTCACGACCGGCACGTCGCGGTGGCGCGCGCCGGGCATCCGCTGTTCTCGTCGGGCAGCGGCACGGGCAAGGTCACGCGCGCCCGCTATGCGGGCTGCCGCCACGTGATCGCGGCACAGCTCGGCGATTTCGGCGGGCCGGCGGACGATCCGGCTGGCCCGCTCGCGCCATCGCACGCGGTGCACGTCGTCGTGCCGGGCTATCCCGATGCGATGCGCGTCGCAGCGGGCACGGACCTCATTGCGCTCGTGCCGCGCTCGAGCCTCGGCAACGCGTTCACGCCCGGCGTCGCGGACGCGCTGGGCCTGCGCAGCTTCGAGATACCCATCCCGTTGCCGGAGATCCTCGTGTCCGCGCTATGGCATCCGCGCATGCACGGCGACGCGGCGCATCGCCGGCTGCGCGATGCCGTGATCGACGTGTGCAAGCGCGCATATCCGGAGGCCCGCCCGCGCTGACGAGCGGGCACGGCGCGCACGCCCGGCCATCCTGATCGGGCACCGTTATCCCGAATCCCGGCGTTTGCAGCCGGCGCGGGCGCCAGCGGGCCCTTCGGCTAAAATGCCGCACTTTCCACCTTGTCCGGCCCGCTCGCCATGCAACCCGCTTCCCCTGCCCGATCCGTGTCCCAAGCCGACACCGATCCGTCGCACGACCTCGTCTACGGCCCGAACGACCGGCCCGCGCCGATGGTGGCCTTCGTCGCCGCGCTCCAGCACCTGCTGGCGATCATCGTGCCGATCGTCACGCCGGGTCTGCTGATCTGCCAGGCGCTCGGCGTGTCGAGCCGCGATACGACCCTGATCGTGTCGATGTCGCTGGTGATTTCCGGCATCGCGACCTTCGTGCAATGCAAGCGCTTCGGCCCGCTCGGCGCCGGCCTGCTGATCGTCCAGGGCACGAGCTTCAACTTCGTCGGCCCGCTGATCGCCGGCGGCAGCCTGATGGTCAAGCAAGGCACGCCGGTCGAAACGGTGATGGCGGCGATCTTCGGCGTCGTGATCGCCGGTTCGTTCGTCGAGATGGGCGTATCGCGCATCCTGCCGTTCGTGAAGCGCCTGATCACGCCGCTCGTCACCGGGATCGTGGTGCTGCTGATCGGCCTCACGCTGATCAAGGTCGGCCTCGTCAGCATGGGCGGCGGCTTCGGCGCGATGGCGAACGGCACGTTCGCGAGCGCGCAGAACCTGACGCTGTCTTGCCTCGTGCTCGGCACGATCATCCTGCTGAATCGCGTGCCGATCGTGTGGGTGCGCAGCACGGCGCTCGTGATCGCGCTGGCGATCGGGTATGCGGCGGCCGCGATGCTCGGCCGCCTCGACTTTACCGGCATGCATCAGGCCGCGCTGTTCCAGATTCCGACGCCGCTGCACTTCGGGATCGGCTTCTCGTGGTCGCTGTTCGTGCCGATGCTGATCATCTACCTCGTCACGTCGCTCGAAGCGATCGGCGACGTCACCGCCACCAGCAAGATCTCGAAGGAGCCGGTCGAAGGGCCGGTGTGGATGCGGCGGATCAAGGGCGGCGTGCTCGTGAACGGCGCGAACTCGCTGCTGGCCGGCGTGTTCAACACGTTCCCGAGCTCCGTGTTCGCGCAGAACAACGGCGTGATCCAGATCACCGGCGTCGCGAGCCGCTACGTCGGCATCTGGATCGCCGGCATGCTCGTCGTGCTCGGGCTGTTCCCGGTCGTCGCGGGCGCGCTGCAGGCCGTGCCGGAGCCGGTGCTCGGCGGCGCGGCGATGGTGATGTTCGGCGCTGTGGCCGCATCCGGCATCAACATCCTGTCGGGCATCCACCTCGACCGCCGCGCGCTGCTGATCATTGCGGTGTCGCTCGCGCTGGGTCTCGGCGTGTCGCAGGTGCCGGACATCCTGAACAGCCTGCCGCATGCGCTGAAGAACGTGCTCGAATCGGGCGTCGCAACGGGCGGCATCTGCGCGCTGGTGATGAACTGGTTCCTGCCGGAACAGAATTAATCGCGGGCGTTGCGCGACGACGTCGCGCGATCGACGCACCGCGATGCCCGGCTCTGGCCCCGACAGATCGGCTTGGCCGGGCGCCCGACACTCGCTAGAATCGGTTCATGCCTCAAATCCTTTCGCCCAAGACGCTGGAAACCGGCACCGTTTCGATCAAGGAACGGGCGACCGTCGTCTGCTTTCGCGACGAACAGGTGCTGCTGGTCGCGCGCGCATCGTCGCGCTGGGCGCTGCCGGGCGGCACGATCAAGCGCAGCGAAACGCCGCTCGACGCCGCACACCGCGAACTGGAAGAGGAAACCGGCATCACCGGCCAGGCCCTCGTCTACTCGATGCATTTCACCGGGCTTGCGAAAGTTCATCACGTGTTCTTCGCCGAAGTCGGCCCCGATCACACGCCGCAGGCAAGCAACGAGATCGACAAGTGCAAGTGGTTTCGAATCGACAGCGTCGAGAAACTGCGCGCGAGCATCCCGACGAAACGCATCGTCGAGCTCGTGTACGAGCATGAAGTCCTCAAGTAGGTAGACGCCCCACCCCCAACGGCCCGCATGAGCCGATATCATGCGCCCACGGTCCGTCGTCGCGTTCCCTTTCGAGCGAGCTGCAGATGAACAGTGCGTACACCTACCGCGGATACACGATCGATGTCCGCTGCGAATTCCGGCTCGCCCCGCCGCGCGACCACGCGCCGCCACCCGACGCGCTGCGCTTCGGGTTCGTCGCGGTCGTGCAGGTACGCACGGCCGGCAGCGCGCCGCGCCTGCTCACGCCGGTCCGCCTCGCGGACGACGGCGGCCGCCTGTTCGACGACACGCTCCACGCGTTGCGCGCCGGCCGCGCGGCTGGCGAAATCATCGTCGACGATCTGTTGATCGATGCGGGGCCGCCGGACGGGCGAACGCATTCATGACGCGTCGGCCGGACTGCGGCGGACTGCGGATCGGCGGTGCGCGCGCTCAGTACACGCGTTTGCGTCGCAGTTCGTGCGCCGAATAGACGGCGAGGAAGATGCCCAGCATCGCGATGCCGGATGCCATGAATTCGTTTGCGGTTCCCGCACTGTGCAGCGCCTTCGGGAACATGCCGAGACTCAGTCCAGCGGCAGCCAGCAGTACGCCGGCCGCCACACCCCATACCGGTACGGTGGTCTTTTCGATTGTGTTTTTCATACAGCATCCGTCTACAGTCATTGCCTGAACGGTGGCGGCGCATTACGCCGTCGCTATCGTTCACGTTTGGACTATAGCGACGAAACAATTCGCGCGAATTTGGTGCTTTTACCGATCAAGTTTTTGCAGGTCGTGATCGGGCGTACTCGGCCGCGTCATAAAAGCGGCACGGTCATCGCGCAGATTCGATCGCCGCGCGCCGCAATCGAGCGGCGCCGCCGCGGCGCGGCCGTCGTGAGCGGCGCGATCTCCGGCTACGTCGCGCCGATCGAAGCCGGCGGGACTGTGTACGCCGAACAAGGCGGCAAGAAAGGGGGTATCGCATTGCTCGCCGCGGCGAGCGTGGTCGGCGCGCTCGGCGGGTGCGTCGCCTATGTTGCGGGCCCGCCGGTCGTCGTCGCACCGCAAGGCGGGCCGGGGAACGGGTTCTGCCCGCCCGGGCAGGCAAAGAAAGGCAATTGCTGATTGACCGAGGGCCCGCGTGATGCGGGCCTTCCATCGTCGGCCATCCGGCCACGACGCATGACGGACCCGATTCGCTACCGGCCGACGGTGATGCAGCTTCCAGGTTGAGCCGCAACGTCGCAACCGGTTGCCGACGGCGACACCTTGGCCGCCCGGCACACGCATTGCTCGTCGATCCCCGATATCACGACCGGGGGATTCGGATGGCGACGGTGGACCAGCGACTGCGCGATCTGCGCCGGACGATGCGCGAGCGCTTCGGGATCGCGCGCCTGCGCGACGGACAAGAGGACATCATCCGCAGCGTATTGGCACGGCGCGACACGCTTGCGACGATGCCTTCCGGGGCGGGCAAGTCGCTGTGCTACCAGTTGCCGGCCCTGCATCTGAACGGCATGACGCTCGTCGTGTCGCCGCTGATTTCTTTGATGAAGGATCAAGCCGACAAGCTGCAGGCGCTCGGCATCGACTGCGTGTTGCTGAATAGCACGCTCGGGCGTCAGGACGAGCGATCGGCATTGCAAGCGTTGCGCGACGGCCGCCCGCGCATCGTGTTCGTGACGCCGGAACGCCTCGCGCAGCCCGCGTTCGTCGACGTCCTCGCCGGTCGCACGCAGCCGCGCGTGGAACTCGTCGTCGTGGACGAAGCGCACTGCGTGTCGAAGTGGGGGCACGATTTCCGGCCGGCATTTCTCGATATCGCGCACGCGGTAGAGACGATGGGCGGCCCGCCGGTCCTTGCGCTCACCGCCACCGCGACGCCGGAAGTCGTCGAAGACATCGTGCACGCATTGCGACTGCGCGACCCCGCGATCGTGCGCACGGGTACGTACCGGCCCAACTTGCGCTACCGCGTGATTCATACGGGCGCCGGACACGGACGCCGCGAAGCCGCACGCGCGCTCGAACTCAAGCAACGGCGGCTGCTCGATCTGACCAGCGAACTGCAAGGCCCGGGCATCGTCTATGTCGCGACCGTGCGCGAGGTTCAACGCGTATGGGCGTGGCTGGCGGCGAGCGGAGAAAGCGTCGCCCGCTACCACGGACGGCTGGCGGCCCGGGAACGCCGCGACGAGCAGGACCGCTTCATGAACGGCGACGCGCGCCTGATCGTCGCCACGAACGCGTTCGGCATGGGCATCGACAAGCCGGACGTGCGCTTCGTCATTCACTACCAGATCCCCGGCAATCTGGACGCGTATTACCAGGAAACGGGGCGCGCGGGGCGCGATGGAGAAAATGCCGATTGCGTGCTGCTGTTCGATCTCAACGATCGCCGCATTCAGCAGTTCTTCCTTGCAGGAAAGTATCCCGACGCCGAACTGGCGTTGCAGGTGTTCGACGCCATTGCGGCAGCGTCAGGCGGCGACGCGCAGTGCGAACCCGCACCGCCGTCCGCTGTACCCGGCGGCACTGCCGTGCCCGCGAAAGCGCTGGCGGAACGGCTGACGGATGTTCCGTCCGCCAAGCTCGATGTGGCGCTCGCGATGTTGATCGACGCACGTATCGTTCAGCGCGATCGTCGGCATTGCTACCGGTTGCGCAAGGGCGCGGCGCACGCGCCATTGCGCGCAGCGGTTCCGGCTGCCGCTCAGCAGTTCGTGCGGATGCGCGAGCGGGACCGCGACGCATTGCAGCAGATGATCGATTACGCGCAAAGCGCGCGCTGCCGCTGGCGGCTGATGCTCGAGTACTACGAAGAAGACACGAAGATGGAGCGCTGCGGCACGTGCGACAACTGCCTCCATCCGCCGCATGTCGAGCCGCTGCCCGACGTGCATTCGCCCGCGGCGATCGCGCGCCGCCGTACCGGACAGCTTGCCGAGCGAAAGCGCGGATGGATCCGTGGAGAAAAGGCGCGTGTCGCGCGTTTCGGTGTGGGCGAAGTCGTCATGTCGACCGACGAGCAGGTCGCGATCCTGTTTCCCGACGGAAACGTGCGCACCTTCATCGCGGATCGCGTGCGACACGTGCGCGATGGCGAGCCGCGAAATCGCGATGCATAGTGCACGTTGCGATCGCCGCAACGTCAATCCGGACGACGATGGTTGAACCGGCCCGACGACTTCGCGACGGCAAAAGACGCGAGCGCCCGCCCGCGCCCGCGTCGCGCCCCGCCGCGATACGCGTTCAACCGAGCCGATAAACGTGCGTGACGGTCCTGCGGAACAACGCGTCGCGCTCGTCCGGGCTGGCGTGCGCCGTCAGCCGCTTGAACGCATTCCAGCCGTTCACGAACGAATACGAGCCCTTGTCGACCGGGAAATTGCTCTCGAACATGCAGCGCTCGGGTCCGAACGCCTCGATGCACGTGAGCATCCACGGCTTCCACGCTGCAGCGAGCTCTTCTGACGACGGCGGGCGCGCGCCCTTCTCGAAATCGAAGCCGTTGATCCGCATGCCGAGACCGCCGACCTTCACGAATACGTTCGGCAGCCGCGCCAGTTCGCGCATCGACGTCGACCATTGTTCGAAGACTTCCGGGCGCTTGTCCGCATAGCTCGCGATCCGAACCACGCCGCCGCAGTGATTGACGACGATCCGCGTATCGGGATTCGCCTTCGCCAGATCGAACAGCTCGGGCAATTGCGGAAAGAACAGCCACGCATCGTACGACAACCCGAGCGGCGCGAGCTGGGCAACGCCGGCCCGGTACGCGGGATCGAGCAACAACCCGCGCGGCACCGCCGACAACGGGTTGGCGAGCGATGGATCGGCGTCCCACGTCGTCAGGTGTCGAACGCCGCGGAAGCGGCCACGACCGGCGTCGATATGCGCTTCGAGCACATCGCGCACGCGCTGTCCGAGCCGCAGGTCCGCATGCCCGACGATGCCTTTCGCGACGGCCGGACTGCTGCGCTGCAGCGGCTCGGTTACGCCGGCGACGTAAGCCGTCTCACCGACCGGTTTCAGTTCGACCGGCCCCGCCTCCCGATAGCGCGTCAACGCCTGCATGTACACGGATGCCTGGATGTTGTGGCCGGACCGCGCATCCTGCAGATAGTCGTCGAGCATGTAGATCCATCCCGGCCGCTCGTAGAAGTGGTGATGCGCGTCGACGATCGGCAGCGTAGGTTCGAGCGCAGGTTCGAGCGCCGAGGCCAGCCAGTCGTTGCGCACCGCGAGATAGTTGCTTTGCGTCGTCATGCGGGAAACTCCGTTTTCAGCCGGTGTGCGCGTGTCGGCCCATGCAGGCAGCGCGAGCGATGCGGCGGCCGCGCCGAGCAGGCGGCGCCGTTTGAGCGAAAGCGTCATGTCATTCACTCCGGTCGAATGCGTACAGCGACAGCGTCAGCAGCGTCGTGATCGCCAGCACGATCGCGAGGCCGAGCATCCCGGCCGTGAAGGTGCCGAAGCTGTCCTTCAGGTAACCGACCAGATACGGTCCCGCGAATCCGCCGAGCGCGCCGATCGAATTGATCAGTGCGAGCCCCCCGGCCGCCGCCTGGCCGGACAGGAAACGCGACGGCAGCGTATAGAAGATCGTGCGTCCGGCAATCGTGCCGATCAGCGCGAGCGTGATGCCGGCGAGCGCAGGGCCGAGCGTCAGGAAATGCGTCGACACGCCGAGCGCCACCGCGCCGATGGCCAGGCCGATCGCGAGGTTCGCAATCGGGCCGCCGCGCCGATCCACCCGCTTCGCCCACCGCAGCAGCGCGACAGTGGCGAAGAAGTACGGCACCGCCGACAGCCAGCCGGTCTGCATCGTCGACATCCCGTGCGCCTTCAGCATCTGCGGCAGCCAGATGCCGATGCCGTACGACCCCATCGTGAAGCCGAACGAGATCAGCGCGAGCACGTACACGCGCACGTCGCGCAGGGCGACGCCGAAGCGCTTCTTGCGGCCGGCCGCGGCACCTTCGCGCTCGAACGCGCGCTGCAGCGCGGCGCGCTCGTCACCCGACAGCCACGCAGCCGTTGCCGGCGAATCGGACAGCAGCTTCAGTACGAGAAAGCCGAGCGCGCATGCGGGCAACCCTTCGACGATGAACATCCACTTCCATCCCGCGAGCCCGAGCACGCCGTCGAGCTGCAGCAGCCACGTCGACAGCGGCCCGCCGATCAGCGACGACAGCGGCGTCGACACGGTGAACCACGCGAGCACGCGCGTGCGGTAACTGGCCGGAAACCACACCGCGAGGAAAAAGATCACGCCCGGAAAAAACCCTGCCTCGCCGATGCCGAGCAGCATCCGGATCGCGTAGAAACTGGTCGGTCCCGTCGCGAGCGCGGTCGCCGCCGCCATCAAGCCCCATGTGATCATGATCCGCGCGAGCCAGCGCCGCGCGCCGAAGCGGTACAACGCGAGATTGCTCGGCACTTCGAACACGCAATAGCCGGCGAACATGATCCCCGCGCCCCAGCCGAACTGCGTGGCGGTCAAGCCGAGATCGCGATTCATCGTCAGCGCCGCGAATCCGACGCTCGTGCGGTCGAGATAGTTGAAGAAATACGCGAGCGCGAGCAGTGGAATGAAGCGCCATGCGGCCTTGCGCACGGCCCGTTGCTCGATCGACGCGTCGGTCTCGCGATCGGCGGCAAGCGCCGGGGAAGCGGATGTCATGGTTGTCTCCGTGGATGCGCATTCCGCGCCCGCGCGGACGCGCGGCCGGGATGCGTTGTTCGTTCGGTGGATCGCAGCGGCGCTATGCGCTCGCCACTTCGTTCGGCGACGGCCGGTCAACCGGCTCGCCTCGCACGCCCGGCCGCTCCGGCGGCCGGCCGTCCGCACCGCGCTCGCACGGCCCCGCGACGACGCCGGCTTCGATCAGCGCCCATGCGTCGTCCCGCGTATAGCCGAGTTCGCCCAACAGCGCGCAGGTGTCCTGACCGAGCGCGGGCGGCGCCGAGCGCAGCCGCAGGCGCTCGCCGGCGAGCGTGAGCGGCAGCAGCGCGGTGCGCGTGTCGACGGGCCGGCCGGCGCTGCTCGCGTCGGCCGGCAGCGTCACGGCTTCGAGGCCGCCCGTTGCGAGCAGATGCGGATCGTCGAACAAGTCCTGCGGCTTCGTGATCGGCGCATACGGCAGCCCGATCGATTCGAAGATCGCGCCGATCTCGTCGGCCGAATGCGCGGCGAGCCGTGCGCGCAACTCGGGCAGCAGCCACTCGCGCGCCTGCACGCGCAGGTTGTTGGTCGCAAGACGTGCATCGTCCTTCAACGCGGTGAAGCCGAATGCATCGCAGAACAGCGCCCACTGCGTGTCCGACACGACTGCGAGGAAGATCTGTTCGCCGTCCTTCACCGAAAACACGTCGTACACGGCCCATGCGGAGATCCGGCTCGGCATCGGCGACGCGGCCTGCCCCGTCACCGCGAACTGCATCATGTGCTGCGCGACGAGGAACACGTTGTTCTCGAACAGCGCACTCTGCACCTGCTGACCCTGGCCGGTGCGTTCGCGCTGCGCGAGCGCGGCCATCGCGCCGATCGCGCCGAACATTCCGCCCATGATGTCGTTGACGCTCGCCCCAGCCCGCAGCGGCCGGCCTTCCGGGCCGGTCATATACGCGAGGCCGCCCATCATCTGCACGACTTCGTCGAGTGCGGTGCGATGTTCGTACGGTCCCGGCAGAAAGCCCTTGTGCGATACGTACACCAGACGCGGATTCATCGACGACAGCGCCGGATAACCGAGGCCGAGCCGCTCCATCGTGCCGCTCTTGAAGTTCTCGCTGAACACGTCGGCCGTCGCAACGAGCCGCCGCACGATCTCGAGCCCGCGCGGATCCTTCACGTCGACCGCCACGCTCTTCTTGTTGCGGTTGAACATCCCGAAGAAGCCCGCGCCGGACCCGCGCAGCGCGCGCGTGCTGTCGCCCGCGATCGGTTCGATCTTGATGACTTCGGCGCCCAGATCCGCGAGCAGCATCCCGCAGGTTGGGCCCATCACCATGTGGGTCATCTCGATTACACGCACGCCTTCGTATGGCAGCGGCGAAGCCGGTTGACGATCGTTCATTGCACGACTCCTGCTACGCAGCCTTCCGGCTGGACCGCGGTCGGCGCGCGGCCGTCCGCATAACGGAAACCCTTCGGCAACCCGGCGTCCGCCACGTGGCCGTACAGCGCCTCGGCCGGCAACGCCGCATGCAGGATCGCGCGCGCGGCGAGCAACGCGTCGACGTCGATGCCCGTGTCGTATCCCATCGCCTCCAGCAGGAACACGAGATCCTCGGTCACGATGTTGCCGGTCGCGCCAGGCGCATACGGGCAGCCGCCCAGGCCGGCCTGGCTCGCGTCGATCGTCGTCACGCCGGCGTCGAGTGCGGCGACCACGTTGGCGAGCCCCTGCCCGCGCGTGTTGTGGAAGTGCGCGCCGCCGGCCTTGTCGCCCACCTCGCGCCGCAGCCGCGTGAACAGCCGGCGCACCTGCACCGGGTTCGCGTAGCCGCTGGTATCGGACAGGCCGATCTCGTCAACGCCGCATTCGGCCATCGCGACGGCCATCGCGATCGTCTCGTCGTCCGACACCGCGCCGGCGAGCGTGCAGCCGAACGCCACCGACACGCCCGCCTCGATCTGCACCGACGGAAAACTCGCATCGCGCAGCGCGACGATCGCGCGCACCTCGTCGATCATCTGCGCGGGGGTCTTGCGGATATTCGCGAGCGAGTGCGCGTCGGTCACCGATACGGGCAACGTCAGCTTGTGCACGCCTGCGTCGAACGCACTTTCGGCGCCCCGCAGGTTCGGCGCGAGTGCGGCGACGTGCAACCCGGGAATCCCCAGCGCATGAGCGACGACTTCCCGCACGTCCGCCATCTGCGGCAGCAGTCGCGCGGGCACGAACGACCCGACCTCGATCTCGCGCAGCCCGGCCGCGGCAAGCGCCGAGATCCATTGCAGTTTGTCGGCCGTCGGCATCACGGCCTTGATGCTCTGCAGGCCGTCGCGCGGCCCGACTTCGCTGACCAGCACCTTCGGACTTTCGGAAATACACATTGGGCGCCTCACTGTTCCATCTGAAAGAACGTCATTCTGTTTGATGGAACTTTAGGGGCGCAGAAGGGCACTCGGAAGCGGGGTATACCCGTGAAATCGCGATTTTTTGGAACTTGCGTTCTGTCAGACAGAACGATATAGTCAGGCGATCGTCAACCCAAGGAACTGCCTGCCGTGCCTTCGCCTTCGCCCTCGACTCCCGCCGATCACACCGACGAAGTGGCCGATTCGTCGACCGAAGCCTCGAGCGGCGTCGCCGTCCTCGATCGCGCGTTCGCGATCCTGCGTGCATTCGGGCAAACCGACGACCGGCTGTCGCTCGCGGAGCTGTCGCGCCGCACCGGGCTCTACAAGAGCACGATCCTGCGGCTGCTCGCCGCGCTGGAGCACGGCGGGTTCATGCGCAAACTCGACGACGGCCAGTACGCGGTCGGGCATGAGCCGTTGCGGCTCGCCGCGCTGTACCAGCGCTCGTTTCGCGTCGGCCCGGTCGTCGAACCGTTGCTCGAGACGCTGAGCCGCGAACTCGGCGAGACGGCATCGTTCTACGTGCGCCACGGCGATATGCGCTCGGTGCTGTATCGCGTCGAACCGACGCGCACGGTGCGGGTGTCGATCCGGGTCGGCGAGGAATTTCCGGTTCACCAGGGCGCGTCCGGGAAAGTGCTGCTCGCATTCACCGACCCGCACGATGCGCGGTGGGACGACGTGCGCGAACGGTTGTGGGCCGCGTCGTACGGTGAACGCGACCCGGAAACCGCATCGGCGTCGGTGCCGGTGTTCGGCGCGGCAGGCGATTGCGTCGGCGCGCTGACGGTATCCGGTCCGAAATCGCGGCTTGCCGCGGTGCCGGCGATGGCCGCGGCGCTTGCGCTGTTGTTGCCGCTCGCGCAGAAGGCGACCGTCGCGCTCGGCGGCGCAGGCGCCCGCTACGACGCGCCGGCCGTGCGCGACAGTCTCGCGCGATTCGCTTCGGCGGCGGACGACGCCGCATAGTCGTGCGCGCGGGGCGGCATGCCCGTTGCCGCCGCATCAGAACATCGTATGCACACCGATTCGTGCAACGGCCTGGCTTGCCGAACTGGACGCGCCGTTCGGATCGAGCACGCCGTTGATCTGCGCATTCGCGCCGCTGTTCGCGCGTTGATAGTCGGCGGACACATACACCATCGTCCGCTTCGACAACAGGTACTGCAGCGCGACGCTGACCTGATGCGCGTGATTGTCGTTTACGGCTTCATTGCCCTTCATGTACATATACTTGGCGCCCAGAAACACGTCCGGGCGAATGCGCCAGACCCCGCCCGCTTCGGCCATCCACACGCCGGCATCGTTGAATGAGTTGTGGACGGTGGTCAGCAACGCCTTCGCGGTCACCGCGCCAAAGTCGTAGTGCATCCCGACGCCCCAGTTGCGCACGCTGGTCGCCGGCGTCCCGGGCGCCGTGCCGTACTTCTCGTTCGTATAGGCCGCGCCGATGCCGAGTGCGCCGACTTCGTAGTTCAATCCGGCACTGACGGCATTGTTCGCACCGACCGATCCGGCCACGCCGCCGAACGCATACATGACGCCGCCGGAAAACCCGCCAATCGTCGGCGAACTGTATTTGACGGAATTGGCCACCGGCTTGCTGCCCGCCGTGCGATCCCAGTCGAACGCGCCGGTCGGATTGTTCGGCAGCGCAAGCCGCTGAAACGGCCCGTTCCTGAACCCGTACAGCCCCGTGATGTCCATCGAAATCGCGTTGCCCTTCGCGAACAGCGAATCGACCATGAAGTCGTACTGATTCCCGAGCCGGACGCTGCCGAACCGGTCGCTCTCGATGCCCACGTACGCGTTACGCGCGAAGATGCCTGCGCCGACGATGCTGCCGTTCGCCATCGAGAACTGGTTCACGAGCGCGAACGTCGCGCGATATCCGCCGCCGAGATCTTCGGTGCCGCGAAGGCCGAACAGGTTTGGCGTAAAGATGCCGTCGTCGAACTTGACGTTCTTCCCGCCACCCTCGTTGCTGACATACGAAACACCGCTGTCGATCAGACCGAACAGGGTCACGCTGCTTTGCGCATACGCGCCCGGCGCGATGGCGAGCATCGCGAATACGCCAAACCCGAGTTTCATTGTGTCTCCGTCTTTTTTGGAAATTTGAGCGAGCGTCCGCTGCTTAAAGGGGAATCGCCCGATACTCGTTGAAACAACACGCTCTCCAGCCCCGATCAGGTCCGATTCAGCGCGGAACATCAAAATTTATTTCGCAATACTGATTCATGGAAGCCGAGAAGATCACGCCGATTTCCCGTTTCACCCAGCTCGCCGCGCTACCCGGGCGACCGATTCAGGCGCGTCGGCAAATCACCCACGCGGCCGAATCGACTTCGACCGCCACAGCTTCAAGCCCTGCACCCGAACAGGGCCCGTCGATACACACGCCATCGTCGAACCGGAACAGTGCGCTGTGATGCGCGCACATCAGCACCTGCGACCGATAGCACGAAACGTTGCCCGGCTCGAAATCGAGCGGTACGGAAAAGTGCGGGCAGCGGTTCACATACGCCCACACCTGCTCCCCGCGCCGCACGACGATCACCGGCCGGCCGATGCACGCTTCGTCGACGACCCGCGCCCCACCGTCGGGCACATCGGAGAAGCGGCAGAGTCGCGCCGCGCCCATGCTCACGCTCTCCGCTCGGGATTACCGAGGCTCCAGTCCCACGGACGCACCTCGACCCGCGAGAACAGCCCTTCCTTCACATAGGGATCGTTGCCAACGAACCGCATCACCGCATCGATGTCGTCCGCCTCGATCACGAGCAGCGTGCCGTTCATCGCATCGCCGTGCGGATCGAGCGTCGGGCCGCCGAGCCGTACATACACGCCATGCTGAGCCGCCGAGCGCAGATAGCTGCGATGGGTGGAACGCACGCGGTCGCGCACGTCGTGCATCCCCGGCTGGTCCGTCGCGAGCACCGCAAAGAATCGGGCCATGTCGGTCAACTCCGGTCGAGCACGAAGTCGTACGTCGCTTCGCGGTACGCGCCGCTGAGTCCGAACCGGCGCGCCAGCTCATCGCCGGCCTCGCGCGGACGGTATGCGACCATCAGCGACGGCTTCACGCCGAACACCGCATCCGATTCCAGGTATTCGTCCGCCTCGTCAAACAGATGCGTAACGAGCGTCCGATGGCCCGGCGCGTCGATCATGAAATGCAGATGCGCGGGCCGCCACGGGTGCCGTCCGGTCGCGTCGAGCATCTTCCCGACGGGGCCGTCGCTCGGGATCGGATAGCTGACCGGCAGAATCGTCGTGATCGCGTAACGTCCGTCGGCATCCGTCCGGTAACGGCCGCGCAGGTTGCCGTGCGGTTGCGCGCTGTCCTGTCCGGAATACATGCCGTTGTCGGCGGTCTGCCAGACGTCGAGCACGGCGCCCGGCACCGGCGCACCGTCGGTCGTCAGCACGCGGCCATGCACGAGCGCCGGCGTGCCTGGCGTGAACGCCATGTTCTCGCCATACGCGCGGTCGGGCATCCCTTCGATGTAGAACGGGCCGAACACCGTCGTTTCCGTCGCGCCGGTCGCAAAACGATGGTTGATCGCATCGACCAGCATCGACACGCCGAGCGTGTCCGACAGCAGAATGAACTCCTGGCGCACGACGTCGTCGCACATCTGCCCGGTTTCGGTCAGGAAGCGAATCGCGGCCATCCATTCGGCTTCGGTCAGCTCCGTCTCGCGAACGAACGCATGCAGGTGCCGCACGAGGCTTTGCATCAGCACGCGCAAGCGCGGGTTCGGCGTACCGTCGAAGCTCGCGACGACCTGCTCGGTCAGCCGCGTATCGCCGTCATCATGATCATTCGTCACGTTCGTCTCCTTCAATGCAGGCCGCTCACTGCGGCTCGCGCCCTTCCCACGCGCGCTGAAGCAATGCGCGAATCGGCGCGCGTTCCACCGGCCGCGGGTTCGCATACGGATTCCGGCATGCGAGGTCGGCGGCTTCGTCGAGGCCCGCTTCCGGCATCCCGAGGTCGGCAAGCGCCGCCTGCAAGCCAAGCTGCCGGTTCAGCGCGAACAACAGTCGGCCGGCTTCTGCCGCGTCGCTACCGCCCAGCGCCCGCGCAACACGTAGCAGCGCATCGGGCGCCGCCGCATGGTTGTAGTGCGCGGTATGCGGCAACATCGCGGCGTGCGTCTGCGCATGCGGCAAGTTGAACGTGCCGCCGAGCGTATGACACAGCTTGTGATGCAACGCCATGCCGACGGCGCCGAGGCACGTGCCGGCAAGCCATGCGCCATAAAGCGCGCGGCTGCGCATCTCGCGATCGTCGGGCGTGCGCACGATCGCAGGCAATGCTTCGCCGAGGGCCCGGATCGATTCCTCCGCCATCAGGCTGATCACCGGGTTCGCATCTTGCGCGTAGAGCGCTTCGACCGCGTGCGCGATCGCATTGACGCCGGACGCGGCCGAGATGGCCGGCGGCAGCGACAGCGTCAGCGAAGGGTCGTACAGCACCGTGCGCGGCAGCACGCGGGCGTCGCGCCCGGTGCGCTTAAGCCGGCCTTCCGTGAGCCCGTAGATCGGCGTCATCTCCGAGCCCGCGTACGTGGTCGGCACGGCGACGATCGGCAGCGACGATTCGAGCGCGATCGCCTTGCCAAGCCCGATCGTCGAGCCGCCGCCGATCGCGATGCAGCAGTCCGCACCCAGGTCGGCCGCCATCTCGCGCGCCGCACGTGCGACTTCGACCGGCACGTGCATCACGGCCTGCGCACACACGCCGGCCGCACGTTCGCCGAGCACGTCGCTGACGCGCGCCGCGAGCGGTTGCTGCTCCGGCGTCGACAGGATCAACGCACGCTGCGCACCGAGCGCGCTCAGTTCGTCGGGCAGCCGTTCGAGCGCACCCCATTCGAACACGACGCGCGAAGGCGTTCCCTGGTAGACGAAGCGCTCCATTGCGGCCTCAGCGCTTGAAGTGCGGCGGCACGTTGCCGTCGACATTGACCCACACCGAGCGCGCTTCCGTATAGTCGTGCATCGCCTCGAACCCCATCTCGCGGCCGTAGCCCGACTTGCCAATGCCGCCGAACGGGCTGCCCGGGTTCACGCGCTTGTAGCAGTTGATCCAGCACATGCCCGCGTCGATTTGCGACGCCATCCGGTGCGCGCGGGACAGGTCCCTGGTCCACAAGCCGCTGCCGAGCCCGTATTCGGTCGCGTTGGCGATGGACAGCGCCTCGTCGTCGCTGCCGAAGCGCAGCACGGTGACGAACGGCCCGAACACTTCCTCCTGTGCGATGCGGTCGGCCGCGCTCTTCGCTTCGATGACGGTCGGGCGCACGTAGTAGCCGTTCGCGAGCGCGGAATCCTGCGGTGCGCTGCCGCCGGCGAGCACGCGGCCGCCCTGCTCGCGCGCGACGTCGACGAACGACAGCACGCGCTCGAGATGCTGTTTCGACGTGAGCGGCCCCATCTCGGTGTCCGGGTCCAGCGGATTGCCGACGCGGATCGACGCAGCGAGCGACACGAAGCGCTCGAGGAATTCATCCGCGATACGTTCGTGCAATACGAGACGCGAACCCGCGATGCAGGCCTGCCCCTGGTTGTGGAAGATCGCCCATGCGGCGCCGTTGATGGCCGCATCGAGATTCGCATCGTCGAACACGATGTTCGCGCCCTTGCCGCCGAGTTCCAGCTGCACGCGCTTCAGATTGCCTTGCGACGCATCGACGATCCGGCGGCCCGTCGCGGTCGAACCGGTAAACGCGATCTTGCCCACACCCGGGTGTTCGGCAAGCCGCTGGCCGGCGGTGTGTCCATAGCCGGGAACGATATTGACGACGCCCTCAGGGAATCCGACCTCGGCCATCAGCTCGACGATCCGCAGCGTCGACAGCGGCGTGATCTCCGACGGTTTCAGCACGACCGTGTTGCCGGCGGCGAGGGCCGGGCCCATCTTCCAGCTGGTAAACATCAGCGGAAAATTCCACGGCACGATCTGGCCGACGACGCCGATCGGCGCACGCTGCACATAGTTGAGGAAGCCGGTTTCGACCGGTATCACCGAGCCTTGCAGCTTGTCGGCCATCCCGCCGAAGTAGCGGAAGCAGCCGGCCGTGCGCGGCACGTCGAGCGCGCGCGAATCGCGGATCGGATGGCCGGTGTCCAGCGATTCGAGTTGTGCGAGTTCCTCGGCATTGGCTTCGATCGCATCGGCGAGACGCAACAGCAGCCGGCCGCGATCGGCCGCCGGCAGCGCCGACCATTTCGGAAACGCGCGGGTCGCCGCATCGACAGCGAGGTCCACGTCGGCGGCGGTGGCGGCGGCGATCTGCGCGATCAGCGAGCCGTCGTGCGGGTTGAGCACGTCGATCGTGCCGCGGTCGACGGCGTCGACAAAGCGCCCGTCGATGAAGAGTTGGGTTTGCATGAATCGTCCTCGATTTTTCGCGCGAGCGTGGCTTAGAACTCGATCGGATACGGCGCAAGCTCGCCGCTCTCGTATCGCTGCGGCAGGTCCGGCGTCGCGTTTTCCCATACCAGCAGCATCGAGCGTTTCGTCGAGTAGCCTTGATGCCGGATGTCGGCGGGCATCGCGCAGATGTCGCCCGCGCGCATTGTGATCCGCGCGCGCGGTGCGCCGGTGTTCTTGTCGCCGATGTCCCACACGATTTCGTCGGACAGTTGCAGGAACCACTCAACGCGGTCATTGCCATGGAACACCGGCAGAATGAATTCCTCGGTCGTCGGGCAGAACAGGCTGCGCCCGCAAACCGACGTAACGGACGGATTCCACGTTACGTCGGAGCGGGACAGGTACTTGAACAGGTTGAACGCGTGCAGTTCGCCTTCGAAGCCGGGGTTCACGTGCACTTCAGGCTCTTCCTGATCGACGTCGAGAAACGCGCGATTGACCGGCAGCGCGTCGCGCAGCGGCGAATCGCCTTCGAGGCCCGGCATGCGGCGCGTCGCGATGCGCGTGCGTTCGATCGCAGAACCGTTTTCGCCATGCTTGCGGCCGAATGCGGTGCCCGTCTCTTCCGGCGCCGCGAACGGATCGAAGCCTTCGTTCGTCCAGTCGTGCAGCATCGCCTTGAAGGTCGCCATGATCGTCGGCGTGTCGAACGTCTCGGTGTAGTCGACGCCAGCCTCCTTCAGGATGCCGTTGAACGTTCCCGCATAGACGTCGACCTTGCCGTAGTGATTGCGCGTGCCGAACACGTGATCGAAATTCACCCAGCCGTAGAAGAAGCCCCATGCGACGTCACGCATCATTGCGCGCAGGAACGCATCCGCAGGTATCGCGTGCGTGCGGGTCCGGCCTTTCGCGGGCCAGCTGATCGTCACGAAGTACTCGTCGCGCTGGAACGCGAATTCGCCGAGCTGGAAGCGGCGGTAACCGGTGACGGCATCGGCTTCCGTAGCCTGCACCAGATCGGCGGCGAAGCCTGCAGAAAGATCGACGGTCTCGAGGGTGGCCATAACGTGTCTCCAGAAATATTTGAATGGTTTCGATCGAACGGATCAGTGCACGCAGATGTCGGCCCACTTCTCCACCGACAGTTCGCCAAGGACGGTCTGCACCAGCGCGACGCCAGGCCTGCCCGCGATGAAGCGATACGCGCAGCCGGCCGGCAGCAGTGCCTGATGCCCGGTGCGCAGCACGACGTAACCCATCTCGCGGCCCGCCGGGTGCGAGCCGGCGCTCACGGTGCCGCGGCCGGCGGCCGGCGGGTTGTCGAGCTTGATGAATTCGATGCGGACTTCGCCGTCCATCTGGATCGCGAACTCGTCGTGCGCGCACGCGAACCACGGCGACTCGCCGTCGGTGCGCAGCACTTCGATCACGTATTCGAGGTTTTTGCCGGCGACGACTTTCTCGTAGGGGGCCGACTTCGATGCGATGTCGAAGACGTTCGAGAACGCGTAGTGCTTCGCGCTGCCGCTGGTGATTTCGATGTCGCCCCGCGTGTAGCAGTCGAGCGAACCGAAGACGGTATGAAAGGCCGTGTCGGTCATTGCTGTCTCCTGAGTTGAACCGCTTGTCGGATTCAACTTTAGGGGCGACCGCCCCGGTCAACAAGGCAACGGACCGCGACTACGGCATTTGCGTTTCGCGAATAATCGCCGCCCTCAGCGGACCCAGCCGCGCTCCAGAAGCGGCCGGTCCCACGGCGATTCGTCGCCGATGTATTCGGCAAGGAACTCGACCAGCGCCTTGACCTTCAACGCCTGTCGCTGCGTTGCGGGATAAACGGCCGCGAAGCTCAGCGGCGCGATCTGGAAGTCGGTGAGAATCGGCACCAGGCGGCCCGCGACGAGCGCGTCGCTCGCGACCAGCGTCGGCAGACATACAACGCCGCCGCCCGTCAGCGCATACTCGCGCAGCAAATGCACGGAGTTCGAGCGGATCATGCCGGGCAACTCCATTTCGACGACTTCGTCGCCGCGCGTCAGCGTCCAGCGATTGCGTGACGGATAACCTGAATAAAGCGCCGTGGTGTGCTGCAGCAATTCGCGCGGATGTTGTGGCGCACCATGCGCCGCGACGTACGCGGGCGACGCGCAGAACAGGCGCCGCACGACGAACAGGCGCCGCTCGATCAGCGACTCGGAAATCGGCGGGAAGATCTGGAACGCGATGTCGAACCCTTCTTCGACAGGGTCCACGACACGGTCATTGACGATGATGTCTAGCTGGATGCCCGGGTAGCGGCGATTGAATTCGGCGAGCGGCACACCGAAATGATCGAGCGCGAAGCCGGGCAGCATCTGGATGCGCAATCGCCCGGTCGGCGTCGCGCGTAGCTCGCGCATCTGGTCGGTGAGCTCGTTCACCCGCCCGACCACCTCCGCGCACTCCCGGTAAAAGGTCTCGCCAACCTCGGACAACCGGACGTGGCGCGTGCTGCGATGGAATAGCGGCGCGTTGACGAATTTCTCCAGCTGCTGGATACGGTTCGTCACGACCGAACTCGTGACCCCGAGCTGTCGGGCCGCTTCCGCGAAACTGCTGGCCTCGGCGACCCTGACGAATGCCTCGATGCTCAGAAACCGGTCCATACCGCGCCCTTTCTGGAAGCGAAACCCGCAGTCTAACCGCAGCCGCCGGCCGGTTGGGTCATGCGAAAGGCGTCACTCTGTCACCGCAAGGGTGTCAATCGCGCGACGCGCTTGCGCCGCGTTACGGCTGCTTGCCGGCCGTCAGTTCCGCCTGAACGCGCACGCGGCGCTGCAACACGGCCGGCGCCGTCTCGCGCAGCAGCATGCTGACCACGATGCCGAGCAGCACCGCGCACATCGGCAGCCACAGGATGTTCTGGATCCCGAAGTGCGCCGCCACATAGCCGCCCATCGCCGGCGCGATGCCGCCGCCGAAAATCTCGCCGCAGCCGACCACGACGCCGATCGACGTCGACACGAGGCCAACGGGCGCGGCCTCGGTTGCGACCGGCCCCGACAGCAACGACACGAGCCCGAGCGTGAAGAACGACGCGACGAACAGCACCATGAACAGCTCGACGGGTTGCGGGCCGAGGCCACGGAAGATGTACAGCATCACGGCCGTGCCCGCAAAGCCGACGATGCTCGCGACGCGGCGGCCGACCAGGTCCGACAGTCCAGGCAGCCCGAACTGCCCCAGAAAGCCGCCGAAGCCGATTGCCGACACGACGAGCCCCATCTTCTGCGTGCCGAGCGCCAGGTAGTCCGTCAGGTACAGCGGCAGCAGCGCGCCGAGCACGAACACGCCCGTCATCGCGCAACACAATGCGGCCATCGCGACGAGAATGTTGCGGCTCTTGAGCACATGGCCGAGCGAAGCCGGCGCATGTTCCGACACGGCGTCCTGCGCGCGTTTCGGCTCGCGGATCACGAAAAACATGATTGCGCCGAGGATCAGGCCGGGCACCGCGACCAGCGCGAACACCCAGCGCCACGACATGAACGCGAGCAGTTGCGTTGCGATGATCGGCGACAGCGCGAGCCCGAACAGCGCGAAGCCGCTTTGCTGCAGCCCGAGGTTGAGGCCGCGTCGCCTCGGATGCGACGCGTCTGCGGTCGCCGCGAAGCTGGTCGGGCAGAACGAGCCTTCGGCGACGCCCATCAGGCCGCGAATCGCGATCAGGCCGAGCAGCCCGCCCGCGAGCCCCGAAAAGCCCGACAGCAGCGAGAACGCGACGATCGCGGGAATCAGCACCTTGCGGCGGCCGAACTTGTCGGAGATGCCGCCCATCAGCGCGGCGAAGACGCCCCACGACAGGCCGAGCACGCCGATGCAGTTTCCGACGTCCTGCGCAGTCAGGTTGAGGTCCTTCATGATCGACGGGAACAGCGGCGCGATCAGCCAGCGGTCGAGGCCGACCAGCCCGAAACCGAGCGCCAGAAGCGTGACCGCCTTCCACTCGTACGCGGTATCCCACTCGTTTGCTTTCATGTCTGTCTCCGTGGAGCCGGCCGGCGCGTGCCGCAGCGCCCGTGCATGAACCAGATCCGTTGTCTTTGGTGTGCGAATGCGACGCGAGTCGCGAGGAATCGGCGGCCGCCTTGCGGTTGCAGGCGTCGAATTCAATCAGCCGACGCCCGAACGATAGGTGCGCCGACGCGGATCGGGTATGGAACAACCGGCGAACGCGCCATTCGCGAAATGCAAATAATCGGGGCGGCGTGCCGGAAGATCGGCGCAGAAGCGCGGTGCGGGTGCGCGGGGAGACGAAACAGCGCAAATTGCCAGCTGGCCGGGGAATCCCTGATAGACATCGGCACGCTCGGCGACTCGCCCGGATCGCTTTCGCCCACTCGATTTGTTCACGAGGTCGCGCCATCTGCGTGCGGGACACGCGTCGGCGGGCGTTCGACCTGCGGGATTCTCACCGTCGCATCACGCGCCAACTGCGCAGGTGCGCCGCCGCCGACACTCGTGCGTCATGGGGAGGAGATTATGCGTTGGCGGAAGTCAGCAGACGCTGCTCATCGCTCGCACGAATCCGCCACGCAAGCCTGCCGCAATCGCAGAAAGCCTCCTGCCCACCATCCCGCCGATATTGGACGCGATGACAATCCAATATCGGCCGCAGCTCGCGGCACTGGCCGTACCGACGACAGAAACGGGGCGGCGGGCTCCGCTTGGCGCAGCCGCCGGCCGCTATCCGCGCCCGATCGCGGGCGCTGCGAGCAGCGCCTGTGCTGTGCGCGTCGCCATCGGGTCGTCGGATTGATACGCCGCCGCGTACGCATAGGTGCGCCACGATGCATCGCCCAACGCGTACAGACATACAGCCGCGAGCGCCATGCCGCGCGACGACAGCATGCCATCGCGTTCCACCCGGCGCAGATCGCTCAGCGCCTCGCCCCAAGCGCGTGCACGCACATGCCACCACGCCAGCACCTCGCGCATTTCGCCGTTCCCGGGACGCAGCACCGCCATTGCATCGAGCAGGTCCTGAACGTCCGAAAACGTATCCAGCGCCGCACCGGCCCACAGCACGTCCATCATCCCCGTAACGATCGCGTTGTCGGTCAACGTCTCGATCATGTTCTTCTCCAGGCTGTTTCAGCCAATCGCCAACGGCGAACGCGTACTTGCGCGCGCTCGCGCATGCCGCGCGTTTCACTTGCCGCCCGCGAGCGCCCTCGCCTCGGCCGCAATGCCCACGAGCGACAGCTGATCGCGGACCTGATCGATGAAAATCGCCGCCATCAGGGCGAGCATCAGAATCGTGAGCGCGCCTTTCACCGGTTGCGCCAACGACGGCAGATCGAGCTTTTGCGACACCTTCCCGGTAAAGCCGAAGCCGATATCGACCAGCAACAGCAGCAGCATCATCGGCGTGGCCAGCTTCGCCACCGTTTCCATCAGCGAGTCGGTCTTCGACAGCACGAACGATTCGAGCACCGATCCGCCGGCCGGCATGAGGTTCGCGAGCGGCCACCAGGTATACGACTCGTAGATCGCGCCGAGCAGAAACGTCATGCCGCCGAGACACCAGAACGCCGCGATCGCGAACTGGCTCAGGAGCGTGGACGTCAGCGACGTCTGCTGCCCCTGGCTCGGGTTCTGCATCTGCAGTTGGTTGAAACCGGTCAGATCGTCGACGTACGTGCCGACGCTTTCGGCGGCCCAGAACACCGTCGATGCAGCGAAGCCAAGGCCGACGCCGATCAGCGCCTCCTTCAACCCGATGCCCACGAGCATCGTCGCATCCCCCTGCTCGAGCAGGCCGCGCTGCCCGTAGGCGATGAAGCTGCCCCACAGAAGCGCGAGCGCGGTGCGCACGCGGCCTTGCACGACGTTGTCGGACGTCGGCGGAAAAATCATCATCAGGACCATCAATCGCTCGCTGCAAAGGCCAAGCACGATCAGAAACCTGACCAGTTGATGGCTCGATTCGATCGATGCGAATGTAATCTCGCTCATTTCAGTCGCCTGTCGTTAAATGGATGCCGGCTTGCGAGCGCGCCCGCCGCTTCAAAACGCCGGGCCTGGCCGGCGGCTCTCCGATGTTTCCTCGTCCTGCGCGTCCTCGATCGCGAGCTCGATCGCCTTGACCAGCGTGTCGCGCCGCTTGCCGTAGATGTCGATGCGGGCACGGTTGCGCACGATCTCCGTGCGCAGCGCACCGATCTGCGCCTCCTTCGCCGCCAACGCCTGCCCCGCCTGCGCCGCGCGAGCCTCCAGCATCGCGTGCTGCTCGGCCGCATGCGAGCGGAATTCGCGCAGTTTCAGATACTCGTCCGCACGGAAGGAAACGCCGCCCAGCAGCGCGTCGATCTTGCCGTCGTGCGCGGCGAGCCCGGCCGCATGCGCGCGCACCGCCGCGCGGCTTTCCTCCAACGCGTCGATCAGCGCCTGCAGCTCGCCGCGCAAACCGCCGAGCGTCGCATTGAGCTTGCGATCGAGCTGGCGGCGACGCGAGAGGACGCGCTCGAATGCGGCGACACGGCGGTCTTTCATCGCTCGCCTCCGGCATCACGACTGCACGATCTCGCCGAGAGCCGCGAGCGTGTCGTTCGGGTCGACGAGCAGATCGGTCGGCTGGCCGAGGAAAGCCCGAATCGCGTCGATCTTCGCAATGGCTTCGTCGGCGAGCGCATCGGTGCCGCTCTGATACTCGCCCACCTGCAGCAGCAGTTCGACCTCCTTGTGCTTGGCCATCAGCCGCCGTATGTGTCCCGCCGCCGCCACGTGCTCGCGCGGCACCACCTGCGTCATCACGCGCGAAAGACTGCCGAGCACGTCGATCGCCGGATAGCGGTTCTGTGCCGCGATCTCGCGCGACAGAATCATGTGCCCGTCGAGAATGCCCCGTACTTCCTCGGCAATCGGGTCGCCGCCCGATTCATCCTCGGCCAGCACGGTATAAAGAGCGGTGATCGAGCCGAGCTCCGAGCGGCCCGCGCGCTCCAGCAGCCGCGGCAGCTCCGCGAAAATCGACGGTGGAAAACCGCGCCGCGTCGGCGGCTCGCCCATCGCCAGGCCGATTTCGCGCTGCGCGCGCGCAAAGCGCGTCAGCGAATCCATCATCAGCAGCACACGCTGGCCGCGGTCGCGGAAGTATTCGGCCACCGCCGTTGCCGCATAAGCGGCCTTCGCACGCTCGATCGACGAGCGGTCCGATGTCGCGCAGACGACGACCGAGCGGGCCATTCCCTCGGGCCCGAGAATGTGCTCGCAGAATTCGCGCACTTCGCGACCGCGCTCGCCGATCAACGCGATCACGTTGACGTCGCAGCGCGCGCCGCGCGCGAACATGCCCATCAACGTACTCTTGCCGACGCCTGCCGGCGCAAAGATGCCCATGCGCTGGCCCTCGGCCAGCGTCATCATGCCGTCGACGACGCGCACGCCCGTCGGCATCGGGGTATCGACGACGGGCCGTGACATCGGATCGGGCGGATCGGCGATGACGGGCTGCCACTCGTCGCATTCGAGCGGCCCCTTGCCGTCGATCGGCTCGCCCAGGCTGTCGATCACGCGGCCGAGCAGGCGCGGGCCGATGCGCAGCGAAAGCGGACGCCGCAGTCCCACCACGCGTGTCGCGCGCGACACGCTGCCGAGCCGGCCGAACGGCGAGAGCAGCGCGACGTCGCGCGAGAAGCCGACTACCTCGGCACGCTGCAGCAAGGCGCCGTCGGGCGAGCGCAGCTCGCACAGTTCGCCGAGTGTCGCGTCGAGCCCCGACACGCGTACGAGCGTGCCGATCACTTCCTGCACCTTGCCGCATGCCGCGGGTTGTGCGCGAGCGCGCAGTTCGCGCTCCATCGCATCCATCAGCGCCGAGAAGTCGCGTACGGCCCGTGGCTGCGCGATGCGCACCCCGCTCGCTTCATCGGTTCCGAAACCGTCCGCGATGTCGATCATGGCGCTCCGTTCCCTGTCATGTCTTGTTCCTCGTGCCGCGCACGAACCGGTTCAGATGGACATCGCGTCGGCGTCGGCATACGCTGCACCGGCCCAACCCTCGTCGCGCAGATCGCCCGCCATGTGCAGGGCCGCGGCATCGCCTTGCCCACCTTCTTCGTCGCCGATGTTGCCGCCGCCGTCGCCGCCGTCGCCGCGGTCGTTCGCGCGCTGATCCGGGTCCGCCGGGTCATCGCCGGCTCCGACGACGTACTCGCCTATCGGCACCTCGGCATCGCCCGTGGAACCGGCCTGCGCACCGAAGGCACTTGCGTCGTCCCCGGGCGGCGCATTCGGCGCCTCGCGCCATGGGTCCTTCGCCACGCTTCGCACCGCGCGCGCCAGGGCGGCACGCATCGCCGCCAAGTGCAACGACAAGCTCGCGTCGATCGCGCCCAGGTCGGTTTCGGCGACGCAGGCGCCGGGCGCAAGCGTCGCATCGGCCGCCACGCACAGTCGCACGGAGCGCCCGGCTTCGCGCCACGCCGCGGCCGCTTCGTCGAAGGCCGCGCTCGCCGCGGCCAGGTCCGACGGATGCACACGCAGATGAACGGGGCTGCCGTCGGCAACGATGCGCTCCACCGTCGCGGCCGCGCGCGCGAACAGCGCCTTGGGATCCACCGACGCAACGATCTGCTCGACCGCCAGCGTCACCAGCTCCGCGAGCCGGTCGTGCTGTCCGGGCGCGAGCCGGCAGGCTTCGGCGTGCGCGGCCGCCGCGCGTTCGTGCCAATCGGTCAGCCCCCGCCGCAAGCCGTCGTCGTAGCCGCGCTCGGCCGCTTGCGCGAACTCGCGCATGGCACGTTCGACGAGCTCGTCCGCGCGCGCGCGGGCCTCGTC
Organism: Burkholderia sp. AU19243; assembly: GCF_018148075.1. Classification (NCBI taxonomy): domain Bacteria; kingdom Pseudomonadati; phylum Pseudomonadota; class Betaproteobacteria; order Burkholderiales; family Burkholderiaceae; genus Burkholderia; species Burkholderia sp. AU19243. The sequence goes on from NZ_JAGSTV010000011.1 coordinate 136,907, forward strand.
GAGCAGCATGCGGGCCTGGGCGCGCGCCGCGTCCAGCGCCTCGTCGCATTGCCGGCGCATCTCGGCGTACGCCGCATCGATCTCGACGATCGCCGCGAGGCGTTCATGACGCAGGACGTCGCCTTCGACGCCCACGCCGAGGTCCTTGCCTTCGGCCTGAGGATTGCGTAACCAGATCACCATGACCACTCCGGAAACAAGTCGGGCAGCTGCGAGACGATCGAAAGGCTCGGGTTCGAGCCTGCCGAAGACGGCAGCGACAGCGGCATCGAAGGGGATGGCAACGCCTCCTCATCGTCGCGCGCCGGCATGGCCAACCGCATGATCGCGAGCGGACCGCCATGCGCCCATCGGCAGTCGCGCGCGAAAAGCCGGAAGCCGAGCCAGGCGAGCGCATCGCCATCGGCCGCGTCGAGCGGCAGTTGCATGACCGATGCCGCGTGGTGTGCGCACACGGCAAGCGAGCGCGCATTGCCCGCAAGCTCACGCCCGCGCGCGAAGAGCAGATTGACGCCGCGCGCCCCGATCCAGCCGGTCAACTTCTCGCGACGCGGCCGGTCGATCCAGGCGCGCAATGCATCCGCCTGCTCCACGAGCGCGCGCAAGCGGAACACGGCTAGACAATCGTGCGCCGGCAGCAACGCAAGCGCCGTTTCCGGCGCGTCGAACGCGGCAAGCGGCGGCGCCGGCATGCCCCATTCGTCAAGCAGCGCATCGGCAAGCGCCTCGGCCTGCGCGGGGCTGCATGCGTCGAGTCGGTCCGCACAGGGCACGCGCACACGGCACGCCGGATGCATCCAGTCGAACAGCGTACGCCGGCGCCGATGGTACGCGGCCAGTCTCGCGGCCACGGCCGCCGGCGTCGCGCCGTTCGGGGCGGCAACGGGGTCGGCGGATGCGTCGTACGCATCGGCTGCGTCATATGAGTCGTATGCGTTCGTCATGTGCTCCCCCTGCTTGCCGTGCCGGCCATGCGATCGATCGGATCGAACGTCATGCCGGCGCCTTCGCCGCACGCCCCGCCCGGCGCGCGAGCAGGCCCGCAAGTCCGCCGCCGCCCTTGAGCAGGTTGCCGCGCAACAGCGCGAAGCCGCCGGCGATCATCAACAGCAGTACGCCAAGCGCGCCGCCCGCATAGACGAGCCAGCCGTCCTGGCGGTGCGGGCGGGCAGGTGGATCGAGCGCATCGGCCGGCACGCTGGTCACGCTGACCTGATCGTAGGTCAGCCCCTCTATGCTGTGCACGACGAGATTTTTGATCGCCGGCGTCATCCGCTCGAGATTCGCATCGGGCCGGTACTTGATGAAGACCGATGCGGACGACGGCTTGACCGACTGGGCGAGCGGGTCGTTGTTCGGCAGCACGATCTGCACGCGCGCCACGACCACGCCGTCGATCTTCGACAACGTGTCGTCGAGTTCCTGCGACAAACCGTACATGAAACGCACGCGCTCCTCGGTCGGCGTGGAAACGAGCCCGTCCTTCTTGAAGAGCGCGCCGAGGTCGTCGAATTTCTTGCGCGGCAGGCCGCGTGCGCGCAGCACTTCCACGGCATGCACGATCTGCTTTTCGTCGACGCCGACCGACCAGGTCTTGCCGCCATCGGGCGTGCTCTTTTGCGCGTCGACGCCGGACATCAGCAGCGCGGCCACCATTTCGTTGCAGTCGCTTTCGGTCAACTGCCCGTAGAGCTCCTGCTTGCAGGCCGCAAGCGACAGCACGAGCGCCGCAACCGCGACGAGCCGCCATGCGGCAGACAGTCTCGAAGGCACGAGGTTCGGTTTCATGTCATTGGTTCTTCATGAGCGTCTGCACGGCGTCCTTCGACGACTGCACGGTCGCCATCTTCACCTGCAGATCGGCGTTCAGGCTTGCGATCTCGAGCTGAATGGTCATGTCGGCGGCAGCAAGGCGCTCCATCGACAACGCGCTCATGTGCTGAGTCATATAGAGCACATCGTTCGGCACTTGCCGGTAATAGTCCGCCTGCTCCTCGACTGCTTTCGTCACGAGGTCGGCGCGCTCGGTCGGATGGGCGGCTGCCTCATGCTGGTGCGCCGAAGCCATCATCGCCTGGAATTTGTCGACGAGCGGCTGCGATACCGCGTCCGCATTCGGCGTCGCGGGCGTCGTGCCGGTGACACGGGCCAGTTCGTACTGGAGTTGCGATGCAGTCGTGATGCTCATTTCGTTTCTCCTGATAGGGGCAACAGGCTCAGACACGCATGTACTGCATCGTCAGCAGCATGTCGCTGGATGAGGACGACGGCGTCGCGACCGATTCGCCGTCTTCGGCATGCGCTCCGTTCTCGAACGCGAGCGCGGAATCCGGCGCAACGAAGCGGCCCGTGCGCTTCGCGGTCGCGACCGCCTGCTTCAGCTCCTCGCTCGCAAGCAGAACTTTTGCGAGCCGTTCAACCTCTTCGTTGCCGCCTTCCTCCAGCAGGTGTCGGGCCTCCTCCTGCCAGCCGAACTCCTGGCGGGCCTTCAGGCACTGCAGCAACATTCCCTTGCTGGCCGGCAGGCAGACCGCGCGCTCGACCAGATTGCGAAACAGCCGTTCGGCGTCGCTCCATTCCTCGCGCACCATATGCAGCCAGCCGTCGAAAAACGCGAATTCGGCGGAATCCGGGCGCAGCAGATGCAGCACTTCGACGAGGTGCTCGAGATCGTCGATGTCGACTTGCTCCGGCGTGCCTGCGCGGGCCAATGCCACCCTGGCCAGGTCGACGATCGCGCCGACGACTCCCGATGGGCACTGCGGCCGATCCTTCAGAACGTCCATCCTTTCCCCCAAGGAAATCAGATTCGATCCGATGGGCCGCACCCGATGAGGCGCGGCCTTCCGTTGACGCCAAGGTACGCAACGCGACGGGGCCGCCGCGTGCCGCGCACGAAGTCACACAACGAATTGCGAAGCGCCGCATGCGACGGGCAGCGGTCCGTGCCGCTGTCGCGGACGTCTTCGCTGACGCCCGCCGCCGCGCGGGTCGCCTCGCTCACGTGGCCTGCGCCCGAGCGATGCGCCGTCGCGCCGCCTCGCTTCGCGGCCCTTGTCCTTGCTTCGCATCGCCATCGCGCCGGATGCCGCGGCGCCGCTAACGTTGCATCGGCGCGCCTCATCCCGGGTGCGCGCGTGCGACAAGCGAAGGACAGCGGTCATGAGCGACGAGAAAACCGAAGAGCCCACAGACAAGAAGCTGGACAAAGTCCGCGAGGAAGGCCAGGTCGCGAAGAGCTCCGACCTCGTCGAAGTCGCGTCGCTCGGCTCGATCGTGCTCGTGCTGACGGCGGGCCAGCACTATCTGGCCGATACGCTGCGCGCGATCGTCAACGAGGCGGTCGATTTCACCCACGGCGAGCGCGAGTTGCAGGACCTCTGGACCGTCCTCGTTCATATCGGCCTGCAGGCGTTCGGTCTGCTGTGCGGGATCGCGGCCGTTGCGCTCGTCGCCGCCATCATCGCGCTCGCTCCGCAGACGGGACTCAAGATTTCGCTGAAAGCCGTCATGCCGAAGCTTGCGTCGGTCAGCCCCGGATCCGGCTTTCAGCGCATCTTCTCGATGAACTCGGCCATCGACCTGGCGAAGATGGTCGGCAAGGCCGCGATTCTCGTCGCCGTCATGTGGCAGACGATCAAAAGCGCGATGCCCGTGGTGGCGAGCGCGCTCGATCGGTCGGTACCGCAGTTGATCGATGTGCTGTGGTCCGTGCTCCTGCATGTGGTCGCAGTCGCGCTCGGCGTGTTCATCGTCATCGGTGCGTTCGACTACAAGCTGCAGAAGTGGCTATTCATCCGCAAGAACCGGATGTCGAAAGACGAGGTGAAGCGCGAGCACAAGGAAAGCGAAGGCAACCCCGAACTCAAGGGCGAGCGCAAGCGCATGGCCAGGGAGCTGTCGCAGGAAGGCCCGAAAGGCGGCATCGCGCGCGCGAACGTCGTCGTGGTCAATCCGGTTCACTACGCGGTCGCGCTGCGCTACGACCCGGCGGAGTTTCCGCTGCCCGTCGTCCTCGCCAAGGGCCTCGACGAGCAGGCGTTGCGATTGCGCCAGCAGGCGATGCACGCGCGCGTGCCCATCGTCGCGAACCCGCCCGTCGCGCGCATGCTGCACAAGGTGCCGCTCAATCAGCCGATTCCCGAAGAACTGTTCGAAGTCGTCGCCGCGATTCTTCGCTGGGTGGACGGCCTCGCGCCTCAAACCGCCACCACGGAGTAGTGGACATGTTGAAGACCATGAAACTGCCGGGCATCGGCGAGGCCGGCATCGCCGTCCTGCTGATCGCGATCGTCTCGCTGATGATCCTGCCGCTGCCGCCCGCCATCATCGACGGACTGCTCGCGATCAACATCACGATCAGCATCACGCTGCTCATGGTGACGATGTATGTGGGTCATATCGCCACGCTGTCGGCATTCCCGTCCGTGCTGCTCTTCACGACGCTTTTCCGGCTGTCGCTGAATATCGCGTCGACGAAGTCGATCCTGCTGCATGCCGATGCCGGCGAAATCATCGAAAGCTTCGGCCAGCTCGTCGTGGGCGGGAATCTCGTCGTCGGCCTTGTCGTGTTCGTCATCATCTCCGTCGTGCAGTTCATCGTGATCGCGAAGGGCTCCGAGCGCGTCGCCGAAGTCGGCGCGCGCTTCACGCTCGATGCGCTGCCCGGCAAACAGATGAGCATCGACGCCGACTTGCGCGCGAACATCCTGACGCCGGACGAGGCCCGCAGGAAACGCGCGAGGCTTGCCATCGAAAGCCAATTGCATGGCGGCATGGACGGCGCGATGAAGTTCGTCAAAGGCGACGCGATCGCCGGCCTCATGATCACGATGATCAACATCGTCGCGGGCATCGCCGTGGGCGTCGCCTATCACGGCATGTCGGCCGGCGAGGCGGCCAACCGCTTCTCGGTGCTCTCGATCGGCGACGCGATGGTGTCGCAGATTCCGTCGCTTCTGATCTCGGTGGCCGCGGGCGTCATGATCACGCGCGTGGACGAAGGCGGCGACCATGGAAATTCCTCTCTCGGCGAAGACATCAGACGCCAGTTCACGAGCAGCTCGCGCGCGCTGTACTTCGCCGCGCTGCTGTTGCTCGGCTTCGCCGCCGTGCCCGGTTTTCCGGCCCCGCTCTTCGCGCTGCTCGCCGGGCTGCTCGGCTTCGTCGGTTACCGTCTGCAGAAAAAGCAGGATGGCCCGGCCAAAGGCGCCGGCAAGCCCGTCGGCGCACTGCAGCGCGCCGGCGCCAAGGGCGACGCGCCGTCGATCCTGCCACGCCCGCCGCAGTTCACCTGTCCGCTCGGCGTGCGCCTCGCAGCCGATGTCAGCGCGCGTCTCGCGGCCGATGCCCTTGACCGTGCGTTCGACGCACAGCGCCACGCACTGCAATCGGAAGTCGGCCTGCCGTTCCCCGGCATCATGATGTGGACCGACGGCATGCTGCCCGAAGACAGCTACGAAGTGCTCATCTTCGACGTGCCGCAAGGGCGCACCACGCTCGCCGAAACGCGCGCGGTACACGCGGCGGCCGACGGCGGCGCAGCCGACGCGCCTGCCGCCGCGGCGACACCGGAAGGCTTGATCGCGCGCCACACGATCGACCTGCTGCGACGCAATGCGCATCTCTTTCTCGGCATTCAGGAAGCACAGTGGATGCTCGATCAGCTCAACGAGGACTACCCGGGCCTCGTCGCGGAGGTGCAAAAGGCCCTGCCGCTGCAGAAGATGGCGGACGTGCTGCGCCGGCTTCTGGAGGAAGACGTGCCCGTGCGCAATATCCGCAGCATCACCGAAAGCCTGATCGTCTGGGGACCGAAGGAAAAGGACATGCTGATGCTGACCGAATACATCCGCATGGAGCTCGGCCGGCTCATCGCCTATCGCGCGACGGGCGGCGTGCGCGATTTGCCCGTCGTACTCGTCGACGTTCAGGTCGAGCAGCACATCCGGCAGTCGATCAAGCAGACCCCCACGGGCAACTTCCTCGCGCTGCCGCCCGACGAAATCGCCCAGCTCGTCGGCAAGATTGCCGACATCGTCGGCGATACGCCGCGGCAGCCGCTGGCGCTCGTCGCGTCGATGGACATCCGGCGCTACATCAAGCGCATGATCGAGGCGCGGCTTCCCTGGCTGCCCGTGTATTCGTACCAGGAGCTCGGCGCGCATGTCGATCTGCAGCCCGTCGGCCGCCTGGCGATGTGAGCGAGCGAGCCGCGCCATGCACTCCTTTGCCCCTCATCGCGCCCGCGTGATCGCTGCGCCGGCCACGCACACCGACCCTGCACCCGAGATGCCCGCCGCGCAGTTGAACCGTCAGGCCGCCCTCTTTCAGCGTCTGCGCGAAGGCGTGCGCGCCGGCGCATCGGAAACGCCCGGCGACGAGCCGCCGGGCGCCGGACCGGCCGAGCCTCCATTCGCCGTGCAAACCGATCCGCCCTACCCGGTTGCCGGGTTCGCCGCGGACGAACGTCGCGACGATGCCGACAGCGGCGAGCGCGACGACGACGCACAGGCCGGCTCCGGCGACGAACGCGATGACGTTGCGGCGCACGCACGGCCGGCGCAGCCGGTGCCGGCTCCGGTGCCTGCGACGATTCATCCGCCGATGCATTCGACGATGTGCCTGCCGGTGCATTCGGCCATGCACGAACTCATGCATGTGCCGGCATATTCGACGCTGTCCGCATCGACGCCGCCTTCTCCGCAGACGCCGCCCGACGCGCGACCATCGACGGCTGCGCCGGACACGCCGCGCGTACAAGCCGCGCGCGAACCGCAGCGCCCCGCGGCAGGCGTCCCGCACGCCGTGGTCGCCGTGCGGGCGCCGGCGCGCACTGGCCAGGACATGAACCGGTTCGTCGATTCGATCGTCGCCGAGGTGTCGGACTTCTGCGCCAACCCGATCGTGTTCGAAAGCGGCGACTGGCAGATCACGATTCCGATCGATCCGGCGCTGCTGCCGGGTTGTACGTTGAGCGTCGCGCTTTCGCATTTCCAATTGACGCTTCGCTTCGACACCACGGACGCACGCTCGCGCGCACTAATCTCACAGCATGCGGAGACGTTGCGCACAAGCCTCGAAGAAGTGATGCAAAGCCGCTTCGACGGCGCGCGCAGCGTGGAAATCATCGTCACGTAAAACCAATATGGATACCACACGAATGCTACTGCCAGACCGCGTTGCGATCGACGACCAGGCGCCGGCGGCGGCCGTTTTGCTCGACCCCGCGCGGCTTCCCGCGCTGGCCGCCGCCACCGCGCGCCAGCATCGGCTCGCCGTCGACGAGCGCCTGAGCGCTCTGCTCGCACACGCGCTCGGGGTCTCGGCATTCAGCGTCGGCACGCACGATTTCGTGGAACCGGAGCGCGCCGCCGTCGTGCGCGTGCGCTGGGGCATGGAGACGGCCGCGGTGCGCATCGACGTCGGACAGCACGCGGGCCTCGCGAGCATCGTCGCGTCGGACGAGCCCGTCAACGAGCGCTTGCGCCACGCCGTGTGCGCCATCCTGCTCGATCCGCTGCGGCGCGCCCTGCAAGCGCTCGGCTTCGACGGCGTGGAAGTCGTGTCGCTCGAACGTGCCGCGCGCCGACCGCAGAACACGGGTTGCTGCGCGCTCTCGCTGCGCGTGGGCGATACCCGCTTCGATGCGGTTGTCGAACACATCGACAGCGGCTGGCTCGACGCGCTCGAAACGCTCGTGGCCCGACAATGCACGCCGTTCGCGACCCACGTCAGCGAGATCGCCGTACCGGGGCGGCTGCAGATCGGCGAGAAGACGATGAACGTGACGACGCTCGATTCGCTGCGCGCGGGGGACGTCATCTTGCGAGCCGTACCCGAAGCCACTCGCGCGCTCTTCGCGAGCGAGCGTTCATCCGCCCCGATGCAAGTCGTTTGGGGCCGCTACGGCACGCGGCAACTGCGCGCCGTGGCAGACGTCACCCACCATCTGATGACCTTGAGCGAGGACCCCACCATGAGCCATGACACGCAGTTCAACGCGCCGCTTACCGACTCGATCGACACGCCCGTCGAAATCAGCCAGCTGGACCTGCCGCTGAAGCTCGAGATCGATACGGTCTCGATGCCGGTCGCCCAGCTCTCGGCGCTGCGCGCGGGCTACGTGCTCGAGCTTCCCACCGCGCTGCCCGATGCGCGCGTGCGGCTCGTGACCTACGGGCAGACGATCGGCTTCGGCGAACTCGTAAGCGTCGGCGATCATCTCGGCGTGCGTCTCCTCCAGCTGTCGCGCGGCCATGGTTCAGTTTAGCGATCTCACCGGGCTGCTGATCACCGTCGTCGCGATCAGCCTGATCCCGTTCGTCGCCATGGTCGCGACCTCGTACGCGAAGATCGTGGTCGTGCTCGGGCTGCTGCGCAACGCACTCGGCGTGCAGCAGGTGCCGCCGAACATGGTCCTCAACGGCATCGCGGTCCTGGTCTCCGCCTACGTGATGGCGCCGATCGGCATGCAGGCGATGCAAACCATGCAGACGATGCACCGTACCCCGGGCAGCGACACGTCGCTCGTCGTGCTCGATGCCTTCGATGCGGCCAGGGAGCCGTTTCGCGCGTTTCTGAAGAAGCACGCGCACGAGCGCGAAAAGCGGTTCTTCGTGCGCTCGGCGACCGTGGTATGGCCGAAGGACATGGCGGCGAAGATCCGTGAGGACGATCTCATCGTCCTCGCCCCGGCCTTCACGCTGACCGAGATGGCCGACGCCTTCAAGATCGGCTTTCTGCTGTACATCGCGTTCATCGTCGTCGATCTCGTCATAGCCAACGTGCTGATGGCGATGGGGCTGAATCAGGTCCAGCCGACGAACGTCGCGATTCCGTTCAAGCTGCTCCTGTTCGTCGTCATGAGCGGCTGGTCCACGTTGATTCACGGTCTTGTCATGACCTATCGCTGAGGCACGCGCCATGGAAACCGATACGCTCGTTCGCATCACCTCGCAGGGCCTGCTGCTCTGCCTGTCCGTCTCGATGCCGGTGGTGGCCGTCGCCGCGCTCTCCGGCCTCGCGATTTCGTTCGTGCAGGCCATTACGTCGATGCAGGACCAAAGCATCTCGTACGCGGTGAAGCTCGTGGCCGTCGTGGCCACCGTGCTCATGACCGGCGCCTGGGGCGCCGCCGCGATCCTGCGCTTCGCCAACCAGATCGTCACGCTCGCGGTGCCGTCGTGAATTCGCCGATCCGCAACAACCACGGCCGCCACGCCGCCGATCTCGCACAGCAGGCGCAGGCCGGCGCCGAGCACGTGGGGCAGATGGCCCAGGCGCGCGGCTTCACGGGCGTGAAGGTGCAGCACACGAAGATGCAGCGCGCGCGCATGCAGCACAACAAGATGCTCGCCGCCGCTTTCTACCGCGGCAAGCGTTTTGCCGAAGGCATGCACAAACCGCCGCCCCCTTCCGCGCAAAAACTGATCCGTCAGCTCGGCCAACGGCCGCGGCCGGCAGGCTCGGCGAAGGCGCAGGGCAAAGACGCATCGGCTCGCGAACGGCCGGACGACCAGCACGCGCTCGAGCCCAGGCACGAGCACGAACACCCGCACGAGCGCGAACGCAAGCACGAGCAGGGACAGCAGCAAAAGCGCGAGCGCGGTCAGCAACACGGCGAGGGACAGCAACAGCATCGCAACGGCCATGGGCACGATCACGGCCCGAATCAGCAAGGCGAAGAGCAAGGGCAGCCGCAGCAGAGTGCGTCGCGCGACGGGCAGCGTCAGCGCGACGGCCGTCAGTCCGGCGAAGGCCGCGACAAACCGCGCAAGTTCGCGATCGGCAAGGCGGGCCGGGCGAAGGCAGCCGCGCGCAGCCAGCCGCTTGCGGCCACGATGCAACTGCTCGCGACGCAAAAGCTCGGTGCGCCGGACTTGCCGGCCGAACTCGCGGCGGCGTGCGCGAAGGAGGTGCTGCGGCTTGCCGCGCAGATCGAGCTGGGGTCCTTGCTGGCGGTGCCGATGCTGCTCGCCATGCGCTCGCCGATGGCGCTCCGGCGCAATGCTGCGCGGCTACACGCGCACCGGCATGCGGCCCTGATGCAAAGCGCCGCAACCCCGGGCAAGGCCGCTGCGGTGGCCGGGCTTCTCGGCGTATCGCTCGACAACACGCTCGCGCGCCAGAGCGCGGGCATCGAATACTCGTACGACGATCAATCGATCGCGGCAGTGAAGCAGCGCATTCTCGACACGCAAGCCGCGCTGCCCGCCTGCGGGGCGCCCGCCGGCGCCGTCGTCGCCGACAGCGCGATCGGCGTTCAAAGCGGCGCCGCGCGGCAAGGGGCGGGCAAGCCCGCGGCCGGCGCTTCGGATAAGACGTTCGAAGTTCGCATGGCGCCGGCTGCGCGAACGGCAAAACCCTAAACTGATTTTGACGGTCAAGGCCCGGCGGCCCGATGCGCGAAGCAGCGAAACGCCGGAGCGGCGGCCAGCAAGAGCAACCGCATGACCCACGTCGGATACACGGATACCACGATCATGAAAGCGCTTCGAGTACTGACCGGCACCCACGCCGGAGCCCAGGTCCGGCTCACGAGCGGCACCTACCGGATCGGCGCCGCCGAGCACTCGGATGTCTGCATCAGCGACTGGACGGTCGACGACATCGAGCTTTGCGTGGGCGACGACGGTGTGGCGCGGATCCGCTCGGCGAACGGCGATGAGGTGCTCGTGGCGGACTTCGTGGCCGTGCCGTTCGGCGATGTCGTGTTTTGCGTGGGTCCCGATGACGAAGCGTGGCCGCGCGATCTCGATTTGCTGGCCGGGCTCTGGAAGACGGCCGAGCCGCCTGCCGCCGACACCGCGACAGGGGCTGACGCGGAGCGTGGCGCGCCGGATCGGGACCCGGCCCATGCGGACGAACCCGACGCCAGCCATGCGCCGACCGCTTCGCCCAGCGTGCCCTGGCGCACGGCCGTGCTGGCGCTCGCCTGCACCGCTGCCATCGGCGGCGTCGCCGTGACCGGTGTGATGTTCGCGGGCACGCAGTCGAGCGAAGCGGCGAGCGTGAGATTCGACGCCGACGCGCTCGCACGGCAGTTGCAGGAGGCCCTGCACCGCGAAGGCCTCGGCGATCTGCAGGCAATGGCGCGCAAGGACAGTGTGGCGGTGCGCGGCATCGTGACGAGCGCCGACGAAAGCGCGAAGGCGCAGCGGATCATGGACGGCCTCGCGCGCGGCAAGGTGCGGCGCGAATACGACGTCGCGCAGCAAGATGTGGACAACATCCAGCAGTCGCTCGCCGGCACGGGCGCGGCAGTGAGTTACCAAGGCCACGGCATCTTCCGCGTGAGCGGCAGCGTGCAGTCGATGACGACCTTTCGCACGCTGATAGCAGGTATCAGGGCCGACCTCGGCGACAACGTCAAGCGCGTCGACGTCGATGTCAAGGAGGCGCAGGCGCTCGCGCCCGATGTCGAGTACACGGCGGTGATCGCCACGGGCGGACTGCGTTACATCGAGACGCCCGACGGCACGAAGCATCTGTTCGCGAGCAGCAGGGACGAAGCAACCAATTGACCTCGACCACCAAAGGAACCGACATGTACGACGCATTGCTCCCCATCGCGCAGGATCTGAACGCGCTGGATGCCACGCTCTCGGCGCCCGACGGCGCGCAACGGGTCGCGCGCATCGCGGCGGCCTTCGACGAAACCGCGCGCCGGATCAGTACGGCCACGCAGTCCGCGGCCGACGAGCGCGAGCGGCTCGATCTGCAAAAGCTCTATCGCGGGATGATCGCGGCGCGCCGCATCGTGCTCACGCTGCAGGAGCGCCACAGCGCCCGCGGCGCAGCGCTTTGACGACATCCGCGGCGATACGGGAGACGGTTGAACAGTTTGCAGTTGCAGCATCCGGCTGCGCGTCAGCCGGTCCGGACCGGCGGCCACCACGGCCAAGGGCCTTTTACCGAAGCATCACGCGTTACCAACCGCAGTGCTTTTTCCATCACTTTCTTGATAAGGGGAATACATCATGTCTTCATCGATCGGAAGCTCGGGCGTCTCGCAAGCCGGTTCGCAAAACGCCGACATGGTCGGCCAGATGCAGGCCATGGCCAACCAGAACAACGCGATGACGATGGCCGCCATGCAGATCAACATGCAGCAGCAGGAAACGTCGGCGCTCGCTTCCGTCGGCAACAACGGCGCGAAGAACATCGCCGACGCCGCGAAGGGCCAGTAAGCCACTCGCATTGCCGCAGTCCGTTCGCGCGAGGGGCACGAAAGCGGAAAGCCCAGCTTTCCGGCTACGTGCCCCCGCTTTTTTGCAACCGGGCCGCCATATTTACGCCGGAGATTGCCGCCCATGAGCAGGGAACGTTTCGTCGAGTTGATTCACGAGGTTTGCGCGGTGGTCGGGCTGCCCGACGCCGAGTATGTCGTCGAGACGCAAACGCTCGAGATCGAAGGGTTCGACGTCCATCTCGACCACCACGAGACCGACCCCGATTCGGTCTATGTCAGCTTTCATTACGGCGCCGTCACGCCCGGCCGGTCGCTCGTCGTTTTCCGGCTCATGCTCGAGGCCAATCTGCTCGTCTACGCGCAGGACCAGGCGCAACTGTGCCTCGAATCCGATACGGGCAACGTCGTGCTGCTCGTCCATCTGCCGATGGGCCCGACGATCACCGGCGACTATCTCGCCGATCTCTTCTCGCACTACGCCGAACACGGTCGCTACTGGCAAAACAACATCCTCGAATCGCCCGACGAAATGTTCGAGGGCATCGCCTCGGGCAATTTCATGTGGCTGCGGGCGTAAGCCCGGGGCGCGCAAGCGCGCCTCACGCACCGCGCGCGCATCGGCGCCTGGCCAGCCATCGCGTCCGTTCGGACACGGCCCGCAGCGTCACAATCACGCGAGCGCGAGCGCGCCCCCGATCGGCCGCTATGCTGCCACGCGCGGTATCAGCAAGACCAGCCGGCGCCGTGTGCTCCCCTCTCCCGCACTGCCGGAATCGGCATCGTCCGCGCGACGCTCGACATCGCCCGTGTGCCGCGCCGCCCCCTCGATGACAAGGCACTCGCCCGGCGCCAGGCTTTCGTCGACGGCCCGATAGCGACGCGCATCGCGGCGACGTCCCAGTTCCACGTGCAAGCCGATACGCGTCATGGACGCGGCGCCTTCGACCGTCGGTGCAATCGAGAGCCACAGATCGCGGGCGCCGTCATCGGGCAGGTCATCGTCATCGCGGCGTGCGAGACGTGCCTCGTGGCGGTCGATGACGGCCGGCGAGCGATCGTGCGTGAGCGCCGTTTGCGACACCTCGATTTCGGCGCGGCCGCTCCTGGCCAATGCCTTGATCTGCGCAAGCAGCGCGCGGCCGCCGTCGGGCGCGACACCTGCATCGCGGTGCGCGCGCGCGTCCGCCGCCCCCTGCTCCGCGCCTGCTCCGTCAGACATGGCCGGCGGCAGCGCGGACCGCAGCGCCTCGAGCGCGTCGCCATCGACATCCACCACCCACGTCTGGACCGATACGAGTTGCGCACGCACGTCCAGGCTGGCGACGAGCGCGCCGTCGGCGTCGATGCGCTCGGCCCGATCGCGTATCAGGACGGAATTCGTGGTCGCGTCCGCTTCGATCGCCGGCAACGCCGCATCGAACTCGACGATCCGCGGTGCATCGGCAACGGCGGTCGCGTTCGCAACGGCCGGGCGCTCGAAACGGCGCCGCAAGAGCGTGGCCACACCGGGCACGACGAGCGTGCGGCCATCCACCACGCGCGTTTCGTCGGCGGCATTCGCGGCACTCAGGCGAAACACCCGGACGGACAAACGCACGCGTTGTCGCGCGTCGCGCTCGAAGCGCTCGGCCGCGGCACGAATCCGCTCCACGTAGGTCACGGGCCCGCGCACGTTCACGGTCTGCGCGGCGGCATCGACCGCCAGCGGGAAGTGCGAATCGGCAAGACCTGCGTGCTCGAGCGACACGCGCAGCGTGTTCGGAACAAGGAAGTGCGGCAGGATGGCGATATGCGCCTGCTCGTTCGCGGGCGACACATGCAGAACTGCACCGTCGTAGTACCAGACGAATCCGTACGAACGGCTCATGACATCGAGAAAGCGCTGCGGCGGCATGGAGAAACGGCCGCTCACGACGCCGTCCACCGGACCGTCGATGCGCAGGGCAACGTGCTGCGCCGCTGCGAACGCATTCAGGACCTGCGCGAGGCTCGCGCCGTTCGTCACGTAGACGAAGCGCGCGCCGGGGCCGCCAGCCCACTCCATGCTCGCCGCCTGCGCATGCACGGCGGCCGCGCACACGCAGGCAGCGACGGCGCCGCGCGCGAGCGCCCGCATTCGTGCCGCGCTCATGCCGCGCCTTCCGGCGACGCACCGGCGCCCGACGCACCGGCGCCCGACGCATCCGTATCCGGCTTGAGGGTCAGGCGGTAACCCGTTGCATAAACCGATTGCACGGTCCAGCCCACGCCGGCCGCCTTCAGGCTCGCACGCAGGCGGCTCACGTACATGTCGACGGAGCGGCTTTGCACGGCCGCATCCCAGCCCCAGACCACGCTCATCAGGTCCTGCCTCAGCACGACGGCGCCAGTGTGCCGAGCGAGATGCCAGAGAATGTCGAACTCCTTGGTGCCGAGCTTGTGCGCCACGCCGGCCACCACGAGCGAGCGCGCCTGCTGATCGAGCGCGCATTCGCCGTCGACGAACATCTTGCGGCCCTGCACGTTCATCGGCGCGAAGCGCCGCAGCAGCGCGCGCATGCGCGCGAGCAGCACCTGCCTGTCGTAGGGCTTCACGAGATAGTCGTCGGCACCCGCATCGAGTATGCGCACGATGTCGGACTCCGCCGAGTGCACGGTCTGAAAAATCACGGGCATGATCGATTGCGAACGACTGCGGATCTTTTGCAACAGCTTGTCGCCGGAAACGCCGGGCAGATCCCAGTCCAGAATCGCGAGATCGGCCCACTGCTCCGCGAGAAATTGCTGCGCGTCGAGGCCGCTGTGAAAAGCGTCGACGTGGTAGCCCTCGCTCTTGAGCCAGGAATGGATGAGCGCATGGTGCGCGACGTCGTCCTCGACGAACAGAATGCGTATGGGTTTGCCTGCAAGCGATTTCATGTCAACCCTTGGTTCTGACGGCAGCGGGGGAACCGGCGCCCGGTCCGCGCCACGCGTGCCAAACGAATGCGGGCCGCGCTCCGGCGCCTCACTCGCGGGGCGCCGCGCGCAACGCGCGGTCGGCATCGACAAGCGATGTCGCGTGCGGTTTCGCGGCGACAGGATTCAGGCACGGCAGACGCAGCACGAACATCGTACCGCCTTGCCTGTTGAGCTCGGCGTAAAGTGCGCCGCCATGCATGCCGACGATCTGCACGGCGAGCCTGAGCCCGAGACCGAAGCCCGTCGCCGTGCGCTTGCCGAGCTTCTCGAAGTCGGTCAGACGATCGCCCTCGACGAGACCGGGCAGCCCGCCGGCGCGATCGTCGACGACCACCTCGGCGAAGCCGTCGGCCTGCCGGATCGACACCGTCACCGCCTCGCCGCGCGGCGAAGCGCGAACGGCATTGTCGATGACGTTCTGGACGGCGCGCGCGACGAAGTTGCGCATGCCGCTCACCCAGAGCGGCGCGCTGTCGGGCAGCCACAAGTGTAGCGCGACGCCGCAATAGACGGCGGTGACTTCCAGCTGCGAAATGATCTGGCGCAGCGTCGCGCGCAGATCGAAACGTTTGAAGTCGCGCGCCTGCAAATGCTCGGTCACCGACGAGAAGATGAACTGTTCGCCGAGCGAGAGCACGTACTGCGCGAGCGACGTGATCTGCTGCATGCCGCCGCAGCGCTCGAACGCGTCGGGGTCGCTCGCATCGAGCTGCGTGAGCGCACTGATCGAATTGAGCGGCGAGCGCAAATCGTGCAGCAAAAAGCGCAGCGACATGGCGCGCTCGTCGAGCGAGCGCGCGAACGGCGTCACGTCCGTCACGGCGATCACGGATTCGCCCATCTCCGCACCGGCGGGGCCCGCCTGAATCCAGAAAGTCGAATCGTCCACGCGTACCTCGCGGCCCGCTTCGAGATCGCGCAGCCGCGGCACGTCCGTCATCTCGAAGCGCTCGCTCAGCGCCACGCTGAAATCGACGCCCGCGGGCAGCGTCATCGCCAGCATCTCGAGCGCGCGCGCATTCGCGTGAACGACCGCGCCGCCGCGATCGAGCACGATCACCCCGCACGGCAACCCGTGCAGCGTGCCGCGCAAGCGGCGCGCTTCGCCGTCGGACAGGCGGAGATCGACGCCCTCGCCGCACGCCTCGGCGGGCCGCGGCTCGGACTGCTTACCGGGCTGCCCGCCGGGCAGCGAATGCGGCTGAGTATCGGATTCGTTCACATGGCCTCCTGCATTCCCCGGTGCGGGCGGTTGCGGTGAATCACGGCGAGATGACGCGCGGCGACAGCAGGAAGAGCCGCTCCATGTGGCTCTTCTGGCGGCTGTCGGTCCGGAAGAGCGCGCCGATCAACGGGATCTTCGAGAGCCCGGGCACCCCGCTCACGCCCATCGTCGCGCTGTCCGCGCGATAGCCGGCGATGAGCAGCGCCTGCCCCTCCTCGATGAACGCCTGCGTGTTGATCGTGCTGTTCTGGATCACCGGCAGGTTGCTGACCGTCTGGTCGGTGAGCTGGCCATCCTGAATCGCCACGTCGAGCTTGATGCGCGTGCGCCCGTCCTCCTCCACGACCATCGGCAGCACACGCAGCGAGATGCCCGTCGACACGCTGTAGAGATCGCCCGACGTGTATCCCGACACCGGCACGAAAAACTGCGTCTGGTTGTCCATCACGGCCTCGATGTTGTTGAGCGTGACGACCTTGGGGCTCGCGTCGATCTTCGCGGCCTTCGTCTGCTGCAGCGCCGAAATGCGCGCCATCAGATAGCGGCCGGCGTCGCCGAGCACGGCGGCCACCGACGCGCCCACGGGCGTCGCCGCCGCGAGCACGTTGCCGGGCAGCGTCGTCTGCCCGAAGTTCTGCGAGAGCGTGCCGTTGTAGGTGCTCTGTGCGAGGGTGCCGGTGCCGGTTTGCACGTCGATGTGGCTGTTGTGCGCGGTCCAGTCGACGCCGAGCTGATGCAGCGCGTCGTCGTCGATCTCGATGATGTGCGCCTCGATCTCGATCAGTTGCGGTTTGACGTCGAGGCGCTCGATCAGTTTGCCGTACTGATCCATCCGGTCGGCGGTATCGCGTATCACGACGGAGTTCGTGCGCTGATCCGCAACGATGACGGGCAGCTGATCGTCGCTCGCCGGCGCGGTGCTCGCATTCTGCGGCGGCGGCGGCTCGCCCACCGCCGCCGCCACGGCCGGCGACGGCTGCCCGGTGAGCCCGGCGAACATGCCCTTGCCGGCCGCGCCCGACGGCACCGGCGGCGGAATGTACGGGCCGTTGTAGGCATTGCCGTTCACGTCGTTGATCGGCGTGTTGCGCCTCACGCCGCTCGCCGCGCGGCCGCCCTCGCCGTCGCCGCGCTTGTCGGCCGCCTTGGCCGTGCGCGGATGATAGATGCCGTTGAGCACGGCCACCACGCCCTGCAGCGTGACCTGCTGGCCGTCGATGGGCACCGTACGATCGTGCGCCCACGCATGATAGAGCGGAAAGACGCGTACCTGCGTGCCGCTTCGATGTGCCGCGTTGTTGTCGAGCCGCGAGGCCACGTTCGTCACCATCTGCACGTAGCGAGGCGGCCCGCTCACGAGCGCCGTGCCCTGCGCGCTGTCGTAGACGATCGGAAAGCGCTCGTCGGAAATGCGCAAGCGGTCGAGCGCATCGCGCAGCGCGCCCGTATCGGCCGAATCGAGCTTCACCAGCGTGCTCTGCAGCTCGGCGGCCGTCGTGATGTCGAGCACTTCGCCGTCGTAATACCACACGAAGCCGAACGACGACGCGAGCGTATCGAGAAAGCGCCGCGGCGGCAGATGGAACTTGCCGCTCACGGTGCCGCTCACATCGGCGGCGATGCGCGTGGGGATACTCTGGCTCGCGCCGAAGTCGCGCAGCACATCCTTGATGTCCTTGCCCTGCGCCTCGTAATCGACGATCGACGACTTCCAGCGCACGGCCGCCGCCTCGGCAACGGGCGCGGTCGCTCCGAATGCGAGCGCGGCGGCGAGGGCCACGGTGCCCAGTCGGCGAGCCCAGTTCATGACGCGCCGCCCGCGACGAAACGTACGCAGCGGCGCCGGGTGCTTGTCCGACACATCGACAAAGTTTTCATGTAAGTTCCGACTATCTTTCATAGGAAGGGCATTGACGATGAACGCTCCGAGTCACGAACGTCGCGACCTGACGCGCGAGATTCTCGAATTGATCGACCTGCGGCAGACTTTCACCGACATCCATATCGAGCAGGACCGGCCGATCATGATCAAGGCGCCGCGCGGCTGGCTCGCCGTCGGCGACGAGCCCGTGCTCCACGACGAAATGCTGCCCACGCTGGCCTCGATCGAACCGGACTGGGAGGCGCAGCTTCAGCACGGCGCGATCGATCGCCCGTTCGTGCTCACGCGCTGCCGCCTTCGCTGCAACATCTACCGCACCAACGGCGGCCGCAAGCTCGTCATCTCGATCAGGCGCCTGCCGCTGCAGCCGCTCGCGCTCGACAAGCTCGGCCTGCCCGCGTACGTGCGGTCGATGATCGACAGCGCCAAGGGGCTGATCCTCGTGACTGGCCCGACCGGCTCGGGAAAGACGACGACGATCGCCTCGCTGCTCGAGCACATCAACCGCACGCGAAACAGCCACATCGTCACGATCGAAGAACCGATCGAATACGAACTCGAGGGCCGCACGTCGATCGTCTCGCAGCGGCAAGTGCCCACCGACACGCCGAGCTTCTCGGCCGGCCTGCGCGAGGCGCTGCGGCAAAAACCCGACGTCATCATGGTGGGCGAGGTGCGCGACCCTGAGACGGCGGAAACGGCGCTGCAGGCCGGCGAATCGGGCCACCTCGTGCTCGCAACGATGCACACGGGCAGCGCGATCGGCACGCTCACGCGGCTGCTGTCGTTTTTTCCGGCCGAGCAGCGCGAGCGCTATGCCGCCGCGCTCGCGAACTGCCTCATCGGCGTGATCTGCCAATGCCTCGTGCCGACGGAGGATGGCGAGAACTTCGTGCTCGCGAGCGAACTGCTCTTCAACAATAATCAGCAGATCAGCGGCCTGCTGACCGATCCGGGCAAGCTGCCGTACCTTGCCGAGTTCATGAAGCGCAAGGAAGACAACATGTCCCGCATGCTCAACGATCACCTCTTCAGCCTCGTATCGAAGAAGCAATGCCTGCCGCGCGACGTGCTGCGCGCGACCTACAACCGGCTCGAGCTGCACGAAATGCTGCAGACGCTCGGGCCGCACTGAGCCCGCGCGAACGCGGTGCCGGCGTGACGGCACCGCTGTCGCCGGTCGCGCCGTGCAGGGCGGTGCTGCGAAGGTGTGCGGTGTCGACGGGCTCACGGGTGCGTGCTCAGTAATAGGAGTTGATCGTCCAGCCCGCGGCGACGGGCGTGTTCCAGACCGTCTGGCCGGACTCCCCGCAAAAGCTGCTGACCCACGGCGTCGTGATACCTGCGTACGTCGCCCAGTTCGTCGTCACGATGATCGTGTAGGCGCCTGGCGTGCCCGCCTGGGACAGCGCATTGTTGATCCCGCCCGAATCGTCCTGAAGCGTCGGCGTCTGGCTCTCCGTATGCCCGAGGTTGTGGTTGCCGCTGTCGGTGATGTCGATGCTCTGCGAGAGCTGCCCGCGGTTGCCGGCGGGGCCGTTGCACATGCCGTCGTTCAGGTGCGCCCAGGTTGACGCGACGATGATCCCCGGCTTGGTAAGGTTGACGGTCGTCCTGAACGTATACGAGTACGTGCCGTTGCTGCCGTTGTACGAATAGGCCCCCGACTGGAAGTTCGTCGCCGGCTGGCCCGTGCAGGCAGAGTAATCGCCCGCGCCGTTCGGGTTGGCCATCACGAGCTGACAGCCTGTGAGCGATGACGCCGGCTCGATTTCGCTTTGCGTTTGCCACCTGCCGCCGCGGCACGACAGCACGCGCCCGTTCGCATCGGTGGAGACGAGCGTCGTGCTCGCCGACGCAGGAGCGATGGCCGAATTCTGCGGCGCAGGCGGGCATGGGTCGCCGACGTTGTTCGCGTTGCCGAGCGCGAGATTGCCCGCTTCGTCTACCGCGAGCGCCTGCCATGTGGCGCCGTTGTAGGCATAGGCCCGGTTCGTCGCGGCAGTGAGCCGCACGTCGCCCTGGTGCGCGGCAACGCCCGCGAGCGCCGCTTCGTTGGCCACCGGCTCGCGCCAGTGATAAGCCGCCTGCGGCACCCACAGGTTCTGCGCGCCATCGCAATTCAGGACGTTCCCCAGCGAGTCGGCCGCGATGGCGCCCGGCTGCGTGCAGGCGGCATAGTCGATCTGCCGCGCGAGCACGATCGGCACTTGCATCGTGTTCGCCTGCGGATTGCCCGGCACGGCCACGCGGTACAGATAGTCGACGTTCTGCGCCTGCGTGCCGTCGTAGAAAATCAGGCTCGCCAGATGTCCCGTGCCCGTTTTCGTACCCGTGCAGGATGTATTCGCCGGGTTGGGCGTATCGATCCGCCAGGTGCCGAAGGCGCCGATGGCCGCGCCGCTCGCATTGTTCGTCGCCTGGATCGAACCGCCGCCCGGGCCGGCGTTCGCCGCGATGTAGCCGAGCTCGGGATCGGCAATGGTCCGGCCGCCCTCCGTGACGAGCAGCGCCTGCAACGCCACCGGGTTGGCGCCGCCCGGGGCCGCGTAGACGAGCAGGCACGGCACCTGACCATACGGGTTCGTGCCGCCCAACGCACTCGAAAGGTAGGTCGACAGCTGATACGTCGAGCCGCTCATTTTCGCGGTCACCGGCGACGTGGTCGTGGCCTGCGCCGCGAGCGCCGTGTAGTTCTGCCGAATGAGCCGCGTGGCAGCCGCCGTCAGTTGCGACTGATAAAGCGCGGCCTGCTGCGCGCGCGTATCGTCGAGCGACGAGTTCGTGAGCGTGACGAGGCCCGCCATCATCAATGCGGCGAGCGCCAGCACGGCCAGCATCTCCACCATCGTGAAGCCGGCCATGCGGCGAGCCGGGCGCCCGCGACAGCCGGGCCGCCGCATGCCGGTGCGGGCAACGGTACGGGTGCGCTCAGTCATACGCTTGCACCATCCATACCGGCATGCCGTTCGGGATCGCGTTCGCCAGTGCGGCCGGCAGCGGCACGGCCGGATTGCCGGGAGACACCAGGTTGGCGCCGAGCGCCACGCCGGCCAGCGCCGAGCCCTGCGCAATCTGCTCGATGCCGTCGGCGGCGACGGCCGCCGCCGCCGATGCCGACGCCGCATAGACCACGACGAGGCTGCCCGCGTAGCCGGTATTGGGCTGCACGTAGTTCCGCCACATCGGATCGGGAACGGTCGCCCCGAGATACGGCGCGAGGCTCGCCGCCGGCACGCTGCCGGCGAACGACGGATTCGCGCGCGCGAAGGCTACCGCGGCCTGCCGGTAGGCGCTCATGTTCGCCGCGAGCGCCATCGCCGACGGCGCGAGCGGTGCCGGCGCCGCCTCGGCGCCGAGCAGCGCGTAGGCACCGGTAAGCATCGCGAACGCGGCGACGATCCAGATCAGGAACATGGCGGGCGGCTCGTGGGGTCAATCGGAGCGAAGGCCGTCACGCGGGCCGCGATCAGGCCGACGTCCAGATGATGTTCTTCGCGCCACCGGTACAAGCTGCCTGAGCGGCGGCGGGCGTCACCGGCACCGTTTGCGTCGCACCGCCGATGGAGACGGCGGTCCAGGTTCCGCCGGCAGATGCCGCGTTGATGCATACGTCCGTCGGCACGGAATCGAATTCGATCGTGAATGTACCGGTGCCCGTGCCCGTGACGAGGACCGCGCCACCCCACGCATCCGTGACGGTATTTGCCGTGGTGTCGATGACGAGCGTCGTCGGGATGATGCCGGCAGAAATGGCGACGGGCGTCGTCAGCCCGTTGTAGCCGTTTGTCTGCCCCATATACAGCTTCTTGACGCCGGTCTGGATGGCCGTCACCTGCTCGGCCGTCTGATTCGACGAAGCACTGCCGAATGCGCCGCGCAGCAGCGCAATGGCGCCGATGACGACGATGGCGGCGATCCCGAGATAGGCGATCGCTTCGAGCAGCGTGGCGCCACGCTGCATGCGCTGCGACCCACGGCTGCCCACGCTGGCGCGAATCGATGCGACGGTCTTGACATTCATGTTGCTCTCCTTGATTTCCTCAATCGGCACTCGAGAAAGACGTGCCATCCGCTTCCAACACCCGTTCGTTCGCACTGCGCTTGCACGTGATTACACGGCAGGCTCAATGCAGACTCCGGGCCAAAGCCGCAATTTCCTGCTGAATTCCGAAGAAGCCGCTGATGAGCCACGACAGCACGAGCGCGAGCACGACGATCGCCGCGCCGTTGATCACGCGCATCTGCGCCTCGATCGTCTCCACGCCGTCGGTCATCCACTCGTTGGCGATCGCGTGCAGCGCCTCGGCGAAGCCCTTGTATTCGGCATACACGCACAGATCGTCGACGATCTCCTCCGAAGGAAACCGGTAGCCGGCGTTCTTCATCGCCTCGCCGACGTTGAGCCCTGACTTCACGCCGAAGAGCATGTCGTCGATTCGCTGCTTGAGCCACGGCTTCGCATCGGTGGCCAGCCGCGCGAGCGAGCGTTCGACCGTGAAGCCCGCCGCCTGCAGCGACGAAAACGCGACGAGAAAACCGCAGCCCGTAATGAGCCGATAGATCGAGTAAGGCGGGTAGCGGTCGAGCCAGACGCGCACGTTGCCGGACCAGCGCGGCATCGAGTAAAAGAGCGCCGCGACGAGGATCGCGAGCACCACGAGGCAGTAGATCATGCCGCCCTGCACGAACCGGGACAGTTCGTAGAGCGACTTCGCGACGCCGTGCCAGCGCTCCGGGCTCACGATCGACGCGAACCGCGGAATCACGAGCTTGCCGAAGAGGTACACGTACCCGATCGTCATCGCCACGATCACGCACGGATAGGTCAAGCCGCCGACGATGGCCGTACGGATCCGGCGGCTGTACTGCACGACGTTGCACACGTTCAGCAGCGCGGCCTCGAGGCGCCCCGACTGCTCGCCGGCCATGACGATCATCTGCTCGGTATGCGGCACCCACCACGTCATTGCCTCGGCCAGCATGCCGCCGTTTTGCACGACGCTGCGCCAGTCCGCGAGCGTCAATGCCAGCGGCTCGTTCGGCTTGCGTCCCTCGTGCGACGCGCGCAACTCGAGCTCTTCGAGGATCTTGAGCAACGGCAAACCGTTCGCCAGCATTTTCGCGATCTTGCGATAGAGCCGCAGGCGCGCCTGCGTCGTGAGTTGCAGGCGCGCCCAGCGCCGGTTGAGCTCAAGTGCCATAGCCGCTTCCGAGCGGCTGCGGCCGCCCCCCGCCGCCCGCCATGAACGGGCCGACCACGCGCTCCGCCATGCGCGGATCGACGAGGCCTGCCGCCACTTTTTCGAGCGCGTGCTGCGCGACCGTCTGCCCCGCGAGCTCGTTGAGCCAGTACGCGTGCGCATCGGGCTTGCGCCCGGCGCGCAGCAATTCGCAAAACGCCGCGTCGGTGCGCACGACCTCGGCCACCACGGTCCGGCCGACCGTGCCGTTCTTGCAATGCGGGCAGCCGGGCCCGGCCACGCGTACCGCGTCGAAGCGCGCGCCGACGGCCCGCTTCACGCGCGCGACGAGCCCCATGTCGAGCTGCGCCGTCGACTCGGCCAGCGGACGCGAGCAGTGCGGGCACAGCAGCTTGACGAGCCGCTGGCTGACGAGCCCCGTGACGAGCGATTCGTCCGTCACCATCGCGATCGGCAAGCCGAGATCGACGAGACGGTCCACGATCGCGAGCGCGCCGTTCGCGTGCACCGTGGTCCAGACCTGGTGGCCCGTCATCGCGGCGCGCAACGCGCTTTGCGCCGATGCGCGGTCGCGCACCTCGCCGATCATGATCGTATCGGGATCGAGCCGCATCGCATTCGCGATCGCGGCGGCGAACGCGAGCGAGCGCGCCTCTTCCGTCGGCGCGTTGACGACGGGCGTCTGCACGGCGCCCTCGATCGGGTACTCCACCGGGTCTTCCACGGTGATGACGTGGATCGAGCCGGCCATCTCGCGCAGTTGCTTCGTCAGCACGCGCTGCAACGTCGTGGATTTGCCCGAGCCGGTCGGACCGCTGATGATGTTCATGCCGTGCGGCTGCTGCGCGAGCAGCTCGAACGCGTTCGCCTGCGCCACCGTGAAGCCGAGCTCGGTCAGGGCCGTCGCCTCACCCGCATCGTTGTAGAGCAGCCGCAGCACCATCACGCTGCCGACGCTCGTGGGCGCAGTCGCGATCCGCACGCCAAACAGCCGGTCCGGCAGCTTGTCACGATCTCCGATCGCCGCATCCTGGCGTTCGTTCGGCTTGTAGGTGTTGTCCGATACGCTCGACATCGCCGCATAAAGCGTGGCGAGCAGCCGCTCGCCGTACTCGCGCGTCTGCTCCGAAATGCGCACGAGTTCGTTGTGGACGCGAAAAAGAATCTCCGTGCTGAAGCGGTTCACGCGGATATGGATATCCGACGCACGCTCGTCGCACGCCCGCGCGATCAGGTTCTTCGCGACGACTTGCATCTGCGTGTGATCGATGCGCTCGGCGCTGCCGTCGCGGCGCGGGCCCTGATAGCTGCGCCTGATCGCATCGAGCGTCACGAGCCGCGTCGTGTAGCGGCAATTGAGCCGTTCGAGCCTCGCGCAGTACGACAGCACGAACGGATTCATTTCGTGCCCTTCGGCAACGAGCAGCGTGCCGTCGTCGAGCAGGCAGAGAAACTTGCGCTCTTCGTCGCTCGCGGCGAACTCGCCGCTGTCGGAAAGCGGGCGCGCCACCGTGGCCAGCGGCAGCGTCTGTCCCGGCGGCGGGCTTTGCGACGCTGTTTGCGCGGGCCGCACCGACGCGGCGGTGGCAGCGGCCACGGCGCTCAGCACCGGCTCGCGTGGCCGCGCAACGGGCGCGAGCGCCGGCGCGGCCGGGGCCGGGGCCGCGGGCTGCACCTGCCCGGGAGACGGATCCGTTTCGATCGGCTTCACGGCGCGCGAGAGAATCAGCGGCGTCACGCTTTTGGGCGTCTTGCCCGGAGGCGTCGGAGACGAACTCATGGCGTCACCTCGCAGGCATCGGCAAAGCGGGCAGCGTCGGCAACGGCGGCACGCCGGGCGAGCCTGTCGACGCCACGTTGCGCGCGGGCTGCTGCCGGGCGCTCGCGGAGACGGTCAGCGTCGTGCGTCGTCCGTCGTGCGATGCGAGGACGATCGCACCCGGCCGAATGGCCGCCACGCGCATGCCGTTGGGCAGCGTATCGCCGGGCCCGACGTCGAACTCCGCGCCGTCGCTCGTCGCGACCGTTGCGCTGAGCTTCTTGCCAAGCCCTTGTGTTGCCACGAGCGACACGTCCGAATACGACGAGACGGTACTGCCCATCCGGTGCAGCGCTTCTTGCCGTTCCGCCACTTGCGCCTGCGCATCGAGCTTTTTCAGCTGTGCCTTGAGGATCATCGTTTCCTCCTGTAGCCGCATCATTTCGTTGGCTGCCTGCACGGCGGCCGGTGTCGCAACGACGTTGATGCGCGGCGCCGCTTCAGCGGGCGCGGCAGCCGTGGCAGCTGCGGCGCTGGCCGCGCCGAACGCGGTCAACGGCGACGCGCAGCAGCAGGCGAGCACCAGCACAGTCAATGCATCGTCATTTCTCATAGAGCACTCCGTCGAGCGTCCACTGCCCGGATTTGTATGAAAGCGTCTCGACGCGCACGCCCGGCTCGTCGAGGTACCTGATGAGACTGTCGGGCCGCACGTCGCCCAGTTGCGCCGACATGCGCCAGGTCTGCCAGCTCGGCGCCGGGGGCGGGCCGCCGCCCGGATGCAGCCGGTCCAGCGTTTGCGAAGCGAGGCTGCGCTGCGGCGCGCTTGCCGGCTGCAGCGTGAACGTCAGGCCGATGCCCAGCAACTGGAACGCGGAAAGCATGCGCAAGCGCACGCCGCGCACGCCGTCGAGCACTTCGTCTCCGCCCGCGGACAATGCCAGCGGCTCTACGTAGCTCGCATGCTCGCCGTTGCCGTCGATCGTCGCGCGCGGTTCCGCCGCCATCAGCATCGCCACGTTCGATCCGCCCCGCGACCAGCTGTAGCTGACGTTCGAGGCGCGGCAAACGTAGTCGTCGAGTTCCCACCCGCCCGGCGCGATGTGCGTGAAGCGATCGAGGCACGCGCGAACGAACGCATCGGGCCGCGGCTCGCTGGCCCACGGGTGCGCCGCTTCGGGCGGAGCCGCGGGCTTGGGCGGATGCAGCGCGAGTTCCGCGCGCATCCGCTCGAACGCCTGCTGCCGCTCGAGTTCCATACGGTGGCGCCGGTACGCGACGATGCCGGCCGCAACCGCGGCCACCACAACGATCCCAACCGCGACCAGCAGCACCTCGCGCCGCGGTGCGCGCCGCGAGACACGCGACAGATTGAGCCAGCGCGGCAAATGCGGCTTGCCGCCCCGGTGCGGGATCATGTCCTCGATGCGCCGCGCGTAGAAGTTGTGGAACCCCTGCACTTCCAGCTGCGGATCGCCGATAACGACGTTCCAGCCGCCGAGGCTGTAATCGCTGTGCAACCGCTCGAACACTTCTTCGCCGGAACCGATCCAATCGCCGTTCGGCAGGAACGCGCCGTCGCGCACGGCGAAGTAGGCCCAGCGCCCGTCGGGCAAATGAAACGCACCGAGCCAGTTGGGCGCCGGCTGCTGGCGTCCGTCGTAGAACGCGCCTTCGGCCGCGATCGTTTTCGACACGAGCGCGCCGAGCGACGGCAAGCCCAGTTGCGCGCCCTCGCGCGTGCTCGCGAAGCCCGCGCCCGCGAAGGTGCGGTCGATACGCAGCACCATCGCATCGAAATTCAGACGCGCGGCGAGTTCCACGGCCTCCGCGCGCAGCGCGTGTCGGCGCGAGAGCGATTGCCAGAAAAGGCCGCATATGAAGCGCTGGCGGCCGATCTGGATGACTTGCGTCGCCATGACGGATCCTGTGCCCGAGCGCGCGTCAAGCGCCGTTGATCGCGATCGGCGAAAGCAGGATGACGATCACCTCGCGCGTGCCGGACGCGTTGAACCCGCCCATCGCGTAGTTCGACGGATGGCCGACGCCTTGCCGGTTATCCAGATCGGTGATGCCCTCGTAGCCGCTGATGACGAGCGTCTGCCCCGACTTCACGGCGATGCGCTGGAGGAAGTTGCGCGTATCGACGGTCGGCAGCTGGATCTGCTGGTTCGGCGGGCCGAACGGCGCAAGGCTCACGAGCGACGAAATGTTGCTGTAGAACTGCATCATGATCGTGCCGTCGTCGAGGATGTGCGGCAGCACCGTGAGGTTGAAGCCGGTCGTGATCGTGCCCGGCGTGAGCGACGTCTGGCTGCCGATGTTGACGGTGTTGGTCGTGGAGATCTGCGCGAGATAGCCTTGCTGCTCGGCCACCTGCACGGGAACGGGCTGATCGTTGAGCGTCGTGATCGAGGCCGAGGTCTTGCGGTGCACCGTGCCCTGCGTCGAAAGCGCATCGATGATGGCCGTCGTGCTCGACGCGCGGCTCGACGGTGTGATCACCGTGGCCGAGAGCTCGCTCGGGTTCTGAATCAGGCTCGTGAACGCGGTGGTGATGCCGAACTGCGTGCCGAGCGCCTGATAGACCGCGTGCCAGTTGATGCCGTAGCTGTCCTGCGCGGAAAGCGTGACCGAGAGCACCGTCACGTTGATGAGCACCTGCCGCGCGAGCACGCGGTTTTGCTGCTCCATGAATTCGCCCACGCGCTCTAGCACATCGGGCGTATCGGTGACCGAGATCGAGCCCGTGGCTGGCGACGTGATGACCGAGCCTGCCGGAGAGAGCATCGCCTTGATCGCCGTCTGCAAGCCGTTGTACACCGAGAGTTGCGCGTTCATCGTGATGTTCGCGGTGTTGTCCGACGACACCGACGGCGAGCCGGACGTCCCGCCGCCTCCGCCACCTCCGCCGCCGATGCCCGCGCCGCCGGCGCCCGATCCGCCCGCGGCCCCCGAGCTGTTGCTCGAGGCGCCGCCGCTGTTGCTCGCACCGCTCACGACGTTCGTATCCAGCTTCGAGTCGCCCGGAATGGCGACGACCTGATAGACGCGCGTGGCCGTATAGAAGAAGACGATCGCGCCATCCTCGTACTTCCAATAGACGCCGAAGCGGGCGGACGCCGTGTCGAGGAGCCCGCGCAGCGTACCGCCCGAATACGCGATGCGCACGGGCGAGGACACGCTCGGCACGCGCGCTGCCGCCGTCGCGGCGCTCGTGCTCGGCGCGGGCCCCTGCAACAGGCCGGCGGGCAGCGGCGGCACGCCGGGATAAGCTCCGGCGCCCGTCGTATCGACCGCGGTCTGCGTTGCGCGCGCAGCCGCTTCGCTCGTGCCCGGCGCAACCTTGGCCGGCAAGTGCGCGAGGCGCGAAATGCGATCGGCGAACATGCGCAGCGAGTCGACCGTCCCGTCGAAGCTCGCCGGCTCGTCGAAGAGCTTCGGCAGCGTCGATTTCGTCGCGATCTTGATCGTCTTGCCCGAAAGCCAGAGTTCGTCCTTGACGATGACGTCGTCGCTGCCCGGCACGGCGCGGTTGTCGCCGTTCGAGAGCTTGCCGAGCAATTGCCCCGCACGCGCGGTATCGGCCTGCGAATTGCGCTCGATCTTGTCCAGCAGACCGGTGCACCCGGCCAGCAGCGACACGCATGCGGCAACCATGACGAAAGAACGGCGGAGGACGCTCATCAACTTGCTCCCTTGGGAACGACGCGCATGACGCGGTTGCGCTGGTACAAGACCACCTGAATCGGCACTTGCGAGCCGGCGAGCGCATTGGTCACCTGACGCAGCGCTTCGGCGAGCGTGCCGTGTATCGTGGCCGTCGCGTCGACCTGAAAATCGGTCGGCACGTCCCAAATGAATTGCCAGCCGGCTTCGCTTGCCCAGCGCGCCAGCGCATTGCGCACGGAGCCGTCCGACAGGCGCATCTGCCACTCCGTGCGCTCGGGTGTCGGTGCGGGTACGAACGCCGACGTCGCGGCGGGCGCCGACGGCGGCGAGACCGGACCGGACGCCGGTTGCGTGGCGGCGAGCCGCGGGCGCGCCGTCGCGTCGCGCTTTGCGGGCGCGAGTACCTGCGCTCGCGGCGATGCTGAAACACGCGCCGGTGCCGATGCGGGCGTGGCCGGCGCGGCAGCCGGTGCGGGCGGCATCATCGGAGAGGACGCAGGCACGGGTGTGGACGCGGGTGCGGGTGCGGGTGCGGGTGCGGGTGCGGGTGCGGGTGCGGGTGCGGGTGCGGGTGCCGGTGCCGGTGCCGGTGCCGGTGCCGGTGCCGGTGCCGGTGCCGGTGCCGATGCAAATGCCGGTGCCGATGCCGATGCCGGCGGGACCGTCAGTGCTGCCGCCGGTGTACGAGCCGATGCCGGTGTTGCAGGCATCGACGTCGAAACGCGCGCCTGCGCGACGGTCTGCGGCTGTGCAATGGCAGATCCTGCCGCGGGAGCCATCGCCGCCGCGCCCGGGGGCAACGTGGAAGACGCATTCGTGGCGGCACTGTTCATGCGCGACGCCGCCCCCACCGCCGGCGACGACGGCTGCGGCGCGTCAACGTTTGCGCGCCGCGCATGCGCGGTCACCGTGAGCAAACGCATGTCCGTATCGATGCGCGCCTGCAGCGCAGCATCGACCGACAGCACCTCGCCGAGCGCGTGCACGACCGACGAGCCGGCGCGCCAGCTCACGGGCGCGTCGGCCCATGCGCCCGCGTTCGGCACGTTGATGCTGTAACTCGTCGGCATGATCTGCTCGAGCGCGCGCAGCAACGGAACGTCGTGGCCGCCCGCGCGCACCACGCCGCCCAGGCGCTGCCCGCCGTCGACGATTACCTGCTGATCGGAGGCGTGCGCGAGCGTGCACGCGAACCAGACGCCGCACAGCAGCGCCCGAATTGCCGCAGGCATCGCCGCGATCCAAACATTCGCCCTCGCCCGGCTCCGCCTCTTATCGCTCACGCACCTCGGCTGCACCGGAAGCTCTATTTTTGTTGTTGCCACGTTCTTTTCAATCTGCTCGAACCACGCCGGCGGCAACCCTAAAAGCAGCACCGAAAGGCGTCAGGAATTCGAAAGAAATTATGTAAGAAAACAGTAACGACGCGTAAGGATAGCACTACAGCTCATTGGATGTTTACGGAGAAGTACACCGCAAATTTAAGTAAAAAATAATCCTCGAAAATCACCCATTCTTGGCCGGCATGGATGATACAGGCATCGGCGCGAGAACGTCGTCCTCGCGCCGCAATCCCCGCCCATCAAGGCTTTGCGTCAGGCGACACGTTTTTTTTGACGTTTCGGCGCGAATCGCGGAATGGCCGTCCGCGGAAATATGCCAGATACAAATATGTGCTACGCACCGTTCGCTGGCGACGAGCCAATTGGGCGCCGAGCACGAGGAATCCGTAATTCCGCGTGTGAGCCGTATTGGGATTCCGATTCCAATGTTTAATTGTTTTTGATAAACAGCGCGAACTGAGTCAGGCGCTCTTCCGAGCCTGCCGGGAACCGTTCCACCCGGCCAAGACGTCGCGCACCGCCAGCCAGATCGGTTGGAGCGCTGCCTCATCCGACGGCAAGCGCCGATGCCAGCCCGAAGGTAACAAACCATCACAAACACGAGCCTGAATCGGCCCGCGATGAAAACATGCGCTCACTGCTTCACGAATCGTTTCACGCCGCTTAACGCATCGTTCATTGAGTCAGGAGCACGACATGTTCTCAACGATCTACTTCGCCGCCGCCTCGGCCCTCGCCTTCGACGACACCCCTGCGGACGTCGCCGCGAAAATGCTCCAAGGCCAGTTTCTCGACGCTGTCCGCCACGCCGCACGCCATGCCGATACCGACACGGCGCAAGCTCAGCCCGGCTACGCAGCGCTGCAGGTCTGCGCCGACCTCGAGCTGATGCTCGGCCGCCATGAAGAAGCTGAGGAAACGTATCGCCGCGCGCAAAAGGCCATACGCGCCCATCGCGACGGTCTGCGAATCGCGTCGTGCCGCAATACCGGCTGGCAAGCGTTGTTCCGCAACCAGTTCAACGTCGCGCTCAGTTGCTTCAAGCGCGTCGGCGAGGAAAAGGCGGCCACGCCGCACCAGCGTCTCGACAGCCTCGTCGGTGCGACACTCGTTTCGTTTCATCTTGGCTTGATCCAGGCGGCGTGCCATCGCCTCGGCGAGCTGGCAGCGCTGGCGGCAACGCACGACGATGGCCGCTGGAGCTACCTCGTGGAAGCGCTGCGGCGGGACCTCTTCGCGCAGCACGAACTGCACGGTGCCGAACGACTCGCCGACCACATCTACTGGCGCTCGGCTATCGCGGAGTTCGAGCCGACCGAGGCACCGGTACCCGGCTCGCAGCCTGCCGGGACCGTGCTGCCGCTGCTGGCCGAGCGTCTCTCGCACCTGAACCGGCTCGTTTCGCTGGCCGACGGCCGGACGCCCGCCGGCGAAACGCTCAAGCAATACGTGAGCTGGAGCCGGCAGGCCGGCCTCAACGACTATCACCGCAGTCTGTGCCTCGAAATCACGCTGGCTGCGATCGCGGGCCACGCGACGCCGTTGGCCGAAGCGATGCTCGATGCGTCCGGCGCGGCGAATTCGCAAGGCAGCCAGCATGCGCGCTGGTACCTCGACTACCTCTATTGCCGCGCGAAGATCATGCAGCAGCAAATGCGCACGCAGGAATTCGCGCAGTTCTACGGCCGCTACGCGCTCGCCTCGATTCAACACGTGCGCGCGGACAGCATGTCGATGCCCGCCGCCGCCGAGCACATGCAGGCATCGCGCACGGCGCAGCGCTCCGACGACGTGAGCGCCCGCCTGCCGGCGAAATACCGCCGCGCGTATCGCTATCTGATGGACAACCTCGACCAAAAGGACCTTTCGGTGCGCGAAGTGGCATCGCATGTGGGCGTGACCGAGCGCGCGATGCAGGCAGCGTTCAAGAACCACCTCGGGCTGTCGCCGAGCGAGCTGATCCGGCGCCGGCGGATGGAGCGCATTCGCGACGATCTGCTCGACGACGGCGCACCGGCTACGCGCGTGCTCGACGTCGCGAACAAATGGGGCGTGCGCCATCGTTCGACGCTGGTCAACGGCTACCGGCGCGTGTTCCAGGAAGCGCCGTCGGAGACGATGGGCCGCTGAGCGCAGCGGTGTGCGGCGCCGGAGCGCTGCACTACCGATCCGCAACACGGCCGGCCCGCGGCTTTTTTCCGCCAACGCCGTCCGACGAAACGCAAACGCGTGGGTCGGACGGCGTTTTCATTCGCACGTCGGTGCGAAGCGATTCCCGCACCGCTTCTCTTACCGGATGATCAATGATGCGACTGTTCACACCCAAGCCGGCGCTCGCGCTGGCGCTTGCCGTTCTGTCCGCGCGGCCCGTCGAAGTGCACGCGCAGACCCCCGACTGCTTCGCGGCGGCCGCAGCCTATCAACATGTGAGCCCCGTCGTGCTGCGTGCGATTGCGTGGCAAGAATCGCATGGCAACGCGAACGCGCTCCATCGCAACCGGAACGGTTCG
This sequence comes from Burkholderia sp. AU19243, assembly GCF_018148075.1. Classification (NCBI taxonomy): domain Bacteria; kingdom Pseudomonadati; phylum Pseudomonadota; class Betaproteobacteria; order Burkholderiales; family Burkholderiaceae; genus Burkholderia; species Burkholderia sp. AU19243. The sequence continues at coordinate 169,635 of NZ_JAGSTV010000011.1, forward strand.
ACCGATTACGGCATGATGCAGATCAACTCGATTCACCTCCCGCTGCTGTCGCGCTACGGCGTCTCGGCGGACGACCTCATGAACCCGTGCCTGAGCGTCTACGTCGCTGCGTGGCATCTGCACAAGATGATGGTCAAGTACGGGAATACCTGGGCGGCGATCGGCGCCTACCATTCGGAGACACCTGCCGAGCGCGACCGCTACGCGCGTTCGGTGGAACGCATCGTCGAGCGCATGAAGCTGGCGGATGACGGGCAGTAGGACAAGCGCGGGCAGCCGGGCCGGCCCGGCTGCCCGCGAACGTCATCAAGAGGGAAAGCGGCGCCGCATGAGGAAGTCGTCCGGTATCGCGAGCGCAAGTCACGCGCGAGGCGGGGACGAAGCGGGAACAACGCAGGAAGGAGGCGTGGACGATCGGACCGGAGCGCTCGCGAGCCGCGCGCGAAAACGCCGCGGCCCGCCGTAGCCGTTACTGCCCCTTGGCGGCGTTCGAAATGTTGCTGGCACCCTTGTTACCCACCGACGCCAGCGCCGATGTGAGCTCCTGAGACTGCTGGTTGACCGCGGCCGCCATCGTGTTCGCGTTGTTGAGCCGCGTCATCTCGCTTTGCTGCTTCAGGAAGTCGTTTTGCATCGCAGCCATTTGCGTCACGGGGTCCCCTGCGCCGAGGGCCGATGGACGCACCATGTCACCCGCCGCATGCATTGCGGTGGACGCAACGCCGGGCGGCAGAAAGTGACTTCCGGCATGAAGGGCCGAACTCAGAACCTGTGCACCGACGTTCCCCGCGCGCCCCGGCAGGCTGGCAAAGTTGCGCGGCGGCGGGGGCGGCGGCGGCGGCGCGCCGTCGGCTCCCTTGAAGCTGGACAGGCCGTCCAGTTGGCCTTTGCTGCGCGCGGGCGATTGCTTTTGCGCGCCGTCGGCCGCACCGTTCTTCGTCCCTTTCTCGAACTCCGCGACACGGGACTGGACGAGCCCCGGCCGAATTCCTAAGTTGTTCATGGCGAACTCCTTGAGTGACATGACGATTTCCGTCGCCAGCAACATCGTTCGATGTCGGTGCGGCACGGTCCCCGCATCCCACTCACGCGGAGCGATATCGAGGAATGCAAGCGCAAGCTTATGCTCCACGGCATTGCGCAACGCAAGCGACGCGACGCGGCGAGCGAAATTGCGAAGCACGCATGCGGCAAAGGCGATGAAGTGCGCAAATCGATCGGCAGTCCTGGCATCGGCGCCGGCATCGACGTGCGTTTTTTTGCACGCCACTTCGGAATCGGCCGACTGTCACCGTTATGTCGTTTTACCTTTCCAACACGAGAACCCACGTTCGCGAGGCGCGAAGACGGAATCGACACGCGAAGGCACGTCGACCGTCTGGACGCGATGAGGCAACGCGAGAGTCCATCATGGCCTTTGTCGCGAGGCGATGTCGAACGATCGAAATCAACCGAAAGGAAACGTCATGACGATCAGCAACAACACGCAAGTACGGTCATCATCGCTCGACCTCCCGCGCAACGACACGCCGCCCGCGCCGGCCCCGCGCCCGCGAAGCGCATCGATGAGCGGCCCGCGCCCCTCCGGCGGTGCATTGCTCGGCGCGCTGAGCAATGCACCCGCCTTTCCGGCGCACACCGGCGCCAGCACACCGGCGCAGGAGGGCTCGCTGTCGGCAACATCGCAACCGGCCGGGACGGCACTGCCCCCCTCGCCGCCGCTGCCGGCAGCGTTGCCGGTCAGGCGCAACTCGCTGCCGCCGCGCGCATCGTCGTCGGGCTCCACGATCGGCCGCCAAGGGGGAGGCTCTCGGTCGCTGCCCGGTTCGGACACGCTGCGCGCTCAACGCGCAGCCCTCGGAGACGAGACGGTGCCGGTACTGAACTTGTCGGGGGACGGGCAGTCGAGTGAAGAATTGCACGTACACGACGAACCGCAACCGCATACGCCTGCATCGCAGCACGAGAGTGCGGCTCCCGCTCGACAACAGGAGCCCATGGAAACGAATGCGGCCGGCAAGCAACCGGCCACGTCGCGTTCGGGCAGCCCGCTGCCGCGCGAGCAGGAAGCCACGGAGCTGACAGCCGCGACGACGAGCGCGGCCGAATCGAAGCCCGAAACGTCGCGCGCACCCGGCACGCTTTCGCACGCGAAGGAGACGCCCGAGCGCGCGGAAGCAAAAACGGAAGCGGAAACGGCGAAAGCGCCCGGAGAAATGCCCGCGACGTCGCGTTCGGCAAGTCCGGCGCCGCTCCCGAAAGAGCCGCCCGCGCTCGTGGACGACGCACGGACCAGCGCTGCCGGCGAAATGCCCGAGACGTCGGGTTCGAGCAGCCCCGCGTTCGATCAGCATAAATCTGCGTCGGGAAAAGCTGTTCTCGAGCCACCCGGAAAGGCCGGCACGTCTTCGGCCACGCCATCGCAAGACAAACCGGTGCCGGCAAAAAGCGCTTTCACGATGCCTTCCCACGCGGAGGCGTCATCGTCGCGCCTGCCCGAGACGCCTGCGTTGCCCGACGGGCACGACACGGTGTCCCGACACCCTCTTTTCCCGAATTCGGCCAGCGTCTCGGCGCGTCGCCTCGTCGCGCAAGACATCGACAGTCACGAGTCCGAAAGCCCGTCCGAAGCAACCGCGCCGAACTCGTCGCCCCGGGTAGCGCCGGAAATCCGGACGCTGGCCGCCGCCGAGACATTGGCGGCCGTGGAGACATTGGCGGCCGCGGAGACCGCGGACACACGTCCGGCATCGGCCGCGGCGATCACCGACACCCTGTCGGCCGCGCTATCCCGGCCGGGGCAAATCCGGTCGTTCATCTCGAACGTCGGCGACATGCTCACTCGGAACCCCTACGGAGCCGCGCAACCGCTCAAAGGGTGGACGGCCAACCTTGTCAACGCGTTCAGTCATGAATTCGCCGCCACCGGCGGCGCCACCCTGTTCCGGGAGTTGTGCTCGATGGCGACCGAGGCCGTCCTCGACAAGAGCGGCGCCGGGCCCGAAACACGCGGCGCAATTACGGCGTCGCTGTTCACGGCGGCGGCGATGGGCAACCTGGCCGCGATGTTGCACAAGTATCACACCGGCACCGCGGACAAGAAGACCTACGCGGGCCACGGTGCGCAGATCATCGCGCTGATCGCGACGGTGACCGCCGCAGCCTATACCGGCAAGAACGATCAGGGCAACGGGCATCTCGGGCAGCTCGCCAGCATATTGCCTAGTGCAATCAAATCGTACGCATACCTGGCGCGCGACGTGATCAACGTGTTCCGCCCGCTCGAAGGCAATCACGACGCAGGCTACGAGCGCCCGGTCAGAGGTCAGATGCTCAACGACGCTCCGTATTTCTTTAACCAGCTCGCCGTGAACACCGCGCAGGCCAGCTCGCAATGGTCGGCCACGTCCTACGTCGACAGCCTCATTCACCACACGAAGACCAATGCAGCGATCAAGGGGCTGTTCGGCTATTCGGCAGCGAATGCCGCCGGCGAGGGGCTGGATGCGATCGGGGGACGCGTGGCCTCGGAAATCTCGACGCACGGCTTCACGGGCAAGGCGCTCGATGAACTGAAGACGCTGCGCCTGAGCTGGGGCAAGATCGACACCTCCGAAACCAGCACGGCCACGCAACTCGGAAACAAGGCGGCCGGCGCGGGAATCGCGCGTCTCAGCCTGTTCCTCTCCCTCTATGCCGCCACCGCCGTGGTCAGTCACGCCGTGGAGGGCAGAGGCGATTGGTCCGACGGCTACAAGGGCTTACTGAACAACGCGTTCGGCGCACTGCTCATCATCGCGGGGTGCCTGCCGTTCGCGGCGAGCACGTCGAGCCCGTCGAACCGGTCGAATGAACGGCGAACGGTCGGCTCCGACAACGGGATGGAACTGGGCACGATGCATCGCGCGACGCCGTGAGTACGCGGGCCGCGCAGAGCAAGCGCAACGACGAACGCTCGCGCAGGTGGGCGCATCGGCGGCACACGCCGCCTGCGTCGACATCGCGGCCGCCACCCGGTTCGGCAGTTCGGCAATCCGGCAACGATTTCGCATCCGTCAAGGCGCTGTAAGCGCCGGGCAATAAATTAGGTTGCGCAGGCGGCCGCTATCGGCGCTCCAGCAGCAACTGATGAATACCGTCATTCTTACGCGGAGAAAATCATGTCCACCACAGCAGTGCAAGGCTATAACGCCGGCTATCTGAACGGCATCGATGATGTCGGCGGGATCGGCGGCACGAACGAATCGCAGCTCGCACAACTACTCGAGCTGCTCATCGAAGAAATCAAGCAGATTCTCGATCCATCCAGCCAGAATTCGGGCGATGCGGGCGGTGTGGGCGGCATCGGCGGCGGTGCGCCCTCGTTCTCGGCGCCGCCCGCGTATGCCGGCGGTGGCGGCGGCGCACCCGCTGGCGTGAGTGGCGGCGGCGGCCACGGCGGCGGCGGCGCGTCGCCCGGAATAGGCGGCGGTGGAAGCGGCGGTGGCGGCGGCAACACGCTGCCCAATGTATCGGGCGGCGACGCCGCACACGCCATCGCACAAGACCTCAAATCGCGCTACGGCCTGGCCGACGCGCAGGTCGCCGGCGTGCTCGGCAACCTGCAGCAGGAAAGCGGGCTGCGAGGCAACGTCAATCAAGGCGGAGCGACAGGTGCGCCGTCCGGCAACTTCGCGGACGACAACGCCAACGGTTGGGGTCTTGCGCAATGGGGCGGCACACGCAAGCAGGGCGAAATCAACTATGCGAAGGAGCACGGACTCGACCCGGGCAGCCTCGAAGCCAACATCGGCTTCATGAATCAGGAACTCGACACGACGTACAGCAAGACGATCACGGACATCAAGCAGACGACGACGGCGGAACAGGCGGCCTTGGTCTGGGACAAGGACTACGAACAAGCCACCGATCCGCAAATGGAAAATCGCAACAAGTACGCCGAGCAATTCCTCGCGCAAGGCCTCTGACCGCGCATGCGTCCGCTCCCAGGGCGTCTGAAGCTCGCACGATCCCGCCCGATGTCCGGGCGGGATTTTTGCGCCGGCGCTTTCCGCCGGGCGAAAACACCGCTCGCAATACACGGGCTACCTGATTCGAGGGAAACGACTCGATGGTATGTGGCGGTTCATTGCCCCTGGGCAGTTCCAAAAGGAAGTCACGTGACGTCTGGGGCGCCCCATAGTGGCCAGGCGTGCGTTTTACGAGGAATCCGAATAAAAGTCGATACGACGCGTCTTGGCGCAGGATTACCCCCTTTCCTGCGCGTGTGAGGCGCTGCCCGGTAGCGCTGATTTGTCGAGTGGCGGCTGTAGCACGTGGCAGCAATTACGCATCGGAGTTGCGCCAATGCAAATCCAATCGCGATTCGATGGCGCTGGCAGCGGTGCGTATTAGCGAGGAGACGCGCCGAAGCTACGGCAGCACGAGCATGTCGCAAGCGTTGCGCTCGCTCCGACACAACTCGGGCCGTTATCGGCGTCGATCGTTGATGCGTCATGCTCGGCTGGTGCGGCCCAGGCGCGTACACCGTTATCGAGCGGCGTAATCATCGCCGCCTTCACTCGGCTGCGAAGGGACTGTCGCCCGCGCGTTTCGAGGTGCTCGCAGCGTCACGCGCAGCTGTGCCCAAAACGACTTGACCACTTCAGGAGGGCTCACCGAGCGGGGCCGAAGGCCCCGGGCGCGGTCATCAGTCTCTTTCGAGCAGGCGACGCATGGCAAGGCGCACGTAGGGATCCGTACTGTCCTCGTGTGCCGTCGCATAGCCATGCCACGACGGATCGTCGAGGACTTTCAGGCAGATAGCCTTCAGCTCGGGCGCGCGATCGTCGGGCAATCCGTTCACGATCTGCCACGCTTCGTGCGGACGCCCGCGCACCAATGCGATCGTTACGGCAAACACGTGCACCTCGCGCGTTTCGGGGTAGACATCGTGCATGCGCGCCAGCAGCGCGTCGGCCTCGTCCAGCTCGTTGGCCTCGATATGCTCGATGATCGCCTGCGCCATGGCTGGCGCATCGGCCGGCAGTTCGGCAAGAAGCTCCATCATGCTCGTCACCGTCCGTGTATCACGCTGCACCGGTGCCTGAGGTCAGCGAGCGCACCGCCTCCTTGCCGCCCGCCAATGCGAGCGCGGTAGCGGCGCCCTCCGGCGTCAGGTTTTCCGCGAGCGCCGTGCCGCCCTCGAGCGCCTCGAGCCCACCCGTCGCAATGGCCCCCGCCCCCGCGAGGGCTTCCTTCGGGTTGCCGCTCAGCAGCCCCTTGCCGAACGTCGCCGCGCCGTGCAACGCATTGCCGACACCATTGAGAACATCCCCGGCAGCCTTGGTGACATCCCCGACCACGCTCTTCACAATATTGCCGATGAAGCTCATTCGTTTTCTCCTTGATCGTGAACGAAACGCGCGCTCGATGAAACGCGCGAAACCGAGCCGCGTGAAGCCGGCCCTCGTTCCAATCTAATGAATGCGGATCTGAACGCGCTCGCGCGCGCGAAGCCGCACCGCGAAAACCGAATGCGCGACACCCGCGAGCCGGCTCGGCGGTATGCCGCCACTCACCCGCTTCGCCAATCCGAACGGTGCTTCGCGCGGTTCACGGGAGTGTCATGGCCGGTCCGCACAGTGCAGTCCATCCTGTCTCCTGGTCCGAGAACATCATGGCGCCCCAACCCAAGATCGAGCTCCGGTCGCGTGCGACCGACTCCGCCTCCCTCACCCGCACGCCGAGCGATCCCGGCCCCTCCACGGGAGTGAAAACCGCACCGATGCCGGCCCGTCGTGCGAGTGCCGGCGCGCTGATCGACGCACTGGGCGACCTCGGCAAACGCCCGTATGCGGAAGGTCCGCCTGCGGCGCCCGCCGCTCCCAAGCCCGCAGCGGCTGTCGTGCCGCAGAAGCACGGTGTGGACGACCTCGGCGCATTCGTGCCGGATGCCGGCGGCAAAGGCCGGCGCTTCGCCGATTTCGCGCACGCGATGGGCGTCAACCGCAAAGGCATGACGTTGACGGCCTTCGCCGCCAAGCGGCCCGCGAAAGACGGCCTTAACGGCGCATCGACGGCGGCGCACGGACACTTCGGCTACGACGCGGCGCCCGCCACCGACCTCGTGAACGCGCTGGCTTCGGGCTCGAACGCCGCCGCCGCGCATTCGATTCATCGCCGTTACGAAAACAAGGTCAAGGCGATGCTCGCCACCGACGTCGAACGCTTCGAGCACCCCGAAAAAAACCCTCCGGGCGCGCCGATGCCGAACCGGGTCGACAACCTGCTGCTGACGAAAAACAGCAAGGGAGCATGGCAATACGACAAAGGCAAGCTCTCGCGCATTGCGCGAGACGACGCGCATCCGCTCACGCAGCATGCCCGCGACGTATTGACCGCAATGAGCATCGCGGAGAACAAGGGCAAACAACGCAACGGCGCGCTCTACCAGTCGGTCACGTCCGCGATCGGTCTGACGGCAAGCGGGCTGCTCATAGGCGGCTCGCACGGCGCGCTGGCGCCGCTCGCGGCATCCGGGCACGTGACCAACGCCGTCAAGGAAGCGCTCGATTTGAAGAAGCCGTTTGTCGAAGGACGGCAAAACCTGCGCAACGCGAAGGCCGCCACGATTCAACGCTACGTCGACACTGTGTTGGCCCCGCACGACTACACGGGCCAGACGCAGGACGAGCGCCTGCGCGCGGCGCTGCAAACGAGCCGCGCGAAGATCAACGATCTGCGCGCGATGGACGCGCAGCCGGAGGACGAAGGCGTGGCTGCGGACTTGCGCAGCCCGCAGGCGCAAGCCGGCATCTATGCGTCGCTCTATGACGATGCACGCCGCTACGCCAACAGCACGACGTCGTTCGGCAAGCGCCTGATCTCGGGCATGCACGCCGAGGACAAGGCAAAGGTACACAAGGACGCCGAGCGCGACATCGTGGTCAAGCACATTCTGTCGATGGTCACCAAGAGCATTGGGCGCCTCGATCCGGCTTCGCTCGCGGCGCTCGCGGGCGCCGACATGGCAGTCGATGCGTCAGGCTCGCAGCGCGCCGAGCAGGCGCTCGCGATCGTGCACAACCATCCGCGCGCGAGCCGCAATCAGGATCTGATCGCCGCGCACACGCTGCTGACAGACAGCGGTATTCCGAAGGGTGAAGCGGCACTGCTGCTTTCGCAGCTTGCCCGTGCGCAGCGCGAAAAACCGCAAGAGGCGCCGGCGCCGCGCGATGCGCCGGCTGCCAGCCGGAGCACCGCACCGCTCACCGAAAGCGAGCGGCTCAAACAGATCGCCAACATCATCGGGCAGCCCGGTCTCACGACAACCGCCGCCAAGACGGCGGAGGACGCCATCAAGAAAAACCTCGGGCTGAGGTCTTGAACCGCGGTGCGGCGTAACGCGCAATAGCGAGCGCGCGCCGCGGCGCGCGCTCGGCGATTTGTGCCGGTTCGGGGCACTCGACCAAACTTCGGAACGCGCAGGTTGTTCTCCATCGCGCGCGCTTACCGTGAAGCGGGGTGGCCGTCGGCCGTGATTGCTCTCGATGCCGCCATGACCTTCATTGTGAAAGGGAGAACCGATCATGCGATTCGCGTTCGCCGGCTTCGATCGCTGGCGTGTCGTCTTCGACGCATTCGTTGCCGCCGGCTGGGAGCCTGTGGCGCTCTACTCGATTCCGGTCGACAACAGACTCGACTTCAATAGCGAGCTCGTCGAGCGCGCGGACAAGCTGCGCATTCCGGTGCAGTTGTCACGCATCGACGAAGACGATCTGCGCTGGCTCGCCGACCGGCAATGCAAGGCCCTGATCGTGGCCGGCTACAGCTGGAAGATTCCAGCGTGGCAACCCTATCTGCGCCATGCGGCGAACTTCCATCCGTCCCCGCTGCCCGACGGGCGCGGCCCGTACCCGGCCATGCGCGCCATTCTCGACGGGCGGCGCGAGTGGGGTGTCAGTTGCCATCGCATCGATGCCGATTTCGATACCGGGGAGATCCTCGATTCCGAATGCTTTCCGCTCGATGCGGACGAATGGCACGAGACGCTGCAGCTGAAGCTGCAGATGGCCGCCCAACGGCTGGCCGCGCGCGTCGCTTGCGACTTCGATCGGCTTTGGAACGGACGGCGTCCGCAAGGCGTGGGTAGCTACTGGCCGCGCGTTGCCGATGCCGAGCGCACGATCGATTTCGCGCAGCCCGTGGCCGAGGTGCTGCGCGTCGTGCGGGCCTGCGGGAACATCGAATCGATCGCGCCGCTCTTCGGCACGACCGTCTACGTGCGACGCGCCACCGCCTGGCAGGAAGCACACACGTACGAGCCCGGCCGGATCGTGCATCAGTACCGGCGCTGGGTCGTGGTCGCCGCGCAGGACGGGTTCGTCGCCTTGCTCGAATGGAGCCCGCTGAACGCGTCCCTTCGTCAGCAGATGGAGGGCTGAATCGGGACATCGGCTGCGCCGGTAAACAACGGAGCGGCCGCGCTGCGGTGTTTCGCAGCGCGGCCGCCGATTGCTGCCGATTGTCGCTTCCTGCAGATCGACCGGCGGCCCTTCGGGTCGCCGATCGGGATGACCGCGAGAACTGCCGGCGGCGTTACTTGGTGCTGACGCCGGCGATCGTACCCGTGTGAATGCCGGTGATGTTCTCGAAGGCAACCGCGGCGCGCGTCTTGCCGGGGGTCAGCACGTTCGCGCCGCCAAGCGCATCCGAAAGCGCGCTGCTCGCCTCATGGCTGATCTTGCCACCGCCATGCGCGTTCGCCGTCTGCTGCAGCTGTGCGCCGATCGCCGCCGCATCCGACTGGCTCAGCTTGCCCGACTTCACCGCGTTCGCGAGCGTCTTCGCCGCCGCATTGCCGTCGCCGTGCGACAACGCGCTTTCCATGGCCTGGAAGTCGGCGCCATCCTGCGCGTTGAAGTTGGCCAGCGCCTTGCCTTCGTCGGCCATCTGCAGCGGCTTGCCGTCCTTCACGAGGTCGCCCGTACCGGGCGTGAAGCCTGCCGTCGCACCCGTTGTCGGCAGCGTGCTGGTGTTCGCCGGAAAACCGCCCGAGCCAGGCAAGCCGCCGGTCGTTCCCGACTGCCCCGCCGCGCCACCCGCGCCACCCGTTGCGTTGCCCGCCGCGCCGAGGCCGCCTTGAGCCGCCCATTGGAAGTTGCCCACCCCGGACTTGCCGTCGGTGCCCGCCACGTCGTGCGTCTCGATCTGCTGGTAGGCACCCGGGTTCGCGAGCATTGTCTGCGCCGCTTGCTGCACCGTGGGTGGCGTACCGCCGTCGGCGTTCGTCGCGAGTTTGTACATCGTGTTCGGGTCGGACGCGCTGATGCCATGCTGGCCCATGTACGAGGCCAGCACGCCCGCCGCGTTTTGCACCGTCATCCCGCCGGCGCCGCCCGTCATCCCGCCTGCGCCCCCCATGCCGCCCGCGCCGCCCATGCCGCCGGGCGTCGCCCCCATACCGCCGGGCATTGCGCCCGCGCCGCCACCGGGCATGCCGCCAGCGTCGCCGGCGCCGCCCGGCATGCCGCCCGCCTGCCCGTTCTGCCCTGTCTGCATCTGCTTGAGCAACTGGCTGATGAGGCCGATGAGATCCTTGAGCACGTCCTGCGTCGAGTTCGTCGACGCACCGTTGGTCAGCCGTTGCAGGTAGCTCGCCGGATCGGTGGGGTAGGTAGTCATACTCGGAACGTTCAGATTCATGATGTTTCCTTCCTGTCGGGTAAGTGTTTGCGTGACCGTGGGTACTACGAGGCAAAGTCAGTCTAGGTTGCTGCCGCTGCTGCAAGCGCACCGATGCGAAGGCCGCAATTGAAATGCGAATCGCCCGAAGCGCAGAAAACGTGAAAACGGATACTCATGCGCGGACCCACGTCATCGACGCGGAGAATCCGCTGTTGTCGGCCGGCACGCCGTGCGTGCTCGCCGGTGCGTCGGCGGACGCTGGCGCTTGAACCCCCGCATCGAGCTTTGCGGCACGCTCGAGCAGACACGCGCCGATCTTCGCGCCTTCGATGCTTTCGCGCTGGTCGGCCGCGCTGAGCGCGTAGCTGTGCCACAGCGGGTCTTCGAGGCCGAACAGACACACCGCCATCAGTGCGGTATGAAGCCCCGAGCGCTTCGCTTCGGTGTCGTCGTCTTCGAGCACGCGACGCGCGTCGCCCCATGCCTGGCGCCGGACGTAACGCCACGCGGCAACCGTCCCCGCCCCGGGCCACTTCGGCCGAAGCACGCGGATCGCTTCGAGGAGATCCTCGAAGTCGGCTTCGTCGTCGAGCTGCGAAGCCGTCCACAGCACCTTGGTCAAGCCGCCCGCAATCTCATCCCTGCATCCTGTGTAAGTCACGATGTCCTCGTCTGCTGGAGTGCTGCAATCAAAAAGCACACGGCGGCGCCGCGCGCAGCCGTGCCGCGCTGGTTGCCGGCTCGTGCGTCGCGGGCGTCCCCTGGCGGTTAGTCTCTTGTATCGGGTGGGCTTTCGCCGACGCGATGCGAACGGAACGATCGGGATGCGAAGAAAGACTGGGGAAGAAACCTACCGCGGCGACGGGATCGATCGGTGCGATAGGCCGGATCGCTCGCCGTGTATCCCAACGGGGGATTTTCTCGATGCTCGGCTTCGAGGGAGGCTCGCCATTGGTCGATGCGCGTCGGGACGTCGGCCACCCGTGCCCGTCGAATCGCCCGGCGATCGATGCAGCGTCCGCAGGCCATCGGCTCACAAAATGGAGCGGTCACCACAGACAGGAGGCGCTGCCGATGATGCGGGGACCGGCGCCCCCCCGCGCTCCGATTGCGCCGGAGTATCGCGATCCGGAGACCGGTGCAACCTGAAGCGACCGCGGCAAAGCTCGTCAATGGATTGGGTACGCGAAGAACCCCGATCGCATTTTTGATTGAACACGCAAGTCCGTCAGGCAGCCGGGGACGATGTCGTCAGCTTTTCATCTTGCCTGACAGCGGACATACTGGGCGACATGTCGTAAGCGGAGAGTCTTGGTTAGCTCGGGCGAGCCTGAACCGGTTACACGAATCAGCCGGAAAAACCCGCACCGCAGGGCATTTCGAGCCCCGATTGGAGCACGTCGAAACGCCGGAAACCCTTGTGGCGGAAGGCAGCCGGAGTCGAACCGACCCGGGAGTGTCTGACACCCCCAACCGGGTTTGAAGCCCGGCCGTACCACCGGATACGAATGCCTTCCGTGGGGAAAAACCGAAAAGAACGACGAGCGCCTACGCCTGAATACCCGCCCAACCGCTGTCAGGCCGCAGGAAGTGAAGATCGCGGTGGAAGCGAGTATACCCAACCCGGTCGAAGAACTCGAGAATCTGGATCGCACGCTTGCGGCCGAGCCCGGTCGCATCGCGAAATGTTGCAGCGTCGAGGCCGCCGCCGCGCGTCGGCGCGAGTTGCGCGACGAGGCCGGCGAGTTCGCGCACGACATCCGCGTGATAGAACAGATCGCGCACGATCTGATGCACGTCGCCGCGCCGCGCGAGCTTGCGCAGCAGCGCGCGCACGGCATCCTCTGCCGCGCCCGTGTCGCGCGCGAGGTCACGCACCCACGGCGGATCGAATCGCCCCGCATGAATCAGCGGCAGCAGCTGCTGCGCCAACGCCTCTTCGCGCGCATCGAAACTCACCGCATGCGATGGCAGGTGCAGCCACGGGCCGCTGCGCGCAAGCGCCCCGTCGCCCACCAGCGCATCGACCACAGCGCGCCACAACGCATCGCCGACGAGCGGCGCTGCCATTCGTCGCAGACGTGCCGCATCGAGACCCTGCTCGTCCGGCATGCGCTCGTGGTATGCACGCAGCGCGTCCAGCGCGCGCGCCTGCAGCGCTACCCAGTGTGCGCGCGCGATCACCGTGCCGTCGTTCGACGTGCGCTCGCGTTGACCGATCGACAGCGCGTCCTCCGGCAGCGCGAGCACGTCAGGCGCGAACCCGGTCAAGTGCGTGAGCATCGTGCGCGCAATACCGAGCGGCGCCTGCTCGAGCAGTGCATCGAGCCGCCGTTCGTCGAGCCACGCAGCCAGCGCGTCGAGCCACGCGCGCCGCGCCGGCGTGCGACGCTTGCGCGCCGGCCCGAACGGATCGAGCACACGGCCGCCGCCGACGGTGCGCGTCGCTTGCGGATTGCGGACGATGAAACGGTCGCCCGGCAGCGCGAACACCGGCTCGTCGAACACGAGCTGCACGCGCATCTTCTGTCCGGCCGCGAGCGTTTCGCCGTCGAGCAGCGCAACGTGCGCGACGCGATGCAGCGTGCCCAGGTGCACGTGCAGCGGCGCCCAGTGCGTCAGCGTAAGTCCCGCATCGGCCAGCAGCGTCAGTTCGACGTCCACACGCGGCGACGTCGCGACGAGCCGCGCATCGGCAATGGTATCGCCGCGTTCGACGTCAGCCTTGTCGACGCCGGCCAGATTCAGCGCGCAGCGCTCACCCGCGCGGCCCGCGTCCACCGGCCGGTTTTGCGCATGGACGCTGCGCACGCGCGCGGCATCGCCGGTGCGTGCGATCGCGAGCGTGTCGCCGGTCGCCACGCGGCCCGCGAACGCGGTGCCCGTGACGACGGTGCCCTGCCCGGCCAGCGTAAACACGCGATCGACGGCGAGCCGGAACAACCCGTCGTCGCGACGCGCACGCCATCCAAGTGCCGCGTCGGCCAGATATTGCTTCAGCGCGGCGACGCCTGGATCGTCGGCAACGGTCGCCCGCGTTTCGAAGATCGGCACACCGGCTAGCGTCGAATCGTGCAGCCACGCGGCGATCTCGTCGCGCACGTCGGCAATCCTCGCCGCATCGACGCGATCGCACTTCGTCAACGCGACGGCGCCGTGTGCGACGCCGAGCAATTGCAGAATCGCGAGATGCTCGCGCGTCTGCGGCATCACGCCATCGTCGGCGGCGATCACGAGCAGCGCGAAATCGATCCCGCACGCACCGGCCGCCATCGTATGAATCAGCTTCTCGTGACCCGGCACGTCGATCAGGCCGAGCACGTCGCCGTTTTCGAGCGGCGTGTACGCGTAGCCGAGTTCGATCGAGATGCCGCGCGCCTTCTCCTCCTTCAACCGGTCGGTGTCGACGCCCGTCAGCGCCCGCACGAGCGTCGTCTTGCCGTGGTCGATGTGTCCCGCGGTGCCGACGATCATGCACGCGGCTCCACGCGCTGCATGCATTGCGCGACGAATGCCGCTTCGTCGGCCGCTTCGACGCAGCGCAGGTCGAGCCTCAGCGCATTGTCCGCGACGCGGCCGATCACCGGGCGCGGCCATTCGCGCAACCGCTTCTCGAGCTGCGCAAGCGCGCGGCCGCCGCGCTTGCCGTCCGGCGTGCGTACGACGAGCCCGGCGCTCGGCAACTGGTCGACCGGCAGCGCGCCGCTGCCGATCTGGCTGAACATCGGCTCGACGCGCACGTCGAAGCCGCTGCCGAGCGCGGCCTGCAACGCCGGCCGCACGCGCTCGGCGGCCTCGGCGATGTCGTGCTGCGGCCGCGTGAGCAGACGCAGCGTCGTGAGCCGCTCGCGCAGGAATTCCGGCGCCTGGTAGAGGCGCAGCACGGGTTCGAGCGCAGCCAGCGTCAGCTTGCCGACACGCAGCGCACGCTTGAGCGGATGCTTCTTGATCTTCGCGATCAGCGCGCGATCGCCGACGATCAGGCCGGCCTGCGGGCCGCCGAGCAGCTTGTCGCCGCTGAACGTGACGACGTTCGCGCCGGCCGCGACGGTTTCCTGCACGGTCGTCTCGTGGGGCAAGCCCCATTGCGACAGGTCGGCGAGCGTGCCGCTGCCGAGATCCACCGCCACCGGCAGCCCGCGCTCGCGCGCGAGCGGCGCGAGTTCGGCCAGCGTCACTTCCTTCGTGAAGCCGCTGATCGCGTAGTTGCTGCAATGGACCTTCATCAGCAGTGCCGTGCGCGGGCCGATCGCGTTCGCATAGTCGTGCAGATGCGTGCGGTTGGTCGTGCCGACTTCACGCAGCTTCGCGCCGGCGCGGCTCATGATGTCGGGAATGCGAAATGCGCCGCCGATCTCGACGAGCTCGCCGCGCGACACGATCACTTCACGCCGCGGCGCGAGCGCGGACAGGGCCAGAAACACGGCTGCAGCGTTGTTGTTGACGACGGTCGCTGCTTCCGCACCGGTCAGTTCGCACAGCAGGTCGTCGATCAGATCGTCACGGTCGCCGCGGCGGCCGGTCGCGAGGTCGAATTCGAGGTTGAGCGGCTGCGTGAGCGCCGCCACAACCGCGCGCACCGCGTCGTCGGGCAACAGCGCGCGCCCGAGATTGGTGTGCAGCACGGTGCCCGTCAGATTGAACACCGGGCGCACGGCACCCGCGCTTTGCGCGGCCAGCATACGGGCGACGGCGGCGGCGATTCGCGGCTCGTCGAGCGGTTCGGCCGCCGTCGGATCCTGCTGCGCGGCGGCGCGCCAGCGTTCGAGTTCGGCGCGCACCGCGTTCAGCACCCGCGTGCGGCCATAGTCCGCGAGCAGCGGCTGCAGCGGCGCCGACGACAGCACGCGCTCGACAGACGGCACACGCGCGAGGACGGCATTCAGTTCGTTCAAACCCGGTTCGGTCACGTAATCGTGGCTCCCTTTCGATGCATGACAGGCGACCTGCGCCGGCGCGCGCGCCGGCGCCGTGCCGTCAGTCCGTTTCCGCTTCGCGCGACATGTCGGGCCACAGCAGCGGGTTCGGCGAACTCCGCTGGTAGCCGGCTTCGTTCATCAGCAGGTCCAGCGTGAGGCTCGCGAGGTCGTCCGCGAGCGGTTCGAACTCGTAGTCCTTCTCCTGGTAGCCGATCTTGCGATAGGTCTTGCATTCGTCGCACGACTCGGCCTTGACGGCTTCGCTGCCGCCCTCGATCCCGTGGTAAGCGATGCCCTTGGTCGAGTCGCAGTGCGAACACTTCGTACGCACCATGTGCCACTCGGTCGTACAGAGCCCGCACTGCAGGAATCGATAGCCCTGATACTGGCCGCCGACCCGCACGATGCTCGCGACCGGATGCGTGCCGCACACCGGGCATACGCCCGGCTGATCGAGATACGGGACGTCGGCCGGCGTCACGCGGCCCGCGAGGTCCGTCCACGCGACCTGCAGCGCGGCCATCACGAACGGAGCGGTGGCCGGGTCGACCTCGGCGAAGCGCAGTGCGAGGACCGCGTCGGCCTGCGCGTCGAGTTCGGCCGGCGCCATCAGCCGCAGCCGGTCGAGCAGTTTCGCGAGTTGCGGGTTGACGAGCCCTGCGCCTTCGACGCGATCGAGCAGTTCGTACAGCACGGCGCGCCAGCGCGCGTCGCGCTCGCCGCCGAGCGCCGGCACGAGCGGCATCGAATGTTGCTGCGCGCGTGCAATCGCCTCCTTCGACGGCAGCGGCAACTCGAGCGTTTGCAGCGTCGCGTGCTGTGCGTCCGCAACAGTGGCCATCAGCCGCAGGTAACCGCTGATCGGGTTCAGATCGGCGAGCTTGCGCAGTCGCTCGGCACGCGCGGCGAATGCGGTGCCGCGCTCGGGCAGGCGAAAGCGCGGGATGGCCGAATGATCGAGTGCCGAGATCTCGGTCGGCTCCAGAATGCGTTGTGTCACGACAATGTCTTCCAAAAAACTAAGCGCCGACGGATCGGCGCTTTCAGGCGATTCCGGCGGTTGGCGGAACGATGCGCCGCACGCGGCGTATCGTTCCGCGCCGCTGCGTTACTTCACGCTCTCACGGAACCACTTCGGGTGATGCTTGCGGGCCCAGCCCAGCGTGACGGTGCCGCGCACCATCGCTCCGATCGACCCCTTCACCCACAACGCCGCGTAAATATGCACGATGATGCTCGCGATCAGCACGAAGGCCGCCACGGCATGCACGACAGCTGCCGCGCGGATCACCCCGATCGGGAAGTAGAACGAGAAGTAGCGGCGCCAGATCACGATTCCCGACAGCAGAAGCAGCAACAGGCACGCCACCAGCGTGAAGAATAGCAGCTTCTGTCCGGCGTTATAGCGCCCGACCGGCGGCAGCCTGTCTTCCCGGTTGGTGACCACGTCGCCGATCTGCTTCAGCCATTGACGGTCGTCCGCATCGAGCACGTTGTGATGCCAGAAGCGCACCACGAGTATCGCGAACGACACGAACATCACGAGGCCGACGAACGGATGCAGGATCCGCGTCCACTGGCCGCCGCCGAACAGCGCGGTGAGCCAGAACATCGACGGGTGGAACAGCGCGAGCCCGGACAGCGCGAGCAGCACGAACGTGATCGCGGTGATCCAGTGATTCGTGCGCTCGTTCGGCGTGTAGCGGACGATCAGGTTGGGGTCGTCGTGGTTCATTTCGCGTCCTCCTTGATGCGTCGTGCCTCGTCGCGGGCAGCGGCTTCCTCTTCGTCGGTGACTTCGTTGGGACCGACCCGCGTGTAGTGGAAGAACCCGGCCAGCGCGGTCAGCGCGAGGCCGGCCACCGCGAGCGGCTTCGCGATGCCCTTCCACAGCCTCACCATCGGGCTGATCGACGGATTGTCGGGCAACCCGTGATACAGCGATGGCTTGTCCGCGTGGTGCAGCACGTACATCACGTGCGTGCCGCCGACGCCCTGCGGGTCGTACAGCCCCGCATGCTCGAAGCCGCGCTCTTTCAGGTCCTCGATCCGCTCGGCCGCGTGCTGCTTCATGTCCTCCTTGGTGCCGAACACGATCGCGCCCGTCGGGCAGGTCTTCACGCAGGCCGGTTCCTGCCCGACCGCGACGCGATCGGAACAGAGCGTGCACTTGTACGCGCGATGGTCCTTCTTCGAGATCCGCGGCACGTTGAACGGGCAGCCGGTCACGCAGTAGCCGCAACCGATGCAGTTCTCCTCGTGGAAGTCGACGATCCCGTTGTTGTACTGCACGATCGCGCCCGGCGACGGGCAGGCCTTCAGGCAGCCCGGATCCTCGCAGTGCATGCAGCCGTCCTTGCGGATCAGCCATTCGAGGTCGCCGGCCGGGTTCTCGTATTCGGAGAACCGCATGACCGTCCACGAGTGTTCGGAGAGGTCGGCCGGGTTGTCGTACACGCCGACGTTGGTGCCGACTTCGTCGCGCAGGTCGTTCCACTCCATGCATGCCGTCTGGCATGCCTTGCAGCCGATGCACTTCGATACGTCGATCAGCTTCGCGACGCTTCCGGTCACCGGTTCGCGCGCCGTGGGCGGCGGCGTCGTGGTGGCGGAGACGCGCTTGATATCCAGCGATTGCAATGCCATCTCTTCCCCCTTACGCCTTTTCGACCTTCACCAGGAACGACTTGAATTCCGGTGTGTACGAGTTGCCGTCGCCGACGGACGGAGTCAGGGTGTTGGCGAGATAGCCGGGCTTCGTCAGACCCTTGAAGCCCCAGTGCAACGGGACACCGACCGTCTGGACCTTCTTGCCCTCGATCGTCAGCGGCTTGATCCGCTTCGTGACGAGCGCGACCGCGACGATGTAGCCGCGCTTGGACGACACCTTCACGCGATCGCCATGTGCGACGCCGACTTCCTTGGCGAGGTCTTCGCCGATCTCGACGAATTGCTCGGGCTGGATGATCGAGTTCAGCCGCGCATGCTTGGTCCAGTAGTGGAAATGCTCGGTCAGCCGGTACGTCGTCGCGACGTGCGGGAACTCCGTCACCTTGCCGAACGACGCGCGGTCGTCCGGGAACACGCGGGCGGCCGGGTTGTTCAGCGCCTGCGGGTTGTCCGGGTGAAGCGGGTTCGCCGCGAGCGGCGTCTCGAACGGCTCGTAGTGCTCGGGGAACGGGCCTTCGTTCATCCCCGCACGGGCGAAGAAGCGCGCGACGCCTTCCGGGTTCATGATGAACGGCCCCATCCCGTTCTCCGGCGGTTCGTCCGCCTTGAAGTCGGGGACGTCGGCGCCCTTCCACGCGCTGCCGTTCCAGCCGATCAGCTTGCGGGTCGGATCGAACGGCTTGCCGCTCACGTCGCACGACGCGCGGTTGTACAGGATCCGCCGGTTCGCCGGCCATGCCCACGCCCAGTTCAGCGTCTGGCCGATGCCGGTCGGGTCGGAGTTGTCGCGCCGGCCCATCTGGTTGCCGGCTTGCGTCCATGCGCCGCAGAAGATCCAGCAGCCGCTCGCGGTCGTGCCGTCGTCCTTGAGCTGCGCGAACGCGGCGAGCTGCTCGCCCTTCTTCACGAGCGTCTTGGTCGGATCCTTCGGGTCGGGCAGATCGGCGAGCGCGCGCCCGTTGAACTCCATGGCAAGCTCTTCGGGCGTCGGGCTTTCCGGGTTCGCGTACGGCCAGGTCAGGTTCACGATCGGATCCGGATACTTGCCGCCTTCCGTCTGGTACATCTTGCGCATGCGCAGGAACAGCCCCGCCATGATCTCCAGATCGCTCTTCGCTTCGCCGGGCGGCTCCGCGCCCTTCCAGTGCCATTGCAACACGCGGCTCGAGCTGACGAGCGAGCCGTTTTCCTCCGCGAAGCACGTGGTCGGCAGACGGAACACCTCGGTCTGGATTTTCGACGGATCGACGTCGTTGAAGTCGCCGTGCGGCTTCCAGAACTCGGACGTCTCGGTCGCGAGCGGATCCATGATCACGAGCCACTTCAGCTTCGCGAGGCCGGCGGCCGTCTTGACCTTCGACGGCGCCGCCGCGAGCGGGTTGAAGCCCTGGCAGATATAGCCGTTCATCTTGCCGGCATTCATCAGCTCGATCGCCTGCATCAGGTCGTACTGCTTGTCGAGCTTCGGCAGGTAGTCGTACGCCCAGTTGTTCTCGGCGGTCGCCGCATCGCCCCACCACGCCTTCATGAAACTGACGTGGAACGCTTTGTAGTTTTTCCAGTAGCTCAGCTGGTTCGGGCGCAACGGCAGCTGTGTGCGCTTCTTGATGTAGCCGTCGAAATCCTGCTCGGCCTGCATCGGCAGCGTCATGTAACCCGGCAGCAGGTTCGACATCAGCCCGAGATCGGTCAAGCCCTGGATGTTCGAGTGGCCGCGCAGCGCATTCATCCCGCCGCCGGCGATGCCGATATTGCCGAGCAGCAGCTGCACCATCGCGCCGGTGCGGATGATCTGCGCGCCGATCGAATGGTGGGTCCAGCCGAGCGCGTACAGCACCGTGCCGGCGCGGCCGGGCACGGCCGTGCTCGCGAGCATCTCGCACACCTTCAGGAATTTCTCCTTCGGCGTGCCGCACGCCTGCTGGACCATGTCCGGCGTATAGCGCGCGTAGTGCTGCTTCAGCAGGTTGTACACGCAGCGCGGATGCTGCAGCGTCGGATCGACCTTGACGAAACCGTCGTCGCCGCGCTCATAGTCCCAGCTCGATTTGTCCGGGTACGCGTGCTTCTGCGCGTCATAGCCGGAATAGATGCCGTCGTTGAACGCGAAATCCTCGCGGACGATGAACGTGAAATCCGTGTAGTTCTTCACGTACTCGTGCTGGATCTTGTCGTTCGTCAGCAGATAGTTGATGACGCCGCCCAGGAAGACGATGTCGGTGCCGGTGCGGATCGGCGCGTAGTAGTCGGCCACCGAGGCCGTACGCGTGAAGCGCGGGTCGACGACGATCAGCCGCGCCTTGCGGTGCGCCTTCGCCTCCGTCACCCACTTGAAACCGCACGGATGGGCCTCGGCTGCATTGCCGCCCATCACGAGAATCACGTCCGCGTTCTTGATGTCGACCCAATGGTTCGTCATCGCTCCACGGCCAAACGTCGGGGCAAGACCTGCCACCGTCGGGCCATGTCAGACACGCGCCTGATTGTCGAATGCGAGCATCCCGAGGCTGCGGACAGCCTTGTGCGTCAAGTACCCGACTTCGTTGCTGCCCGCCGACGCGGCCAGCATGCCGGTGGTCAGCCAGCGGTTGACCTTCGCGCCGTCTTCCGCCGTCTCGACGAAGTTCGCGTCGCGGTCTGCTTTCATCAGCTTCGCGATCCGGTCGAGCGCGTCGGCCCAGGAAATGCTCTGCCACTTGTCCGAACCCGGCGCGCGATACTCGGGATGCGTCAGACGATTCGGGCTGTGGATGAAGTCGATCAGGCTCGCGCCCTTCGGGCACAGCGTGCCGCGATTGACCGGGTGGTCGGGATCGCCTTCGATATGGATGATGCTCGGCTGCGCGTTCTTCGCGCCGTCACCGAGGCTGTACATCAGGATGCCGCAACCGACCGAACAATATGGGCAGGTGTTGCGCGTTTCGACTGTGCGCGCCAGTTTGTACTGTCGGACTTCGGCAAGCGCTTCGGTCGGAGAAAAGCCCATCAGGGCAAGACTCGATCCGGCAAGCGACGTGGCCGTCACCTTCAGGAACTGGCGCCGGGACATTTGTAGCATGATGGTCTCGGCGTTCTTGTGGGGTGGGGTACAACTGAAAGGAATTATAGACAGTTCACGCAACTTCGATCGAATCCTCGGATCAATACCGATTTGTCCGATTAACCTGCGATGATCCGCGTTCCTTGCGCAACCGAACCGTCATGAAACGACAGATCACTTCCGAAGCCACCCGTCTCGCCCGGCAGCAGGCGAACTGGGCACTCAACGCGTTCAAGCGCTTTTCGTCCGACCGTTGCTCGGCGATGGCCGCGAGCATCGCGTTCTTCTCGGCGTTCTCGCTCGCGCCGACGCTCGTGATGGTCATTGCCGTAGCCGGCTGGTTCTACGGCGACGACGCCGCGCGCGGCCAGGTGTTCGAGCAGGCGCATCAGCTGATCGGCGACGACGCGGCCGCCAGCATCCAGACCATCGTGCAGAATGCGCACCGCGCGGGCGCAAGCGGCGGCATCGCGACACTGATCTCGTTCGCCGCGCTCGCGATCGGCGCTTCGGCAACGTTCGCGTCGCTGAACACGGCGCTGAGCGTGATTTGGCCGAGCACGGAAAACCGCTGGTCGAGCATGCTCGGCCTCGTGCGCGTGCGGCTGATTTCGTTCGGGCTCGTGCTCGGCGTCGCGTTCCTGCTGATCGTGTCGCTCGTGCTCGATACCGCGATCACGTTTATCGGCACCTGGCTGCTCGGCAATTCTCCGTACGTCGCGATCACGAATGTGCTGCAGTTCTTCGTCGGCATCGCGGTGCTCGCGGGCGCATTCGCCGCGCTGATGAAGTTCCTGCCCGACGCGCGCGTCGCGTGGCGCGATGCGATGATCGGCGGCGTCGTTTCCGCGATCCTGTTCTCCGGCGGCAAGAAACTGTTCGCGCTGTATCTGGCGCGCGCGGGCACGGCGAGCGCGTTCGGCGCGGCCGGGTCGTTCGCGGTGCTGCTGATGTGGCTGTACTTCTCGGCGGTCGTGCTGTTGCTCGGCGCTGAATTCGCGGCCGCGCGCGGCGACGCGCATGGCCGCACCGGCCAGCTGCCGCCCCCATCCGGGCCGGCCGCGCGCGCCACCGGTTCCGCGCGCGACGACTAACCGCCGCCCTCCTTCGCTGCCGGCCGCGCGATGCGCGCGCCGCGCTACGCGATCGCTCTGCGTTTCGCAACCACGTTCCCGGACCTCGCATGCCCGCCCGTTGACGCGTTCATTGCATCGACGTGCGCGGCGTGCTGCAACGGCAAACGTTTGCACGCCCGAATTTCCGCACGCAGAACCGCGAAATCCACGCTTCCGTCGCCAGGCGTGCCGCCCATCGCAACAATCGCAACGCAGCAACTGTCAACTGTTTCAAAAAGAGGAACAGTTGTTGATGTGCTTGATATATATGGATTTTTTCCCGCTGTTACCTTTTCGAGACACTTTATTTTTTAAGCTTTCTTGCATGGATGGCACTGCGCTATTCTCCAATCCGCAACAAATAACGAATCACGAATCATTTGCGTGGAGATACTCAACGATGAAGAAACTCGCTCTCTCGACCCTCTCGCTCGCCCTGCTGGGCGCCGCCGGCGCTGCTCACGCTCAGTCGAGCGTGACGCTGTACGGTGTGATCGATACGTCGATTGCGTTCGTCCATGGCAATAGCGGCCAGGCCATCAACTCGTGGCAAATGCTGTCGGGTAACCTGCAAGGCCCGCGCTGGGGCTTGAAGGGTACGGAAGATCTGGGTGGCGGCCTGAAGGCAATCTTCCAGCTGGAAAACGGTTTTGACGTCGGCACGGGCAAGCTGAACCAAGGCGGCCGCATGTTCGGTCGTCAGTCGTACGTCGGTCTGGACCACGCCCAATACGGTACGCTGACGTTGGGTCGCCAGTACGACCCGTCCGTCGACCTGGTTCAGGCTGTCACGGGTGACAACTACTTCGGCAGCATCATGGCCACGCCGGGCGACGTCGACAACAACGACAACAGCATCCGCGTCAACAACGCGATCAAGTATGTGTCGCCGGTGTTCGCAGGCTTCCAGGTGGAAGGCATGTACGCGCTGGGCGGCGTGGCAGGCCATACGGGCCAAGGCCAGACGTGGAGCGCGGGTGCAGCGTACAACAACGGCCCGATCGGCGTCGCGGCCAGCTTCCTGCGCGTGCAGAACGGCAACGACCGCACGATCGCATCGGACGGCACGGGCGGCTGGACGAGCCCGACGGCAACGGGCCTCGACGTGTCGAACAACCCGATCGTCGGTGCGTACGCAACGGCGAAGGCAATCAACATTGCGCAAGTCGCTGGCCAGTACGCAATCGGCCCGGTGACGTTCGGCCTCGGCTACAGCAACGCGCAATACAAGGCAGACAGCCTGTCGGCATTCTCGGAAACCGAGAAGTTCAACACGGGCCGTGCGTTCGTGAACTTCCAGGCAACGCCGGCACTGCTGCTTGGCCTCGGCTACGCATACACGAAGGCTAGCGGCGACACGGACGCGAAGTACCACCAGGTTTCGCTGGGCGCGGATTACTCGCTGTCGAAGCGCACGGACGTCTACCTGATCGGCGGCTACCAGCACGCAAGCGGTACGCAACGCGTCAACGGCACGACGACGCAAACGGCTGAAGCCTCGATCGGCTCGTACGGCTACGGCGGCACGAAGTCGCAAGAGCTCGTCGCACTCGGCCTGCGCCACAAGTTCTAAGAAGTACGTTTCCGGCATGCATGGCGTCTCCGACGCCATGCCGCCGAACTGCAAAACCAGTCACCGGTTTCGGCCGTGGCTGGTTTTTTTTCGTCCGTTGCCGGCGGCGGTGCGGGCGACGAACGTCGCCTGCCCGCAGCGGCAGCGCGCCCCGATCGCGAACGGCGCGCGAGCCGCTTGTGGCTCGCGCGCCGTTCGACACGCCGCGAAACCGTTCCGGTGCGTGGCGACGCAGACGCTTATCCGAGCACGACCGCATCGGCGCGCGAAGCCTGGTCCGCTACCGCCTGGACGCGACGTTCCGGCTCGAACCATCCACGCCCGACAGTGCGCCGCCCGGCCACGGAAGCAAAGCGCACGCCCGGCACCGCACTGACACCGGCGCGCCGTCAACGGATCCGCCGATGCACCGACACGCACAGCGTATGCTTCGATGTGTCGATTTCGACGGCCGTCGTCCGTCGTATGGATGGCGGCACGCAGCGTGCCGCATCACCGACACCTGACAGGAGACGCTCCATGACGATTCAGAAGATCACGCCGTTCCTCTGGTACTCCACGGAAGCCGAAGAAGCCGCGGCGTTCTACGCGGGCATTTTTCCGAACTCGCGCGTCGTGCGCGTCACCGCGGTGTCCGGCACCAGCGGCACGCGGATGGTCGAATTCGAGCTGTTCGGGCAGCCGTTCATCGCGATGAGCCATCCGCGCACCGAGACGTTCAACCATGCGATCTCGTTGATGGTCAGTTGCGCCGACCAGGCGGAACTGGACCGCTACTGGAGTGCGCTGCTCGACAACGGCGGCACGGCCGACGGCTGCGGCTGGCTCCGGGACCGCTACGGCGTGTCATGGCAGATCGTTCCGGAAGCGCTCATTCCGATGATGGCCGATCGCGATGAGGTCAAGGCGGCGCGCGTTGCCGCTGCGATGATGCAGATGACGAAGTTCGACGTCGCCGCGCTGAAGGCAGCATACGCAGGTACAGGCGGCTGACGACACCGCGGTATCAGGTTGCCCTTCCACGGGCCGCCATGCCGCTGAACAGGTGCGTGCGGCACGAACGCAGGCATCGGGTGTGCAAGCGCCATCGGCCGGATTGCATCGCGTCGTTACGCAATCGCGCGCAGCAACCATCGGCTTGCCGCTACGGCCACCGGAACGCTTCGACGATCTGCCGCGCGTCGCGAACGAAGGCGGCAACCGGTTAGCCGGACAGGATCGCACGTCGCCGTGGCCGTCGCTGCGCAGCGCGCAGCCGATGCGACGCGCCGGTGCGGAATCGCGCATGCGCTCGCGCTCGAGCGCCCGTGCCGCGACGACGTGGTTCGGTGCGATCTTGCCGGTCGCGGCGCTGTACCGGATGCGTGCGAGCGCGCGCACTACGTTGCATTCGTCGCGACGCACGACGACGGTCACTTCCAGCGCGCGCGTTCGCGTCGCACCGCCGGCGGCGCCGACACGTCGAACGCGTCGAATATCCGGGCACGCCGCACCGCATCGCGGGGGTACAGACATCGTCACTAGCAGATCGATGTCGCCGCGCGGTTTCAGTCCGCCGACGAGCGCGAACCGGGCAGGTCAATCTCGAAACGTCGCACCGAGATGCCGCTTGATCGCCATGCATCAGCCCGTCGTCTGTTCGCAGACCTCGCCGGCAACGAACGGCGAGTCGGCGAGTCGGCGAGTCGGCGTTTCGGCGTTTCGGCGTTTCGGCGTTTCGGCGTTTCGGCGTGTCCGCTGTCGGCGCTCTGCGCGTCGACGTTCATCACATCGCCTGAGGCCCACGCGAGACGCGCGGAATACGCGACGCTGTCGAGTCGAGCATCGGCATGAACATGAACACGACGATCCTCTCACCTGTCGGCACGACCTGACGCCACCGGATGCGCGGCGCCTCGCGCCGCCACCGCGCCGCGCGAGCTCGCGCGTTGTGCTGCCATGTAAAAATCCCCGTACGCGTTCGCGTACGGGGATCGTCGGACATCGCGCTGGCCGCCGGCATGCATGCGGCGGCCAACGCGCGGCATTACGCCGCTGCGTCCTTCAGCTTCTTCAGCGCACGTGCCTTCACGCGCACGCTGGCCGGCTTTGCCGGGAACCAGCGCTCTTCGCCCGTGAACGGATCCTTGCCGAAGCGCTTCTTCTTCGCCGGCACGACTTGCGCCGTGATCTTCAGCAGACCCGGCAGCGTGAACTCGCCTGCGCCCTTCTTGTGAACCGAGCCCAGCACGACGTTCTCGAGTGCGGCGAGCACTGCCTTGACCGCCTTCACTTCGACAGCTGCGCGCTCAGCGATGTGCGTTGCGAGCGATGCCTTCGTGAACTTGTCCTTCAGCGGAGTCGGAGCGGCCGGTGCTGCCTTCGCGACAGCCTTCTTGGCCACTACTTTCTTCGCGGGCGCAGCCTTTTTGGCAGCCACTTTCTTGGTGGCCGGTGCGGCAGCCTTCTTGGCCACCTTTTTTGCGGAAGTCGCCATGTTTCTCCTACCAGGTGTGGTCGTTGGATACACGAAGCGTGCAACGCGCGCGCTTCAACGCCGGATTCTACAAGCGCCTTGGCGCTTCGTGGAGTACTTTTATGCGTTTTCGCGGGGTTTCCCGCAGGTTTTGTTGCGCGCGACCGACTCCGAAGACGCTCGAGCATCGAAAAACGCCTTCACGTATACGTCGAAACGCGCCCGAACGCGAATTACGTTCGATATTTGCGCACCTATACTGACCTCGCTCAGTGCCCCGGATGCCTTCATGCGCGAAGTCAGATACGTCAAAGGACTCGACGGCCTGCGAGCCATCGCCGTCATCCTCGTTTTCCTGTCCCACAAGGGCCACGTCCTCGCTGTCGACGTGGGCAAGCTCGGCGTGTGGACGTTTTTCTTCATCAGCGGATTCCTGATCGTCGGCGAACTGCATCGTAACCGTCAGGCAATCGAGAGCGGCACGATGACGCGCCGCCATGCGCTCGCGCTGTTCCTCGCGAAGCGTGCGCTGCGCATCTTTCCCGTCTACTACCTGCTGCTCGCCGCCCTCGCGATCGCGCACGCGCTGTTCTATCAGCGCGGCGTCAATCTCGGGCTCGCGTGGCACGCCGCGTTCCTGTCGAACTACTGGATCGGCGTCGTCAAGGACGGCTGGCCCGGCTCCACGTCGCACTTCTGGAGCCTCGCAGTTGAGCAGCAGTTCTATCTGATTGCGCCGCTCACGCTGCTCGCGGTGCCCGCCGCGCGTCACGTCGCGCTCGGCGTCGCGGCCGTCCTGCTGTGCGCGCTCGCGCATCTCGCGCTCTATGCGATCGACGCGTCGCCGGTGCTGATCTACGCGTTTTCGCCGTGGAATTTCGCACTGATCGCACTCGGCGGCATCGGCGCGATGGGGCTCGCCGATCTCGGCCCTGGCGCCGTTCGCCGCATTCCGCCAGGGTGGCTCGGCGCCGCGGGCGTCGTGTTCTTCCTCGCGCTGCCGGCGTTCAAGACGCTGCCGGATCTGGTCACCGGGTTCGTCGACCTCGGGCTCTCCGCATCGCTCGGCGCACTGATGTTGTGGATCGTCACCGAGCCGGACCATCCTGCGGTGACGCTGCTCGACTGGGGGCCGCTCGTCTATCTCGGCACGATCAGCTACGGCTTCTACCTGTTCCACAACCTGATTCCCGCACGATTCGGCGAGATGCCCGCGCTGTTCGCGCACGTGCCGATGCCGGAGATCGTGCGCGCGGCGCTGCCCGAACTGCTGCAGTTCGCGCTCGCCGTGTTGTTGGCCCACCTGTCATGGCGCTTTCTGGAAAAGCGTCTGCTCGACTTCAAGAAGCCGATCGCCGCGATGCTCGCGCGCTACTTCGTCGCTCGTCCGAGCACGTCGCCGCACTGAACGCCCGCAACCGCAAGCATACGACGCGGGCGCAATACGGGCGCCCCGCACGCGACGCAGGTTGCCGAACCGGTGCAGCGCACGCGATTTCGTCGTGCCGAACCGGGCGTCGTATCGGCAGACGACGCTCCCATCCGGGCCACACGCCGGGGCGGCGGCGAGGCACGTTGCGATTCGACGACCCGCGAGCCAAAACCGACGCCATTGCGCCGCCGTTCGATCGATCCCGTCGCACGCAACCGGCACGTCGGCGCCGGTTTCATCGTCACGGCCTTCCCGATACGACTCGTCGCGCATCGCGATCCAGGTCGCGAGCCAGTCTCGATTCACACGAAGCGACACGAACGCCGTCGTTCGGCTCGATCCGACCCGCCACCGCCGCCGTCGCGCATCGACGCGACAGACCCGCTGGCACGTTCAGCCGTCGCCAGCGGCTGCGCCCACACGCAAAAAAGCCCCGGCGCACGAAGCGGCCGGGGCCAACGGAACAACCACCACCTGAAACGGCGAAGCAGCGCAGCTGTTTATGCGACAGCAGCCAGCGCGGGCAGACAGGTACGCAGGTACGCCTCGAATTCGCGGCTCACTTCCGGATGCTGGAGCGCGAGCTCGACGGTCGCCTTCAGATAACCGATCTTGCTGCCGCAATCGAAACGCGTGCCGTAATAGCGGTAGGCGAGCACCTGTTCGTTCGCGAGCAGCGACTGGACGGCGTCCGTCAGCTGCAACTCGCCGCCCGCGCCCGGCTTGAGCCGGCGCAAATGATCGAAGATCGTCGGCATGAACACGTAACGGCCGACCACGCCAAGATTCGACGGCGCGTCTTCCGGCGCCGGCTTCTCAATGATGCCCGACAGCTTGATGATGTCCTCTTCCCATTCGCGGCCTTCGACGACGCCGTACGAGCGGCTGTCCTCACGCGCGATCGTCTCGACCCCGATCACCGAGCTGTGATAGTGGTCGAACACGTCGACGAGCTGCTTGAGCACCGGCTGCTCGCCGTGCAGCAGGTCGTCGGCGAGAATCACCGCGAACGGCTCGCCATGCACGAGCTTTTCCGCGCACAGCACCGCATGACCGAGACCGAGCGCTTCCGGCTGGCGCACGTAGAAGCAGTTCACGTGGCTCGGCTTGATGCCGCGCACGAGCTCCAGCAGCTTTTCCTTGCCGCGCGCCTCGAGTTCGGCCTCGATCTCGTACGACTTGTCGAAGTGATCCTCGATCGCACGCTTGCTGCGCCCCGTCACGAAGATCATCTCGGTGATACCGGCGTTGATCGCTTCCTCGACCGCGTACTGGATCAGTGGCTTGTCGACGACCGGCAGCATTTCCTTCGGGCTCGCCTTCGTTGCCGGGAGGAACCGCGTGCCGAGACCGGCAACGGGGAACACGGCCTTGGTGACTTTCAACATGTTCGCATCCTGATTGCGTTGACTGCGCCGCGTCGCACAGCGACGCGGCACGATTGTTTTCCGAACGGCATATCGAGAATCGGCGGCACGGCCAATTCCACTCCGCTCATTTTCGATATGGACCGAATGCCCATGTTTTCCGGATAAAGGATAATCCGCCGATTCGGTCGATATTGCCGAACCCATTGCCGAAGCAGAAACAAATTACCGATCCTCCGGATACAATTGCTTACGAATCGAATTCCTCGATATACGGGACGCCGCCCCGCTCGACGCCGGGGCGAATCGGCTCGTTCTTCAGCGCCTCGCGGTACGCCGACAGCACGGCCATGACCAGCAGTACTGCCGCGCTCGCGATCCAATGCATGTCCATCTTGCCGCTCCTTGCATCAATCAACCGGAGCTTCAAACTATCAGAAAAAAATCGGCAAATAATTGTAGCGCCCGCGAAACCGCTTTCACGTCCGGATAAAACCACCATCTGAAATATCATTATTCCCGCGTGCGATTTTTTTATTGATTCGCTCGAATTCTTGCGCATTACGATTGGACCATCCCCTTCATCCGTCGCAAGGAATCGCATGCAAGCTTTCAGCGGATCGTCATCGGCTGCGCCGCCCGTCGCCGACCACAAGGAACACGTGATCGACGCGATGCGCGGGTTCGCGGCGCTGCTCGTCGCCTATTTTCATTGCCGCCAGGTCGTGTGGGTCGGCATGCAGAGCTTTCATCGGGCCTACGGCCACGCACTCGACCCGAGCGTGATCGTCGGCTACCTGACATTTCCGTTCGCGTGGGGCTCGGCCGGCGTGCCGATTTTCTTCGTGATCAGCGGCTACTGCATCCACCGTAACGCGGCGCTCAAGCTGGCAGCCGACCCCGCGTACCGGCTCGATGCGCCCAACTTCTGGGTGCGCCGCTTCGCGCGCATCTATCCGGTATTGCTCGCCGCGCTGCTGTTCACGCTCGCGATGGATGCGGTCAGCCTGCAGATCGCGCCTGTCAGCCACAAGATCCGCGACGTCGGCCTCAGCGCATTCCTCGTGAACCTGTTCTCGCTGCAAGGCGTTGCCGGTTACACGTACGGGTCGAACGGCGCGCTGTGGACGTTGTCGCTCGAAGTGCAGTTCTACGCGATCTATCCGCTGTTGTTCGCGCTGCGCCGGCGCATCGGCATGCCGGCCATCGTCGCGGCCGTCGCGCTCGTCAACGTCGCGTCGGCATGGCTGCTCGAGCGGCACGACCTGCAATTCTTCACGTCGTACTGGTTGTCGTGGACGGTCGGCGCGTGGATTGCCGACGTGCGCGCGCAGCCCGCGCGCGGCACGGCCGACGTGCCGTCGCGCGCGTGGTACGGCGCGGCCGCCGTGCTGCTCGCCGCGGGTTGCGGTGCATTCCACTTCGGTCAATACGGCGCGTTCCAGCTATGGGCGGCCGGCTTCGCGTGCTTCCTGTACCGCGCGCTTGCGTGCCCGCCCCGTCCGACGCCGCTGTTGCGCGTGCTCGGCTGGTTCGGCGACTTCAGCTACTCGCTGTACCTCGTCCATCTGCCGCTGTTCGTCTGCCTCGGCTCGGTGCTGTTCCATTCGGAGCTCCAGCTGTCGATCTGGCCGTCGCTCGCGTTCATGGCCGTCGCAATTCCGGTCGCGTACGTGTTCTACCGGCTGTTCGAACGCCCGGCGATGATGTGGTCGGCCAGCCTCAAGCCGGCGCGGCCCGCGCGCGTTGTCGCGCCCGCGCCCGAACAGGCGGCGTGACCACGCCGTTTCGACTCTGTCGCGCCCCGAGCAGTGTCACGTTGCTCGGGGTTTTTCATGTGCGGAACCTGCGTGAGCAGACGAACGCGCATCAGCGTCGCAACCGCAGCCCGTGCAGCGCGCCGACGGGCGCCTGCCGTCCGTAGCGCGACTCCCGGAGTGCGACTCCCGTAGCGCGATTCGAACGCGAAGGCCCTCATGCAGCGCAACGCCGCATGAGGGCCCGTTTTCCGCGGATCCGGGCGACACGCGACGCGCGCCGCCCCAGCCCGCCGCTTACCGCTTCTTCGCCTTCGCGGCCTTCGCCGTATCCGCAAGGATCTTCTCGACGCGCTCCACGTAGGTTTCGGTGCCGAACCGGCGCACCGCGGTCGCGCGCCCGCTCGCGACGAGCCGCTCGCGCAGCGCGCCGTCGTGTTTCAGCCGGCCGAGCGCATCGGCCAGCGCGGCCGCGTTGCCCGGCTCGCACAGCAGCCCGTTCTCGCCGTCTTCGACGATCTCGACGACTCCGCCCGCGCGCGCCGCGACCACCGGCCGCCGAGCGAGCATCCCTTCGACGATCACGCGCCCGAACGGCTCCGGCGTGATCGACGTATGCGCGACCACGTCGACCGCCTTCATGCACGCTGCCACGTCGCGCTGGAATCCGAGGAAATGCACGCGCGCATCCATCCCGTGTCGTGCAACGATCTCGTGCAGCTGCGCCGCGTATTCGTCTTCGCCGAACAGCGGCGCGCCGACCAGCACCACGTGCATGTCGGGATCGCGCGCGGCGGCCTCCAGAAGCAGGTGCTGCCCCTTCCAGTGCGCGAGCCGGCTGAACGAACCAACGAGCCACACGTGCTCAGGCAGCCCGAAGCGCGCACGCAGCGCGGCCTGGCTGGCCGCGTCGAGCGCATCGAACGGTTCTGCCGAAATCCCGTTGAACACGACGTCGACGTGCTGCGGCGTGAACCCCGTCAGCGCGCGGAACGCCTGCGCCGACGCATCCGAGTTGGCGATCACGCGCGTAACGCCGAACCGCGCACAGTACTTGATCGCGGTCAGTTGCTTGCGGCCGAAATGCTCGCCGCTGACGATGTCGCGCAGATGCCAGACCACCGGCTTGCGCGCGAGCCGTCCGGCCAGCGCCGCGACCACCATCGCGCGCTGCGTGTTCGCGTAGATCACCTCGGCACGGCGCGCGCGCCGTGCGACGTTGCGCACCAGTGCGACCAGCTGCTTCAACGCGCCGGCCGACACGCCACCTTGCTTGCGCACGCCCGCGAGCGCGCCCTGGTCGAGCACGTCGACGCGCGCGCCGATCTCGTCGAGCGCCGCACGGAACGGCCCGTCGTCGAACAGCAGCACGTCCGCGTTCGCGCGCATGTGCTTCATGATTTCCAGCAGCGACAGCTCCGCGCCGCCCAGCACGCCGCTCTGGTCGAGCACGAGCGTCGCCGGTCCGCGGGGGGCAGGCAGCGGCGCAGCGGCCGTGCCGCGCTGCGCGGTCGAGCCGGGCAACGCGGCTTCCACGTAGTCGAGAAAGCGTCGCCGGAACGTGTCGGCTGAGAAGCGCTCCGCGTTCGCGCGGCACGCGTGCGGCGTGAAGCGCTGCGGCGCGCGCTCGAACTCGTCGAGCGCCGCGACGATCGCGTGCGGCGCCTGCTCGTCGAAGAACAGCCCGGTCGGATGCGCGTGCGCGCGCGGTTCCAGCACGGTCTCGAGCGCACCGCCCTTTCCGTATGCGATCACCGGCGTGCCGCACGCCTGCGCCTCGACCACCGAGATCCCGAAGTCTTCTTCGGCAGCGAACACGAACGCCTTTGCGCGCCGCATCCGGTCGTGCAGCACCGCGAACGGCTGGTAACCCATGATCTCGACGTTCGGGCCGGCCTTTGCGCGGATCTTCTGCATTTCTGGGCCGTCGCCGATCACGACGAGCTTGCGCTCCGGCGTGCGCGAGAACGCTTCGACGATCAGGTCGATCTTCTTGTACGGCACCATCCGCGACGCAGTGAGGTAGAAGTCGTCCTTCACCTCGTTCAGCGAGAACGCGTCGACGTCGACCGGGGGGAAGATCACCGCCGCATCGCGGTGATACACCTTGCGGATGCGCCGCGCGATGAACTCCGAGTTTGCGACGAAGCCGTCCACGGCGTTCGCGGTGCGCGTGTCCCAGTTGCGGATGTAGTGAAGAATCATCCGCGCGAGCAGCGACTTCGGCCCGTGCGTGAGGTTCGACTGTTCCAGATACTGGTGCTGCAGGTCCCACGCATAGCGGATCGGCGAATGCACGTAGCTGATGTGCACCTGGTCCGGTCCCGTCAGCACGCCCTTCGCAACCGCATGGCTGCTGGAGATCACGAGGTCGTAGCCGGACACGTCCAGCTGCTCGATCGCGAGCGGCATCAGCGGCAGGTAGCTGCGGTACTTGGTGCGCGCGAACGGCAGCTTCTGGATGAACGACGTCGTCACCGGCTTGCCGCGCACGAACGCGCGGTCGTCGAGAAAATCGACGAGGCTGAACAGGTCCGCGTCGGGAAAGCACGCGACGATCTGTTCGAGCACGCGCTCGGCGCCGGCATAGGTAACGAGCCAGTCGTGGACGATCGCCACGCGCACCGGGCGCGACGCACCGCGCACGCCCGCGTGCCCGGCCGGTTCGGCACGGCGCAGCGCGGTGGCGCCGCCGGCGTCGGCCGCGGCGGCATCGGCCGTGGCGACGTTCAGGATGGCGTGTTCCGCCAGATCGCGATTCATATGGTTTTCCTCGCATTGAGACGGACGAACAGGTCGCGCACGAGCGCGCGCAGTGCCGGCGTCATCGTGAACGACCACGCAAGGTTCAGCACCAGCACGATCGCGCAGAGCCCGATCGACTCGCCGAGCCCCGGCCACGCTTGCGCGAGCATCAGGCTCGCGAGCAGGAAGGCGAGATGCGCGAGCATGTCGAGCACGATCGCGCGCATCCGGATCGCCGACAGGTACAGCAGCACGCCGTAGTCGACGAGCGCGCGCGCCGCGACGACCACCGCCGCGCCGATCAGGCCGAAGTGATGAATGCCGAGCCACAGGCCGCCGACGAAGAACGGCATCTCGACGAGGCCCGCGAATGCGGCGCGGGCCGGGTTGACCTGCGACTGGATCAGGATCCGCGTGACGCTCGCCTGACCGACGAGCCACACGCTGATCACCAGCACGCGGCCGACCGGCGCCGAATGCGCGGCGAGATCGGCGCCGACCCACAGCGTGAGGAACGGTGCGAGCGCGAAGATCGCGACGATGCCGACCGGTGTGAACACGCCGTTCAGGAATTCGAGCGACTGGCGCGCGAGCGTATCGGCGTGGTCGCGGCCGACCGCCGACAGCCGCGGGAACAGCGTGCGCACGAGCGCGTTCGGCAGCATGTTCAGGCGCGTAACGAGGTTCTGCGGCACCGTGTAGTACGTGACGAATTTCGCGCCCATGCCGGCGCCGAGCATCACGCGGTCGAGCGTGTCCGCGATCATGCTGGTCGTGCTCGCGATCAGCATCCAGCCGCCGAAATTGAACAGCCCCTTTGCGGTGCCCCACTGCGGCGGGTCGATGCGCCGGATCCCGAGCACCTTGATGCTCGCGTGACCGAGCATCACCGCCGCGATCAGCCTCGCGACGACCGCGGCGGCCAACACCGTCTGCAGGTTCGGCGCGATCCACCACGCGGCGCCGAGCGGCAGCAACTGGAACAGGAACGTGCCGATCGTCTGGTTCGTGTTGAACACGCCGAACCGCTCGGCGCCGTTGATGGCGCCGGCGAACACCCACGACACGTTCGCGAGCGGAATCGCGAGCGCGAGCCACGGCAGCGCGAGATACACCTCGTGCTGCATCGCCGCCGACACCTTCGTGAAATACGCGGTGTAGACGAACGCGCCGAAATAGATCAGCAGGCCGCCGGCGACGCCGGTGCCGAGGTTCAGCCAGAACGCGCTCCAGAACACGCGCGCGCTTTCGTCCGCGTCGCCGCTCGCGAGCGCCTTCGAGATGTGGTTCTGCGCGGCCATGCTCATGCCGAGATCGAGGATCCCGAAATAGCCGATCAGCGTCCATACGAGGCTGACGACGCCGTAGCGTTCGACACCGAGCGCATGGATATACGCGGGCACCGTCACCAGCGACACGAAGGTCGGCAGGATCAGCCCGATGAAGTTGATCGAAACGTTCTTGAGTATGCCTTTGTCCATGCTTGAGCCCATGGGCCTGTTCGCGCCGATAACGCACGTTCGCGCCATTAAAAACACTTCGTGAGGCCGGCTGCCATTAACCGGAACGGGCCGATGACGGCGACGACGGTGCGCCGTCCGTCACGGCTTCCAGCGATACATCAGTACCTTGCCGCGCGCGTCTTCCTCGACGAACACCAGGTATTCGCCGTTCTCGCGCCGGAACGCGCTGATGCCGAACGGTACGTCGACCCAGCCCGACGCCTTGCCGACTTCCGCACCGGGACTCATCACGCCGACTTCCTTGCCGGTTTCCTTGTCGTACACATGAATCTTGCCGACCGGCTCGACGGTAAAGATGTAGCGCCCCTCGACCGTGATTCCGATCAGGTCGAGAATCGGCTTCGCGTCGAGCTGCCACGGCAGCGCGATCTGGTAGCGCACCACCGGCGAGCCGCTCGACCACTTGTCGAAACGCACCAGCACGCGGCCGACTTCCTTGTTGATGCCCGGCTGCGGCGGCGCATCGGCCGTATAGCCGGTCACGTACAGGGTGTCCGTCTGCGGCTCGTAGATCGCGCGGCGCAGCTGCGTGAACGGCTGCGGCATCGGATAGGTCGTGACCTTGTCGTACGAGTAGATCGGATTGCCGGCCTTGTCGAGCCCGCCGTAGGCGAAGCGGTGAATGCCGCGCACGTCGCTCGTGCGCCAGATGTCGCCCTTCGTGTCGACCCACCAGCCCCAGCCACCCGCTTTCGCCTTGCCCGTCGTATTGGTCGTGAACTCGTCGGCATCGAGCCGGCCGTTGCCGTTCGTGTCGCGCCAGATCCAGTCGCCGCCCGGCGGTTTGTTCGGCACCTTGTCGACCGGCCGCGCGCGCCCCGCGATCAGGCCCGACGGAATCGCGATCTCGCCGTCGCGCTTCGCGTCGAAGCGATAAATCTTCAGGTGATCGGCGTACATGTCGGTCAGATACAGGAACGTGCGGCCGTCGACGCGCCGCGCGAACGGCATGCCCGGATACTGGTCCGTATGGAACACGGGATCGTCCGGATACTTGAAGCGGTTCGACAGGAACCCTGCGTATTTCCAGTCCCGGCCGGGCGGCTTCGACAGGTCGAGCTCGAAGCGCTTGTTGCCCGTGTACACGCTGTTCGGCCGCGCGGGATCGAGCCACGCGCCGTCGACGAACAACAGCCCCTGCACCTGCCAGCGGAGCTTGCCGTCCGGCGTGTAGCTTTCGAGCACCGCGCCGAGCCCCGCGCCGATCGTGTCGTGACGGGGGCCGATGCCGTTCATCGATACATAGACGTTGCCCGCGCGATCGACGCCCACGCCCGTCAGTCCATTGAAGCGCTGCGGCCCCGGGCGGCCCGGCACCGGGCCCGCGAAGATGCCGCCGCGCTCGCCGAGCGTGCCGGACGGCGCATAGCCGTTGGCACCCTTCGAGAAGATCAGGATCTGCTGGCGCGGGCCGTTGTCGGCGACCAGCACGCGCCCTTTCGCATCGACTGCCACGTCCACCGCGTCGGTGCCTTCGGGCAGCGCGGGCGCGTCGTCGAGCTTGCGGCCGTCCGCGCGCACGTGCACGAGATGCGCGGGCCCGCCGAGCGTATCGGTCAGCAGCCACAGCGTGCCGTCGGCGGCGAGCGCAATGCGGCCCGGCTCGTGCGCACTCCACGTGCCCTTCTTCTGCATCGTCTCGGCGTCGAATACGTCGACCGCATCATGCGACGGGTTCGTCGCGAACAGCGTCTTGTCGTCGGCCGCGAGACCGCCCACTTCGGCCTTGGCTTCGCCCACTTCAGAGCGCGCCGGCGCCGGCACTTCGTTGACCATCATGAAACTCGCGGCCATTCGCGCTCGGCCGGCATCGGCGCGCCCGCCCGGCGCGACCTGCGGCGCCGCGCGAAACGGCGCCGGCTGCTTCATGTCCGCGATCGTGCGGCGCGAGATGCCGAACCACTGCTTGCCCTTGTCCGGCCAAATGCCGGGCGCCTGCAGATGGCCGCGCTCGTTGCCGACGCCGATCGCGACGTACGCATATTTGCTGTTCACCGCGACCGCGTTGCCGCCGAGGTTGCCCCAGCCGTGCGTGCCGCCGGCGAAGCCGAGCATTTTCCCGTCGTGGTAGACGCTCGCCTCGGCGCCGCTCTCGTCCCACGGCGCATTCGTATACACCTTGCCGTCCGGCGTGACCGCGATCGCGCGAATGTCGATCTGCGTCCAGCTGCCGTCGCCATAGCCGAACGTGTTGCCGATCCACGACGTGGTCGCGGGCAACACGGTTTCAGCGGCGGCGCTCGCAGACAGCACCGCGCATACCGTCATCCCAACCAGAATCAGACGTCGCAATGCGCTCTCCAGATTCGATGCAAAAGCGACGGCCACGCGGCGTGCCGGTTGCCGCGCATGACCTGTCGCTCTAAATGGGTTTCAAACGTCGCGATGCAGGTTACAAGCAAAAATAATCACAAGAAATTTGGAAATATTTGGGGATGTTTCCGCCTGAAATATTGCGCCGGACCCACCGGATTCGGATGCGGCAAAACGGCAATATCGACCGGCTTTCGCACGCCACTCCGTAGAAAATGCCGCATCACCCCGCCCGCCGGGCCGCGCAGCCTGCAAACCTTTCACGCGGCGATGGCAACCGTCGTCATCCGAACGTTTTCATTCGGATAAATGACACGCGTTTTTTTGCCGATTTCTTTTCCCTAGAATCGATTTCGATTCCATATTTCTTTTAAACGCATGCATTACGTTCACGCATCGGATGGGCGGCGCGCGACGGCACGTGCCGCGCATCGCGAAGGAGCGGCGCGATGACGGGCATCCCGCGCACCGCCGACGTCGCCGTGTCCTCGCACGGCCAACATGGACGCATCGTGCAACTCGACGGGCTGCGCGCGATCGCGGTGGGCGCCGTGTTCCTGCAGCACGCGCTGAAGGCGCCGCTGTGGATGGGCGTCGACCTGTTCTTCGTGCTGAGCGGGCTGCTGATTACCGGCATCCTGCTCGACCGGAAGGCGCGCGGTCAGTCGTACTTCAGCCACTTCTACGCACGTCGCGTGCGCCGAATCCTCCCGCCGTACGTGCTGCTGCTCGTCGTGTCGACGCTGCTGTTCGGCGCAAGCTGGCTGCCGCACTGGCCGTGGTTCGCGTTCTTTTCGACCAACATCGGGCTGTCGCTCGGCAGCATCGGCCATGACAGCCTGAACGTGCTGTGGTCGCTCGCCGTCGAGGAGCAGTTCTACATCTTCTGGCCGTTCGTCGTGCTGTGGTGCTCCGAGCGCGCGCTGCTGTGGATCGCCGCCGCGCTCATCGTCGCCGCGCCGGTGCTGCGCGCGATCGCGACGCCGTGGTTCGACTCGTTCTGGCCGATCTACTACCTGACGCCGTTCCGGATGGACCTGCTTGCCGCCGGCGCGCTGCTCGCGATCGTGCTGCGCCGCGACCGGCGCGCGCTCGAGCCGTTCTATCCGCTCGCGATCGCCGGCGCGCTGGTGTCGCTCGCGATCCTCGGCTGGCTGCACCTGTCGTTCCCGCGCTTTCGCGCGGCGAACACGCCGCTGTCGAATGCCGCGCTCTACAGCATTTCGCTGCTGCTCTGCACGTCGATCGTCGTGATCGCGCTGCGCGGACGCGGTCTCGTGCAGCGCGTGCTGACGAACCCGTTGCTCGTCTACGTCGGCACCGTCAGCTACACCGTCTACCTGATTCATCTGAGCGTGCTGTATGCGCTGTGGCCGCTGCATCTGAACCGCTTCGTCACGGCCGCGCTCGCGCTCGCCATCACGCTCGCATACGCGACCGCGTGCTGGTACGGCTTCGAGCGACGCCTGACGCGCGGCCCCGCCCGCGGCGCAATGCCCGCCGCCGCACGCACGACCGCCTGACTTTCTCAATCCATCGTTTCGACAGGACATTGCCATGAGCCAAAATCGCAAGAAGGCCATCATCACGGGGATCACGGGGCAGGACGGCGCCTACCTGACCAAGCTGCTGCTCGACAAGGGCTACGAGGTCACCGGCACGTACCGCCGCACCAGCTAGGTGAACTTCTGGCGCATCGCCGAACTCGGCGTCGATACGCACCCGAACCTGTCGCTCGTCGAGCATGACCTGACGGATGCCGGCTCCAGCCTGCGGCTGCTCGAACGCACGCAGCCGGACGAGCTGTACAACCTGGCCGCGCAGAGCTTCGTCGGCGTATCGTTCGACCAGCCGGCAACGACCGCCGAAGTGACTGGCATCGGCCCGCTGAACCTGCTCGAGGCGATTCGCGTGGTCAGCCCGAAGACGCGGTTCTATCAGGCGTCGACGTCCGAGATGTTCGGCAAGGTGCAGGCGATTCCGCAGACCGAAACGACCGCGTTCTACCCGCGCAGCCCGTATGGCGTGGCGAAGCTGTACGCGCACTGGATGACCGTGAATTATCGGGAGTCCTACGACCTGTTCGGCTGCAGCGGCATCCTGTTCAACCATGAATCGCCGCTGCGCGGACGCGAGTTCGTCACGCGCAAGATCACCGACACCGTCGCGAAGATCAAGCTCGGCAAGGCGACCAAGCTCGAGCTCGGGAACCTCGACGCCAAGCGCGACTGGGGCTTCGCGCTCGAATACGTCGAAGGGATGTGGCGGATGCTGCAGGCCGACGAGCCGGACACCTACGTGCTCGCGACCAACCGCACCGAGACGGTACGCGACTTCGTGCGGATGGCATTCGCTGCGGCCGGCTACCAGATCGAATGGACCGGCAAGGGCGAGCAGGAACGCGGCATCGACGCATCCAATGGCAATGTGCTCGTCGAAGTGAATCCGAAGTTCTATCGCCCTGCGGAAGTCGACCTGCTGATCGGCTGCGCGGACAAGGCAAAGTCGAAGCTCGGCTGGGCGCCGGAGACGACGCTCGAACAGCTTTGCCAGATGATGGTCGAAGCCGATCTGACGCGGAATCGTCACCATGACACGTACTGAAGCCGGCCGACCGTCGCGCCGGGCGTTCGTTACCGGCGTGACGGGCTTCACCGGCCGCTACATGGCGCAGCGGCTCGAGGCGGCCGGCTACGACGTGTGGGGCACCGTCGCGCCCGGTGCGGCGCGCCCCGACGATCCGGCGTTCGCGAACTGCACGCTGCTGCCGGCCGACCTGCTCGATGCGGAGGCCGTGCGTGCGGCAGCGGCCGATGCGCGGCCCGATGCAGTCGTGCATGTTGCCGCGCGGGCGCACGTCGCGCAGGACGAACCGTCGCAAACGTACGCGGTTAACATCGTCGGCACGCGCAACCTGTTGGCCGCGCTGGCGGGCCTCGACAGCCGCCCGTCGGCGGTGTTGCTCGCGAGCAGCGCGAACGTCTACGGCAATTCGACGGGCGGCGTGCTCGACGAAACGGTGCCGCCCGCGCCGGCGAACGACTACGCGGTCAGCAAGCTCGCGATGGAGTATGCGGCGAAGCTGTGGGCCGAGCGCTTGCCGATCGTGATCGCGCGGCCATTCAACTACACGGGCGTCGGCCAGGACGACGCGTTCCTGCTGCCGAAGCTCGTGTCGCATTACGCACGCAACGCGCCGCGCATTTCGCTCGGCAACCTCGACGTGAGCCGCGATTTCTCCGACGTGCGCGACGTGACGGACGTATATCTGAAGCTGCTCGAAGCCGCGCCGGCCGGCGAGACGTTCAACGTCTGCTCGGAGCGTGCGTATTCGCTGAAGGAGGTGCTGGCGATGCTGGCGCGGATCGCCGGCTATGTGATCGACGTGACGATCGATCCGCGATTCGTGCGGCACAACGAAGTGAAGAGCCTGTCCGGCTCGCGCGACAAGCTGCGACGCGTGGTGGGCGAGTTGCCGGTGACGCCGCTCGACGACACGCTGCGCTGGATGATGGACGCAGTGCGCAGCGCGCAGGCCCGCTGATTCCCGCGACGCGGCACGTTCCGCACCCGCCAAAAGGAAACGGGCCGCTCGATGTCGAGCGGCCCGTTGTCATGTCGGCGCCGAAAAAGGTGCAGCGCGCTCAGCCGGCCAGGCCGCGCGCGAGATCGTTGCGCAGGTCGCCCGCGTCTTCAAGGCCGACCGCGAGGCGAATCAGCCCTTCGGTGATACCCGCGGCCGCGCGCGCTTCGGGCGTGATCCGAGCATGCGTGGTCGTCGCCGGATGCGTGATCGTCGTGCGCGTGTCGCCGAGGTTGCCGGTGATCGAAATCAGCTTCGTGCTGTCGATCACGCGCCATGCGTTCGCGCGCTGCTGTTCCGGCGTATCGCCCTTCAGCTCGAACGACACGATTGCGCCGCCCGCCTTCTGCTGACGCTTCGCGAGCGCGTGCTGCGGGTGCGATTCGAGCCCCGGATAGAACACGCGCGCAACCGCCGGATGCGCATCGAGCCAGCGCGCGATTTCGAGTGCGTTCGCCGACTGCTTCTCGACGCGCAGCGACAGCGTCTCCATCCCCTTCAGCAGCACCCATGCATTGAACGCCGACAGCGTCGGGCCCGCGCTGCGCACGAACGGGAAAACCTTGCCCATGATGAATTCCTTCGAGCCGACCAGTGCGCCGCCGAGCACGCGGCCCTGCCCGTCGAGGAACTTCGTCGCCGAATGCATGACGACGTCCGCACCGAGCTTCAACGGCTGCTGCAGCACCGGGCTGCAA
Source organism: Burkholderia sp. AU19243 (assembly GCF_018148075.1). Lineage (NCBI taxonomy): Bacteria > Pseudomonadati > Pseudomonadota > Betaproteobacteria > Burkholderiales > Burkholderiaceae > Burkholderia > Burkholderia sp. AU19243. The sequence goes on from NZ_JAGSTV010000011.1 coordinate 211,493, forward strand.
AAACAGTTGTCGACGACGAACAGCGCGTTCGCGGCCTTCGCGATCTTGCCGATCGCTTCGATGTCGGCGAGTTCGGTGAGCGGGTTCGACGGCGTTTCGAGAAAGAACATCTTCGTCTCGGGCCGCACCGCTTCCTGCCATGCGTTCAGGTCGGTCGGATCGACGAACGTCGTCGTGATCCCGAACTTGCTGAAGATCTGCGAGAACATTCCGAGCGTCGACCCGAACAGGCTGCGCGAGCTGACGAGATGATCTCCCGCCTGCAGCGCGGACATCACGACCGACATGATCGCGGCCATGCCCGACGCCGTCGCGATGCAGGCCTCGCCGCCTTCGAGCGCGGCGAGACGATCCTGGAACATGGTGACGGTCGGGTTCGTGAAGCGCGAATAGGTGAAATAGTCTTCCGAATTCGCGAAGCGTTCAGCCGCCTCCGCCGCGCTCGTGAAGCAAAAGCTCGACGTGAGGAACAGCGCTTCCGAGTGCTCGTTGTAGTCGCTGCGCTGCGTGCCCGCGCGCACGGCGAGCGTGTCGAAGTTGAGGGAGTCGTCCATGTTCCGTTTTCCGTATTCGAGGGCCGCGCCGGCGATCATCCAACGGGCGCGCACCCAGCCACAAAGTCAGGCCAAAACAAAAAGCCCGCTATGCGTCGGCATCAGCGGGCTTCGGTGCGGTACGACAGCGATCGACTCGGGCCGGCTGCCGCCGGCCTTCGCTTTAGCTGTTTTGGGAAGTCGCCCCGCGTCCGCAAGCTGAATCAAATCGACGCAAGGCGACATCCTATCACGCTTCGTCGGAAGCGTGCGCCGGCATCATTCAACCGACAGTTGCAGGTTCATCTGCGAACGCGCAGTGTCGCTCGCCGTATCGCGATCGGCCTGCGATGCCGGCGCGAGGCGCGCGCGCTCGATCGAATCGAGGTATTCGGGCGTCACCGCGCCGGTGATGTAGTCGCCGTCGAAGCACGACGCCTCGAAGCGTTCGAGCTTCGGATTGATGTCGCGCACCGCGCGGCGCAGATCGTCGACGTCCTGATAGATCAGGTGATCGGCGCCGATGATCTTCGCGACTTCCTCGTCCGTGCGGCCGTGCGCGACCAGTTCTCCACGCGTCGGCATGTCGATGCCGTACACGTTCGGGAATTTCACGGGCGGCGCCGCCGACGCGAAGATCACCGACTTCGCGCCTGCATCGCGCGCCATCTGCACGATCTCGTGCGAGGTCGTGCCGCGCACGATCGAGTCGTCGACGATCAGCACGTGCTTGTCCTTGAATTCGATGCTCATCGCATTGAGCTTCTGGCGCACCGATTTCTTGCGCACCGCCTGGCCCGGCATGATGAACGTGCGGCCGACGTAGCGGTTCTTGAAGAAGCCTTCGCGATACTCGACGCCGAGCTTCGCGGCCACCTGCATCGCAGCCGGACGCGACGAATCGGGGATCGGCATCACGACGTCGATCGGCACGTTCGGCAGCTCGCGCTTGATCTTCTCGGCGAGGTAGTCGCCCATGCGCAGGCGCACGTTGTAGACCGGCACGCCGTCGAGGCACGAGTCCGGACGCGCGAGATACACGTATTCGAACATGCACGGATTCAGCGTCGGGTTTTCCGCGCACTGCTGGCTGTGGAAATTGCCGGCCTTGTCGATGAAGATCGCTTCGCCCGGCTGCACGTCGCGCACGAATTCGAAGCCGATGCCTTCGACGGCCACCGACTCCGACGCGACCATCCACTCGGTGCCGTGTTCGGTTTCGAGCTTGCCGATGCAAAGGGGGCGAATGCCGAACGGATCGCGGAACGCGAGCAGGCCGTAGCCGGCAATCAGCGACACGATCGCGTACGAGCCCTGGAGGCGGCGATGCACGCCCGCCACCGCCTTGAACACGGCGGCCGGGTCGAGTTCGAGGCCGGTGGTCGACAGCTGCAGCTCGTGCGCGAACACGTTGAGCAGCACTTCGCTGTCGGAATTGGTGTTGATGTGCCGGCGGTCGATCCGGAACATCTCGTCTTTCAGCTGTTCCCAGTTCGTCAGGTTGCCGTTGTGCGCGAGGATGATCCCGAACGGCGCGTTCACGTAGAACGGCTGCGCTTCGGCTTCGCTCGACGCCGAGCCGGCCGTCGGATAGCGGACCTGGCCGATGCCGAAGGTACCGGGCAGGCTGCGCATGTTGCGCGTGCGGAACACGTCGCGCACCATGCCGTTCGCCTTGTACATGTGGAAATTGCTGCCGTCCGCCGTCGCGATGCCCGCTGCGTCCTGACCGCGATGCTGCAGCAGCAGCAGGCTGTCATAGATCAGCTGATTGACCGGGGATTGGGAGATAACGCCTACGATGCCGCACATGGCATGTCCTTCAAGATGACAAAATCGGTTCGGTCCTGCCCGGCCGCGTCGTCACACGCGTACGTACTGGGCCATGCCGTCGGGCAGGAGCTGCTTCAGCTCGTGCACGCCCTGTTCGGCGATAGGACGCAATAGCGCATTGCGCCAGAAATCCTGTTTGGGCAACTCGGTCAGCCCGGCCGCCGCGACCAGCAGCACCACCAGCACGCAGCCGCGGACCAGCCCGAACATCATGCCCAGCGAGCGATCGACTCCGCCGAGGCCCGTCGCCTGCGCGATCCGCGACAACAGCGCGTTCGCGACGCCCGCGACGAACACGACGCCGATTACGATCAGCGCGAACGCGAGCACCCACTGTGTCAGCGCGCCGCCCGGCCAGTTCGCCGGGATGTACGGCACCACCAGTCCGACATAGCGGCCCGCGATCACGACCGCCGCGATCCAGCCGATCAGCCCGAAAATCTCCGAGACGAAACCGCGCCATGCGCCACGCAGCGCAGACAACGCGATTACCGCCAATACAGCGTAGTCGAAAGCCGTCAGCATCGCACGTTACTGCGTGAGCCCGGCTTCGCGCACCTTCGCGATCGCGGCGGATGCCGCCGCGCGATCCGCAAACGGGCCGGCACGCAGCAGTGTAGCCGTGCTGCCGTCCGCCTGCTTGCGATGCTCGACATATGCGGGCACGCCCGCGGATTTCAACTTGGTGGCCCACGAACGGGCCGTCGTGTCGTCCTTGAACGATCCGAGCTGCACCGCGAAGCGCGCACCGGCAGGCGACGCCGGCGACGATGCATCGCCGCTGTCGGCTGCGGCGTCGGCATTCGCGACCGCCGCGGGCGCCGGCTTCGGCGCGGCCGGCTTCACTGCCGGCGCGGGCGCGGCCGGCTTTGCGGCGGGCTTCGCCGGCGCTACGCCAGCTGTGGTGGTCGAGGTCGTGGTATCGGGTTTCGCGGCCGGCTTGGCCGCATCTTTCGCGGGCGCCGGAACGGCGGCCACCGCGACGTCGGACGCCGGCGGTTCGTCGTGCGCGACGCCCGCCTGTACGTCGGCAGCATCGTCGTCGCGCGGCGCGACAGCCTGATGCGCGGGCCGGTTCGGGATGTCGATCGCGATGTCGTCCGTCACCGGCTTCGGATGCGAATCGAGCACCATCGGCAGCACGATCACCGCGGCGACGACGAGCGCGATCGCGCCGACGAGACGCCGGCGGGCGCGTTGCTTTTCAGGAAGGGTCGGATCGAGGAGCAGTGCATCCGATTCCGGACGCTCGGTGCGGCGCGTGCGGCGCTCGACACGTTCCGTGCGCTCCGTGCGCACGTTCCGGGAGGCCCCGGTACGACCGCCGCGCCGCGGGGGCGCGTCGTCGTCTTTCTTGCCGAACGAGAAAATTCCCATGAATGGCTGAGTCCGAAACTGCCCGTCAGTCAGTGTTGCTGCGATTTCCGGTAGGCCATCACACCTGCCACCGTATGGAAACTGCCGAAAACCACGATTCTATCATTCTCGGATGCTCTTTTTAGTGCATCGCGAAACGCGTCGGCCGGCGACGCGAAGCGGGTCACGCTCGAATCGGCGCCGTCTTCCACGCCGGCCTTGCGCAGCGCGGCTTCGAGCTGCTCCGCGCTGGCCGCCCGCGGCAACGGCAGGTCGGTCACGCACCAGTGGTCGATCTCGCCTTTCAGGTGCCGCAGCACGCCGTCGATGTCCTTGTCGTGCATCGCGCCGAACACCGCGTACGTGTACGGAAAGAAGCCCATGTTGCCGAGATTCTGCTCGAGCACGGCCGCCGCATGCGGATTGTGCGCGACGTCGAGCACGATCGCGGGCTTGCCGGGCAGCACCTGGAAGCGCCCCGGCAGCTCGACGTTCGCGAGCCCGAGCCGGATGTCCTGCGCGGACACCGGCAGCACCGGCCGCAGCGCCTCGAGCGCGGCCAGCGCGGCCGACGCGTTGATCAGCTGGTTCGCGCCGCGCAGCGCCGGATACGCGAGCGCCGGATAACGCTTGTCGCGGCCGAGGTAGCTCCATTGCTGGCGTTCTGCGCCCGGCTGCGCTTCGTAGCGGAAGTCGCGCCCGACCAGCCACAGATCGGCGCCGATCGCGTTCGCGTGGTCGACCAGCGTGTGCGGCACCGCCGGATCGCCGCAGATCGCCGGCTTGCCTGCGCGAAAGATGCCGGCCTTCTCGAACGCGATCTTCTCGCGCGTGTCGCCGAGGTATTCGGTGTGGTCGATGTCGATGCTCGTCACGATCGCGCAATCGGTGTCGATGATGTTGACCGCGTCGAGCCGGCCGCCGAGGCCGACTTCGAGGATCACCGCGTCAAGCCCGCGCGACGCGAACAGGTGCAGGATCGCGAGCGTCGTGAATTCGAAATACGTGAGCGACACCGGTTCCGGCAGCGACGTGCGCGCCGCTTCGACGGCCTCGAAGTGCGGCAGCAGCTCCGCATCGCTGACCTGCTGCCCGTTCACGCGCGCGCGCTCGGTGAATTCGAGCAGGTGCGGCGACGTGTGACAACCGACCTTGTAGCCCGCGTGCACGAGAATCGCCTCGAGGAACGCGCACGTCGAGCCCTTGCCGTTCGTGCCGCCGACCGTGATCACCGGGCATGCGAATTCGAGCTGCAGCGCCGCCTTGACCTGCCCGATACGGGTGAGGCCCATGTCGATGCCGACCGGGTGCGCGCGTTCGAGATGCGAAAGCCACGCGTCGAGAGTGGGAAAAGTGCTCATCGGATCAAATCTGAATCGGTACCGCCACTACGCCAAAAAACGAAACGCGCCGCCCGGCGGGTCAGCCGGGCGACGCGCGCAGTTCACAACGCCACGCCTCTCAGGCCAGCGCGTCGGCCGGCTGTCGCTGCAACAGCGCGAGCAGCTGCGCGATCTCGTCGCGCATCTTGCGGCGATCGACGATCATGTCGATCGCGCCCGTCTTCAGCAGGAATTCCGCGCGCTGGAAGCCTTCCGGCAGTTTCTCGCGAACCGTCTGCTCGATCACGCGCGGCCCGGCGAAGCCGATCAGCGCCTTCGGTTCGGCGATCACGACGTCGCCAAGAAACGCGAAGCTCGCCGACACGCCGCCCATCGTCGGGTCGGTCAGCACCGAGATGAACGGCAGCTTGGCTTCGGCCAGCTTCGTCAGCATCGCGGTCGTTTTCGCCATCTGCATCAGCGACAGCAGGCTTTCCTGCATCCGTGCACCGCCCGATGCCGTGAAGCAGATGAACGGCACGTGCTGCTCCAGCGCGTTCTGCGCGCCGCGCGCGAAGCGCTCGCCGACGACCGAACCCATCGAGCCGCCCATGAAGGAGAACTCGAAGCAGGCCGCGACCACCGGCAGCGTATGGATCGCGCCGCCCATCACGACCATCGCGTCGGTCTCCCCCGTCTCGTCCATCGCTTCCTTCAGACGATCGGGATACTTGCGGCTGTCCTTGAACTTCAGCGAGTCGACCGGCACGACTTCCTGACCGATTTCATAGCGGCCTTCCGGATCGAGCAGCCCGTCAAGGCGTTCGCGCGCGCCGATGCGCATGTGGTGATCGCACTTCGGGCACACGTGCAGGTTCGCGTCCACGTCGTTGCGGTACAGCACGGCCTCGCAGGACGGGCACTTGACCCACAGGCCTTCCGGAATGCCCTTGCGGCTTTTCGGGTCGGTCTGCTTGATCTTCGGCGGCAACAGTTTGTCGAGCCAGCTCATCGTGTATGGTTTCCTGTTCCGTGGCGGGGCGGGCCGATGCGGCCCGTCCCCGCTTCCTGTTGTGTTTATCGCGCCGGATTGCCGGCGCCGTCCAGGGCGGCGCGCAGCTCGGCGATGAACGTCTTCAGCGCGGCGGCGGCGCTTTCCGGCGCAGCGCTTTCCAGCAACTGCACCAGGCGGCTGCCGATCACGACGGCGTCCGACACTTCGGCCACCGCACGCGCCGTTTCGGCGTCGCGGATCCCGAAGCCGACGCCCACCGGAACCGGCACGCGCGACTTGATGGCCGGGATTTTACCCGCAATGCTCGAAACATCCAGATTTCCGGCGCCGGTCACGCCTTTGAGCGACACGTAGTACACGTAGCCGCTCGCGATTTTGCCCACGTCGGCGATGCGTTCGTCCGTCGACGTCGGCGCAAGCAGGAAGATCGGATCGATCTGCGCGCCGCGCATTTTCTCGGCGAAGACGCCCGCTTCTTCGGGCGGGTAGTCGACCACCAGCACGCCGTCGACGCCAGCCGCCCGTGCTTCGGCAGCGAACGCGTCGACGCCCATCCGCTCGATCGGGTTCGCATAACCCATCAGCACGACGGGGGTTTTCCGGTCGGTCTCGCGAAAGCGCTTCACGTCGGCGAGTACGCTCTTGAGCGTGACGCCGCGCGCGAGCGCGCGCTCCGACGAACGCTGGATCACCGGGCCGTCGGCCATCGGGTCCGAGAACGGCACGCCGAGTTCGATCACGTCGGCGCCGCCTTCGGCGAGCGCGCGCATGAATTCGACGGTCTTCGCGGGATCGGGGTCGCCGGCCGTGATGAACGGAATCAGGCCCTTGCGGCCCTGTTCGGCGAGTGCGGCGAAGGTCTGCTGGATACGGGAGGACATGGCAATTTTCCTTGATGCGATCGGCACAGCGGCGGCGCGGCTCACGCGCACGCCTGCGCGGCGAGCGCACTCACGCGCTCGTGCGCGATCGCGCAATAACTTTCGTTGATCTCGTAGCCGACGAAGTCGCGCCCCTGCCGTGCGCAGGCCACCGCGGTCGTACCGCTGCCCATGAACGGATCGAGCACGCGGCCGCCCGGCGGGCAGCTCGCGAGCACCATCCGCTCGATGATTTCCAGCGGCTTCTGGGTCGGATGATCGACGCGCTCCGCGTGCTGCCGATGCAGGCGCGAAACCGACCAGACGTCCTTCGGGTTGTAGCCCATCTCCAGCCACTTGCTGCCTTCGAACAGCTTGCGCGAGCGGGCCTTCTTCGTGTCGGCGTCGTACGGGATGCGGACCGGATCGAGATCGAAGTAATACGCCTTGGAAACTGCGAAAAAGCCGATGTTGTCGTGCACCGACGTGAAACGGCGCGTCGTGCCGCCCATGCTCGGCACGCGCCGGTCCCAGATGATCTCGTTGACCATCGTGAGCCTGGTCTTCAGAAAGCTGAAGATTTCCGGCGCGTACTGCCACGTGCAGAAGATGTACATCGACCCGCTCGGCTTCAGCTTCGGAATCGCGAGCTCGAGCCACTCGCGCGTCCACGCGAGGAAGTCGTCGCCCGAACGCTTGTCCGAGTCGTTGCCGTAATCCTTGCCGAGCCCGTATGGCGGATCGGCGACGATCAGGTCGATCGACGCATCCGGCAGGCGCGCGGCTTCGGTCAGAAAATCGCGGTTGTGCAGTTCGATCCCGGACGGCGGCGTGCACGGCGCGGCGACGACGGGCTGCGCCGCCTCCGCTGCGCTTGCGGCGCCGCCGCCCGGTTGTTCGATCAGGTCACGCATCGGGCGGGGTCAGAGGGCGATGCCCGATCGCTCGGCGACCGTGTGCATGTCCTTGTCGCCACGGCCCGACAGGTTGACGAGCAGGATCTTGTCCTTCGGCAACGTCGGCGCGAGCTTCACGCCATACGCGATCGCGTGGCTTGACTCGAGCGCGGGGATGATCCCCTCGATCCGGCAGCAGTCGTGGAACGCCTTCAGCGCCTCTTCGTCGGTGATCGGCACGTACTGCGCGCGGCCGCTGTCCTTCAGCCATGCGTGCTCGGGACCGACGCCCGGATAGTCGAGGCCGGCCGACACCGAATGCGTCTCGATGATCTGGCCGTTGTCGTCCTGCAGCAGGTACGTGCGGTTGCCGTGCAGCACGCCGGGGCTGCCCGCGATCAGCGATGCCGCGTGACGGCCGGAGTCGATGCCGTCGCCGGCCGCTTCGACGCCGATCAATTGCACCGACGTATCGTCGATGTACGGATAGAAGATGCCCATCGCGTTCGAGCCGCCGCCGACGCACGCGATCACCGCATCCGGCTGACGGCCGGCGAGTTCGGGCATCTGCACCTTGCACTCGTCGCCGATCACGCGCTGGAAGTCGCGCACCATCGCCGGGTACGGGTGCGGGCCTGCGACCGTGCCGATGATGTAGAACGTGCTTTCGATGTTCGTGACCCAGTCGCGCATCGCTTCGTTCAGCGCATCCTTCAGCGTGCGCGAACCCGATTCGACCGGCACGACCGTCGCACCGAGCAGCTTCATCCGGTATACGTTCGCGGCCTGGCGGCGCACGTCCTCGGCGCCCATGTAGACGATGCATTCCATCCCGAAGCGCGCGCAGATCGTCGCGGTCGCGACGCCGTGCTGGCCGGCGCCCGTCTCCGCGATCACGCGCTTCTTGCCCATCCGCTTCGCGAGCAGCGCCTGGCCGATCACGTTGTTGATCTTGTGCGCGCCGGTGTGGTTCAGGTCTTCGCGCTTCAGGTAGATCTGCGCGCCGCCGAGCGTCTCGCTCCAGCGCTGCGCGTGATAGATCGGCGACGGACGGCCGACGAAGTACTTCAGCTCACGCTCGTACTCGGCGACGAAATCAGGGTCGTTCCGGAATTTCTCATACGCTGCGCGCAATTCGTCCAGCGCATGAATCAGCGTCTCGGCGACGAATACGCCGCCATACGGGCCGAAGTGGCCACGATCATCAGGAAGGTTGTACATGGTGTCACTCTCGATCGGTCGGTGCGCCCGGCTGTCGGGGCCGCACCGGCTTGCATCACCCGGCGTCCGCTTCGCGCACCGCACGTACGAACGCCGCCATTCGGGCATGATCCTTCACGCCCTTCGCGCCGTCGACTTCGATGCCACTGGAGACATCGACAGCAAACGGACGCAACTGGCGGATCGCATCACCGACGTTTTGCGCGTTCAAGCCACCACTCAAAACGGCCCGATGCGCGAGCTCTGCGGGAATAAGTGACCAATCGAAGACCTTGCCGCTGCCGCCGTAGTCCGGCACCAGTGTGTCGAACAGGAGGCCGCGCGCTTTCGAATAATGAAGCGCCAATTCTACCAAATCGGCCGGCTGCGTCGAGGGGCCGACGCGCACCGCGCGCATCCACGGCAACCGCGCCGCGCGGCCGAGCGCGTCGCACTGTTCGGGCGTCTCGTCGCCATGGAACTGCAGGACCGTGAGCGGCACGTCGCGCACGACCGCCTCGATCTCGGCCTGCGTCGCGTTCACGAACAACCCGACCACCGACACGAACGGCGGCGCGATGCTCGCGAGCTCGGCCGCCTGTGCGATCGACACCGCGCGCGGGCTCTTCGGGTAGAACACGAGACCGATCGCATCGGCGCCGAGCGCCGCCGCATGCAGCACGTCGTCGGGACGCGACAGCCCACACAGCTTGATGCGCGTGCGCGGCGCGAGGCCGGCCGCGCCGGGAGTCGGAGAAAGCATGGTGCGATCCGTCATGATTGCGGGTCCAGATCGGCCCAGACGCTGCTCCACGGCACGCTGCCGAGCTGCGCGGGCGGGACGGCGAATTCCGCCGGGTAGCCGACATGGGCGAGGTACAGCCCGTCGGCCATGAACGTGGGCGCGGCGAGATTGCGATCGCGCCCGGCGAGCACGTCGGCCAGCCAGTCCGCCGGGTAACGGCCACGCCCGACCGCGACGAGGCAGCCCATCAGGTTGCGCACCATGTGGTGCAGGAACGCGTTCGCGCGGAAGCGGAAATGAATGAAGTGGCCTGCGCGCCGCACGTCAATCTGGTACACGTGTTTGACCGGCGTCTTCGACTGGCATTCCGACGACCGGAACGACGAAAAATCGTGTTCACCGATCAGATGCGCGGCGGCCGCGCGCATCGCGTCGTCGTCGAGCGGCGTGTGAATCCAGCCCGCGCGGCCGGCCAGCATCGGCGAGCGCACGGGATGCACGTACAGCGCGTAGTAGTACGTGCGTTCGAACGCCGAAAAACGCGCGTGGAACGTATCGGGCATCGGCTTTGCCCATTGCACGGACACGGTCGGCGGCAGGAACGCATTGGTGCCGCGCACCCACGAGAAATCGGCGCGCTCGAGCGTCGTGTCGAAGTGCACGACCTGCCCGAGCCCGTGCACGCCGGTGTCGGTCCGCCCCGCGACCGTCGTGTGCAGCGGCACGCACGCAAATTCGCCGAGCGCCCGTTCGAGCGCGTCCTGCACGGTCTTGCCGTGCGGCTGCGCCTGCCAGCCGCAGAACGCGGCGCCGTCGTACTGAATCCCGAGCGCGATCCGCATCACGCGTGGTCCGCCAGCTTCGCGAGCAGCGCACGCGCGTCGTCGCGCGTGGCGGCGTCGTTCGCGTCGACCACTTCCTGCAGCAGCGTACGCGCGCCCGATAGATCGCCCAGCTCCACATACTCGGACGCGAGATCCAGCTTGTTGCGGGCAATGCGGGCGAGTTCTTCCGGCGTCAGCGCCGGCAGTACGGCGCCCGGCGTCGACGGCAAATCGAGATCGAAATCGAGCTTCAACGCGCCGAATTGCGCGCCGCCGAGCGGCGGCAGCGGCGACGCCGTCGCTGCGTCGCCATTCCCCGTGACGGCAGCAGGCGTTGGTGCGTCCGGTTCCCCGTCGAACTCGTCGTGCTGGTCGGCCGGATGTTCGCGGGCCAGATCGGTCGTGCCAACGGGCGGGTGCTGCGCGGATTGACCGTTAGTTGCGCCTTGGCCGGCTTCCGTGTGCGCTGCGCCAGTGGCCGGCTCCTCCGCGGTTCGCGGCGGCAGCGGCATGTCGAGGCTGTTGAGCGCGCTAATCGCGTTCTGCATCAGCGCCGCGTGCTGCGCGTCGTTCGTCGCAGGCGCGGCGCGGGCTTCACTCGGCGCGTGCACGTCTGCTTCCGCAGCTGGCTGCGCGTCGGTCGCCGCCGACACGGCGCGAGTGTCGCCCGCCGCATCCGCAACCGGTTTCGTAGCCGGCTGCGCGTCATTTACGGCCAACGAGGCGTGCGCGTCGGCCGGCGTGCCGGCAGCCGCGTCGGGGACTTGCGGAGCGTCGCCGTCCGGCGCAGCGTGCGTGGACACCGCTTCCGCCTGCGCGTCGTTCGCGTTCGCCGGTTCCGGCCGAGACGACACCTCAGGCGCCAGCGTTTCCGGTGCGTGCGAATCGATTGCCTCCGCCGCCGCGGCGGCGGCCGTGACCAGATTCGGATCGCCGGCGGCGTCGCGGGCGAGCGGCGTCTCGGGGAGAATCGGCGGCAACGGCTCGACGGGCGGCGTCGACGCGCCGTCATCCGCGGCGGCCGATCCGCCGGGCACCGGCGTGATGCCATCGGCGCGTCGCGCGTTGCGGCGCTTGCGCCACGCAAACCCTGCCGCGAGCACGATCACGGCCGCACCGGCTGCCGCGGCCGGGCGCCAGTCGATCTGTTCCGAACCCGATGCGCGCGCTGCGGCTGTCGCCGGCACGCGCGGTTGCACGGGCGCCGATGCCGGCTGTACCGCGCTCGCGGCCCCACCGGCCGCGGCTTCGCTCACCGCGGGCGACGACGCAGCGGCCAATGCCGGTGCGTCATTCGCGGCCGGACGCGGCGCAAGCGGCGCCGGCGCGGGTGCGACGTTGTTTGTCGCGGCCGGTTTGCCGATTCCGTGCTTCTGCAATTCCATCAGCACACGGTTTTTCAGCGCGAGGAGTTGCTGCAAGCTCGACGGCCGCGGCTGCGACGCAGCCGCGACGGGGGCCGCCGCGGATGGCTCATGCATAGCCTGTGCGGGGGCGCCCGGTGCGGGAAGGACAGACGCGTCACTCGCAGACGACGGTGCGGACTGGATCGAGCCACTCCACACATGCGGCCCGCTGGCACCAGCGGCAGGCGCTGCCGGCGGAATGGCATCGACCGTCGACGCACCGTGTGCAGCGGACGCACCCATTGAAGCCGAAGCGCCGGCCGCGCTCGGGCCGCTCGCCCCGCTCACCGGCGCCGGATGCGCGACCGACGCGGCCAGCACGGCGGTCGGGCCTTGCGCGGCCGATCCCGGATGGGGCGCCGACGCGCCATGCTGCGCGACCGCGGCCGGACCCGAAGCCGCAGCAACGGCAGGCGCTGCGGATGCAGCCGATGCTGCGGATGCCCCGGCCGACGCAAGCGCCGCACCGGTCGGATCGAGTGCGGGCACCGTCAGCGTCGCGCCGACCTTGAGGCGGCTCGGATCCCGCTTCATGAATGCTTGCGGATTGGCGTCGAACAGTGCGCGGCCGGCGCGCGCGAGCACGGCCGGGTCATGCGACTGCGTCGCCGCTTTCGCGAGGTCGTTCAACGACTGGCCCGGCTGGACCGTGACGGTGAGCGGCGCGGGGCCGGCGGCTGACGCCGGCAGATCGCCGGCGCCGGCGGCCCATGCCGACGCGACCGCGCCGAGCGCCAGGATTGCCAGCGCGCCACGCACGGCGCGCGACAGCCGGGACTGCCGCGGAAACAAGGAAATTCGGGACATCGTAGGCTCAATCGCCGCGCACGGGCGCGGCTCGGATTCGCGTAGGAAAGCGTCAATAAAGTTGCCGCAGAAATGCGAAAGCGTCGCGCGGAACGCGACGCTTTCGGCGGCTCTGCGCGTCGTAATCGCATAGTTTACTTCACGCGATCGGATTCCGGCCGAATTCGTCGCCGATGAACGGCGCCCTCGGCGCCTGGACAGCGACGCGTGCCAACAAAAAACGCCTGCCGCCCCGCGAAGGGCTGGCAGGCGTCTCGCGCCCGGGGCGCGCGGGCGTGGCCCGATCGTTACTTGTCGAGCAGGATGCGCAGCATGCGGCGCAGCGGCTCTGCCGCGCCCCACAGCAGCTGATCGCCGACCGTGAACGCCGACAGGTATTCGCCGCCCATCGCGAGCTTGCGCAGACGACCGACCGGCACCGTCAGCGTGCCGGTGATCTTTGCCGGCGACAGGTCGCGCATCGACGCTTCGCGCTCGTTCGGCACAACCTTCACCCAGTCGTTCGCCGACGCGAGGATCCCGTTGATCTCGTCGAGCGGGACGTCCTTCTTCAGCTTGATCGTCAGCGCCTGCGAGTGGCAACGCATCGCGCCGATCCGCACGCACAGGCCGTCGACCGGGATCGAACCCGGCTCGCCCATCGCCGGCTTGCCGAGGATCTTGTTGGTTTCCGCGCCGCCCTTCCACTCTTCCTTCGACATCCCGTTGCCGAGATCCTTGTCGATCCACGGAATCAGCGAGCCCGCGAGCGGCACGCCGAACTGGCTCGTCGGCATTGCGTCGCTATTCATCGTCGCAAGCACGCGGCGGTCGATGTCGAGAATCGCGGACGCCGGATCGGCCAGCTGGTCCTGCACCGAGCCGTGCAGCGCGCCCATCTGCGACAGCAGTTCACGCATGTTCTGCGCGCCCGCGCCCGAGGCGGCCTGGTACGTCATCGCCGTCATCCAGTCGACGAGGTTCTCGCGGAACAGGCCGCCGAGCGCCATCAGCATCAGGCTGACCGTGCAGTTGCCGCCGATGAAGTTCTTCGTGCCCTTGACCAGCGCGTCCTTGATCACGTCGAGGTTGACCGGATCGAGGATGATGACCGCGTCGTCCTTCATCCGCAGCGACGACGCCGCGTCGATCCAGTAGCCGTTCCAGCCCGCAGCGCGCAGCTTCGGGAACACGTCGTTCGTGTAGTCGCCGCCCTGGCACGTGATGATCACGTCGCACTTCTTCAGCTCGTCGACGTTGGTCGCGTCCTTGAGCGTGGTCTCGTTTTTCGCGAACGACGGCGCCTTGCCACCCGTGTTGCTGGTGCTGAAAAATACCGGTTCGATCAGGTCGAAATCGCCTTCTTCCTGCATGCGTTGCATCAGCACGCTGCCGACCATGCCGCGCCAACCTACGAGACCTACGTTCATGACTAACCCTTTGAATGGAGCTTCCCCGCCATTTCCGCCCCCGGCGTGACCGCGCGGGGAAACAGGCGGGCACGACGGACGATCAGCGTTTAATGATCGTTTTCGTGGTAATGGTTTTCGTGATGACGATGGCGCGCGCACCCGCACGGGCAGTGTTGCCGTGGAGTTTCAGGACCGGGGAGATCAGGGAAATCAGCGCCATCGTTCGAGTCTACACAAAGCCGGTGGGCCGCACAACGGCCAACCGTGTGCGAACCGGCCGATTTCACGGCCCGTTCGCGCCCTTTCTACAATTCACCGCATGATTGCTTGCCGCGCGCGTTACAGCGCGGCGACCACCGCATCGCCCATCGCTGCCGTGCCGACCTGCTTGCAGCCCGGCGTCGCGATGTCGCCGGTGCGATAGCCTTGCTCCAGCACCGTTTTCACCGCGCGCTCGATGCGATCGGCCTGCTCCGCGCGATTCAGCGAGTAGCGCAGCAGCATCGCGGCCGACAGGATCGTCGCGAGCGGGTTCGCGATGCCTTTGCCCGCGATGTCCGGCGCCGAACCGTGCGACGGCTCATACAGACCCTTGTTGTTCTTGTCGAGCGACGCCGACGGCAGCATGCCGATCGAGCCTGTCAGCATCGACGCTTCATCCGACAGGATGTCGCCGAACATGTTGCCGGTCACGATCACGTCGAACTGCTTCGGCGCCTTCGCGAGCTGCATCGCCGCATTGTCGACGTACATGTGCGAAAGCTCCACGTCCGCATATTCCTTCGCCACGTCGATCATGATGTCGCGCCAGAACTGCGACGTCTCCAGCACGTTCGACTTGTCGACCGACAGCAGCTTCTTCGCGCGCTTTTGCGCGGCCTGGAACGCGACGTGCGCGATGCGGCGCACTTCCGGTTCCGAATAGCGCATCGTGTCGAAACCTTCGCGCGCACCGGCGAACGGGCCGTCGGGTGCCGCACGCACGCCGCGCGGCTGGCCGAAGTAGATGTCGCCGTTCAGTTCGCGCACGATCAGGATGTCGAGGCCCGCGACGAGCTCCGGCTTCAGCGGCGATGCGTCGACGAGTTGCGGATAGCAGATCGCCGGACGGAAGTTCGCGAACAGCTCGAGGTGCTTGCGCAGCCCGAGGATCGCCTGCTCCGGGCGCAGCGGGCGCTCGAGCGAGTCGTATTTCCAGTCGCCGACCGCGCCGAACAGGATCGCGTCGGCTTCTTTCGCGAGCTTCAGCGTCGCGTCCGGCAGCGGATGACCGCTCGCCTCGTAACCCGCGCCGCCCACGGGTGCGTGCTCGAGTTCGAACTTCTCGTCGAGGGCGTTCAGCACCTTGACCGCTTCGTTGACGATTTCCGGACCGATGCCGTCGCCGGGCAGCACTGCAATCTTCATGCGTTATTCCTGACTGGGTAGGTATGGGTGACAGGTCGGCGAGCGTGCGTCATGCACGCCCGCCCGAAGGCTATCTCAGCCGACCAGCTTGTTGTTGAGCCACGGCTGCTTCGCGAGCCGCTCGGCTTCGAACTGGCGGATCTTGTCCGCGTGACGCAGCGTCAGGCCGATGTCGTCGAAGCCGTTCAGCAGGCAGTATTTGCGGAACGCAGTGATCTCGAACGGATACTCGCGGCCGTCGCCCGAGCGCACGACCTGCGCGTCGAGATCGATCGTCAGCTGATAGCCGTTGAACGCGTACGTGTCGTTGAACAGGTGATCGACCTGCTGCTCGGTCAGCACGATCGGCAGCAGCCCGTTCTTGTAGCAGTTGTTGAAGAAGATGTCCGCAAAGCTCGGCGCGATGATCGCGCGGAAGCCGTACTGCTGCAGCGCCCACGGCGCGTGCTCGCGCGAGCTGCCGCAGCCGAAGTTCTTGCGTGCGAGCAGCACCGATGCGCCCTGGTAGCGCGGCTGATTGAGCACGAAGTCCGGGTTCAGCGGGCGCTTCGAGTTGTCCTGGCCGGGCTCGCCGTGGTCGAGGTAACGCCACTCGTCGAACGCGTTCGGACCGAAGCCCGTGCGCTTGATCGACTTCAGGAACTGCTTCGGGATGATCGCGTCGGTGTCCACGTTCTCGCGATCGAGCGGCGCCACGACGCCGGTATGCACAATGAATTTTTCCATGATCCGTCTATCCGGTGGGAGGGCCGGCGTTCAGCCGGCGCACATCGACAAATTCTCAGTGGGCGTCATTCCGCGGCGCGCTGCAGCGCGTTGCCGGCGGCGTTGACATCCTGGCCGAAGCCTCGGACGGTATTGCAACCCGCAAGGCCGAACGCCAGCCCCGCGAGCGCCAGCGCGGCCACCAGCCGCGCGATCAGCTTCGATTTCGTCACGCGTTACCCCAGCTGACGAATGTCGACGAAGTGGCCTTCGATGGCCGCGGCCGCCGCCATCGCGGGGCTCACGAGATGCGTGCGGCCACCGGCACCCTGCCGTCCTTCGAAGTTGCGGTTCGACGTCGATGCGCAGCGCTCGCCCGGCTCGAGCCGGTCCGCGTTCATCGCGAGGCACATCGAGCAGCCCGGCTCGCGCCATTCGAAGCCCGCGTCGGTGAACACCTTGTCGAGCCCTTCGCGCTCGGCCTGCGCCTTCACGAGGCCCGAGCCCGGCACGACCATCGCGAGCCGCACGTTCGGCGCGATGCGGCGGTTCAGCTTCTTCACGACGTATGCGGCCGCGCGGATGTCCTCGATGCGGGCATTCGTGCACGAGCCGATGAAGATCTTGTCGACCTTGATCGATTCGATCGGCGTGTTTGGCTCGAGCGCCATGTACGCCAGCGCGCGCTCCATCGCATCGCGCTTGACCGGATCCTTCTCGCGCTCGGGATCGGGTACGCGACCGTCGATCGACGTGACCATTTCCGGCGACGTGCCCCACGTGACCTGCGGGACGATCTCGGCCGCATTCAGTTCGACGACGCGGTCGAACTGCGCGCCTTCGTCGGACTTGAATTCGCGCCAGTACTCGACGGCCTGGTCCCACTCCGCGCCGGTCGGCACGAACGGACGGCCCTTCAGGTAGTCGATCGTCGTGTCGTCGACGGCGACCATGCCTGCGCGCGCGCCAGCCTCGATCGCCATGTTGCAGACGGTCATCCGGCCTTCCATCGTCAGTGCGCGGATCGTCGAGCCGCCGAATTCGATCGCGTAGCCGGTGCCGCCGGCCGTGCCGATCTTGCCGATGATCGCGAGCACGATGTCCTTCGCGGTACAGCCGCGCGGCAGCGTGCCCTCGACCTTCACGAGCATGTTCTTGCTCTTTTTCTGCAGCAAGGTTTGCGTTGCAAGCACGTGCTCGACTTCGGACGTGCCGATCCCGTGCGCGAGCGCGCCGAACGCGCCGTGCGTCGACGTGTGCGAATCGCCGCAAACGATCGTCATGCCCGGCAGCGTCGCGCCCTGCTCCGGCCCGATGATGTGCACGATGCCCTGGCGCACGTCGTTCATCTTGAACTGCGTGATGCCGAAGGCGTCGCAGTTGGCGTCGAGCGTGTCGACCTGCAGCTTCGAGACCGGATCGGCTATGCCGTGGCTGCGATCGGTGGTCGGTACGTTGTGATCGGATACGGCCAAGTTCGCACTGATGCGCCACACCGGGCGGTGCGCGACGTTCAGCCCCTCGAACGCCTGCGGGCTCGTGACTTCGTGCAGCAGTTGACGGTCGATATAGAGCAATGCCGTGCCGTCGTCCTCGGTGTGGACGACGTGGGTATTCCACAGTTTGTCGTAGAGAGTCTGTGCCATGGGTATGCGGGGTCGTTGTGACTACAAGCCTTGCTGGTGCAATCGATTATGCCACGCAGAATGCGCTACGGCGCGGGCTCGGCACGAAAAAACCCATTAAAAACAGTGGTTTGGCTGGTAGTGCCAATACCTGTATCGGCATTACCCGGCAAACGGGTCCGCATCGCCCGCCTCGCGCGCCGCATTCCGCGCCCGATCTTCTAGACTGTCTATTCGCAACGGGCGGCATACGGCCGCCCTCCCCGCCATCACGATGCGGGCATCGCTCGACGCATCGACGGACAGGAGCATTGCATGCGATACGAACTCTATTACTGGCCGGAAATCCAGGGACGCGGCGAATATGTGCGGCTCGCGCTCGAGGCGGCCGAGGCCGACTACGTCGACGTCGCACGCGAATCAGGGCGCGGCATGGGTGTAGCGGCGATGATGCAGATGATGGACAGCGCGAAGGCCGAATGCGTGCCGTTCGCGCCGCCCTTCCTGAAAGCCGGCGACCTGGTCGTCGGACAGACCGCGAACATCCTGCTGTTTCTCGGCACGCGGCTCGGACTCGCGCCCGAAGACGAAGCCGGCCGGCTGTGGGTGCATCAGTTGCAGTTGACCGTCGCCGATTTCGTCACCGAAATCCACGATACGCACCATCCGATCGGCAGCGGCCTGTACTACGAGGAGCAGAAGGCCGAGGCCACCAGACGCGCAGCCGATTTTCTCGCGCATCGGCTGCCGAAGTTCCTCGGCTACTTCGACCGCGTGCTCGCGCAAAATCCGCACAAGCGCGGCTACATCGCCGGCCGCGCGCTCAGTTACGCGGACCTGTCACTCTTCCAGCTGATCGAAGGGCTGCGTTACGCGTTTCCGAAGGCGATGAAGCGCGCGGAGCGCGACGTCGCAGGGCTCGTCGCCCTGCACGACCGCGTTGCCGAGCATCCGCCGATCGCGCGTTATCTCGCGTCGGAGCGACGCATCCCGTTCAACGACATGGGAATCTTCCGGCACTATCCGGAGCTGGACACGTAGCGGCGGCGCAGCGGCCGCGCGCCGCTCAGCGCCGCTCCCCGTGCCGCCGACCGCAAAGCATCCGTGGTGTTCACTCATGCGGGGATTCGCGCCGATCGAATCGATCTGGAATGCCAATCGATCCGCCCGCCATGCGCGCCGCAGACCGTCGTCGTGAGGCACGCCGGGAATCCACAGTGGCGGCGCACGCCGCACGCGCACTGCCGCGTCAAACGACGCTGCGCTTGATCGCCTGCAACTCGGCCGTCGTCACGATCTTCTCGATCCTGAACCGCGGGTTTTCCAGCCACTGGTTCGCGATCCGCCGGTATTCGTCGAGGTCGTCGCATGCGAGCCGTACGATGAAATCGAACGTGCCGCTGACGAGCCAGCAATCGAGCACGGCCGGGTTGTTCCGCATCTCGTCCTCGAACGGCGCCTGCGAACGCCCGTGATCGGCCAGCCCGATCTGCGCGATCACGACGATCGGCTTGGTCGCGCGCGGTGCGTTGATGACCGCGCGGTAGCCGCCGATCACGCCGAGCGCTTCGAGACGCTCCACGCGCGCCTGGCACGGACGCGGCGTGAGGTTCACAAGCTCGGACAGTTTCCGGTACGAAATCCGTCCGTCGGTGCGCAGGATGTCGAGGATCCGAAGATCGATCCTGTCGAGCTGCATCTTCTTGTCGGTCATCCGTGTTCGCTCCGGTCGGGTCGTGGCTGGTGCGCGGCGCGTCTCCTCCGGTTCCGCGCGGGCGCCACATTATCCGGCCGAAGCGGTCGCCCGCCAATCGGCTAGAACCGCAGCGACAGGCAGGTCAGGCCGCCATCCATCTTGCGAAATTCGCTACTGTCGATCACGTGCAGCGGCAACCCGAGCGCGTGAATCGCGTCGTGCACGCGCGGATAGCCGGCCGGCGAGATCAGCGTGCCGTTCACGCGCAGCGTGTTGGCCGCGTATTCGTCGGCGGCCGCGATCGCGATCCGGCGATAGCCGGCGAACGCCGGATGCGCGGCCATCGCGTCGGTCATGAGCAGCGTGTCGTCGCCGACCGCGTTGACGACCGACTTCAGGTGCAGTCCCGCGCCGACCGGCACCGCAACGACCGAATAGCCATGGCGCGACACCAACGACTCGAATTCGGCAATGCCTTCGGCGTCGGTGCGGCTCGTCAGCCCGATGTAGAACCGCTTGCCGACCAGCATCACGTCGCCGCCGTCAAGACGCCCTTGCTGCATCGGCAACAGCTCGCGGTGCACGCGGAGCGCCCCTTCGATGTGCGCGGTCTCGCCGCGCCGTGCGGGCGCGCCCGGGCGCGTGATCACCGCGAACTCGGGCGTGACGACCGCGACGTCTTCGACGAAGTGCGAATCGGGAAACGCATCGAGCGGCGGCAGCTCGGTCAGTTCGACGCCAAGCCCGCGCAGCGCGTCGCAGTATGCGTGAAACTGCGCGAGCGTCTTGTGGTAGTCGGACGCGCCGAGCGCCGCGGTGGTGAGGCCCGCGCCACAGGACGGCGCGGGACGGCGAACGATCGCTTGCGTGAATTGCATCGGCTCCTCCGTGGTCTCGCTGCCCCGTGCGCCACACCGGGCAGCTGCATGGTGCGTGCAGACCATTATCGAAAAACAACCGGCGCAATGCGCGTCGATTTTGCGCGCATGCGCAGCCGATCGCGTCGAAGTGTTAGCGCCGCGCAGCGGATTCGGCAGTCGTCCCGCTCGCGCGATGCGAATGGCGGTTTTGACCGGCGGTTTCGGGAGGATCGGCGCCTTCGTTATGCGCGCGCCGGCCCGAAGCCCATTTGCGCACGGCCGAGCGCCGTGAGGTCGCCTTCGCCTGCACGCCCGTCGAAATCGGTCTCGAAATGGTCGGCCGGGAAATCCGGCGGGCTGTCGCCGCGCAGGAATGCCAGCCGCTGACGCTGCAGGTACGCGTCGTTCTTCGCGCAACCCGGCGCGGCCGCGATATACATCACGTTGCTGTCGCCGCTGCCGCGATGCGCATCCTCCACCGCGTGCACGACGTCACCGTGCCAGAACACCGCATCGCCCGGTTCCATATGCGGGATCGGCACAAGTGCGTCGAGCAGCAACGCGTGCCATTGCGGCAGGATCGACAACGCGCGGCCCGGCCGCGCGCCGCACAGGTCGTCGTCGGCGACGTCGTCCTGCAGCGCGCGCAATACGACATATGCCATCGCGTTCGCAACGGGAATCAGCTGCAGCGTGCCGTCGCCCGGCCCTTGCGGCGTCAGCGCGGTCCAGCCCTGGAACGTGCGGAACATCGAGCACACGGCCGGAGACGGAATCTCCTCGACGTCCGGACGGAACGCGGCGTCGAACGGATCGTAATCCCGCCAGTGGCCGGCCAGCACATGACGATAGACCTGCCGGAAGTTCGCGCCGAGCCAGCGCTCCACGGAACCGCCGTCGACGTGCGGCGACAGTCCGAGCGACGTCGAACCCGGCGGCCGGCGGCGAATCCGGTCAGCGTAGGCGGGCACCTGATCGGGATCGAAATGCGCGCGTGCGCCGTCGGCATGACGCCACAGGCGGTTCAGGAACACGCGCGCCTGCGTGAGCGCCGGCGACTGGCGCGCGGCCACTTGCGGCTTCGACCAATAGACGCCGTAGATCTGCGGCTTGCCCGACGCGAGATTGCCGAAGTAGCGGTCCTCGGCCCGCGCATGCAGCCGCTCCGCGAAGCGGTTCGCGTCGAGGTACGCGCCGATCTCGTCGTTCCAGTCGCGCGCCTGCTGCGCGTCGAACACGCCGCGTATCACCACCGCGCCGTGGGTGCGAATCTCGGCAACCGTGCGCGGATCGATGCCACCGCTGGCGATATCCGCGAACGGCAGCACCGGAATCACGTCGCGGCCATGCGCATGCGCGCGACGGATCGCATCCACCTGCCGCGCGATGTCCCCTTCCACTTCGCGGAACGCGGCCGCGTAGCCGGGCAGGTCGTTGCGCAGCGCCCGTTTCGCCGTGCGGATCGCGCCCGGCAGATCGTCAATCGTCAGATGCATCGTTGTCTCCTCGTTGATCCGTGCTGTGTCGAGTGCTCAGCGTACGGCCGGGACACGAGCGTCATCGACACCATCCGGTCAACTATCGATACAATCCTGACAAATGCGTGCTACTCGGGCCGATGGCAGACCACGCACAGCTTGTTGCCGTCGGGATCGCGAAAATACGCGCCGTAATAGTCGGCGTGATAGTGCGGCCGCAAGCCCGGCGGCCCTTCGCAGGTGGCGCCGTGCTGCAGCGCGAGCGCGTGGCAGCGGTCGACTTGCGCGCGGTCCTGCACATCGAACGCGATCGTATGGCCGTTGCCGGGTTCGGGCGCGCGCCCGTCGAGCGGCCTGCCGAAGAAGAACAGCGGCCGATCGGCGTCGGCCGGCATCCACCCCGACCAGCCGTCCGGCTCGTTGAACCTCAGCCGCAACCCGAGTTCGGCGAACAGCGGCGCGTAAAACTCGTACGCGCGCGCGGTATCGCTGACGCCCACGCAGACATGTGAAAACATGGCATCGCTCCGTCGTGACGATCGACCACGATCATGCCACGGTGCGTTGCCGCCGTCGCCCGGAGGCCGCGATGAAGCCGCAATACGAACACGTGACGTTTGCGCCTGGCTGCTCGATCCGCGTGTACCACCGCCAGCTCGCGCGCATTCCGTTCGAATGGCATCGCCACCCGGAGTACGAACTGACGCTGACGCTCAATAGTCGCGGCCGGCGCTTCATCGGCGATCGCGTTTCCAGTTACGCGGACGACGATCTGGTGCTCGTGCCGCCGAACCTCCCGCATACGTGGTCGTCGAACGCACGCATCGATCGCGACGCGCCGGAAGTGGCGCTCGTCATCTGGTTCGATGGCGACTGGGCGCGGCGCGTGGCCGACTGTTGCCCCGAATACGCGCCGCTGCGCTCGCTGCTGCGGCGCGCGGCGGCCGGCCTGAGTTTCGACGTGGAGACGGCGCGTGCGATGCGCGCGCGGCTGCCGCGGCTGCTCGACGCATCGCCGCGCGTGCGGCTCTCGGCCGCGCTCGACACGCTTGCCGATCTCGCGGAAGCCGGCGGCGAACCGCTCGCCACCGCGCAAGCGTACGATCGTCCCGACACACGCGCAGCATCGGCCGGCTCGGACGCACCCGAGGCCGAACGCCTCGACCGCGTGCTCGACGCGATCGACCGGCACTTCCACGAACCGTTGCGCATCGACACGCTCGCCGCCGTCGCACACATGTCCGAGCGCACGCTGCAGCGTCTGTTCGTGCGGCACCTCGGCGAAAGTGTCGGCCGCTACGTGCAGCGGCTGCGGCTTGCGCATGCGTGCCGTCATCTGGTCGGCACCGACTGGCCGATCGCGACGGTGGCGGCGCGCTGCGGCATTCCGAACGCCGCGAACTTCAACCGCCAGTTCCTCGCCGCGCGCGGGATGACCCCCAGCGCCTACCGGCAGTTCTTCGCGCGGCACGGCCGCGCGCCCGATGCCGACGCGCCGGCGCTCGACATCCGGCCGCCGTCGCTGGAACGCGGCGCCGACGCGGGTCATGAACGCGACCGACGCCGGCCGCGCAAATGAAAACACCCCGGCGGGATGACCCACCGGGGTGTCGGGGCGCTGCGCTGGCCGGGTGCGAACGGCGTGGCCGCCGTACGCACCGCGCACGACTTAACGTGCGTTGAGCGGCTTTGCCTCGCGCGGCGTGTCGCCGATGAACAGCTGACGCGGACGGCCGATCTTCTGTTCCGGATCCGCGATCATTTCGTTCCACTGTGCGATCCAGCCGACCGTACGTGCCATCGCGAAGATACACGTGAACATCGACGTCGGGATGCCCAGCGCGCGCTGCACGATGCCCGAATAGAAGTCGACGTTCGGGTACAGCTTGCGCGACACGAAGTATTCGTCTTCCAGCGCGATCTTCTCGAGCTGCATCGCCAGCTTGAACAGCGGGTCGTCGTGCAGGCCGAGTTCGTTCAGCACTTCGTAGCACGTTTCGCGCATCAGCTTCGCACGCGGGTCGTAGTTCTTGTACACGCGGTGGCCGAAGCCCATCAGCTTCACGCCCGAATTCTTGTCCTTCACCTGCTTGATGAATTCGGGGATGTTGTCCGGCGAACCGATCTGCTCGAGCATGTTCAGTGCGGCTTCGTTCGCACCGCCGTGCGCCGGGCCCCACAGACATGCGATACCGGCTGCGATACACGCGAACGGGTTCGCGCCCGACGAGCCGGCCAGGCGGACCGTCGACGTCGATGCGTTTTGCTCGTGATCGGCGTGCAGGATCAGGATGCGGTCGAGCGCGCGGACGAGCACGTCGTTGACCTTGTACTCTTCGCACGGGTTCGAGAACATCATGTGCATGAAGTTCGCGCTGTACGACAGCGAGTTCTTCGGATACACGAACGGCTGGCCGATGCTGTACTTGTACGCCATCGCGACGAGCGTCGGCAGCTTCGCGATCATGCGGATCGCCGACACTTCGCGGTGACGCGGGTCGTTGATGTCGAGCGAGTCGTGGTAGAACGCGGACAGCGCGCCGACCGCGGCAACGAGGATCGCCATCGGATGCGCATCGCGGCGGAAGCCGCGGAAGAAGAAGTGCATCTGCTCGTGCACCATCGTGTGCTTCGTGACGGTGTCGACGAATTCCTTCTTCTGAGCGGCGTTCGGCAGCTCGCCCTTCAGCAGCAGGTAGCACGACTCGAGGAAGTCGGCGTTCTGCGCGAGGTTGTCGATCGGGTAGCCGCGATACAGCAGTTCGCCCTTGTCGCCGTCGATGTACGTGATCGCCGAGTTGCACGAAGCCGTTGACATGAAGCCCGGGTCATACGTGAACTTGCCGGTCTGGCCGTACAGCTTGCGGATGTCGATCACGTCCGGGCCCATCGTGCCCTTGTAGATCGGCATTTCGACGCTCGGCGAGTTGTCGCTGAACGATAGCGTGGCTTTAACATCAGACGGAGTCATGGCACATCCTCAATCGAAATAAAGAAACGGGATTCGATAACGGGCACAGCGCGTCACACCTTGGCGTTACACGTTGCGCAGCATCTCCAACAGCCGGTGAACGTCCGGGCTGTTTAGGTCGCCCTCTGGTTCCTTGCGCGCGAGGAGCAAGTCCATCAGGTCGTTGTCGCTCAGATCGAGCAGGCGCGACAACGCGCCTACGTCTGCATCGGTGAGGTCATGCTCGTATCTGCTGAAGAAACGCTCGAATACGATGTCGTTTTCCAGCAGACCCCGCCGCGCGCGCCAGCGCAGGCGCGCGCGGCGGTGAGGGTCGGATTGATGCGATTCGTCGCTCATCGAGCTTTATACCGCGCGGCGAACCATCAGTTCCTTGATCTTGCCGATCGCCTTCGTCGGGTTCAGGCCCTTCGGGCACACGTCGACGCAGTTCATGATCGTATGGCAACGGAACAGACGGTACGGGTCTTCCAGGTTGTCCAGACGCTCGCCGGTGGCCGTGTCGCGGCTGTCCGCGATGAAACGGTAAGCCTGCAGCAGGCCCGCCGGGCCGACGAACTTGTCCGGGTTCCACCAGAAGCTCGGGCACGACGTCGAGCAGCTCGCGCACAGAATGCACTCGTACACGCCGTCGAGCTCGTCGCGCTCTT
>NZ_JAGSTV010000012.1:0-200936 GCF_018148075.1 Burkholderia sp. AU19243
GCGCGGGCGCGGGCGCCGGTGCGGCGGCCACGACCGGCGCGGCAGGCGCCGCGTCCGCGGGCGCGCCCGCACCGCTTTCTGCCTTCAGCCGCTCGAGCTTCGCGCAGATCGCCGCGGCGGCTGCCGCGTCCGGTTCCGCGCTCGCACGGTAGTCGACCAGCTGGTCGGACAGCACGTCCTTGGTCTCGAGGAACGCGTCGACCATCTCCTTGGTCAGCGTCAGCTCATGGTTGCGCGCGCGGTCGAGCAGCGACTCGAGAATGTGGGTCGTTTCGGTCAGCGCGGAGAAGCCGAACGTCGCCGCGCCGCCCTTGATCGAATGCGCGGCGCGGAAGATCGCGGCGAGATCCTCGGGGTCGGGCGAACCGACGTCGAGGTTCAGCAGCAGCTGCTCCATCTGTGCGAGGAGCTCGTCCGCTTCGTCGAAAAAGGTCTGGTAGAACTGCGTGATATCGAGAGTCATGCCCGGTCACCGGTTGGATTCGTCGCGTTCATGTCAGGAGGCGGTCTGCTCGGAGAGCGTCGCGACCAGGTCGATCAGCACCGCCGGGTCGATCGGCTTTTCGATCCAGCCGGTCGCGCCCGCGTCGCGCGCGGCGTCCTTGAAGGCGTCGCTGCCTTCGGTCGTCAGCACGAGGATCGGCGTGTCCGCATACGCGGTGAGCTGGCGCAGCGCCGCGATCACCTCGAGCCCGCTCTTGCGCGGCATGTTCTGGTCGGTCAGCACCAGGTCGTACGGCATGGTGGCCGCCATGTCGAAGCCGGCTTCGCCGTCCGGCGCCACGGTCACGTCGTAGCCGGCCTGCGCAAGCGTCGCCTGCAGCAGTGCACGCATGGTCGCGGAATCGTCGATGGCGAGAATGGTTCGGATCATGTCTGTCTCGGAATCTTGGAAACGTCAGGGTTTCGGCGCGACCGCGACGGCGCTCGCGAGCGCCGGTCGCGCCGCCGGCGCCGCGCCGCCGAGCTGCTGCGCGAGCAGCTTCGAGCCCGCGGCATCGGCCGACAGCGTCGTGGTCGTCGCGTCGTCGCGCATCAGCGCGTCTTCGGATTTGCGGTTCAGCACGATCACGCTGATCCGGCGGTTTTCCGGATCGAGCGGATCGGCCTTGTTCAGGTTCTGCGTCGACGCGAGGCCGAGCACGCGCAGCACCTTCGACTCGTCCATGCCGCCCGCGATCAGCTCGCGGCGCGACGCGTTCGCGCGGTCGGCCGACAGCTCCCAGTTGCTGTAGCCGCCCTCGCCGCCCGCATACGGCACCGCGTCGGTATGGCCCTGGACGATGATCCGGTTCGGCACGTCGTTCAGCGTCTTGCCGATCTCGCGCAGGATGTCGCGCATGTACGGCTCCACGTGATCGCTCGACATCGCGAACATCGGCCGCTTCTGGGAATCGACGATTTCGATGCGCAGCCCCATCAGCGTCGAGTCGATGCGGATCTGCTGCTTGAACTGGCGCAGCGTCGGATTCGCCTCGATCGCCGCCATCAGCTTGATCTGGAGGTCGTGCAGGCGCATCTGCTCGAGGCGGTCCTGAGCGCCCTGCGCCTGCGAGCGCGTCTTGTCGTCGCCGGCCTTCGCGATGCGGTCGGCGAGGTTGGTCGAGCCGTCGGTGCGGCGCAGCGTGCCGGCGTCGGCACTCGACAGGTCGCGGCCACCGCCGTTGATGATGCTCGAGTCCTGCGAGCTGCGATCGCCGCTGCCGAACAGCGCGGCCTTCAGCGGCGTGTTGAAGTATTCGGCGATCCCCTTCAGCTGCACCGGCGTGACCGAGCTCAGCAGCCACATCAGCAGGAAGAACGCCATCATCGCGGTCATGAAGTCCGCATACGCGAGCTTCCATGCGCCGCCGTGATGACCCTTCTTCTGCGGGGCCACCCGTTTGACGACGATCGCGTGATCCTTGCTCTTGCTCATTGCCCGCTCCGCGTCACTTCGCCTTCACGCGGCGCACGTGCTCTTCGAGCTCCGTGAACGACGGGCGCTCGGTCGAGAACAGCACCTTGCGGCCGAACTCGACCGCGATCGCCGGCGCGTAGCCGTTCAGGCTCGCGAGAATCGTCACCTTGATGCACTGGAACATCTTGGTCGATTCGGCGACGCGCTGCTCCGCGAGGCTCGCGAGCGGCCCGATCAGCCCGTACGACAGCAGGATCCCGAGGAACGTGCCGACCAGCGCCTGCGCGATCATCGCGCCGAGCACCGCGGGCGGCTTGTCAGCCGACGCCATCGTGTGCACCACGCCCATCACGGCCGCGACGATCCCGAACGCCGGCATCGCGTCGCCGACGCGCATCAGCGCGTGCGCGGGCCCTTCGCCTTCGGTGTGATGCGTCTCGATCTCCTCGTCCATCAGGCTTTCGATCTCGAACGCGTTCATGTTGCCGCCCACCATCAACCGGAGGTAGTCGGTCAGGAACTCGACGATGTGGCGATCGGCGAGGATTTTCGGGTATTGCGTGAAGATCGGGCTCTTGTCCGGATCGTCGATGTCGGCCTCGAGCGTCAGCGTGCCTTCCTTGCGCGCCTTCGCGAGCAGCACGTACAGAAGCGCCATCAGTTCCATATAGACGTCCTTCGTGTACTTCGAGCCCTTGAAGAGCGTCGGCAGCACGCGCAGCGTCGCCTTGATGGTCTTCATGCCGTTGCCGAGGATGAACGCGCCGACGCCTGCGCCGACGATCATCAGGATCTCGAGCGGCTGGACCAATGCGCCCAGATGCCCGCCTGCCAGCGCGTAACCGCCGAAGACGGACAAGAGCGTCACGAGTGTTCCCACGATAATCAGCACTGCCTGTCCCTCACGAATGACCGGCGGGGAGACCGCCGTTAATCAGGTTTACGGCAGTCGGCAGGAAAACTTTCGCGGCCGCGCGGCGGCGGCACGGCGGTGTTTACCAGCAAGCGGCGGCCGGTTCGCGCAGCGCGCGCACGGCGCCCGCATGCGGGCACGCGACGGGCCCGGGCCGGCCCGGCGGGGCGCTCAGGCCGCTGCGGCGGCCAGTTCGGCGCGCGCGGCGGCTGCCTTGCGGGTCTTGCCCGCGCGCGACGGCGGCTGGCAGAGGCCGCACACGAAACCTTGATGTGGATCATGCGCATGCGCGACGAAGTGGCCGCCGCAGCGCGTGCACGGGGTCATCTGCAGCATCCCCGAGTCGAAGAAGCGCACGAGCGTCCATGCGCGCGTGAGGCTCAGCGCCGCCTCGTCGCCGGACAGGTTCACGTGCTCCAGATAGAGCCGGTACGCCTTCACGATCGACTGGATCGGCTCGCAGCGGCCGTGGTCCTGCATGAACCGGTAGATGTTGTAGAACAGCGACGAGTGGATGTTCGGCTGCCACGTCATGAACCAGTCGGTCGAGAACGGCAGCATGCCCTTCGGCGGCGACACGCCCTTCAGTTCCTTGTACAGCTTGATCAGGCGGTCGCGCGACAGGCTCGTCTCCGCCTCCAGCAGCTGCAGCCGGGCGCCCAGTTCGATCAGTTCGATGGCGAGGGTGATTTCCTTCACCTCGATCACGACGCTTTTGCTTGCCATGGTGAAAAATCGTCCGCTTGACGTGGTACGGATGAATGACCGATACGCCGCCCGCCGGCGCGGCGCACCGGGACGAACGCAACGGCGGGAAAGAATCAGCGGACGCTTTCGACCGGCTGGCCTGCCATCAGGATGGCCGAGTGCGCGTGCGTGACGACGTCGCTGCGGCCTTTGTCGGCGAGCGACGACAGCAACGCATGATCGTCGAAGCGAAAACGGCACAGCATCTGATTCGACGCGGCGAGCTTCACGGTCTGGGCGAGCGTGAGGTTCGCGAGCACGTCGGCCAGTTCCTGGGACACGCCCATGCGGAACATGCCCATCGCTTTGTCTTCCCGCAGCAGGCGCTGCGCGAGGAGGAGGTACGACAGGTTGACCTCTTTGATCTCACTGAGCATTTCGCTGGTGGCGCTCATGATTCCCCCGTTAAGAGCTTTGCTTTGGCCTTTCATGTTATGAAAACGTTTGCTCGATCAGGCGCTCAATATCGCCGCGTCGGCACGTTTATCAGTCTTACAGGGCGAATTTTGGCTAAACGGGATTTATGCCGGTATCAGCGAAGTGGCGTATGCCATGCAGGATTTGTCTGTAAACCGTGTAGGAATTTTTCCGACAAGATGCATTGAAAAGGGCGCAAACGGCGGGGGGCGATGCGCGAATTCGCAAGCAATGTGGTGCCACATGCGACGAATTCTGAGGAAGGCCGTCCGGCAAGGCTGCCGGAGATCGAATCGGTAAAAATTATAGTGGTTTTTCACAATAGCGCAACAATAGTTGTGGCCATCTCGCTTCTTGTTTGCGCGCCCTTTTTCTCGGGGTTTTTGCGTATTTCAGCGTGTAACAAGCCTTAAGTGTTTGAAAAAACACTCGAACCCCTGAAGGCGATATCGATAATGGACTCCAATGGGCGGCGGCGTCAGCCGCGCCGCCCCGCCCCGCAGCTTGCCGCCCGGCGCCCGCGCATCCCGCCACGGGCCCGCTCACGTACCGCAGAAAGCGTGTGTCGGCGAGTTCCGCAACCTGTATCCGGCCAGCATGCGCACTGGAGCGCTCCGCTGGTCGACACCGGAGAACGCCATGCGTATTGCCCAGATCGCGCCGCTTTACGAAGCCGTCCCGCCGAAACTCTACGGCGGCACCGAGCGCGTCGTGTCGTACCTGACCGAGGCGCTCGTCGAGCTCGGCCACGACGTGACGCTGTTCGCGAGCGGCGATTCCGTCACGTCCGCCCGTCTCGAGGCGGCGTGGCCGCGCGCATTGCGGCTCGACCCGTCGATCCGGGACTCGATGGCGCCCCATATGCGCCTGATCGAGCAGGTCGCCCGGGTCGCGCACGAATTCGACGTGCTTCACTTTCACCTTGACTACCTGCCGTTCCCGCTGATGTCTCGGCTCGATACGCCGTACCTGACGACACTGCACGGCCGTCTCGACCTGCCCGAGCTGCAGCCGGTGTTCGATGCGTTCCCGAACGCACCGGTCGTGTCGATCTCGAACTCGCAGCGCAAGCCGCTGCCGCAGGCCGCGTGGGCCGGCACCGTCTATCACGGGCTGCCGGACACGCTGCTCACGCCCCAGCCGGACGTGAAGCCCGAATATCTCGCGTTTCTCGGCCGGATCTGCCCGGAAAAGCGCGTCGACACCGCGATCCGGATCGCCGCGCAAAGCGGGCTGCCGCTGAAGATCGCGGCGAAGGTCGACAAGGCCGACGCCGATTACTTCAAGGAAGTGATCGAGCCGCTGCTCGGCGAGGCGCACGTCGAATTCATCGGCGAAATCAACGAGGCGCAGAAGCCGGCGTTTCTGTCGGGCGCAAAGGCGCTGCTGTTCCCGATCGACTGGCCGGAGCCGTTCGGGCTGGTCATGATCGAAGCGATGGCCTGCGGCACGCCGGTCGTCGCGTTCAACCGCGGCTCGGTGCCGGAAGTGATCGAGGACGGCGTGAGCGGCTTCATCGTCGAGGACGTCCAGGGCGCGGTCGGCGCGCTGCACCGGATCGACAGCCTGTCGCGCGAAGCGATCCGCGCACGCTTCGAAACGCGTTTCAGTTCGAAGGCGATGGCGCGGCGCTACGTCGAAACTTACGAAACGCTTTGCGCGGGTGCAAAACAGCCGACCTTGCGTCAAGTCGCCGGCGCCTGACGCCGAAATTCGTCAGCAAATATCCGGGAAAATCCGCGTCGAAATCGTCGCAAAAACCAAAGAGCCGCATCGACGATGCGGCTCTTTCTTTTTGCGCGGTCATTCGATCAGGAAACGATCGCGGTTTTTTCCGACGATCCAATTCGGCGGCTTGCCGCGGCCGCTCCAGGTCGCGCCCGACTTCGGGTCACGGTATTTCGGGGGCAGCGGCGCCTTTTTCGGCGGACGCCCGCGCCGGGCTCGCTCGGCAAAGCCCAGATCCTGGGCCGTCAGCCCATATTCGGCAATCATTCGCTGCACGTCGGCAATTACCGCCGCCACTTCCTGACGACGCACCTCGTCCGCCTGGGCCTGCAGATCGGCGATCTGCGCCTTGAGTTTCGCGTATTGAGACATTTTTCGACTCCCTCTTTTCCATGATGCGGCTCCGGCGAGCCTGCCGGAACGCCAACACCCCGTTACGTCATGCGCACTGCCGCCCTGCTCGTCGTAATTAATGCCGTCATCTTTAACCAGTTCGGCTATATCGAGAATGCGGACTTATTCTAATAAAGACCATTCGCCGCCCATTCAAATTTAACAATCGTTGACCCTCGCGTACCCGATTCATTTCCTATAATCCAGACCAATTCCGGGCGTCGGATTAAATCAGCGAGCCGCCCGGTCGTCTTCAACACACTTGGACGAGGTCTTACATGAATCTTTCTCAGCGCCTGGCTGCAGAGGCATTCGGCACGTTCTGGCTGGTGCTGGGCGGATGCGGAAGCGCGGTGCTGGCCGCCGCGTTTCCGGGCCTCGGCATCGGCTTTGCCGGCGTTGCGCTCGCATTCGGCCTGACCGTACTGACGATGGCATTCGCGATCGGACACATTTCGGGC
This sequence comes from Burkholderia sp. AU19243, assembly GCF_018148075.1. NCBI lineage: Bacteria > Pseudomonadati > Pseudomonadota > Betaproteobacteria > Burkholderiales > Burkholderiaceae > Burkholderia > Burkholderia sp. AU19243. The sequence goes on from NZ_JAGSTV010000012.1 coordinate 6,560, forward strand.
TGCCATCTGAATCCGGCCGTGAGCGTGGGCCTGACCGTCGCCGGCCGCTTTCCGGCACGCGATCTCGCGCCGTACATCGTCGCGCAGGTCGTCGGCGGGACGCTCGGCGCGTTCGTGTTGTATCTGATCGCGACCGGCAAGCCGGGCTTCGACGTCGTCGGCAGCGGCTTTGCGACGAACGGCTTCGGCGAGCGCTCGCCCGGCCATTACTCGCTCGGCGCGGCGTTCATCTGCGAGGTGGTGATGACCGGCTTCTTCCTGTTCGTGATTCTCGGCGCCACCGACAAGCGCGCGCCGGCGGGCTTCGCGCCGATCGCGATCGGCCTGTGCCTGACGCTGATCCACCTGATCTCGATTCCCGTCACGAACACGTCGGTGAACCCGGCCCGCTCGACCGGCCCCGCGCTGTTCGTCGGCGGCGATGCGATCGGCCAGCTGTGGCTGTTCTGGATCGCGCCGATCATCGGCGCGGCGATCGCCGGGATCGTCTACCCACTGGTCGCCGGGCGCGACGATGCCGTCGCGCTCCCCGCATCCGCTCGCACCATCGAATAAATACGCTACGGGGTCACGCGAGCAGAACAGCGAGCCTCACGCTGTCGAACAACATCGAGGCAGGTAATTTGAACGGGCGCCGCTGGCGCCCGTTTTTCATGTCCGTTCAGGACGTGGCGACGCCGTCGAGCGTGTCCTCGAGTGCGAACAGCGTGCGCAGGTGGCGGGCGACGCCTGCGTCGAAGTTGTTGCCGATCCGCGGGATATGCGGCAATTGCGCGATCAGGTCGGGATTCGCGTTGTTCATCATGAATGCATGGCCGGCCGTTTCGAGCAGGTCGATGTCGTTCATGTTGTCGCCGAACGCGACGCAGTGGCCGGCGTCCACACCCAGCCGCGCGAGCACCGTGCGCAGCGCGCGCCCCTTCGACACGTTCGCGGTCATCACTTCGAGGCAATCGGGCAACGAGTACGTGACGTACAACGCATCGCCAAATTGCGCGCGCATCTGTTCGGCAACCACGGCCAGGTCGGCCGGCTCGCCGATGTACAGCACCTTCGCGATGTCCGCGCCATCGTGCGCCGACATGTCGATCACTTCGTACCGGAAGCCGGAATCCTGGTGGAATTCGAGCAGGTGCGGCGCTTCGCGGTCGATCAGCCAGCCGCGGTCGGTGAACAGATTGACGATCACGCGCCCGTGCGCGCCCGTCACGCCTGGCTGGACGAGGCCGCGGACGATCGCGGGATCGATGTCCTGCGCGTGGATCGCCGTATCGTCCGGTGCATGCACGCGCGCGCCGTTCGACGTGATCAGGTACGGCCGGATGCCGAGCACGTCGCGAATGCCGGCGACATCCGCGTAGTGGCGCCCCGTCGCGATCACGAACTGCACGCCGTCGCGGTCGAGCCGGCGGACGGTCTCGATCGTGTACGGATCGAGCTGGTGGTCGCTGTTCAGCAAGGTGCCGTCGAGATCGGTGGCAATGACTTTGTACATGAGGAAGGGGCGCGGGCAACGCAGGATGCTGCGGGACAGCCATTTTAACGTCGCGGCCGCACGCGCGCCGGGCGGTTCGAGCGGCTGACGCCGTCAGCCCGCGTCGGCCGCTGCCAATGCCCGCAGCGCGAGCCGCAGCGCGCCATGTGCGGAATCGTCGAGCGGCGCGCGCAGCCGGGCCGCGTGACGGACCGGCACGGCCGGCGCAAGCGCGTCGGCCAGGCCGCCGCACAGCGCGACCGGCAGAACCTGGGCCGGATCGAGCGCGTCGATCATCTTGCCGATCTCGTCGCCGGCCTGCGCGACGAGCCCGGCCGCATACGGATGGTCGCGGTGCGCGATCACGATCGGCGCGAGGCGCGCGTAGGCCGTCTGGTTGGCGTCGCACGACCACTGGACGAGCGCGTCGCGGTCGCCCGCGCCGGTTTCCGCGAGCAGCGCATCGGCGAGCGCGTCGCGCGGCACGCGGCCGTCGAGCGCCTGCTGTGCATACGCGAGCGCGCGCATACCGAGCCACGCGCCGCTCGCCTCGTCGCCGGACGGGAAGCCGAAGCCGCCGGCGATGCGGCAGTCGCCAGCCGCGTCGAGCGCCGCCGCGATGCTGCCGGTGCCGAGCGCGACGATGAGCCCCGGCGCGCCGCCGTGAGCACCGACGACCGTCGTATATGCATCGCTTTCAATCGCGAGCGCGCCAAGCGGCGCCTGCGCGCCGAACGCGGCGAGCCAAGCGGCATTGTTGACGCCCGCGAGCCCGCAGCCGAGCGCGCATTGCGACCAGTCGAACGCGAGCCCGGCCCGCGTGAATGCGTCGGCGCACGCCGCGCCGATCGACGCCCATGCGCGCTCGATGCCCAGACCGAGCCCCGACGGGCCGCCGCGCCCCTGCGCGAGCTCGTGCCCGTGGCGGTCTGCCAGCACCGCGCGCGTGCCGGTGCCGCCGCCGTCGATGCCGATCGCAAAAAGTAATGCCGTCATGCGTAGATCCTGCTGATTCGAACAGGCGCCAAGCTTAACCGCATCGGCGCCGCGCGCCCATCTGCCGTTCGGCCGGCTACCCCGCGAATGGGCGTTCCGTTATGCTGGCACGATCGAAATCGACACTGGAACGAGGCTGACGATGTCGCAGCGGTGCAATTGGGTCAAGACGGAAGCGGACGCTCACTATCACGATACCGAGTGGGGCGTGCCGTCGCATGACGATCGCCACTTGTTCGAAATGCTGATCCTCGAAGGTGCGCAGGCGGGGCTGTCGTGGTCGACGATCCTGAACAAGCGCGACGGGTATCGCGACGCGTTCGCCGGCTTCGACGTCGACATCGTCGCGCGCTTCACGCCCAAGCGCATCGAGAAACTGCTCGAGAATCCGGGCATCGTGCGCAATCGCGCGAAGGTCGAATCCGCAGTGACCAATGCGCGGGCCGTCCAGCGCATTCGCGAGGACCACGGCTCGCTCGCGGAATTCCTGTGGTCGTTCGTCGATTACGCGCCGGTTCAGAATGCGTGGACGTCGTACCGCGACGCGCCCGCGTCGACCGCTCAGTCGGACGCGCTCAGCAAAGCGCTGAAGGTATATGGCTGCAAATTCGTGGGCTCGACGATCTGCTATGCGCTGATGCAGGCAACCGGAATGGTCAACGACCACGAGGTCGGCTGCCCGTGTCACGCGAAATGCGCGGCACTCGGCGGCAAGCAAACGGCACGGCACCGCAAGGCGGGCTGAGGGCAACGCGGCGGCGGGCGGCTGCTCGTGCCGGGGGCCGTACACCTGCGCGCTTCCATGCGGCAGTGTCGCAGTGCCGCACGCAGTCCAAGGTCCGCGGCGCCGGAAGACCGAGGCCGGCGTGCTGCCGAGCCTTCGCGCCGCCCCTGCCTGCACGCACGCGTCGACACGCAGCACATCTTCACATTCGCGCGCCACGCGTGACGCTCCGATACACCGTCAGCCGCCGCCCGCCCGTACGACCACGCTCGCGCGCGCTACACGGCTGGCCGAGCGCCGACACGCCAACGCCGAAAGCGCGTTTCCCGGCCCGGAAAAGCAAAACGGCGGAGCGGCTTCTTTCGAAGCACGCTCCGCCGTTTCGCGGCGAACCGTCAGACGCTCTTAGTGGAGCTTCTTCGGCAGCATCTGGCTGCGCAGGCGCTTGTGCAGGCGCTTGACGGCTGCTGCCTTCTTGCGCTTGCGGACTGCGGTCGGCTTTTCGTAGGACTGGCGTTCGCGCAGTTCAGCGATCAGGCCATTTTTTTCGATAGCACGGCGAAAGCGGCGAATCGCCACTTCGAACGGCTCGTTTTCTTTCAGAAGAATCGTCGTCATGTCGTTCCTAAATTGCTTAAACGGTCAAAAACGTAGCGGCCAAGCGCCACGCACCGGCCATCCGGGCGTCCCCACAACAGGCGAAACGAGCGGAAATACGGCCTCGGAGGCCGGAAAAGAGAGGCGGAAAGCACCGCGAGTACGCTTCACAAGCCGCGTGCAGCGCCGCGTTTGACTGCCAGCAGGAATGCCGCAACGGCATAGGCGTGACAGAAAATCTCAATTCAGCCCGCCATCATATCAGGAAATCACAGACAAAACCATCCTTTTGTCGATCCCCGCGCGTCGCCGCACCGCCCGCCGCCGTTCAGACCGGCAGCGAACACGTTCGCTCGGGCCGCCGAAATCGCTGCGACCCGCGTCGGGCGTGGATTTCGCAGCCATCGGCCTCTTCCGTCCCGAATTTCATCGAACATCCCTCTAAAGTTTTCGCCGGGTGCCGCCGTCAACCAGGAAAGGCGGGCAGCGCCACTCGCGATAAAGCGCAACGCCGAAAACGACCCCTGTCTGTACTCAGGCATTTTCCAAAACGAGGAAGCAAATGCTGAACATCAACACCAACATCCTTTCGCTGACGACGCAGACGAACCTGTCGGGCTCGCAAAACGCACTGTCGCAAGCGATCAACCGCCTCTCGTCGGGCAAGCGCGTCAACACCGCAGCCGACGACGCAGCAGGTCTCGCGATCTCGACGACGCAAACGGCGGCGATCAACGCGCTGACGCAAGGCGTTGCGAACGCGAACAACGGTATCTCGATGATCCAGACCGCCGCCGGCGCGCTGCAGTCGACCGTCGACAACCTGCAGCGTATCCGTACGCTGGCAGTCGAAGCTGGCGACGGCTCGCTGGACTCGAACGCACGTGCAAACCTTCAAGCTGAAGTTACGACGCGTCTGGGCGAAATCGACCGCGTCGCAACGCAAACGACGTTCAACGGCCAGACCATCCTGAGCAACGCCGGCAACGTCACGTTCCAGGTCGGCGCATCGGCGAACCAGACCGTTGCCGTCAACTTCGGCGCAACCGTGTGGACGAGCACGGGCGCAGGCCTGAGCCTGAGCGGCCTGACGGTCAGCGACCAGACGAGCGCACAGTCGGCAATCACGGCGATCGACGCAGCACTGAAGAACGTCAACACGTTCCAGGCAACGCTGGGTGCAGCACAGAACACGTTCCAGGCTGCAATCACGACGACGCAAACGCAGGCAACCAACATGAGCGCAGCGCGTTCGCAGATCACCGACGCGGACTTCGCGACGGAAACGGCGAACCTGAGCAAGGCGCAAGTGCTGCAGCAAGCCGGCATCTCGGTGCTCGCGCAAGCGAACTCGCTGCCGCAGCAAGTGCTGAAGCTCCTGCAGTAATCGGGTACACCGGCGCCGGGCGCATCGCCCGCGCACGAGGCGTCGTCCGCGTTGCGGCGCGCGACGACGCCGGTTCGCGATTCGTCGAACCCGATACGTCAGGGAGGCTCGCCTCCCTGCTTGCATTGAATCCGAAGCACGGCGACCCGCCGGAACGCGCGCCACCGCGCAAACGACTGGAGCACCCGCATGACCACGACGAGCACGAGCACAAGCACGACGGATATCGGCAGCCTTCTGGCGCAGGCCGGGCAATCGATCATCAGCGGCGCGACCAATTCGACGCTCGACGTCAATTCGCTCGTGTCGGCACTGGTCACCGCGAAGACGGCCGGTCAGACACAAACACTCACGACCAAGCAGGCAGCGGACAACACCGAGCTGTCGGCGGTCGGCAAACTGAAATCGGCGCTGTCCGCGCTGCAGACCGCGATCGCCGGTCTCGCGAACGGCACCACGCTGAGCGGTCTCGCGGCGACCGCCAGCGGCAACGGCATTACCGCATCGGTCAAGAGCGGCGGCGGTTCGGTGGCCGGTTCGTACTCGGTCAACGTCACGCAGCTCGCGACCGCGAACAAGCTGTCGTCGGCGGGGCTCACGTCGACCGACGCGATCGCGGGCGGTTCGCTGAGCATCACGCTCGGCACCAACGCAGCATTCAACGTCAACGTCGCGGCCGGCGCATCGCTGTCCGACATCGCGACGTCGATCAATACGACGGCCGGCAACCCGGGGGTCACCGCGTCGGTCATCACCGGCTCCGACGGCCAGCACCTCGTGATCCAGTCGAACAACACGGGCGCGGCCAACCAGGTATCGGTGAGCGGCACCGGCGTAAATGCCAAACTGACGTCGGGTTACACGACCGTGACGCCGGCCGCCGACGCCAAACTGACGGTCGACGGCACGCCGGTCAGCAGCGCATCCAACAGCGTGTCGGGCGTGCTGACGGGCGTCACGCTGAACCTGACGGCCGCTGCGGTGAACACGACCCAGACGGTCACGCTGTCGCCGGACACGACCGCCACGACGAACGCGATCAACGCGTTCGTCAACGCGTACAACAGCTACGTGACGACGTCGCAGTCGCTGTCTTCGTACGATCCGAACACGTCGACGGCCGGCCCGCTGCTCGGCGACTCGATGCTGAACACGATTTCGAACGGCCTCGCCACTGCAATCAGCGGCGGCGTCACGACGGGCAGCCCGAGCAAGACCTATTCGCTCGCGGCGATCGGCATCAACCTGCAGTCCGACGGCACGCTGCAGGTCGACTCGACCGCGCTGAATACCGCACTGACGTCGAACAGCCCGGCCGTGGCCGCGCTGTTCAACACGACGAACGGCGTCGGCAAGACCCTCAACACTCTGGTCAACACGTACACGCAGACGAACGGCCTGATCGACCAGCGTACGACGGCGATCAACGCGGACCTGAAGAACCTGTCGGATCAGGCAACGCAGCTGAAGAACTACTCGGACCAGCTGACCGCGCAATACAACGCGCAGTTCACCGCACTGAACAACCTGATGGCGACGATGGCGAACAACACGAAATACCTGACGCAGTTGTTCGGCGGTTCGAACAGCGCCGGTGCGCTCGCAACCAACAAGTAAGCCGCATTTTCATACGACGGATCCGGACGACGACCATGACGACCGATACGCTGAACCAGGCGCTCCACCTGACCGAGGCGATGCAGACGGCCACCGCGCTGCGCGACTGGGAACGCGTCGCGGCGCTCGCCGACGCGCGCTCGCCGCTGTTGATGGGCCTGTCGCCCGAGCAAACGCCGGAAGCGCTCGACACGATCCGCCGGATCATGGATATCGACGCGTCGATCGCACACGACGCGCAGTCCGATCGCGACCGCCTCGCGCAGCAGTTCACCGAATCGCGCGACCGGATCCGCGCGGCCGGCCTCTATCAGGCGACCGGCATGCTGTAAGCGTTCGAACAACAACGCGCACGCGATCGAGCGTGCGCCGACGTCGCGATGTCTGGCCGCCTTCGGGCGGTCATTTTTTTTAGTGGACGAAAAGATGTGGGAATGGGGGAGCGCGCAATCCGCGTCACCGCCGAGCTGCGCGCGCATCATGCCGGCCGGGCAGCGCGAGGCTGCGATGGCGCGAACGCTACCGCGCAGCGGCGGCCGCATCGACCATTTGCGCGAACGCCGCTTCGAGATTGCGCGCAAACCGCTGCGCATCGCATAGCGGCGAGCGCAGCAGCCGCTCGCGCAGCCCCGCCCGCACCTCGGCGACGTGCGGCAAATCCCGGGCGAACGCGGCCGCCTTCGCGACATAGTCGTCGTCGTTGTCGGCAATCCATTCGGGCATCCCGAGCGTGTGCAGGATGCTTTCGCCGATATGCGACAGGAAGCGGTCGCCGCGCCGCGTGATGAACGGTGCGCCCATCCACAGTCCTTCCACGCTCGTCGTCCCGCCCGGGTACGGGAACGGATCGAGCACGATGTCGATGTCGTTGAACGTGCCGAGGTGCTCGAGCCGCGTCGATCCGCCGCGCAGCACCAGCCGCCCGGCGGCGATCCCGTGCGCCGCGAAGCGCGCGGCGACGCTCGCGCGCAGCGCGGCCTCGTCGAGCTGCGCCGATTTCAGCAGCAGCCGCGAACCGGGAACCGCATCCAGCACGCGCGACCACAGCGCGACGACCGCATCGCCGATCTTGTTCGCGTTGTTCAGGCAGCCGAACGTGACGACACGTTCGCGACTGGCCGGCAGCGGGCCGACGTCGAGCGGGAGGTCGGGCGGTGTGAAGCACAGATAGCTGTCCGGCAGCCGCCACGGCCGCTCGACGAAGTGGTGCGCCTCGTTTTCGGGCAATACGTGTCGATCCCCGATCACATAGTCGATCGCGGCGATACCCGTCGTCGCGAAATAGCCGAGCCAGGTCGCCTGCACCGGCGCCGGCTTCCATGCGAACAGCGGCAGCCGGTTCGACGCGGTATGGCCGCTCAGGTCGACCAGCACATCGACGCGGTCGTTCGCGATCAGGTCCGCGGCCGCACGATCGTCAAGCGCGGTGATGTCGCGCCATACCGCGAAGTGGCGTTTGAGCATGGCGGTCGTGTCGTCCTGCACCGACTGCGTCGCATAGGCGAGCGCTTCGACGCGCGACGGATCGAGCGCCGCTACGACGCTCGACAGAAACACCGCGACCGGATGCGACTTCAGGTCGCCGGACACGAACCCGACGCGCAGCACGCGCCCGGCGGCCGGCCGCGGCGCATGCGTACGCGGCGATGCCTGCGCGGCCATCTGCGTGCCGAACGCACGCGCGCGCTCCAGCAGCTGCGCGGGCGACAGCCGGTCGCTGCCGGCCGCGTGAAACATGCTGCCCGAGTGCGCGTTGCGAAACGCGGGATCGACGTCGAGCGCGCGATCATAGCTCGCGAGGCCCGCATCGGGCTGCCACATCGCGCACAGCAGGTCGCCCTCGATCGCATGCATCTGCGCGGTCGGATTCGGCAGAGACAGCGCGATCCTGCAACGGTCGAGCGCGTCGCGCCGCTTGCCTTGCTGCACCAGCGTCTGCGCAAGGTGGAGATGCAGATCGGCCCGATCGGGTGCGGCGGCCAGCGCGCGCTGCAGGCTCGCAGCCGTGCCGTCGAGATCGCCCGCGCGTTCGAGCGCCGCCGCGAGGTGGAGCAGGCAATCGACTTCACCCGATTCCGCCGCGCGGGCAAGGCTTGCGATCGACGCGTCGAGTTCGCCGCGCTCGAACAGCAGTATGCCGAGCGCATGATGCGCGGCGTTCAGCGTCGGTTGCAGCGCGATCGCACGCCGGTAACACGCGATCGCGTCGTCGAGCCGGCGTTGCGCGCGCAGCACGTTGCCACGGTTGAAGCACGCCTGCGCGTAGCCGGGATCGAGTGCGATCGCCTTCTCGTACGCACGCGCCGCGGCGTCGAGTTCGCCCTTGTCCTGCAGCGCGTTGCCGAGATTGTTGAAGGCCGGCGCATAGTCCGGGCGCAGCGCGAGCGCGTGCGCGCAGCTCAGCATCGCCGCATCGGCATCGCCCGCGTCGCGCAGCGCGTTGCCGAGGTTGCTGTGCGCCTCCGCGTAGTCGGGCGCGAGCGCGACCGCGCGCCGGTATGCGGCCGTCGCGTCGTCGAGGCGGCCGTGCGCCCGCAGCATGTTGCCGAGGTTGTTCAGGTACACGGGATCGGCGCGCAGCGCGATCGCGCGCTCCATCAGCGCGAGACCGGCCGAAAACTGGCCCAGCTGACACGCGAGCAGCCCGAGGAAATGCGTCGCATCCGGCTGATCGGGCTCGTCGCGACGGATGGCCTCGTACAACGCGCGCGCGTCGTCGAAACGCCCGGCCTCGTGATGCACGAGCGCCGCGTTCAGTCGCTCCGCGACGGCGCCGCTCATGCGCGTGTTCCGTCCGTGTCGCCGGCCACGTAGCGTGCCCACATCCCGTCGAACGCATCCTCGAGATTGCGGGCGAAGCGCGCCGCATCGCACAGCGGCGATGCGAGCGTGCGTTCCCGCAACGTCGCGCGCAGCGCCGCGAGCGCGTCGCGGTCGCTTGCGAACGCGATCGCCTTCGCGAGGTATGCGTCCTCGTCTGCAGCGATCCAGTCGCCCATTCCGGCCGCATGCAGCAGGCTTTCACAGATGTGCGTGACAAAGCGGCCGCCCTTCATCCCGATCACCGGCACGCCCATCCACAGCGCTTCGGCCGTCGTCGTGCCGCCGGGATACGGGAACGGGCTCAGCGCGATGTCGATCCGGTTGTACGCGTCGAAATACTCCGCGCGCGGCGAACCGCCTTCGAGGATCAGACGGTGCGCGCCAATACCATGCCGCGCGAAACGCTCGAGCGTCGCGCGGCTCAGGTCGCTCGCGCCGAGCTCGTGCGCCTTCAGCATCAGCCGCGCATCGGGCAGTGCGTGCAGCAGCCGCGACCACAGCGCGATCACGTCGTCGCTGATCTTGGTGAGCTTGCCGAAACAGCCGAACGTCACGCCGCCGTTGCGTTCCATCGGCAGCGGGCCGACCGCGACGTCGTACGCGGGCGGCGTGAAGCACAGGTAACTATCCGGCAAATGCCACGGCCGTTCGACGAAGTGATGGGCCTCTTCGGCCGGCAACGTGTGCGGGTCGCCGATGAAGTAGTCGATCGCACGGCAGCCCGTCGTCGCGAAAAAGCCGAGCCAGCTCGCCTGAACGGGGGCCGGCCGGTGCGCGAACACGGGCAGCCCGCTCCAGTTCGTGTGGCCGGCGAGATCGACGAGCACGTCGATCTGGTCGTCGTGAATCATCTGCGCGGCCTGCTCGCGATTCAGGCACGTGAGCTTCTTCCAGCTCGCGAAACCCGTCTTCAATCGCGCGGTGACGTCGTCCTCGACGACGAACGTCACGTACGCGTGCGGCTCGATGCGCGTGCGATCGAGATGCGCGAGCACGCTTTCGAGGAAGATCCCGACCGGATGCTGACGCAAGTCGCCGGACACGAAGCCGACCCGCAACGGCCGGCCGCGCGCCTGCCGCGCGCGCTGCTCGCGATCGTGCGGCAGCTGCCGCGCGTCGCGCGCGAGATAGTCGCCGTAACGCTGCGCGTCGGCAACCCACTCCTCGGGCGCGAACGCAGGCGAGCTCGACATGTTGAACAGCAGCCGCGCATAAGCGCGATGGGGATCGTGCTGGATGGCGTCGCGAAAAGCGTCGACCGCCCCGGCGTAATCGCGCTTCGCCCACAGGATGTCGCCGAGCGTCAGCTGGATTTTCGCCGGATCGACGCCGAGCTCTTGTGCGATCCGGTATTCGCTCATCGCTTCATCGAGGCGGTCGAGGCGAAACAGCGCCGCCGCGAGATTGTGGTGCGCGTCGGCGTCATCCGGGTTCAGGTCGATCGCGTGGCGATGGCTGAGCTCGGCGGCCGCCATGCGGTCCAGGTTGTGATACGCGAGGCCGAGGAAGTTGTATGCGTCCGCGAGCGCGGGATCGAGTTCGATCGCGTGGCGGCACAGTCGCATCGATTCCTCGTACTCGCCCTGCTGGCAACGCAGCTCGCCGAGCCGGCACCATGCGGGCGCGTAGCCGGGATCGATCTCGCATGCGCGCTGGAACAGCCGCGCCGCGCCATCGAAATCGTTCATGCTGCGCAGCGATCGGCCGAGCGCGCAATGGCCCTCCGCATCGTCCGGCTCGAGCCCCTCGCGCGCATGCTCGAGCGCGCCGTCGAAATCGTCGGTGGCGCGCAACGCGGCGGCCAGCCCGCGATGCGCGACGCGCAGCGCGGGATTCAGTTCGAGCGCGCGGCGGTAATGCGCGATCGCGTCCGCGTGGCGCTGTTGCGCGCGCAGCACGTTGCCGAGGTTGCTGTGCGCGTCCGCATAGGACGGTTGAAACGCGATCGCCTTGCCGTAGCTCGCGGCGGCGGCATCGAGTTCGCCAAGGTCCTGCAGCACGTTGCCGAGATTGTTGTACGCCTCCGCGTAACCGGGGCGCAGTTCGATCGCGCGCGAGCAGCTCTGCATCGCGGCGGCCGGCTCGCGTGCGTCGCGCAGCGCGTTGCCGAGATTGTTGTGCGCTTCCGGATAGTCCGGGCGCAGCGCGACCGCGCGGCGATAATGCGCGATTGCGTCGTCGAGCCGACCGCATTCGCGCAGCATGTTGCCGAGGTTGTTGAAGTACGACGCGTCGGGCCGCGCGGCCAGCGAGCGCTCCATCAGCGCGAGGCCCGCGTCGTACTGCTTCAGCTGGCAAGCGAGCAGCCCGAGGAAATGCATCGCGTCCGGCTGCCCGGGCTGCGCATGCAGGATCGCGTCGTACAGCGTCTTCGCCTGCGCGAGACGGCCCGCCTGGTGGTGTTCAAGCGCCTGCTGCAACGCGCGTTGGATATCGTTCATGCTGTCTGTGCCGTTTCCGTATAGCGTGTCCACATGCCGACGAAGGCATCTTCGAGATTGCGTGCGAAGCGCGCGGCATCGCACAGCGGCGATGCGAGCATGCGCGTGCGCAACGTCGCGCGCAGCGCGGCAAGACGCACGCCGTCCTGCGCGGCCGCGACCGCCTTCTCGACATAGTCGTCCTCATTGCCTGCGATCCAGTCGGGCATCCCCGCCGCGTGCAGCAGGCTCTCGCAGATGTGCGTGGCGAACCGTCCGCCCTTCATCCCGAGCACCGGCACGCCCATCCACAGCGCTTCGGCCGTGGTCGTGCCGCCCGGATACGGGAACGGGCTCAGCGCGACGTCGATCCGGTTGTATGCGCCAAAATACTCGGCGCGCGGCGATGCGCCGTCGAACAGCAGCCGGCTCGCGTCGATCCCGTGCCGCGCGAAACGCGCGACAGTCGCATCGCGCACCGCCGCCTGCTCCAGTTCCCGCGCCTTCAGCAACAGCCGCGCACCGGGCAGCGCGTGCAGCACCCGCGACCACACGCGCACGACGTCGTCGCCCAGCTTCACGAGCTTGCCGAAGCAGCCGAACGTCACGTGGCCGTTCGCGGTCATCGGCAGCGGGCCGATCGCGACGTCATATGCGGGCGGCGTGAAACACAGGTAGCTGTCCGGCAGGCGCCACGGCCGCTCGACGAAGTGATCGGCTTCGTCGGCCGGCAACGTCTTCGCGTCGCCGATGAAATAGTCGATTGCGTCGCTGCCCGTCGACGCGAAGAAACCGAGCCAGCTTGCCTGCACCGGCGCCGGCTTCCAGCCGAACACGGCGAGGCCGCTCGCCTGCGTATGACCGGCGAGATCGACGAGCACGTCGACGCCGTCGTCGTGGATCGTGCGCGCGGCAGCGGCCGCGGTGCACGCCGCGATCGAACGCCAGGCAGCCGCGTGCGGTTTCAGCCGCGCGGTGATTGCGTCCTCCTCATCCGATGTCACGTACACGTACGGCGCAATGCGCGTGCGATCGAGATGCGCGAACACGCTCTCGAGAAAGATGCCGACCGGATGCTGCCGCAAATCGCCCGACACGAAGCCCACCCGTAGCGGGCGGTGCCGCGCCCGCGCCGCGCGTTCCCGCGGATCGTGCGGGTAGCGCGTCGAACGGGCGGCAATGTGGCGTCCGTAGCGGCGGGCGTCGTTCAGGTAGGCCGCAGGCGATACGCTCGCCGATGCGGCCGCGGCGAACAGCAGGCGGCCGAGCACGTCGGCCGCTTCGTCGCTCGCGTCGTCGAGCACGAGCGCCAGCGCGTCGCGATAGGCGGGCACTGCGGCGTCGACGTTGCCCTGCGCGCGCAGGATGTCGCCGAGATTCACGTACATCGACACGGTCGGGCGGCCGGCCGCGAGCGCTTGCCGGCAATACGCGAGTGCTTCGTCGAGTTGCTCGCGCTTGAGCAGCACGACCGACAGGTTGTGACAGACGCCGCTGTCGGCGGGGTTCAGTTCGAGCGCGGTGCGGTAGCACGCTTGCGCAGCCGCGAGATCGCCGAGCCCGTGGTAGGCATTGCCCGCCTGGTTGTGTGCGTCGGCCAGGCCGGGCGCGATCCGGATCGCGTCGAGCGCGTGCGCGAGCGCTTCCGCATAGCGCGCCTGACGGCGGCGCACGCCGCTCAGGTTCGCATGCGCGGCGGCCATCGATGCATCGAGCGCGATCGCGCGTGCGTAATGCGCGGCGGCCCCGTCGAGGTCGCCCGCGTCGCGGAGCACGCCGGCATAGTTGTTGTGCAGGGCCGCGTCGCCGGATTCCGCCGCGGCGGCACGCAGCACGCTCGCGGCTTGCGCCAGTTCGCCGAGTGCCCACAACGACAAGCCGAGACCGTGAGATGCGGCAGCCAACGCGGGACTCAGTTCGAGCGCGCGGCGGTAATGCGCGATCGCGTCCGCGTGGCGCTGTTGCGCGCGCAGCACGTTGCCGAGGTTGCTGTGCGCGTCCGCATAGGACGGCTGAAACGCGATCGCCTTGCCGTAGCTCGCGGCGGCGGCATCGAGTTCGCCAAGATCCTGCAGCGCGTTGCCGAGATTGTTGTACGCCTCCGCGTAACCGGGACGCAGCTCGATCGCGCACGCGCAGCTCTGCATCGCGGCGGCCGGCTCGCGTGCGTCGCGCAGCGCGTTGCCGAGATTGTTGTGCGCTTCCGGATAGTCCGGGCGCAGCGCGACCGCGCGGCGATAATGCGCGATTGCGTCGTCGAGCCGACCGCATTCGCGCAGCATGTTGCCGAGGTTGTTGAAGTACGACGCGTCGGGCCGCGCGGCCAGCGAGCGCTCCATCAGCGCGAGCCCCGCGTCGTACTGCTTCAGCTGGCAAGCGAGCAGCCCGAGGAAATGCATCGCGTCCGGCTGCCCGGGCTGCGCATGCAGGATCGCGTCGTACAGCGTCTTCGCCTGCGCGAGACGGCCCGCCTGATGATGCGCGAGCGCGTCGCGCAACTGCAGTTCAATCGGCTCCATTGCGCGCGGCGCTCAATACGGATGCGGTTCGCGCCCGAAATCGATCAGGCGGCCGTCGTGCTCGATCATCACGGCTGCCGCCGCGATCCCTTCGCGCGACATCTCGGCGACGATGTCGCGCGCGCGCCATTGCGTCGGGATGATGATCACGTCGGCCGGCGCCGCCTTCAGCGCGTCGCGGAATTCGATTTTCTGGCCGGTGCCCGGCACGTAGGTGCCGACCTTGTCCGGATCGGAATCGACGACGAGCGGGAAGCGCGCGGCATCGGCATCGAAGTGATGGATGAACGCGGCGGCCTTGCCCGTGCCGCCCCAAATCGCGATGCGGCGGCCCGATTCGGCCAGCGCCGCGAGCTGTTCGGCGATCGCCGCACGGTTCTCGACCGTGCGCGCCGCGAACCGCAGCGACGCGTCCGCGCGCGTGCGCGCATGCGCGGGCACGCCGAGCCGGACCAGCGCATAGACGACCTCGCCGTCGTAACCGTGCGCGAGCGTCACGATCTCGCCGGCGCGCGCCATCAGCGTGCGGAACGACTCGGTGGTGAACTGCGACACGTGTTCGTAGAAGAAATCGGCGAGGCGATCGGTTTCGAACACGCGATCGATGCACGGTACTTCCGCGAACAGCCAGCACGCGTTCGGCTGGCGCGATGCGCCCCACGCGAGCTGCTCGACGAGCTTCGCCGGTTCGGTCAGGTGTTCGAGCACGTGCCGGATCACGATCGCATCGGGGCGGAATTCGGGCATGTCGGCCAGCGGCGCGAACAAGCGCGCGTGGAATTCGATGCCGTTGCCGGTACCCGCGCACGCGTTCGGATCGAAGCCGGCGAAACGGCCGCCGCCGCTCGCGTGCGCGAGACCGCGTACGAAATGGCCTTCGCCGCAGCCGATCTCGACGACCGTCGGATTGGCCGGCAGCGCGCCGAGCAGCAGGTCGCGCGTCGCTGCCAGATGGCCTTTCCAGATCCCGCCGCTGTTGAACATCCGGTTCGGGTTGCTCTGGTACGGAATCGCGTCGTAGCTGAAGCGGTGATTCCACACGTGCGAACACTGCGGGCACTGGACGAAGTCGAGCGCGTGGCGCGGCAGCGCGCGCGCAGCTTCGGCGGACGCCGGCCATGCAAGCGTCGCGAGCGTGCGCTCGCCTGCCGCGAAGAACGGCGCGGCCACCGTGTGCGCGCAGACGGGGCAGGTAGCGTCGATCAGGTCGGGACTCATGCGTTCACCTGTTTGCGGAAATGGGCGATCGTCTCCTTCAGGCCGTCCTCGAGCGCGACGCCCGGCTGCCAGTCGAGATGCCGGCGCGCGCGGCCGATGTCGGGGCGGCGCTGCAGCGGATCGTCGGCCGGCAGCGGCCGATATTCGATGCGGCTTTTCGAGCCGGTGAGGCGCAGCACGCATTCGGCGAGCTCGCGGATCGTGATCTCGCTCGGGTTGCCGAGATTGATCGGGCCGGTTTCGTCGTCCTGGTCCATCATCCGCATCAACCCTTCGACGAGATCGTCGACGTAGCAGAACGAACGCGTCTGGCTGCCGTCTCCGTACAGCGTGATCGGCTCGCCGCGCAGCGCCTGCATGATGAAGTTCGACACGACGCGGCCATCGTCCGCGCGCATGCGCGGGCCGTACGTGTTGAAGATCCGCACCACGCGGATATCGACGCCGTGCTGGCGGTGGTAGTCGAAGAACAGCGTCTCGGCGCAGCGCTTGCCCTCGTCGTAACACGCGCGCAGCCCGTTCGGATTCACGTTGCCCCAGTAGGTCTCCTGCTGAGGATGCTGCTGCGCGTCGCCGTACACTTCGCTCGTCGATGCCTGCAGGATGCGCGCGCCGCAGCGCTTCGCGAGGCCGAGCATGTTGATCGCGCCGAGCACGGCCGTCTTCACCGTCGACACCGGGTCGCTCTGATAGTGCACGGGGCTCGCCGGGCACGCCATGTTGAACACGCGGTCGGCTTCGACGTAGAGCGGCAGCCACACGTCATGGCGGATCAGCTCGAAATTGACCTGGCCGAGCAGGTGCTCGATGTTGCGCTTGCTGCCGGTGTGAAAGTTGTCGACGCACATCACGTCGTAGCCGGCACGCACGAGCCGCTCGCACAGATGCGAGCCGAGAAAACCCGCGCCGCCGGTGATGAGGACGGACTGGCCGGTCACGATGCGGCCCTCGGCGCGGCATCGACGCGGCGCGCCCACATCGCGTGCAGCGCGTCTTCGAAATGGCGCGCGAAGCGCGGCGCATCGCACAACGGGGCGGCGAGCACCTGCTCGCGCAGCGTCGTGCGCAACACCGCAAGCTCGGCCGGATTGCGCGCGAACGCGACGGCCTTCGCGACGTATGCGTCGTCGTCGTGGGCGATCCATTCGGGCAAGCGCGCCGCCTGCAGCAGGCTTTCGCAGATATGCGACAGGAAGCGCGCGCCGCGGCGGCCGAGCACCGGCACGCCCATCCACAGCGCTTCGGCCGTCGTCGTGCCGCCCGGGTACGGGAACGGACTCAGCATCAGGTCGACGCGCCGGTAGGCCGCCAGATATTCGTCGCGCGGCGAACGGCCTTCGAACTGCAGTCGCGCCGCATCGATGCCGTGCGCGGCGAAGCGGGCCGCAAGCGCGTGCTGCTCGCGCGCATCGTCCAGATGCGGCGCCTTCACGAACAATCGCGCATCCGGCACGTCGCGCAGCACGCGCGACCATACGTCGATCACATGATCGGTAAGCTTCGCGAGCTTGCCGAAATAGCCGAAGGTCGGATAACCGTTCGCGAGCATCGGCAGCGGGCCGCCGTCGAGCTCGATCGCGGGCGGCGTAAAGCACAGATAGCTGTCGGGCAGGTGCCACGCGCGTTCGACGAAATGCGCGGCCTCGTCGGCCGGCATCACGTAGCGGTCGCCGATCACGTAGTCGATCGCGCGCATCCCGGTGCTCGCGAAGTAGCCGGGCCAGCTCACCTGCAGCGGCGCGGGCGTCCATGCGAACAGCGGCAGCCGGTTATGGATCGTGTGGCCGGACGCATCGATCAGCACGTCGATGCCGTCGTCGCGAATGCGGGCGGCCGCGGCCGCATCGTCGAGGCTGGCAAGCGAGGTCCACGACGCGAAGCGCGGTTTGATGCGCGCGGTGACGTCGTCCTCGACGTCGCGCGTCGCATACGCGTGCAGCTCGACGCGCTCGCGCTTCAGATGCGCGAGCATCCCTTCGATGAAGTAGCCGACCGGGTGCGCCTTCAGGTCGCCCGACACGATGCCGACGCGCAGCGGCCGGCCGATGCGCGGCGCAAGGTCGACCCGCCACGTCGTGTACGGCTGCGCGCGCTGCGTGACCAGCGCGTCGAACCGCATCGCTTCGTCGAGATACGCGCGCGGATCGAACGCATCGCTGTAGTGGTACGCGAACAGCAGGTTGCTGCGCGGCTCCGGCAGTTCCGGACGCAGCGCCACCGCGTGCTGGTACGCCTCGAGCGCGGCTGGAATCTCGTTCAGGTCGAGCAGCGCATTGCCGAGGTTGTTGTATGCCTGGCCGTGGTCGGGTTGCAGTGCGATTACCTGACAGAACGCGTCGACGGCCGCGCGTGCGTTGCCCGCGAGCCGCTGCGCGTTGCCGAGGTTGTTGTAAGCGTCGACGTAGCCGGGCCGCAGCTCGATCGCGAGACGGAAGCACTCGGCGGCGGCGGCCGGACGATTGTTCGCCTGCATCACGTTGCCGAGGTTGTAGTAGTAGATCGCGTCGGGCTTGATCTCGATCGCGGCCATGATCAGCTCGGACGCCTCGTGATAGCGCCCGTACTGGTGACCGATCAGGCCGAGCAGATGCAGCGCGTCCGCGTGCCGCGGCTCGGCGTCGAGGATGCGGCGGTACAGCGTCTCGGCTTCTTCCAGGCGGTCGGCCTGGTGGAGTGCCAGCGCCGCTTCGATCGTGGCGACGGGGGAGTCGGACAGCGTGAGATCAGTCATCGTGGTAAGCCAGCGTGGGTTCGATACGGAGCGCGCGACACGCGCGGAGGCCGCCGCCGCGCACGCACGGACGGCCCTCGACATGCCAGCATTCTCGGCGTGCGCACGGCGTTCCAATCGGCGGAGCAGGTGGGGGATTTGGTCGCTTTTCATGTGACGGCGCGGCTGTCGCCTTGACGGCGATCAACGTCGCGGTTCGCGCGCACGGCGGCCCGCCCGGCGCGCCGGCCATTCGCCGCACCATCGCGCGAAGCCTTGCCCGTCAATGGCCGGCGACCGCCCGCGCGCGCGGACCCGGCCGCCGGCTGGCAGCCGCGCACGCGGGCATTCACGGAAATGCGGGGGAAAACGACCCGCTAATCCGCCATTTGATCCCGGGCGCGGGTCGATAGACTCGGGCACAGACTTGGAGGCGTCCACCGCGCGGACGATCGCGCAGGGCGCAAGCCGCTTGCCCGACGCGGCCGGGGTGCCCCGATTCCCCTCTCAGCGCCTGGAGCCATGTGTATGCACGAGTCCTCAATCATCTCCAACTCGAACGACGACCAGCTCGCCGCACGACGCGAACTCTTCGATCTGATGCAGACCTATCCGGCGACGCAGGAGGAACTCGAGCGCTCGCTCGGCCTGTTCGTGCGCGGTTCGCTGCTGGCGCGGATACTCGCGACGTTCGAGGTCTACGAACAGATCGTGCCGCTGCCGGGTTCGATCCTCGATCTCGGCACCTGGCGCGGCCAGACGGCCGTGCTGTGCGAGAACTTCCGCGCGATCCTCGAGCCGCTGAACTTCCAGCGCCGCATTCACGCGTTCGATACGTTCACCGGCTACGCGGGCTTCTCCGACAGCGATTCGCGCGACCGCAAACTGTTCTCCGACGGCACGTACTCGCTCGCCGGCGACTATGCGGACCTGCTGCGCAACCTGCTGTCGCTGCACGAGCGCAACAACGCGATGGGCCACGTGAACGGCAAGCACCACGTGTGGGAAGGCGACTGCCGGGACACGCTGGCCGCGTACGAGGAAGCGCATCCGGGCGAACCGGTCGCGCTCGCGTGGTTCGACCTGAACGTGCCGGGCCCGACCCGTCACGCATTCGAAACGGTAATGAGGCGACTCGTGCCGGGCGGCGTGGTCGCGTTCTGGCAGCTCACGCGCGGCGGCCAGACACCGGCCGAAGGCATCCACTACGTGCGCGAGCTGCTCGGCAAATACCCGCACCGCGTGCACAAGGCGAAGTCGTATCCGTCGCTGTGCTATCTGACGTTCCCTGAAGGCGGCGGGGTGCGCACATGAAGATCGCGATCCTCGGCAACGGCATCCTCGGGCTGATGACGGCCCGCGCATGGCAGCGCGCCGACCCGGACGTCGAGCTGGCCGTCGTCGGCCCTGCGCAGCGTCCCGGCTCCGCGACGCGCGCGGCCGCCGCGATGCTCAACTCGTTCACCGAACTGGAAGGCGATTCGCTCGGCACGCCGATCGACCGCTTCAAGTTCGAACTGAGCCGAGCGGCGACCGCGGCCTGGCCTGAAGTGTTCGCGCAGGTCTGCACGCCGGATCGCGCGGTCGCGCATGGCTTCGGCACCTATGTGCTGAACAACGCCGCGACCGACGCACTCGACGACGAGAACTTCGCGGCGATGCGGCGCTTTTGCCGCGAGTTCGAGGAACCGTGCGAGGCGGTCGATCCGGCCGGCATTCCGAACTATCATCCGCAGCCGCAGTTCCGCGCGCTGAACGCCGTGTATCTGAAGCGCGAAGGCTGGGCGAACCCGAAGCAGTTTCTCGATGCGCTGCAGGCATGCGTCGCCGCGGCCGGCAACGTCACGTTCGTGTCGGCCGAGGTCGAGCGGCTCGACGTCGCCGGCGGACGTGTGTCCGGTGCGCGGCTGAGCGACGGCACGACGCTCGACGCCGACCGGTTCGTGCTCTGCAACGGCGCGAACCTGACGAAGGTGCTGCAGGCAAGCGTGCCGGATCTGCCCGTGCAGCGGCTGTTCTACGGGATCGGCATGTCGATCGAACTGCAGAGCAGCGAGAACGTGCATACGCACTGCGTGCGCACGACCAATCGAGGCCTCGCATGCGGCGTGTATTCGGCGCCGTACGGGCCCGATCGCACGCTCGTCGGCGCAAGCAACTACATCAGCCCGGTGCCGCACGAGCACGGGCACGCGGGCAGTGCGTACACGCTGCTGAAATCCGCGATGGACCAGATCAACTCGCGCTTCTCGCGTGCGAATCTCGTCAACGTGAACGTCGGCTGGCGGCCGACCACGTCCGACCTGTATCCGCTGTTCGGCGAGACCAGCGTGCGCGACCTGTGGATTCTCGGCGGCACCAAGCGCGACGGCTTCCACCTGTCGCCGGTGCTGTGCCGCGATCTCGTCGCAGCGATGCGCGGCCAGCCGATCGATCCGCGCTATGCGGAACTCGCGCCGGAGCGGCCGCTGATTCGCAATCTGTCGCGCGAAGCGGCGATCGCGAAGACGGTCCGACACCAGATCAACGCCGCTTACCAGCACGATTTCGTGCCCGCACGCAACCGGATGGTCGAGCAGCTCGAACGCGCGATCCGCGCCGATCTCGAAGCGCTGCACGACCGGCTCGGCGCGACCGACTGGGGTATTCCGCCCGAACTCGTCGACATGTACCGGTACGGTCACATTCCCGCGTGACCGACATGACCGTGCAGCCGAAACGCATCGCGATCGTCCAGTCGAACTACATCCCGTGGAAGGGTTACTTCGACCTGATCGCCGCAACCGACGAGTTCATCCTGTACGACGACGCGCAGTACACGCGGCGCGACTGGCGGAATCGCAACCAGATCAAGACG
Organism: Burkholderia sp. AU19243; assembly: GCF_018148075.1. Lineage (NCBI taxonomy): Bacteria > Pseudomonadati > Pseudomonadota > Betaproteobacteria > Burkholderiales > Burkholderiaceae > Burkholderia > Burkholderia sp. AU19243. The sequence continues at coordinate 27,902 of NZ_JAGSTV010000012.1, forward strand.
CCGCAGGGCGTGCAGTGGCTGACCGTGCCGGTCAAGGTGAAGGGACGCTATTACCAGAGCATTCGCGACACCGAGATCGACGGCGCCGACTGGGCCGAACAGCACTGGACGCGGCTGCGGCAGAACTATGCGCGCGCGCCGCATTTCGCGCATTACGCGGGCGAGCTCGAGGCGCTGTATCTGAACGGCACTCACCGCACATTGAGCGCGCTGAACCTCGTGATGCTGACGTGGATCAACCGGCAGCTCGGCATCGACACGCGCATTTCGTCGTCGTCCGACTACACGCTGGAAGGCGATCGCACCGACAAGCTGCTGAACCTGTGCCTGCAGGCTGGCGCGACCGAATACCTGTCGGGCCCCGCCGCGCGCGACTACCTCGACGAGAGCCGCTTCGCGGCCGAACGCGTCGCGGTGCGCTGGTTCGACTATCCGGCCTATCCGGCGTACCCGCAGCTGTGGGGCGAGTTCGTCCACGGCGTGACGGTGCTCGACGTGCTGTTCCATTGCGGCCCCGATGCGCGCCGGCATGTCGTGACCGGCCGACCCTGAGGACGATGCGATGCACGATTCCCGACACTCGAGCCTGCTGGCAGACGTCGCCGCGTATTACAGCGCGCGCCTCGCCGAGCACGGCCAGACCGCGCGCGGCGTGGACTGGAACGGCGAGGACAGCCAGCGGCTGCGGTTCGCACAGCTGACGAAGATCGTCGCGCCCGGGGCCGGCGGCTTCTCGGTCAACGATCTCGGCTGCGGCTACGGCGCGCTGGTCGATTTTCTCGACGAGCACGCGGCAGGGCGCAGTCACACTTACGCGGGCAATGACGTGTCGGCGGCGATGATCGACGCGGCTCGCGAGCGCTATCGCGATCGCGCCGACGTGACGTTCCACGTCGACGACGCGCCACGGTCGGCTGCCGACTACGGGATCGCGTCGGGCATCTTCAACGTGCACCGCGGCCACGACGACGACGCGTGGCTCGACTACATCCATGCGACGCTCGACACGCTGCACGAAACGAGCCGCGCCGGCTTCGCGTTCAACTGCCTGACGTCATATTCGGACCCGCCGCACATGCGTCCGGAGCGGCTGTACTACGCCGATCCATGCGCGCTGTTCGACCGCTGCAAGCGCCGCTACTCGCGCCACGTCGCGCTGCTGCACGACTACGGGCTGTATGAATTCACGATCCTCGTCCGGAAGGACGGCTAAGCGCGCACGCGCATGCCGCCGGCCCCGATGCCCTTGTTCACGCCTTCGCGGAGTTCCGTCATGTTCGCTCCACCCAATCTCGACCGCATTCCGTTCGGCCGGCCGTTCATCGTCGGCAAGGAGCTGTACTACATCGCGAAGGCTGTCGAACAGGGCGGCCTTGCCGGCGACCAGGCATTCACGAAGCTGTGTCACCAGTGGCTCGAAGCGCGGATCGGCTGTCATCGCGCGCTGCTCACTCACTCGTGCACGGCCGCGCTGGAGATGGCCGCGATCCTCACCGACGTCGGTCCCGGCGACGAAGTCATCATGCCGTCCTACACGTTCGTGTCGACCGCCAACGCGTTCGCGCTGCGCGGCGCGACGCCCGTGTTCGTCGACATCCGTCCCGATACGCTGAACCTGGACGAGAAGCTGGTGGCCGCCGCGATCACCGAGCGCACGCGTGCGATCGTCCCCGTCCACTATGCAGGCGTCGCGTGCGACATGGATGCGATCATGCAGCTCGCCGACGACTACCGCTTATGGGTCGTCGAGGATGCCGCGCAGGCGATCCAGTCGACCTGGAACGGCAAGCCGCTCGGCAGCCTCGGGCATCTCGCGTGCCTGAGCTTCCACGAGACCAAGAACGTGATCGCCGGTGAAGGCGGCGCACTGCTCGTCAACGACGAGCGGCTCGTCGAGCGTGCGGAGATCATCCGCGAAAAAGGCACGAACCGCAGCCAGTTCTTTCGCGGCCAGGTCGACAAGTACACGTGGGTCGACGTGGGCTCGTCCTACTTGCCCGGCGAATTGATCGCCGCGTTCCTGTACGCGCAGTTCGAGCACGCGGACGTGATCACCGAGCAACGGCGCGCGACCGTGAAGCGCTACGAGGATGCGTTGCGGCCGCTCCACGATGCCGGCCGCCTGACATTGCCTGCCGTGCCGCTGAGCGAAGCGGGCAACGGCCACCTGTTTTATTTCCTCGCGCGCGACCTCGCGGAGCGCACGGCGCTGCTCGAGCGAATCCGCGACGCGGGCGTGTTTGCCGTGTTCCATTACGTGCCGCTGCACAGTTCGCCGGCCGGCCGCCGCTACGGCCGTTGCGGCTCGGGCATGCACGTGACCGACGACGTTGCCGACCGCCTCGTGCGCCTGCCGCTGTACCACGCGATGAGCGACGCGGAACAGGAGCGCGTGCTGCAGGTGGTATCCGACTTCTACCGGACGGCCGCACGACCGGTTGCCCGCCGCCCTTCACCGAGCCTCGCGCCGTCCCTCCCATGAACGACTCGCCCCGCATCTTCGCGCCGCTCGGCCATCCGTACTACGTGTCCGCGCCGCCGTACCTGCAGACGTCCGGCGGTGTGCGCGCAATGCACTACCTGTGCCACGCGCTGAACCTGCTCGGCTGCGAGGCCTACATCAACACGGCTAACGTGCATCCCGATCTCCGCACGCCGTTGCTGACCGAGGAGATCGCGCGCGCGCATTTCGTCGCGGGCCGTAGCCCGGTCGCCGTCTATCCGGAGATCGTCGAAGGCAATCCGTTCAACGCACGCTGCGTCGCACGCTACCTGCTCGCGGAGCCCGGGCGCATCAACGGGAAGCCGATCGATCTCGCGCCGACCGATCTCGTGTTCACGTTCGGGCCGTCGATCGTGCCCGACGGCTGGCACGCCGATCTGCTCAGGGTGCCTCTCGTCGACACGCGCATCTTTCATTGCGACGGTGTCGACGACACGACGCGCCACGGCACGGCCGTGTTCCTGAATCGCCATCTGCGCCGCGGCGGTGCGCTCCATTCGGCGACGGCCGAGTCGATCGAGATCTCGCGTCGGGTGCTTGAGCGCTCCGCGCACGAACTCGCCGAGCTGTTTCGCCGTGTCGAATGCCTGTACCTGTACGAATGGTCGACGGCGGTATTCGAGGCGCTGATGTGCGGCTGCCCGGTCGTGTGCATCCTGAACGACGCGTCGATGCCGAAGGCCGAGCGGTGGGTCATGAACGGCAAGGGGATCGCGTGGGGGCTGGATCCGCGCGAGATCGCGCACGCGAAAGCGACCGTGCACGAAGCGCGCGACGTATATCGCGAAGAAGAAGCACTGTTTTGGCGGCAACTGCGGGCGTTCGTCGAGAAGACGCAGGCGCGCGCCGACGAGCTCGACGTGCTGCCGGCGGCGCAGTGCGCGGCCGGCGCGGGGACCGTGACCACTGCACGGCCGGCCGCCGGCTCCGCGGCGCGGAGCATGGCCGTCGTGTGCGCCGCGCCGGTAACCGATCCGCACATCGCCGCGCGGTTCGCCGCGCCATTTCATGCGCTTGCGCGCGAATGGAACGTCGAATTTCCTGTCGGCGACACCGGCATCGATCTCGACGCGCTACAGCGCGCCGACGTGATCGTGCTGCATGACGCGACCGCGGCGCTGCTGTCCGGCGCCGCGCTCGAGCAACTGTTCGCGCTCGGCAAGCCGGTGGTGTGCGACCTGGACCGACCGTTCGACGCGATCGTGCTCGCCGATCCGGACATCGCGGGAAGCGCTCGCCGACGCGCCGCCATGCGCGACGCGATCCGTCGTGCCGACGCACTGGTGGTGCGCTCGGACGCGATCGCTGCCACGTACCGGCACGTCAACGCGGCGGTACACGTGCTGCCGGTCGATGCGGAGCCGGCGCGCCATGGCGCGCTGTATGCGCGACTGTCCGAACACGGACGGCGAGCCGCTGCAGCGGCACCGGCGCCGGGTGGCTCGCCCGCACCGCAGACGCGATCGGCGAAGCGGCTCGTCGCGTACGCTGTCGACCCCGTCGATGGTGCATCCATGCAGCGCCGTCTCGTGTTGCCGTTCGCGCGGCTCGCTGACGAGTGGACGCTCGTCAGCGGCCTGGCCGACGCAGCTGCGATCGCCACCGCCGACGCCGTGCTGCTCGATCGCCACACGCCGGGCCTGCTGCCGCTGACGGCGCTGAGCGCGATCTTCGAATTCGACAAGCCGGTGATCTACGCAACCGATATTCAGCCGCCCGCGCAGCCGATGGCGGCCGACCCGGCGCTCGCCGGCATTGCGTTCACGATCGGCAACGCGCACGCGATCGTCGTGCCGACACCGGATCTCGCGCGCCAGTACCGGCCGTGGAATCCGAACGTGTTCGTGCTGCCCGACAGTGTCGATCTCGAACTGTTTTTGCGCCCGGTGCGGGCCTGCAATGACGCGCGCGTGACGATTGGCGTCGCCGGCGCGGCGCTGCTGCCGGATAACTTCGCGCTGGTCGATGCCGCACTGCGCGCCGCGTGTGCGCGCCATCCGGGCCGCATCGCCGTGCAATTCTTCGGCGCGCACGTGCCGGCCGGCTGGGAGCAGCATCCGGCGAGCGAATTCGTGCACGCGCCGGAGGGATACCGCGCGTATGCGCAGCAACTGCGCACGCTGGAATGGGACGTTGCGTTAATGCCGCTTGCGGATACCGACGACGGTGCGGCGAGCGCGATCCAGCGGCAGGAGTTCGCTGCCGCCGGTATTGCGCTCGTCGCAAGCGACCGGCCGGCGCTGCGCGCCGAACTGGACGACGGCGACGACGTACTGTTTGCCGGCGATGCCGCGCACGCATGGGACGACGCGCTCGATCGCGTCGTCAAGCAGCCCGCGCTGCGCAGGCGGATCGCGCGTACCGCTCAGGCTCGTGTGCGCAAGCACGGTGCGCTGCAAGCGCGCGTGCCGATCATTCGCGAGACCTACCGGCGGTGCGTCGACCGCAAGGGTGCGGCCGTGCCGTTGCCGCCGCGCGATGCGCCGATTCCCGGTGTGCTGATTCTTGACGCGAAGGGCGACGCCGAACGCGTGGAGGCCGCGCTGCGCGTCGTCGCGACGCGGGCGGAACGGGATCTGCTGAGCGTGGTGCTGACGACGGCGGCCGGAGCGCTGCCCGAGTGGACCGAGCGGCTGCGTTACGTGAGCACGTCGACGCAGGAATACGCGGCCACCGCGGACCAGCTCGCGGCGATGCCGGCGTTCGACTGGGTTGCGATCGTCGATGTGGCGGATATCGAGGTGGGTAACGCTTCGCTGGAAGCGGTGGCTGCGGACGCGGTGATCGACTGACGCTGTGCGCGGGTCGGTGCAGGTTCGCGGTGCGGGACTCGTGCATTTCATCCGTCGTATATACGATTCGGCGCACCTCGGGCGGATAGGCAAAGAAGGGAATCACCTGTTCCCATTGGCGCTGCCACATGGCCGCGACGGTCGGGAATTCGCGGCCCCACTCGCTTTGCGCAAAGACGTCGAGCGCTGCTGCCGCCGCCTCGGCCGTGGCGGCCTGGTAGATCGGCTTGATCCCGGCAGCCAGCGGCTTGCGGTCCTTCCAGCTAGCCAGGTTCAGCGAATTTCGGATCAGATGCACGATGCAGGCCTGGATTTGGGCGCCGGATAGACCGCCTCGATCGCTTCGGGGAAGCCGCGCAACCTATCGGCCACCGCGATCAGGATGTCGTGCAAGCCGCGGTTCTTCAGCTCGTTGAAGACCTTCAGCGAGAACTTGGCGCCTTCGGTTTGCTCGATCCACAAACCCAGTACTTCCTTGCGGCCGTCGGCGCCGATGCCCAGCGCAAAATAGACCGCCTTGTTTTAGACCATGCCTTCGTCGCGGATCTTCAGCCGCAGCGCGTCGAAGATCGGATACATGGCCTCGAGCGGGCGCTGCTGCCACTGTTCGACGTCGATCACCTCGTGGGTGACCGTCGAAATTAGGTCGGGCGACACCTGCAACCCGTACAGTTCCAGCAGATGGCCCTGAATCTTGCAAACGCTCATGCCGCGCGCATACATGGTGATCACGTGATCGTCGAAGCCTGGCAGCCGGCGTTGGTACTTGCCGACCAACTGCGGCTCAAACGTCGCCTGTCGATCGCGCGGAATATCCAGCTTCAGTTCGCCGTTGGGCGTCAGGACCGTCTTGCGGCTTGGTGCCGTTGCGGTGGTTACCCCTGCCTTGCTCGGTCTCGGCGTCCAGATGGTGGCTCAACTCGGCCGCGAGCATGCGCTCGGCCAGTTGCTTCTTGAGCTGACCGGCCAGCCCCGATTCGCCCAGGATCGACTCGGCATCCTTGCCCTGAACCTGGGCAAGCGACTGACCGATCAGCTCATCGGGAAACAGCTTTGGTGCCTTCGGATTCTTGCTCATCTTGCTCACTGTTGCATCGGTCATAGGACGTTAGCTCCGTTATCGTCTCATGACCTCGGCACACTAAAAATCTGACAGGCTCGTGGCGTTCCGTTCCCGCTGATCGCGGAATCCAGCGGGCCTGCGCGACGATCGACGTGCAGGCCCCTTCCGGCTAAGCGGTTATCATAGCAACGTCAAACGTTGGCGTGCCCGACACATTCAGCGCAACCGCGCCAGAGGAAGACTCGGCATTTTACTGTCCGGCCGGTTCATTATTTCACGCAATGGATCATCTGCTTCCGCACTACGAACGAGAACTTTCCGTGCTGCGCCGGTCAGTTGCGATCTTTGCGACACGCTATCCCAAAATCGCCGTTCGTCTCGGGATTTCCGGCGACCGCTCCGAAGATCCCCACGTCGAACGGATGCTGCAGTCGTTCGCTCTCCTTGCTGCGGATATAGGAAGCCGGCTCGACGACAACTATCCGGAATTCGCCGAGTCCCTCCTCGGCATGCTGTATCCCCAGTATCTCCGAACGGTTCCTGCGTGTGCAATCGCGCAGTTCGATGTCTCAGACATGTTCGAGAAGCTCACTGAGCCGTCGCTCATTGCCCTCGGCACGGAACTGGCGAGCAAAACGGAAGACTGCCTTTTCCGAACCGTATATGACGTAACGTTAGCTCCCGTGCGGATTTCGACTGCACGCTACGCTCCGACAACTGCCGTTCCCGCCGACGTCGTCCTGCCCGCCTGCACAACCGGTCTGCTTTCCATCACCTTTGAGGTTGCCCGCCCCGACTTCCGCATCGACGCCGTTCCCCGTCCGTTGCGCATCCATGTCGACGGCCCTCGCGAAGTCGTCGGCGCGGCAATGGATACGATGACAATGCACGCGGCAGCTGCCTTCGTCGAGAACGCCGAACATCGCTGGTCAACGCTGATCGCGCCGCCGCTCGCCGCCGCCGGCTACGATGAGGCCGAGAAGCTGCTCGACGAAGACGACGGGCCACCAGCCCTGCGGCTGCTCACCGAATATTTTGCGTTTCCGAAGAAATTCGATTTCGTTGACGTCGACCTCGCAGCGCTCGCACATACGGCGGGCTCCAGCCGGCAACTCACCTTGCATCTCGCCATTTGCGACGTTCATCCAGATTCGTGGACGGCACAGCGACTAAAGAATCTATCGGCGGACAATCTGAGGCTTTTTTGCACGCCAATCGTCAACCTGTTCCGGCTTACGTCGCTGCCACTCAAGCGGAGTCCGCTCACGAACACGTATCCCGTGCAATCCCAGAATACGGGTGTTGCGGGTGTCGAAGTTTGGTCTGTCGAGTCGGTCCGCGCCACGAAAGGCAGTTCCAGAGCGAATATCATTCATCCGTTCACGTCACTCATGCACGGCGATTCCGGCAAACCAGCGGGCCCCTATTGGGTCCTCATGCGCCATAACGCGGCCTTGCCATCGGGAAAGAAGGAAACCGCGCTCAGCTTGGTCGAACTCGACGGCCGACCGGCGGCCGACACCGGAATCGAACAGATAACGGCAGATGTCACCTGCTCGAATGGCAATTTCCCTCGCACGATGCGGGCCGGCGCCGAGGATGGTGATCTGGTAAACGAGCAGGGACCGATGGTTTCTCGCATCGTGATGCTGGACGCGCCGACAGAAGTGGCGCGATTGTCAAGTGATGGCGACGCTGCTTGGCGGCTCATCACGCAGTTGGCCCCGCACTCGATCGAATTGTCCCGCACCGGGCTTGCGGAGCTGAAACGCCTGTTCCGCCAGTTCATTGCTCAATCCACTGGACACGCGAAACTCCTCGACGGACTGACCAATCTGAGCCATCGAGCCAAACAGCTCTGGCTTCCGGGAAAACCAATGCCGAGTTTCGTTCGGGGTTTGGAAGTGACGTTGACGGTCGACGAACAAGCGTTTGCCGCCGTCAGTTTGAACTCTTTCATTAGCGTGATGGAGCACTTCTTCACCGTGCACGCGCCGACGACCAGCTTTGTTCAACTCGTCGTGATGTCGGCCAATTCCGGCGCGGAAATTCGACGTTGCGCGCCACGACCAGGCACAACCATGCTCGCCTGATTTTCCTGCCTCTAAACCGCGAAGATCAAGTCACTCTGTAGCCCATGCCGATCAGGTAAGGCTCGAAATCAGATGACAACCGCAGGTCGCCCGGTGACCGTGCCGGGCAATCGGAACACCGTTATCTGTCATCGATTCATCGCCCTCTTCGATCAAATTCGGTTTGACGTCCGGGTGTTGGGGGCAAGTTACCTCATCCCCCTTGCGAGCAACGAAACGACCGTCGAAACGCATCGTCGACGAACCCGTGATCACTTTGCCGCCGTGGTCTGTATCATCGCCGACACGGATGAGATTCATCATCGCAGAATACCTTACGAACGATAGCGAAAATAGTGAATACCATATTCGAGATCTCGATTCTCCGGCCTCATCTGCTTCGACGAACGTACGAGATTAATCCTACGTACGTCACTCCAGCCGTAGCACGAGAAAACGACCTCGGCCAATCTAGCGAAGTGCTTCATCTTCAGATAAGCACGGTGGAATAATATCCAAAAAACAATCAATGAAAAACCCCAAGCACCGGTCATTACCAGAATATGCGTACTTAAATCAATCCCCTCATGGTTCCGGAACATAAAGACCGTTACAATACCACTGCAAAACCCCCAGGCGATTAACATGAATTTCATAAGCCAGCGATAAAGTGCCGATCGCCCTCTCGTCGCATGTGGATACACCGCCACCATATCGTCCTGAACTCTCCGGATTGAATAGGTAAAGTACCGATCACGCGGCCTCGGTTCGGCAACGATCTCGACCTCATCACCGTCTTTCATCGGCATTTTCCAGAGCCATCCCTCGATCTGCTTGCCGTCGAGTTCAAATTCCACCCAGTCCGCTTCTTCCTCCGAATTCGCGGAAGATTGAATTAACCCAATTGCAGATGCACCCATGCCCGCCAACGCTGCCCCAGCAGCCGTCGCTTGTATGTAGGCATGCTGCGCTTCACTTAAAACGAAATCCTGCTGGCGACGCCGGCACTTAAGGTTACTGATCGTGCCTCGCAGCACCTGAACTGCATATTCTCGCTCGGAACTCATGCCATCTCCGTCATTGCCTTATCAAAGTCTTTTTCCTGTTGCTCCATATCTGTGTATTTCTCGACGCCATGATCTTTCACTCGAAGGATAGCCTCTTTACCGGTACCAAATGCACACCGAGAACACCAGGACTCCAACTCATCGGGGGTTAGGGTATCGGCAAGTACCTGCAATGCAAACAATCCAATCGTCGCTTCCCACGTGATTAGCATGCTCACCGCTCGCAGTGATGCAATCATTACCACTCGCGGCGCCACTGTCTCGACCGCCATAATAACGACGCGGCTTCCAGTACGGGCTGCCAGTTTCTTAAACAGTGGCGCTGCAGTACTAATGGCATCGATCACGAACGCTGTGCCGCTGGCCACCCCTAACCCAGCCTTCACGAATAACACTGCCATCACATCATATTGGCCGGCCTTTTCCTTCTTACTCCCTGCCCCAGCATCTAACCACGCCGCCGCAAATGCCCCAGCCCCCGACAAAAAGCCACCTACCATCTTCCAACTCATCGTCCGAACAGCCTTCTTCAGCGTCCCGTAATACGGAGTCATCGTAATTGTGATGATCGACGCACTGAGTGATGCGCCAGACTTGATCAACTTGGCGTTGGTATCTTCGTCCTTGGCTTCCGACATCCGATGCCAGGAATTCACCAACTCACATGGCGCAGCAATCAAACTGCAGACGTCATCTGCTCGAATGGCAATTTCCCTAGAACGATGCGAGCAGGCGCCGAGGATGGCGATCTGGTCAACGAGCAAGGAACGATGGTTTCTCGCATCGTGATGCTGGATGCGCCAACAGAAGTCGTGCGATTGTCGTGCGAAGGCGACGCAGCTTGGCGACTCATCACACAGTTTTCCCCGCACTCGATCGAATTGACCCGCACCGGGCTTGCGGAGGTGAACCGCCCGTTCCGCCAGTTCACCGCTTACTCCGAAGTACACACGAAACGGGTTGACGGACTGACGAACCTGAGCCATCGAGCCAAACAGCTCTGGCTTCCAGGAAAACCAATGCCGAGTTTCGTTTGGAGCTTGGAAGTGACGTTGACGGTCGACGAACAAGCGTTTGCCGCCGTCAGTTTGAACGCGTTCATCAGCGTGATGGATCACTGCTTCACGGTGCACGCGCCGACGATCAGCTTTGTTCAACTCGTCGTGATGTCGGCCAACACTGGTGGAGAAATTAGACGCTGTGCACCGCGACCTGGCACAATTCCGCTCGCTTGGCAGGCTATGGCATAGTCCGCAAAAACAGATAGGCGCATGCCTTGTCAGCATAGAGCGCATTTCTTCTTCAGACCGTCGAACATCCCGATCCACTGCCTGCCTTAACGTGGTTCGTTCCGCACGGGCACAGAACCAGATCGCCATCCAAGACGCATGACCGACCGTCCTCTTGCATATCGGTACCGCTACCTTGGATCGGATGCTCGCCAGGACATTTGGTGCACGTTGCCATTTCGTGATCCAGGGCGATACGTCTGTCGCCATCATACATACTCGAAGCGGTCGCGATAACGTGGCCGCCTGTCGTAGTCAAATCGCCATCACATACCAATGCCTTGCTCACAATACTCTCTCGTCAATTGACTGGCGGTAGCAGTTCGATACCGATCGATGAGGACTCAAGACTCGGCATAACGAAAAATCAGCTTACCCATCTGCCAGGTGTCTTCAGGTTGCCGTAGCTTCTTCGATGCTTTCGGCAAGTCAACATTAGGCGGATCCTTCCAGCCAAATGTCGCAAATATCTTGTTTGCCATTGGCAACTGCCTTTTAAATCTACGGCTGACTCTATAAGCAATCAAGACAGCCGTGACTTCCCATACCGTCCATGCAGACGCAAACACCCCGACACTCCCACCCCAACCATTCGGCATGCCGTTAGACATAGCGAACACTACGACGAGTAGTGTAACTACCAACCCACAGCCAGTCCAAAACAATATAGACCATTTAAGGAAAAATTTTAAAACCGCCCTACTCCCACGCTCGCAATGAGGATGAACGGACAAAATGCCATCACTACACCGCCTGATTGCATATCCAATCCACCCAGACTCTGCCCGCTCCGCAACGACTTCGACTTCATCGCCGTTTTCAAAGACAGATAGCCAGATCCATGCGCGGACTTCCTCACCGTTTAGTCTGAACGTCACTAGATCCCCCACTGTATCCGTGAACTCTGTGGACGTGCTGAGGTTGAGCGCAATATCGTTCAGGCCCGCCAGCGCCGCCACGACCGCGGTTCGCTCTATCGCTTGCTTGTCCGATTCCGTGAAAACCGCCTCGTAGGCTGCACGGCGTATCGTTAGTCCCGTAATAGTTCCACGCAGAAGCACCGGGGCAGTAGCCTGCTTACTGTCCATCTATGTATCCTGTTGGAGCCAACACTCCTACGTCTTCATTCAACCAAAAATCAGGACTCGGCATAGCGAAAAATCAGCTTACCCATCTGCCAGGTATCTTCAGGTTGCCGTAGTTTCTTCGATGCTTTCGGCAAGTCTACGTTGGGCGGATTTTTCCAGCCAAATGTCGAAAAAATCCTATTTGCCATCGGCAATTGCCTCTTGAATCTATGGCCAATTCTAAATGCAACAAAAACTGCCAAAATCTCCACCACCAGCCAGATACCAAACAGGGATTTCGCCACAAAGAACCATTGATCTCGGTCCTGAGGCAGCGTTTGCATTAAAAAAAATGTCGGAACCAATGCACACACACTCCAAAATAGCACCGACCATTTTATGAAAAATTTGGTAAGCGCTCGACTACCACGCTCACAATGAGGATGAACGGACAAAATGCCATCACTGCACCGCCTGATTGCATATCCAACCCATCCAGACTCTGCCCGCTCCGCAACGACTTCGACTTCATCACCATTGTCAAAGACAGACAGCCAGATCCATGCGCGGACTTCCTCACCGTTCAGTCTGAACGTCACCAGATCCCCCACCGTATCCGTGAACTCCGTGGACGTACTGAGGTTGAGCGCGATATCGTTCAGGCCCGCCAGCGCCGCCACGACCGCGGTTCGCTCCATTGCTTGCTTGTCCGCTTCGGTGAAAACAGCCTCGTAGGCTGCACGGCGTATCGTTAGTCCCGTAATAGTTCCACGCAGAAGCACCGGGGCAGTAGCCTGCTTACTGTCCATCTATGTATCCTGTTGGAGCCAACACTCCTACGTCTTCATTCAAGCAAAAATCAGGACTCGGCATAGCGAAAAATCAGCTTACCCATATGCCAGGTATCTCCAGGTTGCCGTAGTTTCTTCGATGCTTTCGGCAAGTCTACGTTGGGCGGATTTTTCCAGCCAAATGTCGCAAATATCCGATTAGCCATCGGCAATTGGCTCTTGAACCTCCCCCAAACCCTATACGCAATAAAGACAGCCATGACCTCAATCACCAGCCATGCGAGAAGCCCTGCCTTCAATAAAATTTGCCAGCCGTCGCTATCATTAACCAACATCACGATTTGAATTAACGTTATGATCGACGCGCACGCACCCCAAAATAGCATCGACCATTTTAGAATATTCCTGAAAAGCGCTCGGCTACCACGCTCACAATGAGGATGAACGGACAAAATTCCATCACTACGCCGCCTGATTGCATATCCAACCCATCCAGACTCTGCCCGCTCCGCAACGACCTCGACTTCATCACCATTTTCAAAGACAGACAGCCAGATCCATGCACGGACTTCCTCACCGTTCAGTCTGAACGTCACCAGATCCCCCACCGTATCCGTGAACTCCGTGGACGTACTGAGGTTGAGCGCGATATCGTTCAGGCCCGCCAGCGCCGCCACGACCGCGGTTCGCTCCATTGCTTGCTTGTCCGCTTCGGTGAAAACAGCCTCGTAGGCTGCACGACGCTTCGTCAGTCCTGTAATGGTTCCACGCAGAAGCACCGGGGCGGTAGCCTGCTTACTGTCCATCTGTGTATCCTGTTGGAGCCAACACTCCTGCGTCTTCATTCAACGAAAAATCAGAACTCGGCATAGCGGAAAATCAGCTTACCCATCTGCCAGGTATCTCCAGGTTGCCGTAGCTTCTTCGAAGTTTTCGGCAAGTTAACATTAGGCGGATCCTTCCAGCCAAATGTCGCAAATATCTTGTTTGCCATGGGCAATTGCCTCTTAAATCTTCGACTAACATTATAGGCAATAAAGACCGCCATCGCCTCAATAACACCCCATGAAACAATAAAAGTTTTAATAAAAAATATCCATCGATTATGCACGCCGCCGTAAAGCATAAGTGACGCCACCAGCAGCGTCACAGCCAATGCACACCCGCTCCAGAATAGCACCGAAAATTTCAGGAAAAATTTAAATAGCGCCCTACTCCCACGCTCGCAATGAGGATGAACGGACAAAATGCCATCACTACACCGCCTGATTGCATATCCAACCCACCCAGACTCTGCCCGCTCCGCAACGACTTCGACTTCATCGCCGTTTTCAAAGACAGATAGCCAGATCCATGCGCGGACTTCCTCACCGTTCAGTCTGAACGTCACTAGATCCCCCACCGTATCCGTGAACTCCGTGGACGTACTGAGGTTGAGCGCAATATCGTTCAGGCCCGCCAGCGCCGCCACGACCGCGGTTCGCTCCATTGCTTGCTTGTCCGGTTCCGTGAAAACCGACTCGTAGGCTGCACGACGTTTCTCGAGTCCCATAATGGTTCCACGCAGAAGCACCGCGGCAGTAGCCTGCTTACTGTCCATCTGTGTATCCTGTTGGAGCCGACACTCCTACGTCTTCATTCAAAGAAAAATCAGGACTCGGCATAGCGGAAAATCAGCTTACCCATCTGCCAGGTATCTCCAGGCTGCCGTAGCTTCTTCGAAGTTTTCGACAAGTTAACATTTGGCGGATCCTTCCAGCCAAATGTCGCAAATATCTTGTTTGCCATTGGCAACTGCCTTTTAAATCTTAACCATATTCTGAATGCCACGAATACAGCAATTCCCTCCAGCACCACCCCGCCAGTCAGATAGACCTCCAGCATCAACTCCCAATTATCAAAGGAGCTATCACGCATTGTCATTGCCGTTACAAGCAACATCATCGCCAACGCACACCCTCCCCAGAATAGCGTCGACAATTTAAGGAAATATTTAAACAGCGCTCGACTGCCACGTTCACAATGAGGGTGAACGGACAAAATGCCATCACTACACCGCCGGATCGCATATCCAATCCATCCAGATTCTGCCCGCTCCGCAACGACTTCGACTTCATCGCCATTTTCAAAGACAGATAGCCAGATCCATGCGCGGACTTCCTCACCGTTCAGTCTGAACGTCACTAGATCCCCCACCGTATCCGTGAACTCGGTGGACGTACTGAGGTTGAGCGCAATATCGTTCAGGCCCGCCAGCGCCGCAACGACCGCGGTTCGCTCCATCGCTTGCTTGTCCGCTTCCGTAAAAACTGCCTCGTAGGCTGCACGACGTTTCGTCAGTTCCGTAATGGTTCCGCGCAGAAGCATCGGGGCACTAGCCTGCTTACTGTCCATCGTTAATTCCCCGTTACAGCAAGCGCCGCTTCAAAACTGGCCTGCTGCTTTTCCAATGTGAGTGCTTTATCTGGTGCGGTTCCGAAAGGGGAACTCGACAGCCAGTTTTCAAGATCGTCCGGCGTAAAGTAATTGTAGATCAGCGTAATTACCGTCAAGATTACCGCCACTTCCCAGCCCGTTGCGATCAGGATCAAACGTCCGCTGAGCATGAGCCATCCGCCTGCGGATACTTCAGTCGCAAGTCCGAGTGCAACTGTCTCGCCAGCATATGTCCTAGCGCCTTTGAGCACCGTGCTCTTCACAAATCCTTCCAGCTTTTCGGCAGCAAGACCGGCAGCCTTGCCCTCGATGCGGGCCTGAGCACCTGCCATGCCGGCCGACAGCCGCCCAAGGAACCGCATTTTTCCAGGAGAGAGGCTGGTCGATCGCATAAGCAATGGCGCAGAGGAACTGATAGCCGTTAGAACGGTAGCAATACCCGATCCAAGATCAATTCCTCCTTTAATAAAATAAAATGCCGCCTGCTTATAATTACCGGACGACAATCCAGAGCTCACTTTCATCCCATCGGTCGTCACTGATATGAACGATGAAATCCCCCCCAAACAGCTCGCCGCAACTTTCATGCTGGCCAGTGTCGCAGTGGCCGACGACTTCCCGAACCCGCTGAGCCATTTGTTATAAGTATTAAGTCCTGCACCAATCAGGGATAAGGTTCCGCTGGCAATAGCCAATTCGTCAGTAGCGGTCTTGTTCGGCTTTGTCCAGAGCAGGAAGTAATTCATCATCTCGATGATGAACAACGCCCCAGAGATTTTGACCGACGCAGCGGCCTTGTCTCGCGCGGCGTTCGGTGTAAACCGCGCCTCCGCATACAGCTTGCGAACGAGCGCGCCACGATCATCATTCGCCAACGTTGCATATGCTTGTGCCCGAATCTGCATGGGATTCAAGCTCGGATTCTTCGCCTTGATTTCCCATATCGTCTTGCTCATCGCGGCATCCATTTGGCCCTCCCAAGCAGCCAGCTTCACCACGATTCGCTTCGCGTCTTCCAGTACGAGCCCCCCACGAACCATCAGCGCTCCCTTGATCAGGATGCCGCCAACGGAACGAGAAATTGGCCCGAAGACATTTATCAGCGCACGTCCCGACCACAGCGTCAATCGCTCGATCCCCAGAGCCTTGAGCGGTCGCTCGGTCGCCGACCCCGCGCGCTCATGCTTGAAGATGTCTTCGACCTTTTCGTAAAACTTCACAAACGACTTCAGATAGCCAAGATCGGCGGCGATCGACGCCTGTTTCAACTCGTACCACGACACTGCCTGATCCACGATCGATTCGCTCTTGGTGGCCTGCACCCTGATCAGGAACGTTTTCAGTTCATCGCGAATATCCGTCTGGTTATAGGCAAACGCCCTCCAGAAGTAGCTGCGCTCATCGGTGGGGTCCATGTTGTTGATGAGTTTTTCGACAATACGCAGCCCCGTGCTCGTCGCAGACAATCCGGCATACGCCTCATCGATCACACCGTGAAACGCCATGCCATCAGCCGGGTCATCCGGATGATAGTCGTTGAGTGCATGCCGAAACGTATCTGCAGCGAGCCAAGCATCGCGGTCGGGTACGCGCTGCTTCTGCAACTCCTCGCACTTGCTGGTGACCTTATCAAACCAAATGCTGAAGTTGTTCGGCCACTTTCCACCTTTGAGGCTGGCCTGATATTTGCGCCAAGCCTTGTCGCCTGCTGCCTGCTTTTCCTCGGGCGTGAGCTTGCCCGCGTTATCGATCAACTCTAACGCGCTGGGCGGCATGATCCCGCCATCGCCTGCGCCAAGTGCCGCACTCATCATCCCCTGGCGGAGCATGCTCTCGCTAAGCGCCGCACCACTGCGAACCGCCCTTTCGGCTGCTTCGATGGACTGGGTGGCGTCCACGCGAAGCGGCTGCATGCTGGTGTAGCGCATCAGCATGCCAGCCGGATCGTTGTGAAACCCGGCGAGTTCGTGCGTGATACCGATCCCGTCCCACAACGCCAGCAGCATCGGTTTATGCGGCGTACCGCCGGCATTCTCACCAATTTCGTTCATCAGCTTGACCAGATCTTTGCTGGCCGAGCCCGACGGCGACGTTTGACGGATATGCAGCGGATAGCGCGTGGCTTCCTGCTCCCAAATGCTATCGTCGGTCGCACGCCCATACTCGTCTGTCGCGATCGGCTTGGCGGGCGGCGCGAGCAAGTCCGCCTTCAGGCCAGGCTGGTACTCGACGATCTGGTCTATTCCAGCTTGGGTAGCAACCGTCGCATGCCCGGCCTCGCCCTTGTTCATGCCGAACATGCCGCTTCCGGTCTTGATCCACGTCGCCGGCATGATGACCTGCATGCGTTCGGTGCGCAGCTTCGGGGACGTCGCGTACTTCTGGAAAACCTCTTTGATCCACGGATATTCGGAAAACGCGATGAACACCCGCGTCGCCTTCTCCGGTTTCTCGATGGCGATGACATCCATGGGTACAGCACCGCCGCGCTGCGCGCACGCCGGGTCCGTTTTCGGCTCCGACGGCAGGGGAATCGTCTGCTTCCAGAGTCGACCATCTTCGGTCACCCGGTAAGCCTCCCAGTAATTGTTGCCGCGCGCGCCTTTCTCGTAGAAGAGATAGAGCCAGCCTTCACGGAGGGTTCTCAGGCTGTAATGATGCGCGCTCAATGCGACATCCAGCGTGCCTGGGCCACTAATGCCGGGCGGAATTGCATTCGGCATGGTTTTCGGTACGACGGCGTACCGGACTGGCAAGATTGCGAGCCCGGATTTCATGCAGTTCGGGCAGGTCGCAGTACAAGTCAGGGAAGTGTTTGCCATGATCTGTTTCGTTATAAGGTTCAGGCGCGGCCACCGGCGCTATCCGAGACTCGCAGGCGCTCATGCCACGCGCCTTGACGAATCTCCGCAATCTCGTCCGACGTGAGTTCGCCGATACATTCGGCATAGAGGTCCCCGTCGGCCCTGTTACCCAGTAATTGCAGAACCTGCGGATGCAGGTCGAACTCCGGATGCCACGAGAGCGCGTGGCCAACAAACGCCACCTGGTCCTCCTCGTCGATCAAGCCATAGCTTCGAGCCCTCGCCGCTGCTGCGACAGCCGAATTAACCTCATGCTGATGAGGCTGGCGATCGTGCTCATATGCGTGCAGCGCAAGCGCGCGATTGACGATGCCATGGAGATGGAGGGCCTGCCATTGCACGACCTCCAGTACAAAGTCTTCCCGCCGGCCCGTGGTGTTCATCCGCGTGACGGGGGTCGCGCCAGCGTCGAGCGTATGCCACGCCTGGATCGGCCCCAGCAAGGCATGCTGCTGCGCCGGGGTCAACACGGGCCAGAGCAGCGCCTGTGAGCGAGAATCGTAAAATCTGAGCAAGCAAAGGCGGCTTTGATCGTCGTTCTGAAGCGCGAGACGAGCACAATGTGCCGCGACCTCCGCCGCTGATGCGAAACTTGCGAGCCAACCCCCGATCCGTTGCCCCAGTCCTTCAGCCATCGATTGCGGGCGCCGGTCCTCGAACGCCAGCCGTACACTTTCTTCCAGCGCGGCGACACCTGAATCAGTTTTGAGATCCAGTTCGAGAAGGTAGGGATAATGCGACGGCGAGACCGCCTCGTGATCGATTGCCACATCCGACCTGGGCATACTGGCGAATGGCGAGTTGTCGCCGGCGTCGCCAGCCATCGGGTCTCGCTGGGTCGGGTCGACGATCAGCAGGCAACGCATATCTGGATGCTGCTTGAACCAAGCCTTCAACGTATTGGCGTGCTCGCGGATCTTGACCGATTCCGCCACGGGATCGTCCGCATCGACACGATCATGTCCTTGCATTTGCATAGATGACATCGGCTTACCCCAGCACGACCGTTGACGCGCTATTGGCGGATGCCGATGCCGTCTGCCACGAACAACCCTTCGTCACGCTCGTAATCTGAGCCGGCAGGCGCATGGACGATGCCCCCTGTTTGCTCCACGATGCACCCTTCTCGAGGATCTGCCCGGTCGTCCCATTCTCGATCAGATCGGGCGTGATCTTGATATACGAACCGCCTGCTCCAATCCAGATTTCCTTGTCCGCTGAAATCACCACGCGGCCGTCCACGCTCGTGATGCTCAAATCCTGCTGCGAGGTCAAGGCCATTGCATCGCTTTTCGCCTGAATCTCGACCTTGCCTTTCGCGGCAAAGAGCTTGATCCCCGCGTTCTGCGCGAACAGGCTGATCTTCTCCATCACACTCGCGATCAGCGATTTGCCGGCCGCCACATGCGTACTCTTACCGCTGACGATATTGACTTGCTGATTGGCCGTCAGTTGCGCTGAATCCTGAGTCGACAGCCCCAAGCCCGCAGGACTCGCCATCAACATGATCGGTGTCGAAAAGCCGTTTGCGTTACCCGTGCCGCCGCCGCCGGTCCGACCGCCGCTGCCAGCGCCGCCGCTCACGCTATAGTGCGTCGCGTCGGTGAACTTCTTGAGTGCGTCGTGCCCTTCCTGCAAACTTTCGGCCTGGTTCGCCGAGCTCGCCTGCGACGTCAAATCCACAACGGTTTCCGCGCTGGCCAGCTGCTCAGAAGCAGCGGTCACGTTCAATGGCTGGTTCGTTGCCGTCGGGTGGGTTGACACGAACAGGCCCTGCCCTGCCCGAATGGCGCCGTATGCGTCCGATTTGAGATCGAAACCGCTGCCGAGAAACGCGCCGCGCGTGTTGTCCGTGTGCTGGATCAGGTACCCCAGGTGCAAGTGGGACTGATAGCTGCTCGAGTAAAGGTGAACCCGATTTTGCTGCGTCGAGTCGTCCATCACGAGCTGGTTGTACCCAGTGCCGTTGTACTCGCGAGAACGATAGCCGGACAAGAGGCCGTTCGTATGCCACACCGGCTGCGTAGCCCCCCCGTACATTCTCGCGATGATGACGGGCCGGTCACAGTCACCTTCCATGAAACCGACGACCACTTCGTCGCCCTTGCGCAGCGGCTGAATTCCACCTCGATTCGAGCCTGCATCCAGGAACGTCGGGCGCACCCAGCACGATGCACGTTCATCCTGGCCATTGCGGCGGTTCCAGTGGAACCACACCTTCACCCGGTTCAGTGAATCGGTGTACACCTCTTCCCCGCTCGGGCCGGCGACGATTGCATTCTGCAACTGCATCACCGGCTTCTTGTGTTCGAACGGGCTACGGAACGGGACGTTGCGCGGTTGCGCCTCGACCACCACCTGAAAAAAACCTTCGCTGCCGTCTGCGTGGCGAACCGTCGCGCCAGCCTTCGCTTGCGCAACTTCCGCAGCCAGCCCGTCGGGAAATTGATCCGCCTCGTCCAGACCGGGCAGGTTATTGCAAATCAGCCAGTCAACCCCGAGCAGAACAAATTCCCGATCCGGTTGGCTGCCCGCGTCATGCACCGGATGACCGCGAAGTTCGAAGCGCCGCCCCGGCATCGCGCAGCGCAAGCCGCCTATTCCGTGAAAACGTTTCATCCGCGATTTGCGCTCTTCAAGCCGAATCTGGGCAAGACGCTCACCTTGCTCGCGGTCCGACCACATGTACGCGCCAGGGTAGTCGTAGATTTCCCCATCGGTCGGCAACTCGCCGTTCACGTCCGTCACACCCTGCACCTGCCGAGGAAGATCCGGGCGCTTGTAGTCGAACGAGCGCGACGTCAGCTGCGCGCTGTCGATCTGAAGCTGCTCCTTCCACTGCGCGAACCCGTCCAGTTCCCCACTGATTTCCGTACGACCGAACTCGACAACGGGTTGTTTCAGTTGAGGAACGAAATAAACGTCGTCCGTCAAAACCATCGTGTGCGACCGGCCATTTTCGGCTTGCTCGAAGTACGGAAATACGCCGACCTCTTCCATGCTGCGATAGACGAAATTCAGGTCGTATTCCCACTGCACGCGATTGGAATAGGACGGCAGCGGCTTATGAAGCTCGTAGCGAAACGCGCCACGCGCTTGAGGATGCTCGTTGAAGACGTCGGTCAGAATCTGTTCGCCATTCTGCTCCTGCCAGTCACGCATGTCGCGGCGCAGACGCAAGAAATAGAGCCAGGACGAGAACGCCAACTTGTAAAAGGTCAGCGGCCCATCCGCGCCCAGCCTGCTGAATCGGTGAACGTAGCCATGGATCGGCATGTACGAGCCGTCCGTCTGCTGAATCCAGAGCGTGACCGGCTTGGCGAGCAACGCACCCAGTTCAATCTGGCTACCGCGTGGTGAAACGGCATCAATCACGAATTCGTAATCGCGACCGAGTCGAGCGGTGCCCTTCACATAGAGTGGCAATAACCAGTCGACGCCAAGCGGCGTGTCGAGTTTGACAAGACGATTGTATTGCGCGTCGCCCAGACGCAACGTCTTATAAAGTGCGGTGTGGCCCATGCAGCTTTCCCTTGGTTGGTATTCAGGTGGGGTTTCTGCCGAGGGCTGATTATAAATGCCTTTCGGAACAAGACGATAGTGCGCCTCGCATACCGAACTATCTCGAAAAATGGCGAGCTGACGTTCGAGCGTGAAATGGCCGCAATCTCACAATCTTTCAGGAAAAAATTTCCGCTTATTCGTAAGCCAGATTTTTTAAATCACATATCACCTTCCTGAGCACGGCCAGCTACGGCCGCTCCGCCGAAGTACTTCCGCGTCGGCGCACACTTCGCTCAGGAGACTTCGTGAATTCGAGTCTCTACATCGCCATACTGGTCGGCCTGACCTTCGTCCTCGTCGCCATGTTCGCGTTCGGGTGCTATTGGCTCGCGACCAAGATCAACCCACTCCCCTCGGACCCCTGCCCCACCCTCGCCGTCGTCCACTAGGATCGACGAACACGATGAATGGGAAGCGCAGGCGCCGTATCCCGATCATGCGCTGGACGCCCTACGCAACCCGGTTTCAGCAGGGCGAGCTGGCATGTGCAGCGCGGTACACCGCTGCAGGTGCTGACGGAACTCGGCGGTTGGGAAACGATGGAGATGGTGCAACGATACGCGCACCTTTCGGCCGACCGACTCGCGCAGTGGGTGACGCCGCACACGCCCGTCGCGGCGGTAATCCCGATGCCGGTACCAGCGGAACGAGAGGCAATGCGGATGACCGGATAACGGCAGCGTAGGTGTACTTTAGCTACACCAAGTAAGGCAGGGAGACGGGTGAAATCGCTGAGAGGCTTGTCAGACTTGGCGCGCCCGGCTGGGATCGAACCAGCAACCCCTGCCTTCGGAGGGCAGTACTCTATCCATTGAGCTACGGGCGCCTGTGACAGTGAAACGACCCCAATAAACCGGCCGCCCACCATTGGCAAGACGGCAAGGATACCCGGTTTCCCATGACGCGTCCACCTTGGCTGCAGAATCGTCGTCCGGCCCTCATTCGTGCGGGTAAACACGCGCCTTCGCGCCGCTCGCCGTGATGTAAACGTTCCGTCTATAATCGTCCGTGCTTCATTGGACTGCCATTTTGCCGTTGCACCGCGCTCACAATTCCTATTCACGGAGACGAGGCAAGCATGAGCGAAGCACCCCACGAATCTCCCGTCAAAACTCCCGGGCAGCTGATTGCCGTTGTCATTGCATCATTCGCGATTCCGATTGCGCTGATCGTCCTGTTTGCCACCTATGCCAACCATGCATTCCGTTCCGGCGCAGGCACCGACGCGCTCTCCGACGCACAGGTCGCCGCGCGGATCGCGCCGATCGCACAGGTCGAGGTGAAGGACGCCAACGCGCCCCGCACGTACAAGACCGGCGAGGAAGTCTACAAAGCCGTTTGCGTGACCTGTCACGGCACGGGTGCGGCCGGCGCACCCAAGTTCGGCAACAAGGACGACTGGGCGCCGCGCATCGCGCAAGGCTTCGACACACTGCTGAAAACGGCGCTGTCCGGCAAGGGCGCGATGCCGCCGCGCGGCGGCACGAGCCCCGACGACGTCAGCGACTACGAGATCGCCCGCGCGATCGTCTACATGGCGAACAACGACGGTGCGAACTTCCCCGAACCCGCCGCACCGGCCGCCAACGCGGCGCAGGCAGCAAGCGGCGCGGCCGGTGCATCGGGCGCGGACGCGTCGAACGCGCAGGCCGCCGCCGCAATGGCCGCGATCGCCGCGATTCCGAAGACGGGCGAGAAACCCGCTGCCGCGCCAACGAGCGCCGACGCCGCATCGGCCGGCAAGGCGCTGTACACGCAGGTGTGCCAGGCGTGTCACGCAGCCGGCGTGCTGGGCGCGCCGAAGTTCGGCAGCAAGGAAGACTGGGCGCCGCGCCTGAAGGATTCGATGGACACCGTCTACAACTACGCGCTGCACGGCAAGGGCGCGATGCCGCCGAAAGGCGGGTCGAACGCGTCTGACGCCGACGTGAAGGCGGCTGTCGACTACATGGTCAACGCAGCGAAGTAACCGTCCCGCCGCGCTGCCGTAAAAAACCCCCGCAATGCATACGCATCGCGGGGGTTTTGTTTTGCGGAAACCCGAACTCGATCCGGCATGCCGGCCGAAGCCGCGCGCCGCCTACTTCTGCAGCAACGCCTTCAGGCTCGCGAGCCGGTCCTTCGGCGACATCGGCGCCTCTTCCGGCGTCGGCGGCGGCGCGTCGTCTAGGCCCATCTCGGGGATGAAGCGCGACGGCTCGCACACGACCGTCTCGCGCGCCCGCTTGCGCTTCTTGCACCAGTTCAGGTGCAAACTGCGCTGCGCGCGCGTGATCGCGACGTACATCAGCCGGCGCTCCTCCTCGATCCGCTCGTTGTCGATCGGGCCGTCGTCGTCGCTGCCGCCGCGGTGCGGCATGATGCCCTCCTCGACGCCGACCAAAAACACGTGCGGATACTCGAGCCCCTTCGACGCATGGACGGTCGACAGCCGCACCGCGTCCGGATCCTCGTCCTTGCCTTCGAGCATCGACATCAGCGCGACGGTCTGGATCAGGCCGAGCAGGTTCTTGCCGGTGTCCGCGAGCCCGTCCGCGTTGTGGAAGCCGTCAGCCTCGCCGTCGACGGCCTCCGTCTCCGGCTTGGTGCCCTTGCGCTTCAGCCATTCCAGGAATTCGAGCACGTTCTGCCACTTCGACTGCGCCTGCCGCTCGTCGAACGCGTCGTACAGGTACGCCTCGTAATGGATGGCCTCCATCATGTCGTCGAGCACGACGCTCGCGGGCTCCTTGTCTGCGCGGTCGGTCAGCCGCTGGATGAAGTCGCAGAACATCCTGAGCGGCTCGATCTGCCGGGCGGACAGCCGCGCCTCGATCCCGCCCATGTACACGGCCTCGAACAGCGACACCTTCGCCTGGCCAGCGAACGAGCCGAGCGCCTCGAGCGTCGTGTTGCCGATCCCGCGGCGCGGCGTCGTGACGGCGCGGATGAACGCGGGATCGTCGTCGGCGTTCGCGATCAGGCGCAGGTATGCGCACAGGTCCTTGATCTCGGCCTTGTCGAAAAACGACTGGCCGCCCGACAGCACGTACGGAATGCGCTCGCGCCGCAGCACCTGCTCGAAAATCCGCGCCTGGAAGTTGCCGCGATACAGGATCGCGTAGTCGCGAAACTGCGCGCGCCGCTCGAACTTGTGCGCGGACAGCCGGAACACGACCGATTCGGCCTCATGCTCCTCGTCGTTGCACGGCGTGACGGTGATCGAGTCGCCCATCCCGTGCTCGGACCACAGCTTCTTCTCGAACAGCTTCGGGTTGTTCGCGATCACGTTGTTCGCGGCGGTCAGGATCCGCACCGTCGACCGGTAGTTCTGCTCGAGCTTGATCACGTGCAGCTTCGGAAAATCCTTGCCGAGCTGCGCGAGGTTCTCGAGCGTCGCGCCGCGCCAGCCGTAGATCGCCTGGTCGTCGTCGCCCACCGCGGTGAACGCGGCGCGCGGGCCCGCGAGCAGCTTCAGCAGCTCGTACTGGCACGCGTTGGTGTCCTGGTATTCGTCGATCAGCAGATAGCGCAGCTTGTTCTGCCAGCGGTCGCGCACCTGCTCGTTCTTCGCGAACAGCTCGGCAGGCAGCCGGATCAGGTCGTCGAAGTCGACCGCCTGGTACGCGTGCAGCGTCGCGACGTAGTTGCGATAGACGAGCGCCGCCTGGTGCTCGTCTTCGTTGGCGGCGATCGTCATCGCCTCCTCGGGCATGATCAGGCCGTTCTTCCACAGCGAGATGGTGCTCTGGATCTTGCGGATCAGGCCCTTGTCGGTGGTGCCGATCTGCTCCTGGATCATCCCGAAGCAGTCGTCCGAATCCATGATCGAGAACTGCGGCTTCAGGCCGACGTGCTCGGCCTCCTGACGCAGAATCTGCACGCCGAGCGAGTGAAACGTGCACACGGTGAGCTGGTTGACGGGCACCTTGCGGCCTTCCTTGCCGGGCGTGGTGAGCGTCTTGCCTTCCAGCAGCTTCGACACGCGCTCGCGCATTTCGGCGGCGGCCTTGTTCGTGAACGTGACCGCCGCGATGTGGCGCGGCTCGAAGCCTTTCGCTTCGATCAGGTGCGCGATCTTCTGCGTGATCACGCGGGTCTTGCCGCTGCCCGCGCCGGCGAGCACGAGGCAGGGACCGTCGAGGTAGCGCACCGCTTCATTCTGAGCGGGGTTGAGGCCTGCGGACATGATGACGGATGATGTTGCGGTTGACGGCGGAACGCCGGGAGGATGCCCCGCGCGACAGGCCTGGAACGCAGGCGGACACGCGGGGCAGGACGCGCATGTTAACACGTCGGCGACGCGCTTTTCCGAAGCGCGCGCGAATGCGCCCGCGCGGCAGTGCCGGCGTTTCGCCCGGCGGCCGCTGCCGGTCCGCTTCTTGTCCCGACGGCCAATCCGGCCCCGCTTCCGGTTCGATCAGCCACAATGGCAGCACGTCGGCGCGCACCGCCAACCACGATCGGATCGGTTGCATCGGACACCGGCTTGCCACGGCCGCCCTCGGCCGGCTGCGTTTCTTCACGCATGCGCCGCCACGCCTGCACTGCCGACGGCGTTCGGCCCGCGGCGCGTCGCCGCCGGCCGACGCGATCACGGCCGGCACACGCCCCACGCGCTGGGCCGGGTGCGGTTGCGCCCGCACCGCGCCAAATGCCGCTCGCCGCGCGCACGTCGCCGGCCGGCGTCGCGCGTTTTGCCGAACGCGCCAGTGTATGCGACGGCGTCATGCCAAAATAGCCGGTCGTTCCCGCGCCTCTCACGGCGCACCGTCCTTTCGTTTCGTACGCAGCCAAGGATTGCCATGTCGTCATTGCTCAGGATTGGTTTGATGGGTTTCGGTTTCGCCGGCGCGACGTTCCACGCGCCCGTAATCGCCACGAGCGGCCGCACCGAGGTCGCCGCGATCGCGACGGGTCAGCCCGATCGCGCGCGCGCCGCGTATCCAGGCGCGCGCATCGTTCCCGATCTCGATGCGCTGCTCGCCCTCGACGACATCGATTGCGTGGTGATCGCCACGCCGAACGACACGCACTTCACGCTCGCGCGGCGGGTGCTCGAAGCCGGCCGCCACGTCGTCGTCGACAAGCCCGTTACGCTCACCGCCGACGAGGCGCTCGCGCTCGCCCGGCTCGCGAACGCGCGCAGCCGCCTGTTCGCGCCATTTCACAATCGCCGCTGGGACGGCGACTTCCTCACCGTGCGCCGCATCGTCGAATCCGGCGAACTCGGCCGGGTGACCTGGTTCGCGTCGCACTTCGACCGCTTCCGCCCGACGCCGCGCACGCGCTGGCGCGAGGAACCCGCGCGCGGCGGCGGCCTGTTGCTCGATCTCGGCCCGCACCTGATCGACCAGGCGCTCGTGCTGTTCGGGCTGCCGCAGACGGTCAGCGCCACGGTGAAAACGCGCCGCGACAACGGCGCCGCGCCCGATCTGGTGCATCTGCTGCTCGGCTATCCGGACAAGGACGTCGCGCTGCACGCGAGCGCGCTGTCGGCGATCGAGCCGCCGCGCTTCACGCTCCACGGCACGTGCGGCAGCTATCAGAAGTTCGGGCTCGACACGCAGGAAGATCAGTTGAAAGCCGGCCTCACGCCGGACCACGTCGAGTTCGGCGGCGGCAACCCGCCCGGCGTGCTGCGCGTACTCGAGGGCGACCTCGAAGTCGAACGCCCGGTGCCGACGCTCGACGGCCAGTACGCGGAGTTCTATCGCGCGCTCGCCGCGTCGGTCCACGACGGCGCACCGTTCCCGGTCGCGCCGCAGGACGCGGTCGACGTGATGACGATCATCGAGCTCGCCGCGCAAAGCGAGCACGAAGGCCGCCGGGTACCGTTCGTGCGCCGCACGGTGTGACCGGCGCACGGCTGGCGCAGCCCGCACGATGCCGCCGCCGTCCCCAGTCGCGCGGCGGGCTTGCCGCGGCGGCCGCGCGTCGCGGTCGCCCCGCCCCCTTCCAAACATTCCGTTACAAACAGTGCGGGAACGAAAGTCAGCGGTCGTCGGGTCTGACGCGTTTCTCAAAAAGTCGATCCGACACCAAACCGTCAGGAGAATGTGATGCAACGGTTGATTCGCGCAGCGGCATGCTGCGTCCTGGTTTCCTCGCTCGCGGCCTGTGTCGTGCAGCCGCAGCGGCCGGCCCGACAGGCGCCCCCGCCCCGGCCGAACCCTCAGGTCGTCGCCAACGACCGTTTGCAGGAGGTCCAGGGGCGGATCGACAACCTGCACCGCCGCATCGACGCGCGCGTGAACGGCGGCTACTACCCGCCGCCGTACGGCGCGCAGCTGCACCACCGGCTCGACGTGATCCGCCAGGAAGCGAACGACATGTCCGCGCAGCACAACGGCGGCCTGTCCGGCGACGAACAGCGCGTGCTGAACCAGGAGCTCGACACGGCCGCGCGCGCGATCGGCGAGTAATCCCGGCTCGGCCGGCGCCTTGAGAGCGGCGGCACCGCTTGCCGCCGCCTGCTGCCGCTTACCGCCGCTTGTCGCGAAGCGACATTCTTTTGCCCAAATTGACAATGCCGACCTGCTCGCGTACAGTCGCCCGCACGCGTCGGGAGAGCGCGTGACCGCGTCGCTTGTGCAACGCCGGTCGCGCCGCCGAAGGGGCACACCCGCAAACTCTCAGGCAAAAGGACCGACCGCGTCGGGGATTCCCGTCCGCGCATTGCGCGGGCCGCCTTCCCCGCACTCTGGAGAGCGGCAGTAGCCCGCTGCGCACAAGCAGCGCGGGCAGGCTGCCCACCGAAGGGGCGCGCGTTCGCCGGCTTGCAGCCGCAGCGCAATCTCTCAGGTATCGAGGACAGAGGGGCATGTACCGGATCGCGTCGCAGGCCCAGGCCGCGACGGTCCGCACATGGCCGTTCTGACCCGCGCGCAAGCGCCTTGCCTGAGGCCTCGATGACTGCACTGAATCACACCCCGCTCAACGCCGCGCACCGCGCGCTCAATGCCCGCATGGTCGACTTCGGCGGCTGGGACATGCCCGTCAACTACGGCTCGCAGATCGAAGAGCACGAGGCCGTGCGCACCGACGCCGGCATGTTCGACGTATCGCACATGTGCGTCGTCGATTTCACCGGCAGCCGCGTGCGCGCGTTCTTCGAACACGCGATCGCGAACAACGTCGGCAAGCTCAAGACGCCCGGCAAGGCGCTCTACTCCTGCCTGCTCAATCCGGAAGGCGGCGTCATCGACGACCTGATCGTCTATTACTTCACCGAAGACTTCTTCCGCGTGGTCGTCAACGCCGGCACGGCCGAGAAGGACATCGCGTGGTTCAACCAGCTCAACGAACAAGGCGGCTTCGGCCTGACGATCGCGCCGCGCCGCGATTTCGCGATCGTCGCCGTGCAGGGTCCGAACGCCCGCGAAAAGGTCTGGACCACGGTGCCCGCCGCGCGCGCCGCGACCAGCGAACTGAAGCCGTTCAACGCCGCGCAAGTCGCCGGCACGCCGTTCGGCGATCTCACCGTGGCGCGCACCGGCTATACCGGTGAAGACGGCTTCGAAGTGATCGTCCCGGCCGCGCACGTCGAAGCGCTGTGGACGGCGCTGCAGCAAAACGGCGTGCGTCCGTGCGGGCTCGGCGCGCGCGACACGCTGCGCCTCGAGGCCGGCATGAACCTGTACGGGCAGGACATGGACGAAACCGTGTCGCCGCTCGACGCGGGCCTCGCATGGACGGTCGACCTGTCGGCGCCGCGCGAATTTGTCGGCCGCGCCGCGCTCGAGCGCGACGGCTCCCGCGCCGCGTTCGTCGGCCTGATCCTGCAGAAGGAAAACGGCAAGGCGGGCGGCGTGCTGCGCGCGCATCAGAAGGTCGTCACGCCGCACGGTGAAGGCGAGATCACGAGCGGCACGTTCTCGCCGTCGATGCAGGAATCGATCGCGTTCGCGCGCGTGCCGGCCGCCGTCCAGATCGGCGACACCGTTCAGGTGCAGATTCGGGACAAGCAACTTCCCGCGCGCGTGGTAAAACTGCCGTTCGTGCGCAACGGCAAGGTCCTCGCTGCGTAACGACCGGGAAGCGACCGGCAGGCCGCGTCCCGGTAAAGCCGGGAAATGGCGCCCGGCGCAACCCCACCCGGCGCGCCCCCGGCGGCGCGCCAGCATAACGAACACACCTTTTATCCAGGAGCATCCGATGAGCAACGTCCCGGCCGATCTGAAGTACACCGACGAACACGAGTGGATCCGCACCGAGGCGGACGGCACGCTGACGGTCGGCATCACCGATCACGCGCAGAGCACGCTCGGCGACATCGTCTTCCTCGAACTGCCGCAAGTCGGCAAGTCGGTGACGGCGGGCGACGCCGTCGGCGTCGTCGAATCGGTGAAGGCCGCATCCGACATCTACTCGCCGGTGTCCGGCGAAGTCGTCGCGATCAACGAAGATGCCGCCAACTCGCCGGAAGAAGTGAACAGCGACGCGTATGGCGTGTGGCTGTTCAAGATCAAGCTCGCGGACGGTGCATCGACCGACAAGCTGATCGACGCCGACGCGTACAGCAAGCTGATCGACTAATTTTCCTTACCCGAACCGCGTGCGGCCGGGCGACCGGCCCGCGCGGGACCAGAGTCACGCCATGAAGCTCGAACACCCGGACCGCCTGATGAACCGCACGCCCCTCTCGCTCGCCGCGCTCGAAACGCACGACGCGTTCGCAGAACGCCACATCGGCCCCGATGCCGCCAGCCAGCAGGCCATGCTCGACACGCTCGGCTTCGCGTCGCGCGCCGCGCTGATCGACGCCGTGATCCCGGCCTCGATCCGCCGCACCGAAACGCTGCCGCTCGGCCCGTTCGCGCAACCGAAGAGCGAGGCGGAAGCGCTCGCCGCGCTGCGCGCGCTCGCGGACAAGAACCAGGTGTTCCGCTCGTATATCGGCCAGGGCTATTACGACTCGCATACGCCGGCCGTGATCCTGCGCAACGTGCTCGAAAACCCGGCGTGGTACACGGCTTACACGCCGTACCAGCCTGAAATTTCCCAGGGCCGCCTCGAGGCGCTCCTGAACTTCCAGCAGATGGTCGCCGACCTGACGGGCCTCGCGATCTCGAACGCATCGCTGCTGGACGAAGCGACGGCCGCCGCCGAAGCGATGACGCTGCTGCAACGCACCGGCAAGCCGAAGTCGAACGTGTTCTACGTCGCCGACGACGTGCTGCCGCAAACGCTTGAAGTGATCCGCACGCGCGCGCTGCCGGTCGGCATCGAAGTCAAGACGGGTCCGGCGGCCGACGCCGCGCAGGCCGACGCATTCGGCGTGCTGCTCCAGTATCCGGGCGTGAACGGCGACGTGCGCGACTACCGCGCGCTCACCGACGCGATTCACGCGGCGGGCGGCCACGTCGTCGTCGCGGCCGACCTGCTCGCGCTGACCGTGCTGACGCCGCCCGGCGAATGGGGCGCGGACGTCGCGGTCGGCAACACGCAGCGCTTCGGCGTGCCGATGGGCTTCGGCGGCCCGCACGCCGCTTACATGGCCGTGCGTGACGAATTCAAGCGCCAGATGCCGGGCCGTCTCGTCGGCGTGACCGTCGACGCGCAGGGCAAGCCGGCGCTGCGCCTCGCGCTGCAGACGCGCGAACAGCACATCCGCCGCGAGAAGGCGACGTCGAACGTGTGTACCGCGCAGGCGCTGCTCGCGATCATGGCGAGCATGTACGCGGTCTACCACGGCCCGCACGGCCTGAAGACGATCGCGCTGCGCGTGAACCGCATCGCGGCGCTGCTCGCCGCCGGCGTGAAGCAGCTCGGCTTCGCGACCGTCAACGACACGTTCTTCGACACGCTGACGATCGATACCGGCGCGCGCACCGCGCAGATCCACGAACTCGCGAAGGCCAAGCGCATCAACCTGCGCCGCGTGAGCGACACGCAAGTCGGCGTATCGGTCGACGAAACGACGACCCGCGACGACCTCGCCGATCTGCTCGACGTATTCGCGC
Source organism: Burkholderia sp. AU19243 (assembly GCF_018148075.1). NCBI lineage: Bacteria > Pseudomonadati > Pseudomonadota > Betaproteobacteria > Burkholderiales > Burkholderiaceae > Burkholderia > Burkholderia sp. AU19243. The sequence continues at coordinate 59,354 of NZ_JAGSTV010000012.1, forward strand.
AGGCCGCAGGCGGCACGGCGCCGGCCGTCGACGCGCTGGACGCGGGCCTCGCCGGCGTCGCCGCGCTGCCGGCCGGCCTCGAGCGCACGAGCGCGTACCTCACGCATCACGTGTTCAACCGCCACCATTCCGAAACCGAAATGCTGCGCTACCTGCGCAGCCTGTCGGACAAGGACCTCGCGCTCGATCGCTCGATGATCCCGCTCGGCTCGTGCACGATGAAGCTGAACGCGACATCGGAAATGCTGCCGGTGACGTGGCCCGAGTTCGGCCGAATCCACCCGTTCGCGCCGGCCGAGCAGACCGTCGGCTACCGCGAAATGATCGACCAGCTCGAGCAGATGCTCGTCGCGGCCACCGGCTACGCGGCCGTGTCGCTGCAGCCGAACGCCGGCTCGCAGGGCGAGTACGCGGGCCTGCTGATCATCCACGCGTACCACGCATCGCGCGGCGAAGCGCATCGCGACGTGTGCCTGATCCCGGCGTCCGCGCACGGCACGAACCCGGCGTCCGCGCACATGGCCGGCATGAAGGTCGTGGTCGTCGCGTGCGACGCGCAGGGCAACGTCGACATCGCCGATCTGAAGGCGAAGGCCGAGCAGCATTCGAAGGACCTCGCGGCGATCATGATCACGTATCCGTCGACGCACGGCGTGTTCGAGCAGAACGTGCGCGAGATCTGCGAGATCGTCCATGCGCACGGCGGCCAGGTGTACGTCGACGGCGCGAACATGAACGCGATGGTCGGCCTGACCGCGCCGGGCCGGTTCGGCGGCGACGTATCGCACCTGAACCTGCACAAGACGTTCTGCATCCCGCACGGCGGCGGCGGCCCGGGCGTCGGCCCGGTCGCGGTCGGCGCGCACCTTGCGAAGTTCCTGCCGAACCAGCGTTCGACCGGCTACGCGCGCGGCGAAGAAGGCATCGGTGCGGTGTCCGCCGCGCCGTACGGCTCGGCGTCGATCCTGCCGATCTCGTGGATGTACATCGCGATGATGGGCGCGAAGAATCTGACCGCCGCCACCGAAACCGCGATCCTCAACGCGAACTACATCGCGAAGCGCCTCGCGCCGCACTATCCGGTGCTGTATTCGGGCCCGGGCGGGCTGGTCGCGCACGAGTGCATTCTCGATCTGCGTCCGATCAAGGAAACGAGCGGCATCACCGTCGACGACGTCGCGAAGCGCCTGATGGACTACGGCTTCCACGCGCCGACGATGAGCTTCCCGGTGCCGGGCACGCTGATGGTCGAGCCGACCGAATCGGAATCGCAGGAAGAACTCGACCGCTTCATCGCCGCGATGATCGCGATCCGCGAGGAAATCCGCGCGGTCGAGGAAGGCCGCGCCGACCGCGAGGACAACCCGCTGCGCCACGCGCCGCACACGGCAGCCGTCGTCACCGCGAACGAATGGCCGCATGCGTACTCGCGCGAGCAGGCCGCCTACCCGGTCGCGTCGCTCGGCACGAACAAGTACTGGCCGCCGGTCGGTCGTGCGGACAACGCGTACGGCGACCGCAACCTGTTCTGCTCGTGCGTGCCGATGTCGGAATACGCGTAACGCGCGTAACCCCCGCGTCGCAGCGGGGCGTCCGGCCGCGATCACACCGCACGCAACCGCCGGTTGCGTGCGGTGTTTGCGTTCGCCGGCCGGCCAATCTGTTCACGCTTGCCCGCCAATCCGGCTAACATCAACGCGATCCAGCCAATCAAGGAGTTCCGCATGGTGCGTCCGATGTTTCCGGGCCATGGTGCAACGCAGGAGCGGCCGCGCACGCACCGCTTCGTGCCGCTGTTCGTCGCGTCGCTGTCGTTTGCCGCCGCCGGCCTCGGCGCGGCCGGCAGCGCACGCGCGGCGATGAATTTCTGCGCGGCGCCCGCGTTGCAGGCGAGCGAGACGACGCAGGCCGAACCGGGCGTACAGGCGCTGATTCACAGCGTCGACGCGCGCATCGGCGAGCAGCCGAAAGCGATGCCGCGCGTGCATACCGAGGGCACGCTGCCGCATGAAGGCATCTACGACCAGAGCGCCGAAGCGCTGAAGGACATGGAGCTGATGCGCGACGCCGCGCTCGCGTGGCGCGTGACGAATGCGCCGCGCTATCTGCAGCTCGTCGACCGCTTCCTGTCCGCGTGGGTGTCGACCTACCAGCCGAGCTTCAACCCGATCGACGAGACGCGCTTCGACAGCCTGATCATCGCGTACGACATGACGGCGAGCGCGCTGCCGGTCAAGACCCGCAACGCGACGGCCGCATTCATCGCGAAGCTCGGCGCCGGCTACGTCGCGCAGATCGACGCGCAGAAGCGGCCGCTCACCGGCACGTGGCGCAACAACTGGCAAAGCCACCGGATCAAGCTGATCGCGCTGTCCGCGTTCACGCTCGGCGATCGCAAGATGATGAACGCGGCGCAGCGGCTGTTCGTCGAGCATCTCGCCGACAACATCGGCCCGGACGGCAAGACCTGGGACTTCGACGAGCGCGACGCGCTGCACTACGCGGTGTACGACCTCCAGCCGCTGGTGACGGCCGCACTCGCCGCGCGCCGTTTCAACCGCAACTGGCTGCGCGAGCGCGGCGCGAACGGCGCGACGCTGGCGGCCGCGCTCGACTGGCTCGTGCCGTACGCGCTCGGCGAAAAGACGCACGAGGAATTCGTGCATTCGCCGGTGCCGTTCGACGCGAAGCGCCGCGAAGCCGGCTTGCCCGGCTACACGGGGCAGTGGGACCCGAAAAACGCCACCGAACTCTTTCACCTGGCCGCGCGGCTCGACGGGCGCTATGCCCGTGTCGCGCGCCAGCTATCCGTCATGCCGCCCGCATGGCTGGCCGCGTGCCTGCCATTGCAGGCGCGCTAGCACTACTCTCAAAGCAAGGCAGGAATCGAAATGGCAGTCAGCGTGTTTGACCTCTTCAAGATCGGCATCGGCCCGTCGAGCTCGCACACGGTCGGACCGATGCGCGCGGCGCTGATGTTCGTCCAGGGCCTCGAGCGCGACGGGCTGCTCGACGCGACGGCCAACGTGAAGGTCGAACTGTACGGCTCGCTCGGCGCGACCGGCAAGGGCCACGGCACCGATCGCGGCGTGATGCTCGGCCTGCTCGGCGACGCCCCCGACACCGTCGATCCCGACACGATCGACGCGCGGCTGGAAGACGTCCGCACGACGAAAAAGCTCGCGCTGCTTGGCACGCATCCGGTGCCGTTCGTGCTGAAGGACAACATCGCGTTCTACCGGCAGGCGCTGCCCGAGCATCCGAACGGGATGAAGCTGCGCGCGTCCGATGCAAGCGGCAACGTGCTCGTCGAGCGCACGTACCTTTCGGTCGGCGGCGGCTTCGTCGTGACGGCCGGCGCGCCGAACACGAAAGTGCTGAGCGCGGCCGAGCAAATGACGCATCCGTTCCGCACCGGCGCCGAGCTGCTCGCGCTGACCGAGTCGACCGGCAAGTCGATCGCGCAGCTGATGTGGGAAAACGAGCGTGCGTGGCACAGCGAGCAAGAGACGCGCGACGGGCTGCTGAAAATCTGGGCGGTGATGCAATCGTGCGTGTCGCGCGGATGCGGGATCGGCAACCCGGACGCCGACGGCAACCTGCCCGGCCCGTTCCAGGTCAAGCGCCGCGCGCCGCAGCTGTATCGCGCACTGACCGGCAACCCGGAGCGTGCGCTGCAGGATCCGCTGTCGATGGTCGACTGGATCAACCTGTATGCGATCGCGGTCAACGAAGAAAACGCGGCCGGCGGCCGCGTCGTCACCGCGCCGACCAATGGCGCGGCCGGCATCATCCCGGCCGTGCTGCACTACTACACGCGCTTCACGCCGGGCGCGAACGAACAGGGCGTGATCGACTTCCTGCTGACGGCCGCCGCGATCGGCATCCTGTACAAGCTCAATGCGTCGATTTCCGGCGCGGAAGTGGGCTGCCAGGGCGAAGTCGGCGTCGCATGTTCGATGGCGGCCGGCGCGCTCGCGGCCGTGCTCGGCGGCACGCCGCGCCAGGTCGAGAACGCAGCCGAGATCGGGATGGAGCACAACCTCGGCCTCACGTGCGACCCGGTCGGCGGGATGGTGCAGATCCCGTGCATCGAGCGCAACGCGATGGCTTCGGTGAAGGCCGTCAACGCGGCGCGCATGGCGCTGCGCGGCGACGGCTCGCACTACGTGTCGCTCGACTCGGTGATCAAGACGATGCGCGAAACGGGCGCCGACATGAAGACCAAGTACAAGGAAACGTCGCGCGGCGGGCTCGCGGTGAACATCGTCGAGTGCTGACGCGCGGTTCGGCGGTCATGCGGAGCGGATCGATATCCCGCATGGCCGCCGGACGCGCCCATCGCCATCAATCGTTCAGCCGGTTCTCCGGCCGCAATCCCGGATAGCGGAGGAATTAGCGCTCGTCGTTGGTCACGAGCGCGACGTCGGGCGACACCGCGTGCGCGGCGATCCGCTCGTCGAGATGATCCTCTTCCGCTCGCCGGTTGCGTCGCGAACCGGACCGTACGCTGGCGCGGCCGCGACGTCGAACGGAGCACCGGGGATATCGTCGATCAGCGCGGCGAGACGGCGACGCTCCCGCGCAGGCGTCGCCCATGCGGCGACGCCGTCCTCCAGCTTGGCGGACGTGATCGCCGACATCAGCACATCCTCCGTGTAACACCGCGCCAATCGTTTCGCGACTTGCTCAGGCTGCGCGAACTCGCGGTTCAGCCGCCCGAAGCGACGACGCACGCGGCGAACCGCGTTCCGGCACTTTTCATCGGCCGGTGTGCCGGCGCCCCGGCAACAGGCGTAAGCTGTACGTCCCGCTACCCAGGGAGACGGCAGCCCATGTCGCATTCCAAGGATCTCGAGCCGCGCGCCACCACTGGCGCGCGACTGCTCGTCGACGCGTTGCTCGCCAATCACGTCGAACGCGTATTCTGCGTGCCGGGCGAGAGCTTTCTCGCCGTGCTCGATGCGCTCGCGGACGACACCGCGCGCATCCAGACGGTCGTTTGCCGCCACGAAGCGGCGGCCGCGAACATGGCCGAAGCGGTCGGCAAACTGACGGGCCGTCCCGGCATCGCGTTTGTGACGCGCGGCCCCGGCGCGACGCACGCGTCGATCGGCGTGCACACCGCCTTCCAGGATTCGACGCCGATGATCATGTTCGTCGGCCAGTGCGCGCGCGAGCACCTCGACCGCGAAGCCTTCCAGGAAATCGACTACCGCCGGATGTTCGGCCAGATGGCTAAATGGGTCGCGCAGATCGACGATCCGCGCCGCATTCCCGAATATCTGAGCCATGCATTCCATGTCGCCACATCCGGCCGCCCCGGCCCGGTGGTGCTCGCGCTGCCGGAGGACGTGCTGTCCGAAGCGTGCGCGCCGCAAGCGGTCGTGCCGGCCGCGAAACGCGTCGCGGCGTCGCCGTCGGCCGCGCAACTCGACGAGCTGCGCGAGCGGCTCGCGCGTGCGGAGCGGCCGTTCGCAATCGTCGGCGGCAGCGGCTGGACGCCGGACGCATGCGCGAACCTGCGCACCTTCGTCGAGCGCTGGGAACTGCCGGTCGCATGCGCGTTCCGCTTCCAGGACACGTTCGACAACGCGCACCCGAACTACGCCGGCGACGTCGGCCTCGGGATCAATCCGGCGCTCGGCAAGCGGATCCGCGATGCGGACCTGCTGCTCGTGCTCGGCCCGCGTCTCGGCGAGGCGACGACAGGCGGCTATACGCTGCTCGACATTCCGAAAACGCGCCAGACGCTGATCCACGTGCATCAGGGCGCGGACGAGCTCGGCCGCGTGTATGCGCCCGACCTGCCGATCGTGTCGGGGATGCCGGAAATCGCCGCGCCGCTCGCCGCGCTGGAGCCGCCGTCGCAGCTCGCGTGGGCCGGCGCGGCCGCAGCCGCGCACCGCGCGTATCGCGAATGGCATGCGCCGCTGCCGATGCCCGGCGACGTCCAGCTCGGCGACGTGATGGTGCAGCTGCGCGAGCGCCTGCCGCACGATGCAATCCTCACCAACGGCGCCGGCAACTACGCGATCTGGCTGCATCGCCACTTCGCGTACCGCCACTTCCGCTCGCAACTCGCCCCGACCAGCGGCGCGATGGGCTACGGGCTGCCGGCGGCGCTCGCGGCGAAGTCGCTGTATCCGTCGCGCGCGGTCGTCGCGCTCGCCGGCGACGGCTGCTTCATGATGGCAGGCAACGAACTCGCGACCGCGATGCAATACGGGCTGAACATCGTCGCGATCGTCGTCAACAACGGTCATTTCGGCACGATCCGCATGCATCAGGAACGCAACTATCCGGGCCGCGTGCACGGCACAGGGCTCACGAACCCCGATTTCGCCGCGTACGCGCGTGCGTTCGGCGCGCATGGCGAGACGGTCGAGCGCACCGCCGACTTCGCGCCCGCGCTGGAGCGCGCACTGAGTTGCGGGCTGCCGGCCGTGATCGAGATCCGGATCCCGCAGGAAGCCAGCACGCCGGCCGCGACGCTCGAGCAGATCCGAGAGCAGGGCCGCCGCGCCCGCGGCGCATGACCATGGCGCGGCACATCACACCGGCCGGCCTCGTGCTGTCGCACGATCGCGCGCTCGTCCATCCCGGCACGCTGCTCGCGCCCAACGGCACGCTCGTCGCACCGTACGACATCGAGCACGGCAGCGAGCGCGCGGAACGTCACGCACAGGCCGCGCCCGCGCTTGGCCTGCTGCATGCCGCATCCCGACCGTTCCGGCTCGACTACGAGCGCATGACGGACGTGCACGTGATCAACGGGATGGGCGTCGCGCTCGGCGATTCGGTGATCGGGCTGACCGCGCTCGCCGCACTGCGCGCGATGCATCCGGGCCTGCGCTTCACGCTGTACCGGCCGGCCCGCGCGCCGCGCTACGTCGACGCACTGTATGCGCTCGCGGCCGACGTCGTCGCACCGTCGCGCGCGCTGCCGTATCCGGCCGATGCGCTGCCTGCCGGCGCGCCGTGCATCGATGTCGGCAATCACCTGTACTGGCCCGCGTTCGCGCGGCAGCCGATGATCGATTTCTTCGTCGACGCGCTCGGCGCCGATCCGGCCGCGGTGCCGGCCGCCGCGAAGCGCAATCGCTGGCTCGCCCGGCTGACGCTGCCCGCACTGCCGGCCGAATGGCAGCGGCCGTACGTGCTGTTCTGCCCGACCGCAAGCACCGCGGTGCGCAGCGTGCCGCGGGCGCTGCATGCCGCCTGCGTCGAGCGGCTCGCGCAGCGTTACGGGCTGCCCGTGGTCGGCTTCGGCGCCGTCGCGCACGCCGCCTATGTCGACGTGAGCCGCGACGCGACGGACACCGCGCGCTTCCTTGCCTGGGTAAAGGGGGCGAGCGTGCTGTTCGCGCCCGACACGGCGGCGCTGCATGTCGCCGACGGCTTCGACGTGCCGACGCTCGGCTGTTTCACGACGATCGATCCGGCGCTGCGCGTGCGCGACTATCCGCACTGCGTGCCGGTCTCGCTCGACGTGCCCGCGGATTTGCACGGGCTGCATCGCAGCGAACGGCCGGACGATCTCGCGGCGGTCGAATCCGCCTACCGGGCGATCGACTGGGATGCGTTGCCGTGGCCGGCACCGCGCGACGCGGCGGCTACAGCGGGATAACGAGACGGCGCGTGCGGCAGCTTCCACGCGCCGCCACCACGCGGCTCACCCGGCGGCGATCATTGTCGCCCGCTCGCGCAGCGTCTCCGACGGCCGCTTGCCGAACAGCCGCCGGTAATCGGTCGCGAACTGGCTCAGATGCCAGAAACCCCACGCCTCCGCGACGTCCTGCACCGAACCGGCCGCCCGCCCGCACAGATCGCGCCGCGCGCCGTTGAGCCGCAGCGTGCGCAGATAGGTTGCCGGCGCCATGCCGAGCACATCCTGGAAGCAATACTGCAACGTGCGACGGCTCACGTGCAGTTGCTCGCACAGCTCGGGCACGCCGACCGGCCGCGTGCGGTGCGCAAGCACGTATTCGCGCGCCTGCTCGACGATCCAGCGCCGAGTGGACGGCGCGCCGCCCGCGCCGTCGTCCGCCGGTTGCGCGCACGCGTCGAACAGCGCGGCCAGCACCTCGGCCTGCAGGTCGTCGCGCTGCGCATCGGGCAACGGCCCCCCCGCGGCCGCCGCGCCGTCGAGCCGGTGGCCGAGCAGCGTGCACAGGCGCGCGAGCCGCGCGTCGCCGATCTGGATCACGCGTTGCGTGAACAGCCGCTCGTCGAGCGCGCGGTGTTCGACTTCTTCCGCATAGCGGCGCAGCACGTCGCCCCGCACGACCACCCCGTAAATCGAGAACTGCGCCGGCGTCAGCAATTCGAATTCGACGTTGCCGGGCCGGAACGCGAGCGCGCCGGGGCCGATGCGGCACGCGTCGACGCGCGCGGTGCCGTCGCTCGCGAGCGGGATTCCGAACCAGTAAGCGTCGCCGCGCACCTCGCACGCCTGCCGCAGCAGGTGGCTGGTCGATTCGCGAAACAGCTTCATCGTGTCGAGCGGCAGCTCGGTCAGCGTGCCGACGAAGCGGCCGGCCGCGAGCTGGTCGTAGGTCTGCCGCCAGCCGATCAGGTTGCGCGCCTGCTCGTCGGCGTCGTGCGCGACGCTGACCACGGCCTGGCCGGCCAGCGCGTCGTTGCCCTGCGCGCTGCGCCGCGTGTCCTCGGCCGTCGGCTCGTCCATGCACTGCACTCGTTGTTCCATCGTGTTCTCCTCACCTGCGCGGGACGGCCTCCATCACGCAAGTCCCGTGCCGAATCGCGCGATTCCGGCGACCAGCCCGTCATTCCACGCGCTCCGGCCCGTGCGCGCCATGGGGGCGCACCCGGAGGCGGCGTACCGCGCACCGCACGGGTGCGGAATGCGCGCCGCCGGCGGCCATCGGCTACGCGCCCGGCCGCAACCGCACGACGCGCGTGCCGCAGTTGCCGTACGCCTGCGCGACCGCCAGCTCGACGATCGGGCTGCCGGGCGGCCACGGGGCCATATCCGCTGCCGGCAGGTCGGTGCGCAGCGTCGCGCGGCCGTTGATTCGGTAACGGACGCCGCGCATGAAATCGACGAACAGCAGACCGACACCGCTGCCGTCGCACGTGCGCGGGTCGATCCTGGCGCCGTCGCCATCCGGATGGACGGGCAGCGCGAAGCGCAGCGTCTTCGTGTCGATCACGCGCACGACCGGCCACAGATCGCCGTTCGCGTCGCGGATGCCCTGCACGATGTCGCAGGTCACGCGCGCCGGTTCGCCGCACATCGTGCCGACGAACATGAACGGTTGCGATTCGACGAACTGGCGCACGCCGATGCTCAGTCGCGTCGTCACGACGTCGCTCATCCGCTCGGCTTCGTCGCTGACGCCGAACCGGTGGTGCGCGTCGAGCTCGCCCGCGTGAAACACCGGGTGGCGTGGAAAGGATCGGGGCGGTTCTGCCATGCTGGTTTCCGTCAGGCCTGCGGGCGCACGATGCGGCTGCGAACGCGCGAAGGCCGGTATCGGCGCGATGCGGGCCGGGATCGCGCGCGGCCCACGCCGCTTGTTCAATGTCGAAAGGTGAAAAAAACGCGAAGTGCCAGGGTCGGCGGCGGGACAGCACCGGCCGCCGGCACGGCACCGGGCAAGCGGTACGGGCGCCGTTCAACGGCCGGGCAGACATCGCCCCGCCGTCTCTCTGCTGCGTCAATCCGGCGCAGGCCTCACTGCTTTCCGCGGCCGGCCCTCTGCAAAGCGCCCGCCGGAAGCCATCCTTCGGAAGCGGTCCTGCGGAAATGCCCCGAAAGCAGCCCCCCGAAACTCCATTCGGAAGCACCGTCCGGAAGCACCGTCCGAGAGCACCCTCCGAAGCACGCTCCGGAAGCGCCGTCGGACAGCTCCAACCGGAAACGCCCTCCGGCATCGGCCCCTTCGCAACGGGCGCTCCGCCACCGCCACACGACCGGGCGGCGCTCCACCGCCGCCCGGCCGCCCACGGCGGGCCCTTCGCCCCTGCGGCGATCAGAAGAACCCGAGCGCCTCCGCCTGGTAGCTGACCAGCAGGCATTTCGTCTGCTGATAGTTCGACAGCGCCATCTTGTGCGTCTCGCGGCCGATGCCCGACTGCTTGTAGCCGCCGAATGCCGCGTGCGCCGGATACAGGTGATAGCAGTTGGTCCACACGCGGCCGGCCTCGATCTCCCGGCCCATCCGGTAGGCACGCGTGCCGTTGCGCGTCCACACGCCCGCGCCGAGCCCGTAGAACGTGTCGTTCGCGAGTTCGATCGCTTCCTGCTCGTCCTTGAACGTCATCACCGACGCGACCGGCCCGAAGATCTCCTCCTGGAACACGCGCATCTTGTTGTTGCCAAGCAGCATCGTCGGCTTCACGTAATAGCCCGTGCCGAGTTCGGCCGCCGGCGCCGTGCGCTCGCCGCCTGTCAGGCATTGCGCGCCTTCGTCGCGGCCGATGTCGATGTACGACAGGATCTTGTCGAGCTGCTGCTGCGATGCCTGCGCGCCGATCATCGTCTGCAGGTCGAGCGGATGGCCGGCCTTGATGCGCTCGACACGCGCGACCGCCTTCTCGATGAAGCGATCGTAGATCGACTCCTGGATCAGGATCCGCGACGGGCACGTGCACACCTCGCCCTGGTTCAGCGCGAACATCGCGAGGCCTTCGAGCGCCTTGTCGAGGAACGCGTCGTCCTGATCGAGCACGTCCGCGAAGAAGATGTTCGGGCTCTTGCCGCCCAGCTCGACCGTCGACGGGATCAGGTTGTCGGCGGCCGCACGCAGGATGTGCTTGCCGACCGGCGTCGAGCCGGTGAACGCGATCTTCGCGATCCGCGTACTGGTCGCGAGCGCCTCGCCCGCTTCCTTGCCGAAGCCGCTGACGATGTTGATCGTACCGGCCGGGAACAGGTCGCCGATCAGCTCCATCAGCACCATCACCGACGCGGGCGTCTGCTCGGCCGGCTTCATCACGATGCAGCAGCCGGCCGCGAGCGCCGGCGCGAGTTTCCACGCAGCCATCAGCAGCGGGAAGTTCCACGGGATGATCTGGCCGACCACGCCGAGCGGCTCATGGAAGTGATACGCGACGGTGTTGTCGTCGATCTCCGAAATCCCGCCTTCCTGCGCGCGGATGCAACCCGCGAAATAGCGGAAGTGATCGATCGCGAGCGGCAGGTCGGCCGCCATCGTCTCGCGCAGCGGCTTGCCGTTGTCGATCGTCTCGGCCACCGCCAGCAGTTTCAGGTTCTTTTCCATCCGGTCGGCGGCGGCGAGCAGCAGGTTCGCGCGCTCGGCGACGGAAGTCTTGCCCCACTTGCGGCGAGCGGCGTGCGCGGCATCGAGCGCGAGTTCGATGTCGTCGGCGCCCGAGCGCGGCACGCGGCAGAACGGCTTGCCGTTGATCGGCGACACGTTCTCGAAGTACTCGCCCTTCACCGGCGGAACCCACTTGCCGCCGATGTAGTTGTCGTACTGCTGACGATACGGATATTCGACGTCGAGGCCCAGTTGCTTCAGGTCAAACGGGTTCATACATGTCTCCTGTTCATCGTGCTTGTGTGGATACAGCGCCGGTTGGATCGCGCTGCACGATTTACGCAACATGCGTGCCAAACCGGCCGGCAAGCGAACCGCAGCGGTGCGCGCGGGCGCCCGCCGCGGGCGGTGCCGGCGCATCGAAAACGAGTGTGCCGATTCTGAACAACGCGACGGCGCAGCGGCGCGGCCGGTGTTCGGATTTTCCACAGCGCCGTTGCGCATCGGCACATGCGCAGCCGCGCTCGCCGCGTGGCATGTCGCTTGCGTGACGATCGCGAATCTGCACGCACCGGCCACGCGCCCACCGACCCATGACCGATCCGGCTACCCTGAGCGACGATGCCGTCGCCTTCATCCGCGAACAGGCGTTCCTGATCGTCGCGACCGCAAACGCCGCCGGCGACAGCGACTGCTCGTATCGAGGCCGGCAGCCGCGCGCGGACGGCTCGTTCGAGCCGCTCGTCGACCTGCCCGATCGGCGCACGCTCGTGCTGCCCGATTTCACGGGCAACAACCTGTTCAACACGATCGGCAACCTGCTCGTGAATCCGGCGATCGCGCTGCTGTTCGTCGACTTCGTCCGGCAGACGACGTGGCTCGTGCAAGGGCGCGCGACGATCGTCGAAGAGGCGGGAAGCCATGCGCATCTATGGCCCGATGCGCAGCGTTACGTGGTCGTCGAAGTGGAAAGCGCGCACGCGCGAGTCGAGGCGGGGCTGCCGGCGCTCGTGCTGGCGTGACGGCGGCGCGCGATGACGGGCGCCCGTGCCGGATCGTCGGCACGCTACGACGTCCGGCATGACTCGACACATGTTCGGATGCGTTATCCGCGCGCCGGCCAGCTCGCCGTCGACGCAACGCAACGCTTACCGCCCCGTCGTGTCCGCACACGCCGGTTCCGCGCGGCGCCGCGCCGGTGCTTCACCGCGCATCTGCGCGCCTTCATCGCCGCGCCCTTCCTCGCACGCCGGCCGCGCGCCGAGAAACGCGAACACCACGCCCGCGCACAGCACCGTCACGACCGCGAGCCCGATCAGCAACCGATCGAACGCATGCGTATAGCTCGCGAGCAGCGCCGCGCGATCGACACCCGGCAATACGGCCGCGGCGCCGGCGAGATCGCCGGTCGCGAGCCGCGCGGCGGCGCGCAGCGTCGCATCGGGCGCACCGGCCGCGGCCGCCGCCGCGTGCCGCAAATCGGCATGGGTGAGCGTCGCGAGCACCGCGCCGACGATCGCGAGCGCGATTCCCTCGCCCGCGACACGCGTCGTGCTGAAGATTCCGGTCGCCATCCCCGCACGCTCCTTCGGCACGACGCTGACCGACAGCCCGTCCATCAGCCCCCACGGCATGCCGGCCCCGACGCCGATCGCGAGCATCGGCGCGATCGCCGCCGGACCCGCGCCGCCGCGCAGCGCGACGCCGAGCCACACGAGGCCTGCAGCGGCAACGAGCAGCCCGAACCCGGAAATCACGCCGGCAGACAGCCGGCGCGTAAGCGTCGCCGCGACGAGCGGCACGACGAGCATCGGCGCGGAGATCGCGAGCATCAGCCAGCCCGCGTCGATTTCGCTGAAGCCGTCGATGCCGATGAAGCGCAGCGGCAGCACGACGAGCAGCACGATGTAGCAGCAGCACGTCGACACCGGCAGCACCTGTACGCCGACGAAGCGAGCAATCCGGAACAGCGACAGATCGAGCATCGGCCGCGCGACGCGCGTCTCGATCGCGACGAATGCGCACACGCCGAGCGCCGCGCCGGCCAGCAGCGCAACGACGAGCGGATGCGTCCAGCCGCGCGCGGGCGCCTCGATCACGCCGCACGTAAACAGCGTGAGCGCGGCAGTAAACGCGGTCGTGCCCGGCCAGTCGAGCCCGGTCGCGTGCGGATCGCGCGACTCGTGCATGCGCGGCAGCCCCAATGCGAGCGACAGCACGCCGGCCGCCGCGCCCGTGACGAAGATCGCGCGCCAGCCGTGCTGCGCGATCAGCCATCCGGCGAGCACGGGCCCGAACGCGAGCCCGATCCCGAACGTCGTGCCGAGCAGGCTGAATGCGCGCGTACGCGCCGCGCCGTCGAACTCCTGCGCGAGCGCGGCCGTGCCGCCCGCAAGCGCCGCGGCCGCCGCGAGCCCCTGCGCGGCGCGCAGCAGGTCGACCGCGAGCATCGACGGCGCAAACGCGAGCGCGGCCGACATCAGCGTGAAACCGCCGACGCCGCACGCAAACAGGCGCTTGCGCCCGAACTGGTCGGCCAGCGCGCCCGCGGCCATCAGGAAACTGCCGAACGCGAGCATGAACGCGTTGGTGATCCAGTTCATCGCGACCGGCCCGCCATGCAGGTCGCGGCCGATCGCCGGCGTCGCGACCGCCCCGCCCGAAAACGACAGCGGCAGCGCGACGGCCGCCATGCATACGGCTGCCAGCACCCACGCGCGTCGGCGTGCCGACGCCGCGGCAACGGTTGAAAACGGCTGATCCATCATCGCTCCTCGAAAAGCCCGCGCGAACGCGCGTCAACGGCGATCAAAGATAATTCCGATTCAATATTCGAAAAACCGTGCTGGCTTCCTCATATAACGGACTAAAATTCCGCAATCTGCGTCTTCACACCCGATTCCGCCTGCACCGATGGAAAACCTGAACGGCATCGCCGCCTTCGTCCGCACCGCCGAAGCGTTGAGCTTCGTCGCGGCCGGCCGCACGCTCGGCATCTCGGCGTCCGCGGTCGGCAAGACGATCGCGCGGCTCGAACAATCGCTCGGCGTACGCCTGTTCAACCGCACGACGCGGCGCGTCACGCTGACCGACGAAGGCCGCCACTTCTACGAACGCTGCCAGCGGATCCTCGAGGATCTGCGCGATGCGGAAGCCACCGTGACGGCCTCCGCGCAGCGCCCGCGCGGCAAGCTGCGCGTGAGCCTGCCGGTGATCGGCTACCGGTTCCTGCTGCCGGTATTGCCCGAATTCAGGCGGCGCTACCCGGACGTGGAGCTCGATCTGGATTTCAATGACCGGATGGTCGATGTCGTCGAAGGCGGCTTCGACGCGGTGATCCGCAGCGGACCGCTGTCGGATTCGAGCCTGATGTCGCGGCGGCTCGGCCCGTTCGCGTTCGTGCTGTGCGCGACGCCCGCGTACCTCGCGCAGGCCGGCACGCCGGGGGCACCGCGCGATCTCGAAGCGCACGACTGCGTGCGCTACTGCTTCCCGACCACCGGCAAGCTGCAGGACTGGGCGCTCGCCGCCGACGACGGCACGCCGCTGAAGCTGCGCACCGCGATGACCTGCAACAACATGGAAGCGCTGCGCGGCGCGGTCATGGCGGGGCTCGGCATCGGCTACATGCCGGATTTTCTCGCGCGCGATGCGCTGGAAAGCGGCGCGCTCGTCACCGTGCTCGACGATTACCGGATCGCGCCCGGCCAGTTCTCGATCGTGTGGCCGTCGAGCCGGCAGCTGTCGCCGAAGCTGCGCGTATTCGTCGACTTCCTGTGCGAGCGGCTGTTCACGTAGCCGGCCGGCGCGCGCTCACGCCGCGCCGATCCGCTCGGCTTCCTGCTGCGGCAACAGCGCGTCGCTGTCGTCCTTCAATCCGACACCGGTGAGCCCGAGGCGGCGCGCATGCGTCATCAGGTAATGCAGCTTGTGCGCGGCGGCGGCATGCGGCAAACCTTCAGGCCGCACGTTCGAGATGCAGTTGCGCTGCGCGTCGTGACAGCCGACCTTCGGCGCCCACGTCAGATAAACACCGAGGCTGTCCGGCGAACTGAGGCCCGGCCGCTCGCCGATCAGCATCGCGACGACCTGCGCGCGCAGCAACTCGCCGATCTCGTCGCCGAGCGCGACGCGCGCCTGCGTCGCGACCACCACCGGCCCGATCCGCCAGCCGTCCGCGTGCAGCCGCGGGCATACGGCCTGCAGCAGCGGCAGCGCCTGCTTCGCGGCCGCGAATGCCGACAGCCCGTCGCCGACCACGAACACGACGTCCGGCGGTTCGTCGAGCGCCGCGCCATAGCCGGCCAGCAGCGCGCGCCCGTGGTCGGACAGCTTGCGGCCGAGATCCGGCCGGCGCAGGTAATGCTGACGGTCGGGCGCCGCGCTCTGCACGCCGAGCGTCGCGAACCCCGCCGCATCGATCTCGCGGCGCAGCGCATCGGCGTCGAGCGGCTGGTGCACCGCATCGCGCGCCTGCGCGTGCGACAGATTGAACGCGAGCAGCGGCGCGGTCGGCAGGCTGCTGCCCGCTCGGCCGAGCGCGATCCGAGCGTTCGTGAACGACTTCAGCTGCGCCCACGGATTTTTCTCGACGGCGTCGCTCATGCGGAAATCCCCATCCAGTCGTTCGCGCCCGCGAGCAGCGGCACGCGTGCGCTCGCGGCACGCAGCGCGCCATGCGCGTCGGCGATCTCCATCGTCTCCAGCCATTCCTCGAACTCGGGCGCGCGGCGCAGCCCGAGCACCTCGCGCACGTACAGCTGATCGTGGAACGACGTGCTCTGGTAGTTCAGCATCACGTCGTCCGCGCCGGGAATTCCCATGATGAAGTTGATGCCGGCCGCACCGAGCAGCGTGAGCAGCGTGTCCATGTCGTCCTGATCGGCTTCGGCGTGATTCGTGTAGCAGATGTCGCAGCCCATCGGCACGCCGAGCAGCTTGCCGCAGAAGTGATCCTCGAGCCCCGCGCGGATGATCTGCTTGCCGTCGTACAGGTATTCCGGCCCGATGAAGCCGACCACGGTGTTCACGAGGAACGGATCGAACTTGCGCGCGACCGCATATGCACGCACCTCGCACGTCTGCTGATCGACGCCGAAATGCGCGTTCGCCGACAGCGCACTGCCTTGCCCGGTCTCGAAATACATCAGGTTGTTGCCGACGGTGCCGCGCTTCAGCGACAACGCGGCGTCGCGCGCCTCGCCGAGCAGCGCGAGCGAGATCCCGAAGCTCGCGTTCGCTTTCTCGGTGCCGGCGATCGACTGGAACACCAGATCGACCGGCGCGCCCTTTTCGATCGCCGCGATCGTGTTGGTCACGTGCGTGAGCACGCACGACTGCGTCGGCACGCCGTAGCGCTCGCGGAATCCGTCGATCATCGCGAGCAGCTTCACGATCGCCGCGAGGCTGTCGGTCGCCGGATTGATGCCGATCATCGCATCGCCGCAGCCGTACATCAGCCCGTCGAGCATCGACGCGGCGATGCCTTTCACGTCGTCGGTCGGGTGATTCGGCTGCAGCCGCACCGACATCCGGCCGGCCAGCCCGACCGTGTTGCGAAACCGCGTGACGACGCGGCGCTTGCGCGCGGCCGCGATCAGGTCCTGGTTGCGCATCAGCTTCGACACCGCCGCGACCATCTCGGGCGTGAGGCCGGGCGCAATCCGCTCGAGCGCCGCGCCGTCGGCCGCGGGCGACAGCAGCCAGTTGCGGAAATCGCCGACGGTGAGGTGCGAGATCTCCGCAAACGCGGCCGCATCGTGATCGTCGACGATCAGCCGCGTGACTTCGTCGTGTTCGTACGGAATCAGCGCTTCGTTCAGGAACGCCTTCAGCGGCACGCCCGCGAGCGCAATCTTCGCGGCGACGCGCTCCTCCTCGCTCGCAGCCGCGACGCCGGCGAGCTGGTCGCCGGAGCGCAGCGGGCTCGCCTTCGCGAGCAGCGTCTTCAGGTCCGCGAAACGGTACGTGCGCGGGCCGATCGTCTCCGTATAGGACATCGTTCGAATCTCCTTGCCAAATGCCACCGGCGCGCGCCGCTCGGCAGCGCGCGCCGGTGGCCGTCAGAAACGGCCGCTCGCGCTTGCGCCGCTCATTCCTCGAGCAGCGCGTCGCCCGGCGCGCTCGCGCGCTGCGAACGGGTCGCGAGGAAATACGCGTAGCCGAGCGCGAGGAACGCGACGAACACCATTGCGACCAACCCGTTGAAGTACACCATCGTCCCGAGGCAGATCAGAGCCGCCACGATCGCGAACGCCGGAAACAACGGGTACAGCGGCGCGCGGAACGGCCGCGCCATGTTCGGCTGCGAGCGGCGCAGCTTGAACAGCGCCGCCATGCTTACGATATACATCACGATCGCGCCGAACACCGACATCGTCACGATGTTCGCGGTGAGCGTCTGGCCGCCGAACTGGATCAGCTCGTCGCTGTAGATCGCGGCGATCCCGATCACGCCGCCCGCGAGAATCGCGCGATGCGGCGTCTTGAAGCGCGGATGCACCTTGCCGAGCCACTCCGGCAGGTAGCCCTCGCGAGCCAGCGCGAAGATCTGGCGCGAATAGCCGAGAATGATCCCGTGGAACGACGCGACGAGACCGAACAGCCCGAGCCACACGAGCATGTGCATCCAGCCGCTGTTTGCGCCGACGATGTACTTCATCGCCTGCGGCAGCGGATCGTTGATGTTCGCGAGCTTCGTCCAGTCGCCCGCGCCGCCGGCGAACACCATTACGCCGATCGCGAGCGTGACGAGGGTCAGGATACCGGCAACGTACGCGATCGGGATCGAGCGCTTCGGATTCTTCGCTTCCTCGGCGGCCATCGCGACGCCTTCGATCGCGAGGAAGAACCAGATCGCGAACGGGATCGCGGCGAACATGCCGTGGAATGCGCCGACGCTGAAGTGATCGGCGCCCGACCAGCCGCCCTTCATGAAGTTGCTCCACGAGAAGCCCGGCGACACGACGCCCATGAACACCAGCAGCTCGAAGATCGCGAACAGCGTGACGACCAACTCGAACGTCGCGGCGATCTGCACGCCGACGATGTTCAGCGCCATGAACACGAGATACGCGCCCATCGCCGCATGCTTCGGTTCGAGCCCCGGAAACTGCACGTGCAGGTACGCGCCGATCGCGAGCGCGATCGCGGGCGGCGCGAACACGAACTCGACAAGCGTCGCCGCGCCGGCGAGGTAGCCGCCCGTCGGACCGAACGCGCGGCGCGCATACGCGAATGGGCCGCCCGCATGCGGGATCGACGTCGTCAGTTCGGTAAAGCTGAAGATGAAGGTCGTGTACATCGCCGCGACGAACAGCGCGGTGATGACGAAACCGAGCGTGCCCGCGCTGGCCCAGCCGTAGCTCCAGCCGAAGTATTCGCCGGAAATCACGAGGCCGACCGCAATGCCCCACAGTTGCCAGGTCCCGAGCGTCTGCTGCAGCGCAGGCTGGCCGGACGACTTGGCGCCGGCGGCGGGCCGGCCATTCGACTCTGCTTTCATCGGATTCTCCTGAAAGGCGCCGGCCTGCCGGCCGCGCGACTGAGAATCGATGCTAGAGAGTCATTAAACGACGTGTTATCGAAATTCGGCAAAGATCGCAGCTGACGTTTCGCTTGCGGAAACACGCCCGAATTGCGCCATCGACCGGAGCAGGCGATGTCGAACGCGTCCACGACGCATTCCGGCTGGCAATCTCGTTCGTCAGCGTACCGGCGACCACGCTCGCGGGCCGGCTTGCCTGGCGCGGGTGGCATTGCCTCACACATCGCAGGCGTCGCCCGTCCCGCGCGATGGCAGCGAGCGCTCGAAGTCGCCATGCGCGCCGCGCTGCATGACCGCCCGGCCGCCCATGACGGCCGGGCCGCCTGCGTTACTGCCCGCCGCCGCGCTGATTGAACCAGCGATCGAGCAGCTTGCCGGCCGCTTCACGGCCGCCGAGGCCAAACGACAACGCGACGGCCACCGCGATCGCACCGAGCACGAGGCCGAACGCGAGTTGCACGATCTCGTTTGCGATGCCCATCGCGCGCAGCCCCATCGCGAACACGAGGCCGAGGATCGCGAACTGCGCGATCCGCGCGAACAGCACGCTGTGCTCGCGGTCGGCCTGCTCGATCACGCGGCGCGCGAGCCCCGCGAGCCACACGCCGATCACGAGGATCACGCCCCCCATCAGCACGTGGCCGCCGAACTCGATGAACAGCGTGACGACGTCGCGCACCTGCGTGAAGCCGAGCCGGTTCGCGGCCTCGACCGACGCGAACAGCATCGCGAAGAACACGATCAGCCGCGCGACCAGCACCGACGGCTGCAGAAAGCCCGAGAACACCCGCTCGACGCCGAGCACGGCCGGCAGCCCGTCGACACCGGCGGCTTCGAGCAGACGCTGCGCGAGCGACGCAACGAAGCGCGCGAAGTAGAACGTGACGAGCACGATCACGATCGCCGCGACGATGTCCGGCACCGCGCCGAGGAACTGGTTCAGCATGTTGGTTGCGGGAATCGAGATCGCGTCGATCTTCAGCGCGTCGAGTGCGGAGATCAGCGTCGGCACGAACACGAACACGTAGACGATCGTGCCGACCAGGCTCGACACGCGCACCGGCGTCGGGCTGTCCAGGCGCGCGGTCAGCCGGTCGGCGCCGGCGGCCACGAGCAGATTCGTCACGAGGCCGCGCAGCACGCGCGCGACGATCCAGCCGACGAAGCCGATCACGGCAGCCGCGAAGATGTTCGGCACGATCGCGAGCAGCTTGTCGACCATTCCCTGCACCGGCGACAGCAGGCCGGACAGCGCGAACGCCGACAGGATCGCCGGCAGGAACA
Source organism: Burkholderia sp. AU19243 (assembly GCF_018148075.1). Classification (NCBI taxonomy): domain Bacteria; kingdom Pseudomonadati; phylum Pseudomonadota; class Betaproteobacteria; order Burkholderiales; family Burkholderiaceae; genus Burkholderia; species Burkholderia sp. AU19243. The sequence continues at coordinate 79,433 of NZ_JAGSTV010000012.1, forward strand.
TCAGGATCACGAGCCAGAACAGCACGTCGCCGAGATAGCCGCTCATCGGCTGCATGCCCGCGCTTTCGGACAACGCGGTGTCGACCTTGCTCGCTCTGAGCGCACGGTTCGCGAGACTGCGCAGCAGCGACGCGATGAGCCACGCAATCAGTGTCAGCGCCGCGCCGCCGATGAGGTTCGGCAAGTAGTTGACGATGTGCGTGACGAGCAACGAGAACGGATTGGATACCGCATAGAGGTTGAGCACGTTGAAGATGCCCACCGCGGTGACGAGCAGCACCAGCCAGAACAGCCCGCCCGCGATGATGCGCTCGACGCACGCGCCCTGCCCGGTGCTTGCGCTGATCCGCTCGTCGACCTTCAGCGCGTTGAGCAGCCGAAGCGCGCCGGCCCGCACGCCCACCGCGATCAGCCAGCCGATCACCAGGATGCCGAGCGCCCCGGCGATCTTCGGCAGGTATCCGCCCAGCGTGGTCTGCAGCGACGTGATGAAGCTGGAAGCATCCATTTCTTCTTCTCCCGAAAAACGTGGCGTTGCGATTGAACATCGACGAACTACCTGCGTACTTCGAAACGTGCGTTGCCGCCGTAGGCAACTTACCGGAGAAAAATGACGCGATCACCTGATTTCACCGTCTTTAACTTTAGTCATAGATCGACGGGGACGAGACCCAATTTCGCCGAAATAAAAAGGGCCTGCTTTCGCCGGCCTTCGTGGCGGGGCCCGCATCTTCGCAAGATTTATCAATCCGCCGCGTGCTACCGTGACGTCGATTTCCGCCGCGGAGCTCGCGCATGACCGTCGACACGAAAACCGCAACGCCCGCGTGGGCGCGTTATGCGGCCCGCATCGCGCGGGTTCACGACTACATCCGCATGCACCTCGACGACCCGCTCGACCTGAACCGGCTCGCCGACATTGCGTGTCTGTCGCCGTACCACTGGCAGCGCGTCTATCGCGCGCTGTACGGCGAGTCGGTCGTGCTGACGGTGCGGCGGATGCGGATCGTGCGCGCGTCCGAGGATCTCGTGTGCACCGCGCTGCCACTCGATGCGATTGCGCGGCGCGCCGGCTACGGGTCGACGCACGCGTTCGGCCGCGCGTTTCGCGATGCTTACGGCGTGCCGCCCGCGCAGCACCGGCGCGCCGGCGTCCACCGGCCGATTTACCCGTTACAGCGAGGAGAGGAAGACATGTTCGAGCATGAGGTCGAGATCCGGCGGGTGCCGGAACTGCGCGGTTATGCGGTCGCGCATACGGGCGCGTATCTGAAGGTCGGCGATGCGTTCGCGCAGATCGGCGCGTGGGCCGGGCAGCGCGGGCTGCTCGGGCCCGGCGCGCAAATGATCGCCCTCTACTACGACGATCCCGATACGACGCCCGAAGCGCAGTTGCGCGCGAAAGCGTGCGTCGTGCCGGCCGCCGGCGCGCCGGACGTCGAGCCCGCGCCGCCGGTCGAGCGCATCGCGATCGCCGCCGGCGAATATGCGGTCCTGCTGCACACGGGACCGTATGCGGATCTGAAAGCCGCCTACCACTGGCTGTACGGAGACTGGCTTCGTCACTCGGGCCGCGAAGCGGCCGATGCGCCGCCGTTTGAGCTGTATCTGAATACGCCGATGGACGCGGCGCCAGCGGATCTGCGCACCGAGATTCATTTGCCGCTGCGTTGAGCGGCGGGGCTCGGGGCTCGCCGCTTCAACACTTGTCACAAAGCCGCGCACCGCGCGACGCAAGGCCTGCCGCAGACGCCACGCCGTCGCCGAAATCGGCTGCCGCGGCGCCCACGAAGGCGACGATCGGGCGTTAGCCGGCCTGCGCCCCGCAACCGGGACAAAAGCGCGCGTCGGCGGCCAGCGCCGCGTGACACCTGCCGCAGGCCCTGCCTCGCTGCGATACGCCGCACTGTGCGCAGAACCGCGCATCCGCCGCATTCAACGCGCCGCAGCCCGCGCATCCGAGCTGGCGCAGCGGTACGGTGCTGCCGGAACCGATCGGCGCATCGGCCGACGACGGCCAGCCCCAGCCGTCACGATCACGCCCGCGCGCGCCGTGACGTCCGTGGCTGCTGTGGCTGTTGTGACCGCCGTGACCGACGTGACCGCCATGGCCGTCGCGCCCGACGCCGCCGTGATGCCCGCCTGCACGGCCGCCACCGTGCCGGCCCAAGAGCCGCCTCAGAAAACTCATCGCCATCGCGTCACCGCTTCGCCGCCGCGCGGTCGAACACACCGCTCGCCGACAGCAGCCGCAAGCCGTTGCCGACGACGATCAGGCTCGCGCCGGCGTCGGCGAACACGGCCATCCACATCGTGCCGAGCCCCGCGACCGTGAGGCCGAGGAACACGACCTTCACGCCGAGCGCGAAGCCGATGTTCTGCACCAGCACGCGATGCGTCGCGCGCGACAGCCGCACGAACGCGGGAATCTTGCGCAGGTCGTCGTCCATCAGCGCGACGTCGGCCGTCTCGATCGCGGTATCGGTGCCCATCGCGCCCATTGCGAAGCCGATGTCGGCGCGCGCGAGCGCCGGCGCGTCGTTGATCCCGTCGCCGACCATCCCGACCGCGCCCGCGCCGCCCGCCGCCAATTCGTCGACCGCCGCGAGCTTGTCCTCGGGCAGCTGGTTGCCGCGCGCATCGTCGATGCCCGCCTGCCGCGCAATGGCCTGCGCGGTGTGCGGGTTGTCGCCCGTCAACATCGCGGTGCGGATGCCGAGTGCGTGCAGGTCGGCGATCGCCGCGCGACTGGTGTCCTTGATCGTGTCGGCCACCGCGAAGATCCCGAGTACGCGCGCGTCGTCAACGAGCATCACGACGCTCTTGCCCTGCCGCTCGAGCGCGTCGAGCTTCGCCTCCAGTGCCGGCGAGCAGCGCCCGAGCTCTTCGACGAGCCGGTGATTGCCGAGCCAGTAGCGCGTGCCGTCGATGGTGCCGCGCACGCCGCGGCCGAGCAGCGCTTCGAACTCCTGCACATCGGCGAACGGTGCCGGCTGCGCCTCGCGGGCACCCATGGCGATCGCCTGCGACACCGGATGATCGGAGCGCGCCGCGAGGCTCGCGCCGAGCCGGCGCACGTGCTCGGCGTCGACGTCCGTCGCATGCAGGTCGAAATCGGTCTGCACCGGCTTGCCGTGCGTGATCGTGCCGGTCTTGTCGAGCGCGAGCCATGCGAGCTTGCGGCCTCCTTCCAGATACACGCCGCCCTTCACGAGAATCCCGCGCCGCGCGGCCGCCGCGAGGCCCGACACGATCGTCACCGGCGTGGAGATCACGAGCGCGCACGGGCACGCGATCACGAGCAGCACCAGCGCACGGTAGATCCAGTCGTGCCACGCGCCGCCCGTCACGAGCGGCGGCGCCACCGCGACCAGCAGCGCGATCGCGAACACGATCGGCGTGTACACGCGCGCGAACCGGTCGACGAAACGCTGCGTCGGCGCCTTCGCGCCCTGCGCCTCCTCGACCGCGTGGATGATCCGCGCGAGCGTCGAGTTGGCCGCCGCTGCCGTCACGCGATAGTCGAACGAACCCGATTCGTTGATCGTGCCGGCGTACACGGCGTCGCCGGCGGTCTTGTCGACGGGCAGGCTCTCGCCGGTGATCGGCGCCTGGTTGACTGTCGAGCGGCCCGCGACGACCTCGCCGTCCAGCCCGATCCGCTCGCCCGGCTTCACGCGCACGATCGCGCCCGGCACGACCTGCGCGGCCTCGATCGTGCGCCACGAGCCGTCGGCCTGCTGTACGGTCGCCGTATCGGGCGCCAGCTGCATCAATCCCTGGATCGCATTGCGCGCGCGATCGAGCGACTTCGCCTCGATCAGCTCCGCGATCGTGAACAGCACCATGACCATCGCGGCTTCAGGCCACTGGCCGATCGCCATCGCGCCCGTCACCGCGATGCTCATCAGCGCATTGATGTTCAGGTTGCCGTTGCGGATCGCGATCCAGCCTTTCTTGTACGTCGTCAGCCCGCATGCGAGTACCGCCGCGAGCGCCAGCACCGCCGACAGCCACACCGGCAAGCCGGCCCAGCTCACGGCCTCCGACGCGACTGCCGCAACGCCGGCCAGCGCCAGCGGCCACCATGGCTTCGCGGGCGGCGGCGCGACGGGCGCTGCGGGCGTATCGGCCGACGCGGTCTCCGGCGTCATGCCGAGCGTGCGGATCGCGCTTTCGATCGCCGGTTGCGCGCCCGGCGCGTGGTCCACGGTCAGCATCCGCTGCATCAGGTTGAATTCGAGCGCGGACACCTGCTGCATTCCGCCGAGCTTCTTGCGGATCAGCGTCTCCTCGGTGGGGCAGTCCATCTGCATGATCCGGAACGCGGAACGCACGTGACCCGACGCGGTCGCCCGCGTGGCGGGCAGCGGCGCGAGCGCAACCGCGGCGGGCGCGCAGCACGCGCCGGCCGCGTGGTCGCGAGCGTGGGCGTGGGCGTGGCCGTGGCCGTGGGCGTGGGCGTGCCCTGCGCGGTCGTCCGACGCGCGCGCATGCGAACAGGCAGCGCCGTGCTCATGTGCATCGCCGTGTGCGTGCCCGGAATGGCCGCCGCGGTCATCATCCTGCCGTTCTCCGCGCGCGACTCCATGACCGAGCCCGTCGTCATGGTCGCGGCCACATTCGTGCCGCGGCGCGCCGCGCGCCGCCGCATCGCAATACGTGTGCTCGCCGGCTGCCGGCACCGTATCGGCAACGGCAGCCGCATGGTTGGCGCGCGACTCGGCGCAACAGGCATCTGCGCCGTCGGCATCGCGGTGTCGTGTGTCGCGGGTACGCTGGGCGTCGGTCATGACAACATCCTCTATGGCTTGACGATGTAGAGTTAACACCCTGAAGCCACTACAAGGTCAACCCTTACAACGGAGAAAGGTCATGAAGATCGGCGAACTGGCCAAGGCCGCCCGCTGCACGCCGGAAACGATCCGCTTCTACGAAAAAGAGGGACTGATTCCGGACGCGGAGCGCACCGATTCGAATTACCGCAACTACACCGACGTGCACGTCGAACGGCTGCGCTTCATTCGCAATTGCCGCGCGCTCGACATGGCGCACGACGAAATCCGTACGCTGCTGCAGCTCACGGACACGCCGGCCGACCCGTGTGATTCGGTGAACGCGCTGCTCGACGAACACATCGGCCACGTCGATGCGCGGCTTGCGGAACTGACACATCTGCGCGACCAGCTCACCGAATTGCGCCGCCAGTGCGTCGGCGAGCATTCGGTCGAGGACTGCGGAATCGTCCATGGCCTTGCAACGATGGAAACGCTCGCGCCGGCCGCGAAGCGCTCGCACCTCGGCTGAAACCCTTGCGGAATATGATGGTCTAGCCAATACTAGTCATAGTATTACTAGATATATCCAAACTATTCATGTCATCTGCCCGCCCGTCTCCGCTCGCGCTCGCGATCCTGGCGACCCTCACCGAAACGCCGATGCATCCGTACGGGATGCTGCAGCAGCTGAAGGCGCGCGGTTACGACGAGGCCATCAACGTGCGGCAGCGCACCAGCCTGTACCAGACGATCGATCGGCTGCTGCGCGACGGGCTGATCGCCGTGCACGATACCCAGCGCGACGGCGCGTTTCCCGAGCGCACGCTGTACACGCTGACCGAGGCCGGCCATACGGCCGGCCAGACGTGGCTGCATGCACTGCTCGCGGAACCCGCGCGCGAGTTTCCGGCATTCGGCGCCGGCCTCGCGTTCCTGCCGCTGCTGGACGCGGAAGATGCGCGGCACCAGCTCGAGCGCCGTATCGCCGCGCTCGAAGCCGAACGCGAGCGTCTCGAAGCGCTGCGCAACGCCGCGCAGAACGATCAGGTGTCGCGCCTGTTCCTGCTGCAGAACGAGCATGCACTGGTGCTGCTGAACGCGGAGCTCGACTGGGTGCGCAGCGTCGTCGAACACCTGAAAATTGGCGCGCTGCGCTGGGTCGACGGTTGACGCCCGTCCGCGAGCGCGCGCCGATCAGAGCACCTTGCCGGGATTGAGCACGCCGGCCGGATCGAGGGCGGCCTTCAGGCGCCGCATCAGCGCGATCTCGGCGTCGCTGCGCGTGTGCGCGAGATAACGGCGCTTCAGCACGCCGATCCCGTGCTCCGCCGACACCGAACCGCTCATGTCGCGCACGACCGCGTAGACGCAATCGTCAATCTCCTCCGGATCCGTCGCGCGCATGCCGGCGAGCGAAACGCCGATATGCACGTTGCCGTCGCCCACGTGCCCGAAGAACAGGCACGCAATGTCGGGCCAGCGTCCGCGCAATGCCGCCTCGCAGCGCGCGGCGAACGCGCCCAGTTCGCCGGTCGGCAGGCTCACGTCGAAGTTGATCAAATGCGGCAGCGCATCGATCGCGAGACCTTCGCGCAGCGTCCACAGGTCGCGTGCCTGACGCTCCGACGTCGCGAGCGCCGCATCGTCGACGAGGCCCGCGTCGAACGCATCCGCGAGCGCGGTTTCGAGCGCGGCGCGCGCATCGCTGCCCGGTGCGCTTGTCGCGCACTCGATCAGCACCGCGAAGCCGCCTTCGCCCGCGAACGGTGCGGCAACGCCCGGCGTGTGACGCGCGACGTAGTCGTAGAAGGCCGGCCACATCGCTTCGAAACTGACGAGTTCCTGCAGCACGCGCACGCGATTCCACAACGCGACGACGGCATCGTAGCTGTGCACGCGGCACAACGCGGTGGCCGGCTCGGCCAGCTTCGGATGCAGCCGCAGTACCGCGCGCGTGATGACGCCGAGCGTGCCTTCGCTGCCGATGAACAGCTGCTTCAGATCATAGCCGGCGTTGTTCTTCAGCATCCGGTTCATCGACGACACAACCGTGCCGTCCGCGAGCACCGCCTCGAGCCCGAGCACCTGCTCGCGCATCATCCCGTAGCGGATCGCGCGCGTGCCGCCCGCGTTGGTCGCGAGCATCCCGCCGATCTGGCAGGAGCCGCGCGCGCCGAGATCGACGCCGAACGTGAAGCCCGCCGCGTCCGCCGCTTCCTGCACGGTCTGCAGCGGCGTTCCGGCGCGTACCGTCATCGTGCCCGCCGCCACGTCGATCGCGTCGACGCCGGCGAAGCGCTCCATCGCCAGCACGATCTCGCCACCCAGCGCGACCGCGCCGCGCGCGAGCCCGGTGAGGCCGCCCTGCGGCACGACCGGCAGCCCGAGCCGCGTGCACAGCGCAAGCGTGCGCGCCACGTCGTCGACGCTGCGCGGCCGCACTAGCGCGCGCGGACGCACGCCGGCCGGTTCGTTGTACGCGGTGAAGTAGCGCGGATCGATGTCGGCCGACCGCGTGACGAGCGCGTCGCCCAGCTCGGCGGCGAACGCAGCGTCGAGCGCGTCGTCCGCCGGCGCAGCCGTGCCATCGCCGTGTTGCGCGCCAGCCGTGTGCAGGCTCTGCATCGTGCAGGCCCGCTTACTTTGTAGAGATGTCGATGTCGCCGAAGTACTTCTGGCCGAGCGCCTTCACGGTGCCGTCCGCCTTCAGCTTGTCGATCGCCGCATCGAGCTTCGTCTTCAGCGCGTCGTCGCCCTTGCGCAGCCCGAACGCGATTCCGCTGCCCAGAATCTTGTCGTCGCGCACCGGCTGGCCAACGAACGAGAAGCCGTTGCCGTCCGGACGCGACAGGAAGCCGCGCTGGCCGGCCGGCGCAAGCACCAGCGTCGCGTCGAGGCGGCCCGCGACGAGGTCCGCGTATGCCTGGTTCTGGTCCTGGTACGCGACGACCGACACCCCCGCCGGCTCCCAGTGCGCCTTCGCGTAGGTTTCCTGGATCGACGCCTGCAGCACTCCGACGCGCTTGCCCTTCAGCGATTCCGCCGTCGGCAGCAGGCCGCTGCCGGTGCGCGCGATCAGTTGCGTGGGCACGCGGTAGATGATCGTCGTGAAGTCGATCGCCTGGCGCCGCTGTTCGGTCGCGTTCATCGCCGAATTGATCGCATCGAACTTGCGGCCCTTCAGCGCCGGAATCAGCCCGTCGAACGACGTCTCGACCCACTTGCACGTCAGCTTCGCGCTCTGGCAGACGGCGTTGCCGACGTCGATGTCGAAGCCCTGCAGGTCGCCGTTCGGCGCCTTCGATTCGAACGGCGGGTATTGCGCTTCGAGGCCGAAACGCAACGTCTGCCCGTCGGCGAGCGCCGCGCCGGAGCCGAGCGCGCACGCGAATGCGAGCGCGAGTTTCAGGGTGTGTGCATGCTTCATCGTGATCTCCTGACTTGTCGGCCGGCGCCGTGCATCGGCACGTACGACCGTCCCATCCGTGGCTTGCGAGGCGACCGTCGAGCCGCCTGCCTGTGTGCGGGTCACCCCGCGAGTTACAGCGAACGCAACCGCCGCGCGCCCTCGATCAGCGTCGCGTCGTCCTTCGAGAAGCTGAGCCGGATCACGCCGGCGTCGGTGCCGTCGGTATAGAACGCCGACAGCGGAATCGTCGCGACGCGCGCATCGCGAATCAGGCGCAGCACGAAGTCGCTGTCGCGCTCGTCAGAGAAGTGGCGGAAACGCGCGAGCATGAAAAACGAGCCTTCGCTCGGCAGCAGCTCGAAACGCGACCCGGCCAGCTCGCGCGCGAGCAGATCGCGCTTGGCCTGATAGAACGCCGACAGGCCGAGATAGTGTTCCGGCCGCGCGAGTATTTCCGCGAACGCGACCTGCATCGGCGTATCGGCCGAGAACACCATGAACTGGTGCACCTTGCGAATCTCGTCCATCAGCGCGGCCGGCGCGATGCAATAACCGACACGCCAGCCCGTCACGTGGAACGACTTGCCGAACGACGACACGATCACGCTGCGCTCGGCAAGTTCACGGTGGCGTGCGACGCTCTGGTGCTGCGCACCGTCGAACACCACATGCTCGTACACCTCGTCCGACAACACGACGACGTCCGTATTGCGCGTGAGCTGCGCGAGCCGCTCGAGGTCGTCGGCGGAGAACACGGTCGCGGTCGGGTTGTGCGGCGTGTTGACGATGATCATCCGCGTGCGCGGCGTGATCGCCGCGGCCACTTCGTCCCAGTTCACGCGGAAATGCTCGGGCGACAGCTTGATCGCAACCGGCGTCGCCCCCTGCATCCGCACGATCGGCGCGTAACTGTCGAACGACGGCTCGAAATAGATGACTTCGTCGCCCGGGTGCACGAGCGCGCTGATCGCCGCGTACAGCCCCTCGCTCGCGCTCGCGATCACCGTGATCTCGGAGCCCGGGTCGTAGCGCGTGCCGTACAGCGCCTCCGTCTTCTCCGCGAGCCGCTCGCGCAGCGACGCGATGCCGGCCATCGGCGCGTACTGGTTGTGGCCGTCGCGCATCGCCCGCGCGACGCCGTCGACAAGCGCCGGATCCGGCGCGAAATTGGGCGCGCCCTGCGACAGATTCAGCGCATCGTGCTGCGCGGCGAGCTGGCCGATCACCGTGAAGATGGTCGTCCCGACGTCCGGCAGTTTCGAACGGGGCGTGGTGGCACTTCGCATGACTTCTCCTCCTGATGTCCGTCGGATGTGCGCGCGCGATGCACGCCGCCCGACTCATGCCCAGCGATTTAGCCTGAGCCAATATCAGCGGACAAACGAAAGTTCGTCATGGCGGCCATGCATTTTTCTCATGGCCGTGAATTCCGGAGCCGCGAAGTCAAAGTCGCGCCTCCCGCAATGCATGCGTATCGGGCATTTGCAGGGGCCGCGCGGCGGCCGCTGCCCGCGTCATGCGCCGGCCGCTGCCAGATACGCGCGCAGTACGGCCTGCAATTCGCCGCGCAACATTGCGAAGTCGAGCGCCGGCCCGAGCGTCAACAGCGCCTGCGACACGCCGCCGTAGCAGACCGAGTGGGCCATCCGCGCGCAGCCGTCGAGCCGGGCCGTTGGCGGCGGATCGGCGGCGTGCGCAAGCGCGTCGCGCCATAGCGCGACATACGCGTCGTAATGCCGGCGGTATGCGGCCAGCGGCGACACCTGCCGCTCCAGCGAGAAAAGCGCGGCCCATAGCGCGGCGTCGGCGGCAATCGCATCGATCTGCAGATCGACGAGCGCGGCCGCGAGTTCGACGCGGGTCGCGCCACGCAGCCCGTGCGCGGCGACGCGCAGCCGGTCGGCGAGCGTCAGCACGCGCCCGTGGATGCACAGTGCGGCAAGACTCTGCTTGTCGCCGAAGTATTCGTAGAAGGTGCCGATACTGACGCCGGCTACGGCCGCAATCTCGCGGATCGTCGCCTTCGCGTAGCCGCGTTCGAGCAAAAGCTGAACGAACGCCTGCTGCAGCGCATCCGACGTGGCCTGCGCGCGCCGCTGCCGCGGCCGGCGGCGCAACGCGGGCGCGGGTTGCGCCGCCGGCTGGCCGGGCGGCGCCGGAACCTGAACATGTCGCGGCGGCATATTTGCTACTCTGAAATTCAGCGGGGAACAGGTCGAACGGGGAGCCGGCGCGGCGCCCGGCGGGCCGACCGACCGCGAAGCACGACACCGGAGACAAGCCGATGACCGAAGCGACCCATGCAGTCACGAACCAGTTCGACGAACTGATCGACTATAACCTCTTCGCGACCGACGTCGCGTTGCGCGATGCGCTCGTGCGCGCGGGCGCCGACTGGGCCGTGCCGCAGCTCGACGCGTACGGCGCGCGGCTCGGCAGTGCCGACACCGCCCGGCTCGCCGACGAAGCGAACCGCCACACGCCGGAGCTGAACGCATTCGACCGGCGCGGCCGGCGCATCGACCGCGTCGACTTCCATCCGGCGTGGCACACGCTGCTCGGCATGTACCGCCGCGAAGGCTTCGTGTCGCTCGCATTCCGAGACGCGCGCCCGGGGCGCTGGGCCGCAACGGCCGCCGGCTTCTACCTGCACGGCCAGATCGAGGCCGGCACGCTGTGCCCGGCGACGATGACGCAGGCCGCGATTCCGGTGCTGCAGAAGGAACCTGCGCTATGGAGCTTGCTGCGCGACAAGTTGTACAGCGACGATTACGATCCGCGCGACGTGCCGATCGCCGACAAACGCTCGGTCTGGCTCGGGATGGGGATGACCGAGAAACAGGGCGGCTCCGACGTGCGCGCGAACACGACACTCGCGACCGCCGTCGGTGCGGGCGGCCGCGGCGGCGAATACCGGCTGCGCGGCCACAAGTGGTTCTTCTCCGCGCCGATGTGCGATGCGCACCTCGTCGTCGCGCGGACCGACGCCGGCGGCCCGTCGTGCTTCTACGTGCCGCGCTGGCGACCGGACGGCACGAAGAACGCGGTCGAGATCCAGCGGCTGAAGAACAAGGTCGGCAACCGCAGCAACTCGAGCAGCGAGATCGAGCTCGACGACGCGTGGGGCATCATGCTGGGCGACGAAGGGCGCGGGATTCCGACCATCATCGAGATGGCCACGTACACGCGGCTGAACTGCGTGCTCGGCAGCGCGGCGATGCTGCGCCAGGGCGTCGTGCAGGCGATCGCCTACACGCGGCAGCGCCACGCATTCGGCCGCGCACTCGCCGAACAGCCGCTGATGCGCACCGTGCTTGCCGATCTCGCGCTCGAGAGCGAGGCCGCGCTTGCGCTCGCGATGCGGCTCGCCGACGCGTTCGAGCGCGACGACTCGCCGCGCGAACGCGCATGGAAGCGAATCGTCACGCCCGCCGCGAAATTCTGGGTCTGCAAGCGCGCGGTCGAGCTGACCGGAGAGGTGATGGAAGTGTTCGGCGGCAACGGCTACGTCGACGACGGGCCGATCGCACGGCTGTTCCGCGAAGCGCCGGTCAACTCGATCTGGGAAGGCTCCGGCAACGTGATGTGTCTCGACGTGCTGCGCGCGGTGTCGCGCGAGCCGGACGCGGCCGCAGCGCTGGTTGCCGAGCTGTCCGATCTCGGCGCCGGCGAACCGCGCATTCGCGCGGCGCTCGACGCGTTGCGTGCGATGCTCGCGGCGCCGGCCGATGCGCTGGAGGCGTCGGCTCGCGTGTTCGCGCAACGGCTCGCGCTGCTCGCGCAGGCGTGCCTGCTGCGGCGCGATGCGCCGCCGGCCGTCGCCGACGCGTTCATCGCGACGCGGCTCGCCGCGCCGGACTGGGGACGCATCGCCGGCGGCTTCGATCCGCGGGCGGTCGACGTCGCCGCACTGCTGCAACGGGCCTATCCGGCCTGACGCCCTGCCCGCTCGTTCTCCTCGCCAGGAGGCTCGATGAACCTCGTCGCCGCCCTCGACCGCGCCGCCCGCGCGACGCCCGACAAGCCGTTTCTGATCCACGACGACACGACGATTTCCTACGCCGCCGCGCGCGAGCGCTCGCACCGCTCGGCGGCCGTGCTGAGCGCGCTGGGCGTCGCGGCCGGCGACCGTGTCGCCGCGATGTGCCTGAACACGCCGGCGTTCGTCGACCTGATGTTCGGCGCATGGCGGCTCGGCGCCGCGTTCGTGCCGGTCAACCACAAGCTGCAGGCTCCGGAGGTCGACTACGTGCTCGATCACAGCCGCAGCAAGGTGATCTTGTTCGACGCGGCCCTCGCGCCGGTGCTCGCACGTGTGACGCATCCGGCGCGGCGGCTCGTTACCGAAGGCGATGCGGCCGGCGTGCCGGCCTTCGATGCAATGCGTGCGGCGATGGACGGCGTCGCGGGCATCGAACCGGCCGACGGCGAGGTCGCGCAGATTCTCTACACGTCCGGCACGACGGGCCGCCCGAAAGGCTGTGTGCTCAGCCACCGCGCGGTGACGTTCGCGGCGATGTCGGCCGCGCTCGCGATCGGCATCGGTCGCAACGAGCGCACGCTGATGGCAATGCCGATCTGGCATTCGTCGCCGCTGAACAACTGGTTCGGCGGCACGCTGTACGCGGGCGGCACCGTCGTACTGCTGCGCGAATACCATCCATTGCGCTTCCTTGAAGCAATCGAGCGCGAACGCGTGACGCTTTATTTCGGCGCGCCGGTGTCGTATATGCTGCCGCTCGACACGGTCGAGCGCTTCGCGGCATTCGACCTGTCGAGCGTGCGCGCATGGCTGTACGGCGGCGGCCCGATCGGCGCGGAGCAAGCCGAACGGCTCGCACGCGCGTATCGCAGCAGCGCGTTCTTCCAGGTCTACGGGATGACGGAAACGGGGCCGGCCGGCACCACGCTGTATCCGGACGAGCAGATCGCGAAGGCCGGCTCGATCGGCCGTCACGGCGGCCCGGGCGTCGACCTGCGGGTCGTGCGCGGCAACGGCGCGGACGCGCTGCCGGGCGACACCGGCGAGATCTGGCTGAAGGCCGACAGCATGATGCTCGGCTATCTCGACGACGCGGCCGCGACGCGCGCCGCGTTCACGCCGGACGGCTGGTACCGCACGGGCGACATCGCACGGATCGATCAGGATGGCTATCTGTTCATCGTCGACCGGCTGAAGGACATGATCGTGACAGGCGGCGAGAACGTCTATTCGAAGGAGGTCGAGGATGTGCTCGGCGCGCATCCGGGCCTCGCGGAAGCCGCGGTGGTCGGCGTCCCGCATCCGGACTGGGGCGAGACGGTCGTCGCACACGTCGTACCGCGCGCCGGTGCCGCGCCGGACGCGGACGCGTTGCGCGCGTTCTGCGGCGAGCGGCTCGCCGCGTACAAGATCCCGCGCGAATTCGTGTTCGCGGAAACGCTGCCGCGTACGCCAACGGGCAAGCTGCAGAAGTTCCTGCTGCGCACGCGTCGCGAATAGCGGCGACGCGCGATCGCCTCGCGCGGCCGCCCAAAGAAAAAAGCCACCGGAGCCGACGGCCCGGTGGCTTTGTCGCATGATCGGCGAAGCGGCGCCGTTCGACGCCGCCCGCAGCTCACGTCGAGCTTACTTGCCGCCGATGCTCTTCAGCGGCTTCCACTCGCCCTTCTCGACCTTGTACATCGTGATGCCGCCGTTCTTCAGGTCGCCCTTCGCGTCGTACGCGACGTGCGTCGACGTGACACCGGCCATGTCGGTCTTCGCGAGCACCGGCAGGTACTTCGCCGGATCGGTCGAATCGGCCTTCTTCATCGCGTTCAGCATCGCCATCGCGCCGTCGTACGCGTACGGCGAGTACGTCTGCACGTCTTCGCCGAAGCGCTTCTTGTACTTGTCGGCGTACGCCTTGCCGCCCGGCATTTCGTCGAGCGGGAGACCGGCCAGCGATGCGATCGTGCCTTCGGCCGCGTTGCCCGCGATCTTCAGGAACGTCGGCGTCTTCACCATTTCGCCGCTCATCAGCGGGGCGGTGATGCCGAGCGCCTTCATCTGCTTGACCATCGGCGCGGCCTGCGAATCCGCACCGCCGTAGTAGACGAGGTCCGGCTTCGCTGCCTTCAGCTTCGTCAGAATCGCCTTGAAGTCGACGGCCTTGTCGTTCGTGAATTCGCGGTCGACGATCGTCGCGCCGCCGGCCTTCGCGGCCTTCTCGAACTGGTCGGCGAGACCCTGGCCGTAGGCCGTGCGGTCGTCGACGATCGCGATCTTCTTCATGCCGAGGTCCTTCGACGCGAACGTGCCCGCCACCGAGCCCTGCTGCGTGTCGGACGTCATCATGCGGAAGGTCGTCTTGTAACCCTGCTGCGTGTATTCCGGCGCCGTCGCCATCGCGATTTGCGGGATGCCCGCGTTCGCGTAGATGCGCGATGCGGGAATCGTCGTGCCCGAGTTGAAGTGGCCGAGCATGCCCTTGATGCCGTCGTCGACGAGCTTCTGCGCGACCGTCGTGCCGGTGCGCGGGTCAGCCTGGTCGTCTTGCGTCTCGAGCACGAACTTCACCGGCTTGCCGCCGATCTTCGGGCTGGTCGCGTTGAAGTCTTCCAGCGCGAGCGCGATCCCGTTCTGCATATCCTTGCCGTAGTGCGCCTGCGCGCCCGTCATCGGCCCTGCGTAACCGATTTTCACGTCGTCCGCGTGAGCCGTCCCCGCCAGCGACATGACAGCGACGAACGTCGCGCCTGCCAGCTTTTTCATCGTGTGTTGCATAGCATCTCCTTGGTACCAGGGTAAATGGAGCGGCTTCGGGATCGCCTAGCCGCTTCCTTTGTTTGATCCGAACGGCAAGGATGGTCAGCCGATCGTCATCAAATTCGCATTGCCGCCCGCCGCCGCCGTGTTCACGCTCACCGAGCGCTCCGTCAGCAGGCGCTCGAGCGCGTAGTCTTCCGCATCGCCGTTCTCGAACGCGCCCGCCGACACGCCCTGCACCGACACGATCGGGCCCGGGCGCTGCGCGACGTCCTTCACGAGCGTCTGCAGTTCGTCGCTGTCGCCTTCGAACAGCACCGCATCGAACGGCGCGTCCGCCTGCTTGCGCACGGCCGCGTGCGCCTTCAGCGCAGCCGGCAGCGCGGCGACCAGCGCCTCGCCCGCAGCACCTGCGAACAACGCGCGGTTGCCCGTCGCGAGCACCGCCGCGAACTGCGCGCGCGCGCCGCCCGGCGTCGCCGCGACACACAACACCGTGCCGCGCGGGCCGAGTGTATACGTGTTTCGTTCGCCCGTCGGGCCCGTCAGCACCGCGGTTGCGCCGGCCGGCACCTGTGCGAGGTAGCCGTCGCAGCGTGCAGCCAGCGCCGGCTCGCGCTGCTCGATCAGCCAGTCGCGCAGCGCGGTGAGCGCCGCCGCCGGATTGCCGCGCGCGTCGCCGCCGGGCGCGCCGTCCGCGACCAGCGACGCCGCGAGCGAACGCGGCAGCCCCGACGGACGCGTCGCAAGCAGGCGCTGCAGATACAGCGCGCCGCCGGCCTTCGGGCCGGTACCCGACAGCCCTTCGCCGCCGAACGGCTGCACGCCGACCACCGCGCCGATCACGTTGCGGTTCACGTAGATGTTGCCGACGTGCGCGTTCGAGATCACGTGTGCGATCGTCTCGTCGATCCGCGTGTGGATCCCGAGCGTCAGGCCGTAGCCGGTCGCGCGGATCTGGTCGAGCAGCTTGTCGAGCTGGCTGCGGCGGTAGCGCACGACGTGCAGCACCGGGCCGAACACTTCACGCTTCAGCTCGTCGATGCTGCCGATTTCGATCAGCGTCGGCGGCACGAACGTGCCGTGCGCGCACGCGTCGGGCATCGGCAGCTGCGTGACCGCGTGGCCCTTTTCCTTCATCGCGGCGACGTGCGTGTCGATCGTCTGTTTCGCTTCGGCGTCGATCACCGGGCCGACGTCGGTCGACAGCCGGTCCGGGTTGCCGAGCGCCAGCTCGTGCATGGCGCCCTTCAACATCGTCAACGTGCGGTCCGCCACGTCGTCCTGCAGACACAGAACGCGCAGCGCCGAGCACCGTTGACCGGCCGAGTCGAACGACGACTGCAGCACGTCCGCGACGACCTGCTCCGCGAGTGCCGACGAGTCGACGATCATCGCGTTCTGGCCGCCCGTTTCCGCGATCAGCGGAATCGGCTTGCCGTCCGGGTCGAGGCGTGCGGACAGCGTCTTGTTGATCAGGCGCGCGACTTCGGTCGAGCCGGTAAACATCACCGCACGCGTGCGCGGATCGGCGACCAGCGCCGCGCCGACGGTCTCGCCGGTGCCCGGCAGCAGCTGCACCGCACCGGCCGGCACGCCGGCCTCGCGCAGCAGCCGCACCGCTTGTGCGGCGATCAGCGGCGTTTGTTCGGCCGGCTTCGCGAGCACCGTGTTGCCGGCCGCGAGCGCAGCGGCGACCTGGCCCATGAAGATCGCGAGCGGGAAATTCCACGGACTGATGCAGACCACGGGGCCGAGCGGACGGTGCGTGTCGTTCGAAAACTCGTCGCGAATCTGCGCGGCGTAATAGCGCAGGAAGTCGACGGCTTCACGGATTTCGGCGATCGCGTTCGGCAGCGACTTGCCGGCTTCGCGCACGATCAGGCCCATCAGCGTGTGCATCTGCGCTTCGAGCAGGTCGGCCGCGCGCACCAGGCAGTCGGCGCGCGCGTCGACCGGCGTCGCCTGCCAGATCGGCGCCGCAGCCACCGCGTGCGCAAGCGCTGCGCTCACGTGCTCGGCCGTGGCTTCGCTGACCGTGCCGACCACGTCGCGCAGGTCGGCCGGGTTGCGCACGTCGCGCGCCGGTGCGTCGGCGAGCGCGTCGTCGGCGAGCATCGGCGCCGCGCGCCACGGATGGTGCGCGCTTGCCAGCAGCGCCGACGACAGCGACGCGAGACGGTGTTCGTTCGACAGGTCGAGGCCCATCGAGTTGGGGCGCTCGTCGCCGTACAGGTTGCGCGGCAGCGGGATCTTCGCGTGCGGCGCGCCGAGCGGCACGACCTTCGATGCCTCGTCGACCGGATCGGCGACCAGCTCCTTCACCGACACCGTCTTGTCCGCGATGCGGTTCACGAACGACGTGTTCGCGCCGTTCTCGAGCAGACGGCGCACGAGGTACGCGAGCAGCGTCTCATGCGTGCCGACCGGTGCGTACACGCGACACGGACGGTTCAGCTTGTCGCGGCCCGTGACTTCCTCGTACAGCGGCTCGCCCATCCCGTGCAGGCACTGGAATTCGTACTGGCCCGGGTAGTAGTTCTGGCCGGCCAGGTGATAGATCGCGGCCAGCGTGTACGCGTTGTGCGTCGCGAACTGCGGATAGACGGCGTCGGGCGCCGCGAGCAGCTTCTTCGCGCATGCGAGGTACGACACGTCCGTGTAGATCTTGCGCGTGTAGACCGGATAGCCTTCGAGGCCGTCGACCTGCGCCCGCTTGATTTCGGTGTCCCAGTACGCGCCCTTGACGAGGCGGATCATCAGGCGATGACGGCTGCGGCGCGCGAGGTCGATCAGGTAGTCGATCACGAACGGACAGCGCTTCTGATAGCCCTGCACGACGAAGCCGATGCCGTTCCAGCCCGCGAGTTCCGGGTCGAAGCACAGCGCTTCCAGCAGGTCGAGCGACAGTTCGAGACGGTCGGCTTCTTCCGCGTCGATGTTCAGGCCGATGTCGTAGCGGCGCGCCAGCAGCGCGAGCGCACGCACGCGCGGCAACAGCTCGCTCATCGTGCGGTCCTGCTGCGAGCGCGAGTAGCGCGCGTGCAGCGCCGACAGCTTGATCGAGATGCCCGGGCCTTCGTAGATGCCGCGCCCGCCGGCCGCCTTGCCGATCGCGTGGATCGCCTGCTCGTACGACGCGTAGTAGCGTTGCGCGTCCTCTTCGGTCGTCGCCGCTTCGCCGAGCATGTCGTACGAGTAGCGGAAGCCGCGCGCTTCGTACTTGCGGCTGTTCGCCAGCGCTTCGGAAATCGTCTCGCCAGTGACGAACTGCTCGCCCATCAGCCGCATTGCCATGTCGACGCCCTTGCGGATCAGCGGCTCGCCGCCGCGGCCGATCAGGCGCGTGAGCGCCGACGACAGCCCGGCTTCGCTATTGGTGGTCACGAGCTTGCCGGTGATCATCAGGCCCCAGGTCGCCGCGTTCACGAACAGCGACGGCGCGTGACCGACGTGCGAGCGCCAGTCGCCCTTGCTGATCTTGTCGCGGATCAGCGCGTCGCGCGTCGCGCGATCGGGAATGCGCAGCAGCGCTTCGGCGAGGCACATCAGCGCGACGCCTTCCTGGCTCGACAGCGAGAACTCGTGGATCAGGCCTTCGACGCCGCCCCCCGAGCTCTTCTCGCGCAGCGCTTCGACGAGCTGCGTCGCGAGCGCCTGCACGTCCGCCTGCAGGTTCGCGGGCAGGCGTGCCTGACCCAACAGGAACGGCACGCATTCCGGCTCGGGGCGGCGATACGCGGCCGTGATCGCCGCACGCAGCACCGATTGCGGCTGCACGTTCTGCGCGAACTCGAGGAACGGATGCGGCGAGTTGTCGTCGTCGTCCGTCGCGTGGCCGTCAGCGAGCTCCGT
The DNA here is from genome assembly GCF_018148075.1 of Burkholderia sp. AU19243. Classification (NCBI taxonomy): domain Bacteria; kingdom Pseudomonadati; phylum Pseudomonadota; class Betaproteobacteria; order Burkholderiales; family Burkholderiaceae; genus Burkholderia; species Burkholderia sp. AU19243. The sequence continues at coordinate 98,205 of NZ_JAGSTV010000012.1, forward strand.
CACGCCACTGCTGCCCGACAGCTCGGGCGGGAGTTGACCGTGCTCGATCCGCTCCAGATACGCGAAGATCGCCTGCTTGATCAGCCAGTGGGGAGTACGCTCGAGACGCGTCGCCGCGTCTTTCAGGCGCGAGCGGAGGAGGTCGTCGACTTTGACGCCGAGGGTCGTGCTTGCCATGGTGGGTTCGTGCGCCGGTGCAGGGCCGGCGAAATGGTGTGAGAGGATGCGCGAAATCCTACGGCACGCAATAAAAAGGTGCAACCAAATTGCGCGATCGGTTGCACCCACAAGTTAGCCAATATAATCAGCCACTTAGCGGGTTGCAACCTAGGGGTTGCCCGCGGTCGGCGGATCGGTGTTTTCCCTGAGCGGGCAGGTTTGCCGGGCGCGGAGCAACCTTTTGGGGGCGCGCTTGCGCGAAAAGGTGGGTTGCACTGTGGACGCCAGTTGAATCCGGCGGCCTAAGCGGGAGCGGGAATCGCGCGGCGCGTGCGCGTGGGGGGCCGTCGGGCGAGTGGGCGAGTGGGCGAGTAAGCGAGTGGGCCGGTGCGGTCGCGGCGCTCGGCGAGCTCGTCCGGGCGCCTAAACACCCGCGTCCGCCACCGCGACGCTTTGGTCAGATATCCAGCGGATCGACCTCGACGCTCCATCGCAGCACGCCCTTCAGGGCGCGCAGCTCCGGCTGCCATGCACGGAGCGCATGCTGCAGCGCGCTGCGCGACGCACTTTCGAGCAGCAACTGCGCGCGATGCACATTCGCGACCTTCACGATCGTCATCGGCACCGCATCGTAGACGGTCACGCGATCGGCGCCCGGCAACCCCGGCAACGCGGCCGCGGCCTGCAGCAGGAACGCGAGCGCCGCATCGAGCGTGCGTCCTTCGGCACGCAGCAGCGCCTGGTAGACGAACGGCGGCAGATGCGCGTCGCGGCGCTCGCCGAGCGTCGAATTCGCAAAGCCGATGTAATCCTGTCGGCCGAGCGCGTGGTACAGCGCGTGACGCGGATAGCGCGTCTGCACGAGCACCTCGCCCGGCAGGCCTGCGCGCCCCGCGCGGCCGCTCACCTGCATCAGCTGCGCGAACAGCCGCTCGCTCGCGCGGAAGTCGTGCGAAAACAGCGCGGTGTCGGCATTGAGCACGCCGACGAGCGACACGCGCTGGAAGTCGTGCCCTTTCGCGATCATCTGCGTGCCGACCAGAATGTCGACCTCGCCGGCGTGCACGTCCGAGAACAGCGCCTGCGCGCTACCCTTGCGCCGCGTGCTGTCCGCGTCGATTCGCAGGATCCGCGCGCCCGGCACAGCGTCGGCAAGCGCCTCCTCGATACGCTGCGTGCCGCGCCCGAGCGGCGCGATATCGATGTTTCCGCATTCGGGGCACGAGCGCGGAATGCGCGCTTCCCACCCGCAGTGATGGCAGCGCAACGCGTGCTCGGGCTTGTGCAACACCACGTATGCGCTGCAGCGCGGACAGCCGGCGACCCAGCCGCATGCGTCGCATGCGAGCTGCGGTGCGTAGCCGCGCCGATTCAGGAAAACGAGACTCTGTTCGCCGCGCTCGAGCCGCGCCTTCAGCGCCGCGACCAGCGGCCCCGACAGCCCGCCCATCGACGCACGGCCGCGCCGCCGCTCCTCCTCGAGATCGATCAGCCGCACGGTCGGCAGCGTCGCGTCGGCCACCGCGCGGCGCGACAGCGTGAGCCGCGTGTAACGGCCTTGTTCGGCCTGCCACCAGCTCTCCAGCGACGGCGTCGCCGAGCCGAGCACGACAGGTATCCCAAGATGCTTCGCGCGCCACACCGCGAGATCGCGCGCCGAATAGCGCAGCCCTTCCTGCTGCTTGTACGCGGGTTCGTGTTCCTCGTCGACGACGATCAGCGCGAGCGTCGGCAGCGACGCAAGCACCGCGAGTCGTGTGCCGAGCACGATCCGCGCGCGGCCGGTGTGCGCGGCGAGCCAATTGCGCGCACGCTCACCCTCGGCGAGCCCGCTGTGCAACGTGACGATCGCATCGTCGGCGAGCGTACCCGCGAAGCGTGCGCGAAACGCGGCCTCGAACTGCGGCGTCAGATTGATTTCGGGCACGAGCACGAGCGCCTGTGCGTCCGCGCGCGCATCGAGCAGCGCCGCAAGCGCATGCAAATAGACCTCGGTCTTGCCGCTGCCCGTCACGCCATGCAGCAGGAAAGGCGCGAAACCCTGCGCCGCGCGGATCGCGTCGAGCGCCTCGGCTTGCTGGTCGGTGAGCGCCGGCGGCACAGCTCGTCCACTGGTTGTCGGCAGGTTATCCACAGCTTTGGGCACAGGCGTATCGGCCCAGCCGATCTCGTCGATTGCGACCCAGCCGCGCGTCGCCCAGTCGTCGAGCGTCGCAACTGCCTTGGGATGCAATGCGCGCGCATCGGGCAACGTCAACGAATCGGTGTCCGCGAGCGCCTGCGCGAGTCGGCGCAACGCGGCGCCGCGAGCGGGCAGTGCGTCGGGAAGCGCGGCACGGCCGGCGTCGGTCAGCCGGTAGCGCACTTCCGGCGCGAGCAACCGCCCCCAGCGGTCGGCGTCGCGCAGCGCCTGCGGCAGCGCCGGCAGCGCGACTTCGCCTCGACCGCGCTGGTAATAATCGGCCGCGAACGACACGAGCGCGAGCCAATCCGGCGCCAGCGGCGGCAGTTCAGTGCAGATCGCGTCGATCGCCCGCAGCCGCGACGGCGGTACATCGGTGTGAGTCGTTACTTCGCAAACGAGCCCGACCACTTGGCGTTTGCCGAACGGCACCTGCACCAGTGTGCCGGGTTCGGGCGCGGGCTGCGCATCGCAACGGTAGTCGAACAGTGTCGCGAGCGGATGGTCGAGGGCGACGCGCAGATAGGTATCGCTCATCGTGATGCTCCGTCCCGCATAAGGGCCAGCACGACGCAGACGGCCTGAACCCGCGTCCTCGTCACGGGCGCGAACTTAAAGTAAAACTTCAGATTCGGCGCTAAGTTTTGGATTCGCATTAGGAATCGCCGTATACCCTGGCCAGCCTGTGGATAACTTTGTTGAGAACTCGGCGCTCGACGGCCGCGAAGCGCGCGGGGCCGTGCTTTCCGCTGCTTTGGCCCGCTGCCGGTGATGCCCCGCGAAGCCTTATTCCATAAGGCTGCTATTCAAATTCCCAAACCATAGCGAGACAATTCGACCGATGCAGGGCTCTACCGCGCTGCAACGTGGAAAATGTGCATAAGTCAAGTCTTGACAAGCCGGGAATCGGCAACCGGTGCGGGGTTGCGCCCTGTTTAGTGCGCGCAACGAAACGCCGTCACCCCGCACCGCAGCACGACGGCGCTTGCGCTCAGCCCGCGGCTCGGCTACGGATCTTCCGGCTGTGGCTATGGACTTCGTCGACCAGCTCGGCGACGTGATCCGGCGACGTGAACTGCGAGATGCCGTGGCCGAGGTTGAACACGTGGCCCGGATGGTTGCCGTAGCTGTCGAGGACCGCCCGCGCCTGTTCGCGCACCGCCGCCGGCGGCGCAAACAGGATCGTCGGGTCGAGGTTGCCCTGCAGCGCAACGCGCCCCGCGACGCGTTCGCGCGCGGCACCGAGATTGACCGTCCAGTCGAGCCCGACCGCGTCGACGCCGGTCGCTGCAATTTCCTCCAGCCACAGCCCGCCGCCCTTGGTGAACGTGATCACCGGCACGCGCTCGCCGTCATGCTCGCGCTTGAGCTGCGCGACTACGCGACGAATGTAGTCGAGCGAGAAGCGCTGGTACGCACCGTCCGCCAGCGCGCCGCCCCACGTATCGAAGATCATCACGGCTTGCGCGCCGGCTTCGATCTGCGCGTTCAGGTACGCGGCCACCGCCTGCGCGTTCACGTCGAGGATCCGGTGCATCAGGTCGGGCCGCGAGTACGCCATCGACTTCACGGTGCGGAAATCGTCCGACCCGCCGCCTTCGACCATGTAACACGCGAGTGTCCACGGGCTGCCCGAGAAGCCGATCAGCGGCACGCGCTGCCGCCCCTGGCCGTCGGTCAGTGCGCGGCGGATTTCGCGCACGGCGCCCGTTACGTAGCCGAGCGTCGCGTCGATGTCGGGCACCGCGAGCTTCGCGACGTCGGCCTCCGTGCGCACCGGGTGTGCGAACTTCGGCCCTTCGCCCACCTGGAAGTCGAGGCCGAGCCCCATTGCGTCGGGAATCGTCAGGATGTCCGAGAACAGGATCGCGGCATCGAGCGGAAAGCGCTCGAGCGGCTGCAGCGTCACCTCGGTCGCGTAGTCGGGATTCTTCGCGAGCCCGAGGAAACTGCCGGCGCGCGCGCGCGTCGCGTTGTACTCGGGCAGATAGCGGCCCGCCTGACGCATCAGCCAGATCGGCGTGTAGTCGGTCGGCTCGCGCAGAAGCGCACGCAGGAAGGTGTCGTTGAGCAGGGTATGGGCCACGGTAGGAGCGACGAAGCGAGAGCAAACCGGCATTTTACCGGAGCAGCGTCGCGCGGCCGCGTATGCCGATGCGATGGCGGCCATATGACGCGCGCGATGCGTCCGTTATGATCGGACGCTGATATCAAACCGAACCAGGAGGAGACCAATGAAGACATTCGCCACGCTGGCCGCGCTCGCCGCCGTCACCCTGTTCTGTGCTGCCGCGCACGCGCAGAGCGCGACTTCCGCTGCGCCGGCCGCCGCGTCGACCGGCTCGCGGCTCGACGACGTGCTCGCGCGCGGCACGCTGCGCGTCTGCACGACGGGCGATTACAAACCGTATTCGTACTACCGAACGGACGGCCGCTTCGAGGGCATCGACATCGACATGGCGGAATCGCTCGCGAAATCGCTCGGCGTGAAGGCCGAATTCGTGAAGACGAGCTGGTCGAACCTGACGAACGACTTCGTCGCGAAGTGCGACATCGCGGTGGGCGGCGTATCGACGACGCTCGAGCGGCAGAAGCGCGCGTTCTTCACGCAGCCGTATGTCGTCGACGGCAAGACGCCGATCGTGCGTTGCGCGGACGTCGACAAGTACCAGACCGTCGCACAGATCGACCGGCCCGACACGCGCGTGATCGTCAACCCCGGCGGCACCAACGAGCGCTTCGCGAAGCAATTCTTCACGCACGCGAAGCTGAGCGTCTATCCGGACAACGTGACGATCTTCAAGCAGATCCTCGCCGGCAACGCCGATGTGATGGTGACCGACGCGTCCGAGACGCTGCTGCAGCAGAAGCTGAATCCGGGCCTGTGTTCGGTGCATCCGGACAAGCCGTTCCAGTTCGGCGAAAAGGCGTACATGGTGCCGCGCGGCGACGTCGTGTTCCAGCAGTACGTCGATCAGTGGCTGCATCTCGCACTATTGGCCGGCGAATACCAGGCAACGTCGGACCGGTGGCTGAAGTAATCACGCGCGTGCGCGGCCTGGGCCGCCGGCAGCGGGTATCGGGCTCGCCAGTGCCGGCGGCGAACACGGGATGCGGCGTGTCCGGCGCCCCGATCGGCGCGCTGCCGTTACAGCTTCCGCAGCGCCGACCGGCGCGAAATCGAAAAAACCGGCCGAATGGCCGACTACCGCTTACACCGATCGCGTTTCAAAATCTTTCTGACGAATGAATCGTCATACACGGTCGCTATCACGCGATGCACGTTCGGGCGTGTAAATGCGCCATTCACCGGCGTGAAAACGCATAAAAAACGCGTGATACGCATATGATGAAAACTCTGCGGAATAAATGGGTAAATATGACCTTTCTCAGTACCCCGAAAACAGCAAAAAATCCCGCAAAGCCTTATCTGGCGGGCGTTACAACCTGAAACACTTTGTTACCGCGATGGCACGTCAATTCGCCCACAATGGCCTCAACGGTTTCAACACGGATGCGGTCTCGTGTGCCAAGTGTGAGCGGACGCGAAGCGCTGCGAGCCAGTCGGTCACGTACCGAAGCCCTTCCGAGGGGCATCCCTGTTGGAGTCGTTTCCGGCCCCCCGCCGGATCCGGTTTCATCTTTGGTCTCCTCGCGCTAACCCCGTAGCGTGTGGTTTTTAGCGGGCTAATAAGCCCGCTTTTTTTCGTCCATCGAAAACGCAACCGCCGCGCCGTCGACATGCGACGGCCCGCAGGCCGCCGCATTTTCCCGCCCGCCGAACCGCTTACGCGGTCTTCTGCACGTCGAGCTTCAGTTCGTCGATCATCCGCTCGCGCATTACGAACTTCTGCACTTTGCCCGTCACCGTCATCGGCAGCTCGTCGACGAACCGGATATAGCGCGGAATCTTGTAGTGCGCGATCTGCCCTTGGCAGAACGCGCGCACGTCGTCCTCGGTCATCTGCTCGTCCGCGCGCAGCACGATCCACGCGCACAGCTCCTCGCCATATTTGGGATCGGGCACGCCGAATACCTGTGCGCTCTGAATCTTGGGATGGCGGAACAGGAATTCCTCGATCTCGCGCGGATACACGTTCTCGCCGCCGCGGATCACCATGTCCTTCAGCCGGCCGACGATGTTGCAGTAGCCATCCGCGTCGAGCGTCGCCAGATCGCCCGTGTGCATCCAGCCGTCGATCAGCACTTCGCGCGTCTTCGCGTCGTCGTCCCAATAGCCGAGCATCACCGAATAACCCTTCGTGCACAGCTCGCCGGTCGCGCCGACCGGCACGATGTCGCCGTCCGGCCCGACGATCTTCACCTCCAGATGCGGCTGGATGCGGCCAACCGTCGTCGTGCGCTTCTCGAGCGGATCGTCGGTCGAACTCTGGAACGACACGGGGCTCGTCTCCGTCATTCCGTAGGCGATCGTGATCTCGGACAAATGCATCTGCGACACCACGCGCTTCATCGTCTCGATCGGACACGGCGAGCCTGCCATGATCCCGGTGCGCAGCGTCGACAGATCGAACTTCGCGAAGTCCGGATGATCGAGTTCGGCGATGAACATCGTCGGCACGCCATGCAGCGCGGTGCAGCGTTCTTCTGCGACGGACGCGAGTGTCGCGACCGGGTCGAACGCTTCGCCGGGAAACACCATCGCCGCGCCCGTCGACACGCACGCGAGCACGGCTAGCACCATCCCGAAGCAGTGATACAGCGGCACGGGAATGCACAGCGCGTCCTGTTCGGTGAAGCGCATCGCCATCGCGATCGAGCGCGCGTTATTGACGACGTTGCGGTGCGTGAGCGTCGCGCCCTTCGGATTGCCGGTCGTGCCGCTCGTGAACTGGATGTTGATCGGATCGGTCGATGCGAGCGTTGCACCGATTGCGTCGAGCCGTGCAGCGTCCAGCGTGTCGCGACCGCGCGCCATTACGTCCGCGAACCGGAACATCCCCGCTGGCGCCACATCGCCCATCGACACGATCGTGCGCAGGCTCGGCACGCGCGCCGCGTGCAGGTCGCCCGGCGCCGCGCTCGCGAGCTCCGGCGCGATCGTCTGCAGCATCTCGACGTACGCGGAGCTCTTGAAGCGCTCGGCCGCGATCACGGCCTTGCACCCGACCTTGTTCAGCGCGTATTCGAGTTCCGCAAGCCGGTACGCCGGGTTGATGTTGACGAGAATGGCGCCGATGCGTGCGGTCGCGAACTGCGTGAGCAGCCATTCGCTGCGGTTCGGCGACCAGATGCCGACGCGATCGCCCCGCCCGATCCCGAGCGCGGCGAGGCCGGCGGCCAGCACGTCGATCTCGTGCGCGAACTCGCGCCAGGTCCAACGCACCCGCTGTTCGCGGAATACGACGGCCGGTCGCTGCGGAAAGCGGTCGGCCGTGTCGAGCAGGAACCGGCTGATCGTCGCTTCGGATAGCGGCACGTCGGTCGCGCCGCGCACATACGACAGTCCGTTTTCGGGCGCGATCAGCGCCCCCTTGCCAAGGTCTGCTGCCATCGATGTCTCCGTCCGTTTTGTCTGATCGGCCGCGGCACGCGGCTCGCGCGGCTGCGCCGCCGCGCATGGCGCGCCCGCCTCCAAGCGGATGATGCCGCGCTCTGCTGACGATACTCTGACATCAAACCGCAGCGGACGGATGAAATAGCACGACCGGACGATACGATCCGGCCCGTAAAAACAGACGAAAACGGGCAGACGAAAAAAAAGCAGCCCGAAGGCTGCTTTCTTTCGCGGGGATACGCGCGCGGCTCAGTGCCGGCTGCGAATCTTCGCGAGACGCTGGATCGCCTCGAGCTGCGCCATCGCGGTCGCGAGCTCGGATTGCGCCTTTGCGAGGTCGAGGTCCGACTTCGCGTTCTGCAGCGTTTCCTCGGCACGCTTGCGTGCTTCCTCGGCTTTCGCCGCGTCGAGGTCCTTGCCGCGGATCGCGGTATCGGCGAGCACCGTCACGGCACCCGGCTGCACTTCGAGAATGCCGCCTGCGACGAACACGAATTCGTCGTTGCCGCCCTCGACTTCGATGCGCACCGCACCCGGACGAATCCGCGTGATCAGCGGCGTGTGACCCGGCAGAATACCCAGCTCACCCGTTTCGCCCGGCAGCGCGACGAATTTCGCCTCGCCCGAGAAGATCTGCTCTTCCGCGCTGACGACGTCTACTTTGATGGTTGCCATATCGACTCCTGTCGACGAGTACGAACGCCGTGCGGCGCCTGTCCTCGTCCCATGCACGGCGGGTTGAGCGTATTGCGATCGGCGCGGGAGCCGGAATCAGCAGTTCGACTGTCGATCCCGACCCGGCCACGCCGGCGTGCTACTCACTCAAGCCCTTACTGGATCTTCTTGGCCTTTTCGAAGGCTTCGTCGATCGTGCCGACCATGTAGAACGCCTGTTCCGGCAGGTGGTCGCACTCGCCGTCGACGATCATCTTGAAGCCACGGATCGTTTCCTTCAGCGGCACGTACTTGCCCGGCGAACCCGTGAACACTTCAGCGACGTGGAACGGCTGCGACAGGAAACGCTGGATCTTACGCGCACGTGCGACCGACAGCTTGTCTTCCGGCGACAGTTCGTCCATGCCCAGAATCGCGATGATGTCGCGCAGTTCCTTGTAGCGCTGCAGCGTCTGCTGAACGCGACGGGTGATCGAGTAGTGCTCTTCACCGATCACGTTCGGGTCGATCTGGCGCGACGTCGAGTCGAGCGGGTCGACCGCCGGGTAGATACCCAGCGACGCGATGTCACGCGACAGAACGACGGTTGCGTCCAGGTGGCCGAAGGTCGTAGCCGGCGACGGGTCGGTCAAGTCGTCCGCAGGGACGTACACGGCCTGAACCGACGTAATCGAGCCCTTCTTCGTCGACGTGATGCGTTCCTGCAGCTTGCCCATTTCTTCAGCCAGCGTCGGCTGATAGCCCACTGCCGACGGCATACGGCCGAGCAGTGCCGACACTTCGGTACCGGCCAGCGTGAAACGGTAGATGTTGTCGACGAAGAACAGCACGTCGAGGCCTTCGTCACGGAAGTGCTCGGCCATCGTCAGGCCGGTCAGCGCGACGCGCAGACGGTTGCCCGGCGGCTCGTTCATCTGGCCGTACACCAGCGCGACCTTGTCGAGAACGTTCGAGTCCTTCATTTCGTGGTAGAAGTCGTTCCCTTCACGGGTACGCTCGCCCACGCCCGCGAACACGGAGTAACCGCCGTGCTCCTTCGCGATGTTGTTGATGAGCTCCATCATGTTGACGGTCTTGCCCACGCCGGCACCGCCGAACAGGCCGACCTTGCCGCCCTTTGCGAACGGGCAGATCAGGTCGATAACCTTGATACCCGTTTCGAGCAGTTCGGTCGACGGCGACAGTTCGTCGAACGCCGGAGCCTTCTGGTGGATCGAACGCGTCGTTTCGCTCTCGATCGGGCCGGCTTCGTCGATCGGACGGCCGAGCACGTCCATGATACGACCGAGGGTCGGCTTGCCGACCGGCACCGAAATCGGCTTTGCCGTGTTCTTCACGGTCAGGCCGCGGCGCAGGCCGTCGGATGCACCCAGACAGATGGTACGGACCACGCCGTCGCCCAGCTGCTGCTGGACTTCGAGCGTCAGTTCCGAGCCATCGAGAATGAGCGCGTCGTAGATCTTCGGCATGCTGTCGCGCGGGAATTCCACGTCGATAACGGCGCCGATGCACTGTACGATCTTGCCTTCTACCAAAGCAGCAGTACTCATCGCTTTTCCTTTAAATACCTGATTCTTTACTCGCGCAAAGGCGCAGTTGTCGTCCCGGGCGCGCGCTTAAACAGCGGCTGCGCCGCCGACGATCTCCGACAGTTCTTTCGTAATCGCGGCCTGGCGGCTCTTGTTGTACACGAGCTGCAGTTCGCTGATCACCGTCTTCGCGTTGTCGGACGCGGCCTTCATCGCGACCATGCGCGCCGATTGCTCGGACGCCATGTTTTCCGCGACGGCCTGGTACACCAGCGCCTCGACGTAACGCACGAGCAGTTCGTCGACGACTGCCTGCGCGTCCGGCTCGTAGATGTAGTCCCACGACGTGGCCGGCGTACCGTCATTGGCGTCGAAGTGGTCCGACGACAGCGGCAGCAGCTGCTCGATCACGGCTTCCTGCTTCATCGTGTTGATGAAGCGCGTGTAAGCGATATAGACCGCCGACAGCTTGCCTTCCGAGTACAAATCGAGCTGCGTCTTCACGGCGCCGATCAGCTTGTCCAGATGCGGGGTGTCGCCGAGGTGCACGACCTGCGACATCACCTTCGCGCCGAAGCGGTTCAGGAACCCGAGACCCTTGCCGCCGATTGCGGTGGCTTCGACCTTCTGGCCCTTCTCTTCCAGCTCCTTGAACTTCTGCACCGTCGCGCGCAGCACGTTGGTGTTCAGACCGCCGCAAAGACCCTTGTCCGTCGTGACGAGGATGATGCCGGCCGTCTGCGCGCCGTCGTTCGCCACCATGAACGGGTGGCGGTACTCCGGGTTCGCACGGCTCATGTGCGCGGCGATGGCACGGACCTTGTCCGCATACGGACGAGCGGCGCGCATGCGTTCCTGCGCGCGGCGCATCTTCGATGCGGCCACCATCTCCATCGCCTTCGTGATCTTGCGCGTGTTCTGCACGCTCTTGATCTTGCCGCGAATTTCCTTCATTCCAGCCATAGCTTGCTCCTTGACCGAAGCGGCGCGGGCGCATCACGCGGCCCGCGCGGCCTCAGTGTGTCACTCGCGGATCAATAGGCACCCGACTTCTTGAAGGATTCGATCGCCGCGCGCAGCGCGCCTTCGTCGTCCTTCGAGAGATCCTTGGTGTCTTCGATGCGCTTGATGAGGTCAGCGTGGCTGGTCTTCAGGTTGTCGCGCAGGCCCTTCTCGAACGACAGCACTTGCTTGACGTCGAGATCGTCGAGGTAGCCGTTGTTCGCGGCGTACAGCGACACGGCCAGTTCCCACACCTGCAGCGGCTGGTACTGCGGCTGCTTCAGCAGTTCCGTCACGCGGCGGCCGCGCTCGAGCTGCTTGCGGGTCGCTTCGTCGAGGTCCGACGCGAACTGCGCGAATGCGGCCAGTTCACGGTACTGCGCGAGGTCGGTACGGATACCGCCCGACAGCTTCTTCACGACCTTCGTCTGAGCCGCGCCACCGACGCGCGACACCGACACGCCGGCGTTGATTGCCGGGCGGATGCCTGCGTTGAACAGGTCGGTTTCCAGGAAGATCTGGCCGTCGGTAATCGAGATCACGTTCGTCGGAACGAACGCGGTCACGTCGCCAGCCTGCGTTTCGATGACCGGCAGTGCCGTCAGCGAGCCGCTCTTGCCCTTCACTTCGCCGTTCGTGAACTTCTCGACGTACTCTTCCGACACGCGAGCCGCACGCTCGAGCAGACGCGAGTGCAGATAGAACACGTCGCCCGGATATGCTTCACGGCCCGGCGGGCGGCGCAGCAGCAGCGAGATCTGACGGTATGCCCAAGCCTGCTTGGTCAAGTCGTCATAGATGATCAGCGCGTCTTGGCCGCGATCGCGGAAGTATTCGCCCATCGTGCAGCCGGCGTACGGTGCCAGGTACTGCATCGCAGCCGAATCCGACGCCGAAGCGGCGACGACGATCGTGTATTCGAGCGCGCCCGTTTCTTCGAGCTTGCGCACCACGTTCATGATCGACGAAGCCTTCTGGCCGATCGCGACGTAGATACAGATCAGGTCCTTGCCCTTCTGGTTGATGATCGCGTCGAGCGCCACCGCGGTCTTGCCGCACTGACGGTCGCCGATGATCAGCTCACGCTGGCCGCGGCCGATCGGCACCATCGCGTCGATCGACTTGATGCCCGTCTGCACCGGCTGCGACACCGACTTGCGCCAGATCACGCCCGGGGCGATCTTTTCGATCGCGTCGGTCAGCTTCGCGTTGACCGGGCCCTTGCCGTCGATCGGGTTGCCGAGCGCATCGACCACGCGGCCGACGAGTTCCGGACCGACCGGGACTTCGAGAATGCGGCCCGTCGTCTTGACGATGTCGCCTTCCGAAATGTGTTCGTATTCGCCGAGAATCACCGCGCCGACCGAGTCGCGCTCGAGGTTCAGCGCGAGGCCGAACGTGTTGCCCGGAAACTCGAGCATTTCGCCCTGCATCACGTCCGACAGGCCGTGGATGCGCACGATACCGTCGGTCACGGAGATCACGGTGCCCTGGTTGCGAACGTCTGCGCTCGCTTCAAGGCCCTGGATCCGGCTCTTGATCAGCTCGCTGATCTCAGAGGGATTGAGTTGCATTATTCGCTCCTGATAGTCAATTCTGTTGCGTGCCGGCGTGGCGCTCAGGCGGTCAACGCAGCCTGCATCGATGCGAGGCGCGCGCGAACCGAGGTGTCGAGCACTTCGTCGCCGACCGTCACGCGCACGCCGCCGATCAGCGACGAATCGACTTCGACCGTCGGCTTCAGCTTGCGCTTGAACTTGCGTTCGAGGCCCGAGACGAGGCTTTCGAGATCCGCGCCGTTCAGCGGGAACGCGCTCACGATCTCGGCGTCGGCTGCACCTTCACGTTCGTTCTTGAGCGCCTCGAACTGCTCGGCGATTTCCGGCAGCAGCGCGATGCGATGATTGTCGACCAGCATCTGCACGAAGTTCTTCGCTTCGGCGCCAGCCGCGAGCGGCGACTTCACCGCAGCAAGCAGCAGCTCGGCCACTTGCGTGCGCGTCACCTTCGGGCTCGACGCGACCGACAGTACTTCCGGCAGACGCGCAACCTGGGCCAGCTCTTGCACGAGCGTGGACCAGGCGGCGATGTCACCTCCCTCGGCCACGCGGAACAGCGCTTCTGCGTAAGGGCGGGCGATGGTTGCAAGTTCGGCCATGATCAGAGCTCGGCTTTCAGTTGATTCAGCAGTTGGGCGTGGGCCGTTTGATCGACTTCGCGCTTCAGGATCTGCTCGGCGCCCTTCACGGCCAGCGCGGCGACTTCGCCACGCAGCGCTTCGCGCGCCTTCACGATTTGCTGTTCTGCTTCCGCTTTCGCCTGGGCGACGATGCGGGCGGCTTCAGCCTGGGCGTTGGCCTTGATTTCCTCGGCGACCGCCTGTGCACGCTTTTCAGCGTCGGCGATGCGCTGCTGGCCGTCGTTGCGGGCCTGCGCGAGTTCCTGGTCCACGCGCTTGTGCGCTGCTTCGAGTTCCGCCTTGCCCTTCTCCGCGGCGGCGAGGCCGTCGGCGATCTTCTTCGAACGTTCGTCGAGGGCGTTGATCAACGGCGGCCACACGAATTTCATCGTGAACCACGCGAGGACCAGGAACACGACCATTTGCGCAAACAGAGTTGCGTTGAGATTCACGGTGTTTCCTTATCTGCTATTCCGGAAAAATGAAACGGTAAGGCGCTCATCGAGTTGCATTCGATCAGCGCCCCAAGTCTCCGTTCCGCCCTGCGCCGGCTCACGCCGGGCGCATATTTCCGAGGAACCTTAGCCTGCGAGCTTCGACAGGAGCGGGTTCGCGAACGCGAACAGCATTGCGACACCAACGCCGATCAGGAATGCAGCGTCGATCAGGCCGGCCAGCAGGAACATCTTCGTTTGCAGCGGGTTGATGAGTTCCGGCTGACGCGCGCAGGCTTCGATGTACTTGCCACCCATCAGCGCGATACCGATACAGGCGCCGATTGCACCCAGGCCGATGATGATGCCGATACCGATGGCGGTCAGACCCTGGATGTTGGCGATGTAAGCTTGCATGATCACTCCTTTGTGAAAAGACTTGGAACTGAGATTTAAAAAACTAAAACGGAAACTCTTTTTGCACGCCGCGCTTAGTGCTTGTCGTGCGCCTGGCCGAGATACACCAGCGTCAGCATCATGAAAATGAATGCCTGCAACAGAACAATCAGGATGTGGAAGATTGCCCAGACGCTGCCCGCGATCACATGACCAACGAAGCCGAGGAACGTTGCGTCGCCACCGAAGCTCCACATGCTGCCGAGCAGGGCGATCAACAGGAACAACAGCTCACCTGCGTACATGTTGCCGAACAGCCGCATGCCGAGGGAGACGGTCTTCGCGACGTATTCGACGATGTTCAGCGCGAGGTTCGGGATCCACAGCAGCGGGTGGCCGCCGAACGGCGCCGACAGCAGTTCATGCGCGAAACCGCCTGCGCCCTTGATCTTGATGCTGTAGTAGATCATCAGGACGAACACGCCGAGCGCGATGCCGAGCGTGCCGTTCAGGTCGGCCGTCGGGACGATGCGATGGTGGGAAATCACGTCCGACAGACCGAGCAGGCCGATCACGCGGCCCGGCAGGTCGACCGGCAGGAAGTCGAGGGAGTTCATCAGCGCGACCCACACGAAGACCGTGAGGGCGAGCGGTGCGATGAAGGTACGGTTGCCGTGGACGATGGCCTTCGATTGGTCTTCGACCATCTCGACGAGCATCTCGATCGCGCACTGGAAGCGGCCCGGCACGCCGGACGTCGCCTTGCGGGCGGCCAGACGCAGCAGGATGATCGTTACGATGCCGCACACGATCGACCAGAACAGCGTGTCGAGGTTCCAGACGTGAATGTCGAAAATCGACGTCTGATGCGAGGTGGAGAAGTTCTGCAAGTGGTGCGCAATGTACTCGGACGGATCCGGACCGCGCGTGCCTTCGCTAGCTGCCATATCGTTAATGCCACCCAAATTGTCGAAAATCGTTTTGCCCCGTTCCGCAATACGCTATTGCGGGAACGGGCCGGCGCGGTTCGTTGTCGAAACCGCACGCTGCTTGTTTTACCGCCAGGCCAGCGCGATCCAGTACGTCTTCAGCACGACGAGGTAGGTGACGAGGAGCGCCGGCCAGTGCACGCCGGCATAGCCGTACGCCACCGCGGCGAACATCCCGATCGTCACGCCGAGCTTCAGGGCTTCGCCCATTACCCAGCTCATCACGGTGGCCGAACCACCTGCCTTCAGTCGTGCCACGAACAACGCGCTTGGCACCCAGCCGATCGCCCCGCCCAGAAACGCGGACTGCGCAGCGGCGCCCGGCGACTTTGAAAACAGCCACCACGCCAGCGTTGCAACCAGGGACAAGACCACCTGCGCGATCACCACTTTGTACGGCGTCACGCGCGACGGCTTGCTCACGTTCGGACCGAACAGCCTCTCGGCTTCCGTCCGCGTGAGCGGAACGATGTTGTTATCTTGCTGCTCGGCATCCCAGTCGTCGCCATCGGATTCGCGCCGCTCGCCGGCCGCTGAAGCGGTGCGTTGCGTTCGGTGATCATCGTGCCTGTCGTTCGGCGCCTGACCCGCCATCGCAATCTTCCGCAAAATCCTTGAACCCGGCCCCAAGCTTTCCGAAAGCTTTCAGGGGTGCCTAGCTAACAAATCCGGGCGATTGTAAGCGATAGTTGCAAGTGATTCAAGGCTTTAGACGCGACAAAAACCTGTGTAAAACGACGCCTCATCATGTGAAAAACGCGCGAATCAACGACGTACGATGACAGTTGTAAGGTCGAGGTTTTGCTCCGCCATTTCCGGCACGGAAAAGTGCGTCGGCAACGAAATCGCGTGACATCGATGCCTGGTGCGGGCGCACCGTTCGCGACGCAATTGCGACAGGAAAGCTGCTGTGACGCAGTGACGGAAAAGAGGCCGGCACGACGATGCGAAACGGAGGATGCGCTGTGGTCATCGCGCGAGCGCGACGCTCTCGATAAGCGAGGCTGGCCGCGCGCCGACGTCGCGAATCAGTTGTTGTGCCGCCACAGAAGATCGACTGTGATGCGCGGCACTTATCAACAGCCGCTGCATTGTGACGATCGCGATTGCCGCGCACGGCCCGCCCCGCTCGCCGCAGCCGTAGCCGCAGCCGCAGCCGCAGCCGCAGCTGAGTGCTGAGTGCTGAGTGCTGAGTGCTGAGTGCCGAGTGCCGCTCAAGCGTGAGCGAGCAACCACGCGCCCAGTGCCGCACTCGCGAGCGCGAATGGAATCGACACCGCGTGAAACGGCAGCCACATCCGCGGCTCCTTCGCGAGACGCACCGCGATCAGGTTCGCGAGCGAGCCGATCGCGAAACCGAAGCCCCCAACCGATACGCCGAATGCGAGCGCGCGCCAGTCGTGCGTGAATTCCGACAGCAAGATCGCTGCCGGGACGTTGCTGATGCCCTGTGACAGCACCGCGCCGGCGGCATAGACGCGTAGCGGCGAGTCGAGTTGCGCGTGTGCAATCGTGTCGTGCACGACCGGCAATGCGGCCGCGCTGCGCAACACGACGAACATCAGCACGAAGATCAACAGGAGCAGCCAGTCGATCTTCAGCACTGCATCACGTTTCGCGAGGAGCAGCGCGACCCCGACGGCGATCAGGCCCGGCACCGGATGGTGCGCGTCCGCGAGCAGCACGAATGCGGCGAACAGCACCGCCGCAAGCAGCGCGTGCATGCGTTGCACGCGTACGATCTCGACGTCGCCCGAAAGATCGAGCGGCTTCGCGCGAAACGCACAGGCCGTCAGCACAAGCAGCAGCGCCATCAGCGCCAGCGCGAGCGGCCCGAGCGTGACCACGAAGCGGCCGAACGACACGCCGCTCAATTGCCACAGGAACAGGTTCTGCGGATTGCCGAGCGGCGTCGCGACGGAGCCCGCGTTGACCGCGAGCGCGACGACGATGACGAGCCGCCGGAACGGCAGCGGCGTCAACGCGCGCAGCGACACCATCAGCGGCACCACGACGAACAGCGCAACGTCGTTGGTGAGCCACATCGAGAGTACCGCCGAGAACACGACGAGCAACATCGCGAGCCCGCGCTCCGAATGCACGTGATGCACGATGCGATGCGCGAGCCACATCAGGCAACCAGACAGCTCCAGCGCCTTCGTCAGCATCAACAGACCCGCGAGTGTCGCAACCGTCTGCCAGTCCACGAGCGCGGTCAATGCGGCGATTGGTTGCGGACGCAACCATTGAAGAAGAATCAGCGCAACTGCCAGCACCGTGAGCACCGGCTCCTTCGCAAGCCAACCGAGCCACCGGCGCGGCGCCGGCGCGCCCGTACGTTCCATCGATTGCGCCTCTTTACTCTTCAGTCGCGACGTTGCCGCGCAGGCGCGCGAGAATGCCCTCGAGCGCGTCGAGGTTGCCGAAGTCGATCATCACCTGCCCTCGCCCACGACGGCCGAGTTTGATTTTCACCGTCGATGCGAGGAGGTCGGACAGTTCTTCCTCGAGACGGCGCGTATCGCGGCCGCCGTCATCCTTCGCGCGCGCCTTCACGGCCGGCGCTTCCTTCGTCGTGTGCGCGACCAGCTTCTCGGTCTCGCGGACCGACATGCGCTTGTTGACGACCTGGTGCGCGAGCGTGATCTGCGTCGCCGCATCGACCGCGAGCAGCGCACGCGCATGCCCCATGTCGAGATCGCCGGCGAGCAGCATCGTCTGCACCGGCGATGCGAGATTCAGCAGGCGCAGCAGGTTCGACACCGCGCTGCGCGAGCGGCCGACCGACTCCGCGGCCTGTTCGTGCGTGAAACCGAATTCGTCGAGCAGGCGCTGGATGCCGTGCGCCTCTTCCAGCGGGTTCAGGTCCTCGCGCTGGATGTTCTCGATCAGCGCCATGGCGGCGGCGGCCTGATCGGACACGTCCTTCACCAGCACCGGCACTTCGTCGAGACCCGCCAGGCGCGCTGCGCGGAAGCGCCGCTCGCCCGCGATGATCTCGTATTTGTCAGACGAAATGGGCCGCACCAGGATCGGCTGCATCACACCTTGTGCGCGGATGCTGGCCGCCAGTTCCTGCAGGCTGCCCTCGTCCATTCGGGTACGCGGCTGATATTTGCCGGCCTGCAGCTTGCCGAGCGCGAGCGTGTTCGGCGCGCCTTCGATCTTCACCGCTTCGGTGATGTCCGCACTGCCGCCGAGCAGCGCCTCGAGGCCACGTCCCAAGCCCTTCTTCTTTGGTACCGCGTTCATGTCTTTCTTCCTCGCTTCGCTCATGTCCGGATCACGACACCTCGAACGCGCGCACGCGATCGATCATCTCGGCGCCGAACTGCAGATAGGCCTGCGCACCACGCGAGTTACGGTCGAACACGACGCCCGGCAACCCGTAACTCGGCGCTTCCGCGAGGCGCACGTTGCGCGGAATCACCGCGTCGAACACCTTGTCGCCGAAGTGCGCTTTCAATTGATCGGAGACTTGCTGCTGGAGCGTAATGCGCGGATCGAACATCACGCGCAGCAAGCCGATGATCTTCAGATCGCGGTTCATGTTCGCGTGAACCTGCTTGATCGTGTTGACGAGATCCGACAGCCCTTCGAGCGCGAAGTACTCGCACTGCATCGGAATCACGACCCCGTGCGCCGCGCACAGGCCGTTCAGCGTCAGCAGCGACAGCGTCGGCGGGCAGTCGATCAGCACGAAGTCGTAATCGTCGGCCACACGCTCCAGTGCGGCTTTCAGCCGCCGTTCGCGGTTGTCGATGCTGATCAGCTCGATCTCGGCACCGGACAACTCGCGGTTGGCCGGCAGCACGTCGTACGTGACGCCGTCCGGGCGCACTCGCGCGTCCGAGATCGATACGCCGTCGACCAGCACTTCGTACACGGTTGACTCGCAAGCGGCTTTGTCGATCCCGCTGCCCATCGTCGCGTTGCCCTGCGGGTCGAGATCGATCAGCAGGACTCGTTGCTCCTGCGCTGCAAGGCTCGCGGCGAGATTGACCGATGTCGTCGTCTTGCCGACGCCCCCCTTCTGGTTCGCAACGCAGAAGATCTTTGCCATCGTTGGTGTGTTCCCTTTACCTTCAAACAAACGACGCGCCATCGCGCGCCTTCAATTCGCGTCGTCGACGATAACCTCGATCAGATGCCGTTCGGCATCGAGCATCGGTACCGCCAGCCGGATCGTCTGCTTCACGTGGCTGCCTTCTGGCAGGCGCGCAATTTCATCGTCCGGGTGGACACCCTTCATCGCCCAGATCGATCCACCGGGCGCGACGAGATGTCGAGCAAGTTTAACGAAGTCGGATAGATCCGCGAAAGCGCGGGATACGATCATGTCGAATTTTTCCGGCACTTCGACACCCGGCT
Source organism: Burkholderia sp. AU19243 (assembly GCF_018148075.1). Taxonomy (NCBI): domain Bacteria; kingdom Pseudomonadati; phylum Pseudomonadota; class Betaproteobacteria; order Burkholderiales; family Burkholderiaceae; genus Burkholderia; species Burkholderia sp. AU19243. Next base: position 117,639 of record NZ_JAGSTV010000012.1, read on the forward strand.
GCAGCGATTCGACACGCCCGGTGACGATCGACAGGTTCGCGAGCTTCAACTCCGCGCGCATTTGTGTCTGGAATGCAGATTTTTTCTGCACGATATCGTTCAGCGTCACCTGCCAGTCCGGCTGTACGATCGCCAGTACGATGCCGGGCAATCCGCCGCCCGAGCCGACGTCGAGCACGCGAGCCGACGCCCGGCCGCGCAGATGCGGAACGATCGACAGCGAATCGAGAATGTGCTGGATCAGCATCTGCTTCGGGTCGCGGATCGCGGTCAGGTTGTAGACCGCGTTCCACTTACCGAGGAGCGCCACATAGTCGAGCAATTGGCCGCGTTGTGCTTCCGTCAATGCAACGTCGAGGGCGGCCGTGCCGTCGACGAGCATCTGTTCAAGTACGTCCCGATTAACCGCCGGCGCGCGACGCGCCGTCATTGTTGCGTCGGGACGGCGCCGTCCCCCTGCGCGGTGGCCTCTGCGGCATTGCCGTTGCGACGGCCCAGCCCGCGGCGCTTCAGATGCACCATCAGCAGCGAGATCGCGGCCGGCGTAACACCCGAGATCCGCGATGCCTGCCCGATCGTTTCCGGCCGGAACTCGTTGAGCTTCTGGCTCACCTCGAAAGACAATCCACGCACCTCACGGTAATCGATCCCGTCAGGCAGACGTGTGTTCTCGTTCGCATCATTGCGCTCGATCTCGTTCGCTTGGCGCTCGATATAGCCCTGATACTTGATGCCGATCTCGACCTGCTCCTTGATCTGCTCAAGCAGGACCGGATCGTCCGCCAGCGGCTCGACGGGGCCGCACTCGCCGCCCTTCAACCCGCATACGCCGTCGTAACTGATGCCCGGACGGCGCAGCAATTCGGCGAGACTGTATTCGTGGTCGATCGCCTTGCCGAGCAGCGCGGTCGCCTCTTCCGGGGGCAGTGTCTTCGGCGTGACCCACGTGGACTTCAGCCGTTCGGTTTCACGTGAAACAGCGTCACGCTTCCGGCTGAATGCGTCCCAACGCGCGTCGTCGACCAGCCCGAGTTCTCGGCCGATCTCCGTCAGGCGCATGTCCGCATTGTCTTCCCGCAGGCTCAGCCGGTATTCGGCGCGGCTCGTGAACATCCGGTAAGGCTCGGCCACACCGCGGGTGACGAGGTCGTCGACCAGCACGCCCAGGTACGCTTGGTCACGGCGCGGGCACCACGCTTCCTTCTCCTGCACGTAACGGCCGGCGTTCAGGCCGGCCAGCAGCCCTTGCGCAGCCGCTTCCTCGTAGCCCGTCGTGCCGTTGATCTGGCCCGCAAAGAACAGGCCGTTGATCGCCTTCGTTTCAAGCGACGCCTTCAGCGCGCGCGGATCGAAGTAGTCGTATTCAATCGCATAGCCCGGACGCAAGATGTGCGCGTTCTCGAGGCCGCGCATCGAATGCACGAGCTCGAGTTGCACGTCGAACGGCAGGCTCGTCGAGATCCCGTTCGGGTAGAACTCGTTGGTCGTCAGCCCTTCCGGCTCGAGAAAGATCTGGTGCGATTCTTTCGATGCGAAGCGGTGGATCTTGTCCTCGATCGATGGACAGTAACGGGGGCCGACGCCTTCGATTACACCCGTATACATCGGCGAACGGTCGAGACCGCCGCGAATGATGTCGTGCGTACGCTCGTTCGTATGCGTGACCCAGCATGGCAGCTGCTGCGGATGCTGCTCCGCGCGGCCCAGGAAAGAGAACACGGGAATCGGATCGAGGTCGCCCGGCTGCTCGTCGAGCTTTGAGAAGTCGATTGTGCGGCCGTCGATACGCGGCGGCGTCCCTGTCTTCAAGCGGCCCTGCGGCAGCTTCAGCTCCTTCAGGCGCGACGACAGCGACACGGCCGCCGGATCGCCCGCGCGGCCGCCCGTGTAATTGTTCAAGCCAACGTGGATCTTGCCATCGAGGAACGTACCGGCCGTCAGCACCACCGCGCGCGCGCGGAAGCGGATGCCGATCTGCGTGACAGCACCGACCACACGGTCGCCCTCAACCATCAGATCGTCGACTGCCTGCTGGAACAGCCAGAGATTCGGTTGATTCTCGAGCCGGTGGCGGATCGCAGCCTTGTACAGGATGCGGTCCGCCTGCGCGCGCGTCGCACGCACGGCCGGGCCCTTCGACGAGTTCAGGATCCGGAACTGAATACCGCTCTCATCGGTCGCGGCAGCCATCGCACCGCCAAGCGCGTCGACTTCCTTGACCAGATGGCCCTTGCCAATGCCGCCGATCGACGGATTGCAGCTCATCTGCCCGAGCGTTTCGATGTTATGGGTCAGCAGCAGTGTCTTCGCGCCCATACGCGCGGATGCCAGCGCAGCCTCCGTGCCGGCGTGCCCGCCACCGACGACGATGACGTCAAATTCTGTGGGAAAAAGCATGGTGGATTCCGCGCGCAGGGGTGCGCACGAACCTATCAGAGAAATGTATGGGCCGAATTATAGCGGGTTCGCTTTTCACTCGAAGACCGTCCGATTGGTAGGGTCCGTACGTTTAGGCGGTTTTCGGCCGAATGGCCGAGTTCAGCCCCTACCAACCAGCCGGCACCGTCTACCACCGCTCCCGATATCGCGATCCGTGTTGCCGAGCGCAACGGGTTTGCATAATCACAGTCTTTTCGATGGGTATCCCGGCACTTATCCCCTGTGACCCGCCTTCGGCCGGGCGATAGGATGATTCCGCCCCGCAACGCGGCCCCTTCACTCACAGTGCTCGCGCTGTGCAATCCGGCACTTATCCCCCGGGCGCTCACCAAACATCGGCATGCTGCCGGAAACAACAACGGCGTGTTTCACGTGAAACACGCCGTCCGTTGCCACCGACTACGCGGCAATCAAGCCGTTTTCTTAGCGAGTCCGAGGTACGTCTCGATCACCTGTGGATTCTGTGCCAGCTCGGCCGCGGGCCCCTCGAGCGCGAATTCGCCGGTTTCCAGCACATAGCCGTAGTCCGAGATCTGCAATGCGGCCCGCGCGTTCTGCTCGATCAGCAGCGTCGCGACGCCCGTGCCGCGCAGCGCGCTAATGATATGAAAGATCTCCTTCACGATCAGCGGCGCAAGCCCCAGGCTTGGCTCGTCGAGCATCAGCAAGTCCGGCTTGCCCATCAGCGCGCGACCCACCGCAAGCATTTGCCGTTCGCCGCCCGACAGCGTGCCGGCCGCCTGCTTGCGCCGTTCCTTCAGCCGCGGAAACAGCGCAAACACGTGATCGAGTTGATCGAGAAAGTTCGATTCTCCGGCGACTTTGCGCCGATATGCGCCGAGCACGAGGTTGTCTTCGACCGTCATCGTGCTGAACAACTCCCGTTTTTCCGGGACGAGGCACATTCCGCGTGCAACGCGCTGCTCGATCGGCAGCGGGCTCACGTCGTGGCCACGGTACACCACGGCGCCGGACGCGTGCCCGGTCACCGGCAGCGCACCCATGATCGCGTTCAGCAGCGTCGACTTGCCGGCTCCGTTCGGGCCAATCACGCTGACGATCTGACCCGCGCCGACCTTGATCGCAGCGCCGTGCAACGCCTCCACTTTCCCGTATCGGACCGCCAGTCCGCGCACCTCGAGAATCGGCATCGTCGTGTCCGCCATCACTCCACCCCGCCCAGGTACGCCTCGAGCACGGCCGGATCCTGCTGCACGTCGTGCGGCAACCCCTCGGCAATGCGCGTGCCGAACTCCATCACGACCAGCCGGTCGGTGAGATTCATCACGAAATCCATGTCATGCTCCACGAGCAACACGCTCATTCCTTCGCCTTTGAGCCGCCGCAGCAGGTCAGCGAGCTGTTGTTTTTCCTGGTAGCGCAGGCCGGCGGCCGGCTCGTCGAGCAACAGCAGCGTCGGGTCGCAACACAGTGCGCGCGCGATTTCGACGATCCGCTGTTGGCCGAGCGCGAGGCTGCCCGCTTCGTCGTACATGTGTTTTTCCAGCCCGACACGGCGGATCTGCCGCGCCGCTTCGGCCAGCAACTGCGCTTCCTCGCGTGCATTGAGTCGGGCGACGCTGCGCCACACGCCTGTACGGCCGCGCAGATGCGCGCCGATCGCGACGTTCTCGAGCACCGTCATCGTCGGCAGCAGTTTCACGTGCTGGAACGTGCGGCCGATTCCGCGCCGGACGATCTGCCGCGACGTGAGCCCGTCAATTCGCTCACCGCGAAACGTGATGGTGCCGCCCGTCGGCCGCAGCACGCCGGTCACGAGGTTGAACGTCGTGGACTTGCCGGCACCGTTCGGACCGATCAGCCCGATGATCTGCCCCGCTTTCACGTCGAAGCTGACATCGTTGACGGCCACCAGGCCCCCAAACTGCTTGCGTGCGTTATCGACGACGAGTAGCGGTTCACCTGCGACCGGCTTCGTCCGTTGCGGCAGCGGATCCGCACGATCGGGCACATGCGCGCGCGGCCCGCGCGGAAACAGCTTCGCGACGAACGGCCACACGCCCTGCCGCGCATACTGCAGCAGCAGCACCATCAGCACGCCGAACACGATGATCTCGAAGTTGCCTTCGGAGCCGAGCAGTTTCGGCAGCAGCGTCTGCAGGTAGTCCTGCAGCACCGTGAGGATCGCCGCGCCGAGCACCGCGCCCCATACGTGGGACACCCCACCGACCACGGCCATGAACAGGAATTCGATCCCGTGGTTCAGACCGAACGGGGTCGGGTTCACCGCGCGCTGCAGGTGCGCATACAGGAAGCCCGACACCGCCGCGAGGACCGCCGCATAGACGAAGATCACGACGCGCATCCACGCGGTGTTCACGCCCATTGCTTCGGCCATCACGCCGCCGCCGCGCAGCGCACGGATTGCGCGGCCAGGCCGGCTGTTGAGCAGGTTCTGCACCGACACGATCGCGGCGAGCACGACGGCCCAGATCAGGAAATACAAGCTGCGACCGCTTCCGAGCTCGATACCGAACAGGTTCAGCGCCGGAATCCCGTTGATCCCGTCGTACTTGCCGAGCAGTTCGAGATTCCCGAACAGATAGAACAGCGCAAGGCCCCACGCGATCGTGCCGAGTGGCAGGAAGTGCCCCGACAGGCGCATCGTCACCGCGCCGAGCACAAGCGCGACCAGCGCCGTCAACACGACGCCGACGACAAGCGCGAGCCACGGCGACACGCCATAGCGCGTCGTCAGGAACGCGGTCGCGTACGCGCCGACGCCGACGAACGCAGCCTGTCCGAAGCTCGTCATCCCGCCGACGCCCGTCAGCAGCACGAGCCCGATCGCGACGATCGCGTAGAGGCCGATGTAGTTGAGCAGCGTGATCCAGTATTCGGGCACCTGCAGCGCGCCGGGCAACACGGGCAGCGCGAACAGCACCACGAGAAACAGCCAGAAGGTCTTGTTGCGTACGATCGTCTTCATCGTGTCACTCCTCTTCCTCTTCCGCGTGCGGCGTTGCGAAGCTGCGCCACAGCAGCACCGGGATGATCAGCGTGAACACGATCACTTCCTTGTACGCACTCGCCCAGAACGACGAATACGATTCGAGCACGCCGACGAGCAGCGAGCCGGCGGCCGCGAGCGGATAGCTGACGAGCCCGCCGATGATCGCGCCGACGAAACCCTTCAGCCCGATCAGGAAGCCGGAGTCGTAATAGATTGTTGTCAGCGGGCCAACGAGGATGCCCGACAGCACGCCCAGCCCTGCGGCGAACGTGAATGCGAGCCGTCCTGCTTCGGTCGTGCCGATGCCGACGAGCCGCGCGCCGAGCCGGTTCACCGACGTCGCGCGCAACGCCTTCCCGGCGATCGTGCGGCCGAAATACACGTAAAGCGCACCGATCAACACCAGCGCCGTCGCGACCACGAGGATGCTCTGCACCGACACCGTCATGCCGCCGATCGCCAGCGATGCGTCCGAGAATCCGTTGGTGCGCGAGCCCTCCGCACCGAACATCACGAGCCCGAGGCCGACCATCGCGAAATGGACGGCAACCGACACGATCAGCAGCAGCAGCGTCGTGCCCTCGGCGATCGGCTGATACACGAGCCGGTAGACGAACGGCCCCATCGGCACGACGATCGCGAGCGTCAGCGCGATCTGCGCGAGCATCGGCAGCGGCTGCGCCGCAAAGCTGCGCGTCAGCGCGAACACCGCGAGCGGCAGCAGCACGTAGCGGCTCGCGAGCGTCGCAAGCGTGCGGCCGAGCTGATGACGGCGCTCGCGATGACGAACCAGCGCGCCGACTTCCAGCAGGAAGCATGCGATACCCATCACGAACAGCAGCCAGCAGGTGGCGGGGAATTTCTGCGCCTGCAACGCCGCGAGCGTGAGCGCGCCATAGGCGACGAATTCGCCCTGGGGAATGAAGATCACCCGCGTGACGGAAAACACCAGCACGAGCGCCAGCGACAGCAATGCATAAATGGCGCCGGTCGTGATGCCGTCTTGCGCGAGGATCGCCGCAATCGAGAGATCCATACGTTTCGTGTATCGAAAATGCTGCGGAGAAACGGCGACGGGAACGGCGCGCGCGGACGGCAAGACCAGGCGTCAGGCGTCGCGCGGCGGCTCCCCGGAGATTCCATGCGGCGCGAAGACGGGCCGCGAGGCCCGCCGCGCCGCCGACGGCATGCACGGCGCCATGCGCGCCGCGCCCACCGTTTCACGTGATGCTCACTCGGCCTGCAGCTTCCACTTGCCGTCGACGATCTGCACCATCACGCGCGCACGCGTATCGAAACCGTTGTGGTCGGTCGGCGTCATGTTGATCACGCCGTGCGACACCGGCAGATCCTTTACGCTCTCGAGCGACGCGCGCAGCGCCTCGCGAAATGCTTCGGTTCCCGGCTGGCCCTTCTTCAGCGCGTCCGGAATCGCCCGCTGCAGCAGCAGCCCCGCATCCCATGCATGCCCGCCGAAGGTCGACAGCGAGCCCGCGCCGTACGCCTTCTCGTACGCCGCCTTGTAGCCGAGCGCCGGCTTCTTCACCGGGTTCGAATCCGGCAGCTGGTCAGTCACCAGCACCGGGCCCGCCGGCAGGATCTCGCCTTCGCAGTCCTTGCCGCATACGCGCAGGAAGTCGTTGTTCGCGACGCCGTGCGTCTGGTAGACCTTGCCTTTGTAGCCGCGCTCCTTCAGCGTCTTCGCCGGCAGCGCGGCTGGCGTGCCGGAGCCGGCGATCAGCACCGCGTCCGGATTCGAGCCCATCAGCTTCAGCACCTGCCCCATCACCGACGCGTCGGTTCGGTTGTAGCGCTCGCTCGACACGACCTTCAGGCCGTTCTTCGCAGCGGCCGCATCGAACGTCTTGTACCAGCTGTCGCCATACGCATCGGCAAAGCCGATGAAGCCGACTGTCTTCACGCCGTGCTTCGCCATGTACCCGGCGATCGCGTCGGCCATCAGCTGATCGTTCTGCGGCACCTTGAACATCCATGCGCGTTTCGCGTCCATCGGCGCGATGATCTGCGCACTCGCGGCGAGCGAGATCGTCGGCGTCTTGCCCTGCGACACGGGGTCGAGCATCGCCAGCGAGTTCGGTGTCACCGAGGAACCGATGATCGCGTCGACGTGATCCTCGTCGATCAGCTTGCGCACGTTCTGCACCGCGCGGCTGGTGTCGGACGCATCGTCGAGCACGATGTACTGGACGCTCTTGCCCGCGATTTCTTTCGGCAGCAACGCGATCGTGTTCTTTTCCGGAATTCCGAGCGACGCGGCCGGCCCCGTGGCCGACAGCGTGACGCCGATCTTCACCTGCGCCGACGCCGTGGCCGCCGCACACACGAGGCCCGCGGCAAGCAGAACCTCCATCCATCGATTCATCTTCATTTACGTTGTCTCCAAACGCTGCTCGAAAAATCCGCGGGTCGCTCGGCGGCTCCCGGTCCCCAAACAAGTTAATACATTAACTATCTCGTCATACCGCGTCTACGCTCGTTTTCCCGTGAACCGGCGGCGCCGCGATGAACCGCGCGGGCACCGCGCACGTGCGCGACCGTATCCGTCGAAACGGCCGTCCGGCGGCCACGATGCACGCCGGCAGTGTCGTCCGGATGAAGCAAGCGTCGAAAGGCCGTGGTGCGCGACACGCGACCGATGGGAATGCAACGACCGCGCGAAGGCCGGGCGGCCGTGGCCGGCTGGGCCACATGCAAGAATGGCGTAACGTCGAAGTACCGGCAGTTCATGCGCACGCAACGGCGAACGACGGCGCGCACGGCGCAGTGGATGCGCACGCAATGACCGGCGCGGCTGCCGACACTGTCGCGGCTCGCGCCGAGACGCGTATGCCACCCGCAGGACGGCCGGCGACAGCCCGGGCATGCCGATGCTTGCCCGACGCCGAACGACAGGCGCCCACGCCCGCTCGTGCCCCGATCCATCGTGCTGCGCTTGTCATCCAACCGTACTCCCTCTTCTGCATTGTGCTTGTAGGAGAACTGCCGACCGATTTTCCCGACCGCGCGGTCGGCGAAAGCTGAGTGTAACGGACCCGTTTTGCGCACGCTAACCGGGTAAGCCCGAACGACGATCGGCGCCACGGGCGCGAGCGACGGGCAACATCGGACAAAAAGAGAACGGGGACCGGTTAAGAGCCGGCGCTGCAAGACTTGGCTGGGGCGCGGAGAACGCGGCGGCTCGCGTCTGCACCATCGACGGAAATTCGCGCACGCAAATGAAAAAGCGCTGTTGGATTCCGTCCAACAGCGCTTTGGGGTCCGGGCACTTTGTGCCTCGATTGTCTCCTCGTTCTCCACCTGCAAATTCGTTTCGCGGTGCATCAGAACTGAAACGAAGATTAAAGGAGCTTTCACGGTGCGACAACTTAGCATTTACCCCTATGGTGCATCGCCGCACGAAAATGGGGCACCAGTGCCACTGCGCGGCGCCGGCCGATGCGCGTCGCGGCACCGTTTCCGACCGCACGCGATGGTGCCTCGCACCAACACGGCCCGACTACACGCGCGACGCGCTCACGACGGCCGGAGCGTCTTGACTCGCGCAACCATCTCGCCGACGATCCCGCGCCGAAACGCAAGCACGCATGCGATGAAAATCAGCCCGGTGACGATCGTCGCCGATTCGCCGAGCGAATGAAACCAGCCGATCCCGGTGATCGACGCAAGCCATTCGCCGATGTCGCCGAGCCGGTCCTCGAGGGCGACGATCAGCGCCGCGCCGAGCAGCGGCCCGAACAGCGTGCCCATCCCGCCCACGAGCGTCATCAGTACGACGAGCCCGGACATCGTCCAGTACGCGTCCGACAGTGTCTCGAAGCCAAGCACCAGCACCTTCAGCGAACCGGCAAGCCCTGCGAGCGCCGCCGACAGAATGAACGCGAGCAGCTTGAAGCGATCGGTGTCGTAGCCGAGCGAGATCGCGCGCGCCTCGTTCTCCTTGATCGCGACGAGCACCTGGCCGAACGGCGAATGCACGATCCGCACGATGAACGCGCACGCGGCGACGATCACCGCGAGCACGACGTAGTACAGCGCGATGTCGTTCGACAGGTCGAGCACGCCGAACAGGCGGCCGCGCGGCACGCCCTGCAGCCCGTCCTCGCCGTGCGTGAACGGCGCCTGCAGATAGATGAAGTACACCATCTGCGCGAATGCGAGCGTAATCATCGCGAAATAGATCCCCTGGCGGCGGATCGCGAACAGCCCGACGACGAGCCCGAGCATCGTCGCCGCGGCTGTGCCGACGAGCACGCCGAGTTCGGGCGTGAAACCGAGCGTCTGGATTGCATAGCCCGTCGTGTAGCCGGCGGTCGCGAGGAACATTGCATGGCCGAACGACAGCAGCCCCGTATAGCCGATCAGCAGGTTGAACGCGGCCGCAAACAGCGCGAACGCGAGCACCTTCATCACGAATACCGGATACGCGCCGACGAACGGCGCCGCGAGCAGTGCGGCGAGCAGCACGCCGTAGAGCACTTTTCTCTGCATCATTTTTCCTTGCCGAACAGGCCCGCCGGGCGGATCAGCAGCACGATCGCCATGATCACGAACACGACCGTGGCCGACGCTTCCGGATAGAACACGCGCGTGAAGCCTTCGATCACGCCGAGCAGCAGTCCGGTGATGATCGAACCGAGGATCGATCCCATCCCGCCGATCACGACCACCGCGAACACGGTGATGATCATCGGCTGCCCCATCAGCGGCGACACCTGAATGACCGGCGCGGCGAGCACGCCCGCGAACGCCGCGAGCGCTACGCCGAAGCCGTAGGTGAGCGTGATCATCATCGGCACGTTCACCCCGAATGCCTCGACGAGCTTCGGGTTCTCGGTGCCGGCGCGCAGATACGCGCCCAGGCGCGTCTTCTCGATCACGAACCAGGTCGCGAGACACACCGCAAGCGACGCGACGACCACCCACGCGCGGTAGTTCGGCAGGAACATGAAGCCGAGATTCGTCGCGCCGGACAGCTGCGACGGCACGTCGTAAGGCTGGCCCGACGATCCGTAGATCGACCGGAACACGCCTTCGACGACGAGCGTGAGCCCGAACGTGAGCAGCAGCCCGTACAGGTGATCGAGCTTGTACAGCCAGCGCAGCATCGAGCGCTCGATCAGGATCCCGAACACGCCGACGAGCACCGGCGCGAGCACGAGCATCGCCCAGTACGGCAGCCCGAAGTACGACAGCCCCATCCACGCGAGCATCGCGCCGAGCATGAAGAGCGCGCCGTGCGCGAAGTTGATCACGTTGAGCAGCCCGAAGATCACCGCGAGCCCGAGGCTCAGGATCGCGTAGAACGAGCCGTTGACGAGCCCGAGCAGCAGCTGGCTCAGCATCGCCGGCAACGGAATGCCAAAGATTTCCATCGACTTAGCCGTCAGTGTGAGTTTCGTTGCGTGCGCAACCGTCAGGCGGTCGCGCACGCGGGCGGTGCGGCGCGCGCATCGCTACGCCCGCCGCCGCGCCGCGCGACGCCCCGCTTCACTTCCACAGCGCGCAGCGCGTCTCCTGCTTCGTACCGAACGCCTGCTCGCCAGGAATCGTCGCAAGCACCTTGTAGTAGTCCCACGGCTCCTTCGATTCCGACGGCTTCTTCACTTCCATCAGATACATGTCGTGAATCATGCTGCCGTCCTGGCGGATGTAGCCCTTCGCGTAGAAGTCGCTGATCTTCATCTTCTTCAGCTCGGCCATCACCTTGTCGGAGTCGGTCGTGCCGGCCGCCTGCACGGCTTTCAGGTAGGTCGTCACCGACGAGTAATCAGCCGCCTGCAGGCTCGACGGCATCTTCTTCATCTTGCCGAAGTAGCGCTGCGCCCACTGGCGCGACGCCGCATCGCGGTTCCAGTACCAGCTGTCGGTCAGCACGAGGCCCTGCGTCGTGTCGAGGCCGAGGCTGTGCACGTCGTCGATGAACATCAGCAGCGCGGCGATCTTCATCGTCTTCGTGATGCCGAACTCCTTCGCGGCCTTGATCGAGTTGATGGTGTCGCCGCCCGCGTTCGCGAGGCCGAGAATCTGCGCCTTCGACGATTGCGCCTGCAACAGGAACGACGAGAAGTCCGACGCGGACAGCGGGTGGCGCACCGCGCCGAGCACCTGGCCGCCGTTCGCCTTCACGACGTCGGACGTGTTCTTCTCGAGCGCCTTGCCGAACGCGTAGTCGGCGGTCAGGAAGAACCAGCTCTTGCCGCCCTGCTTCACGACTGCCGAGCCGGTTCCCTTCGCGAGCGCCATCGTGTCGTACGCGTAGTGAACCGTGTACGGCGTGCACTGCTCGTTGGTCAGCGTGTCGGCGCCCGCCCCGATGTTGATGTAGACCTTCTTCTTCTCGGCCGCGACCTGGTTCATCGACAGCGCGGTCGCGGAGTTCGTGCCGCCGACCAGCAGGTCGAGGCCGCCGCGGTCCATCCATTCGCGCGCCTTCGACGCGGCGATGTCCGCCTTGTTCTGGTGGTCGGCATAAACGACTTCGATCGGCTTGCCGAGCACCTTGCCGCCGAAATCGGCGACGGCCATCCGGATCGCCTCGAGGCCGCCCTGTCCGTCGATGTCCGCGTAAAGCCCCGACATGTCGGTGATGAAACCGATCTTCACGCTATCAGCGGCGTGTGCGGCGCCGGCGGTGAACGCTGCGGTCGCGACCGCCAGACACGCGTGTGCGAGGGTCTTCATTTTCATTGACGTCTCCTGTTGTTCTGTTGCGTTGTGGTTGTTCGAGGGCCGCCACGGCTAGCGGCAAGGGAAACGGGGCGGCGTCACACCCCAAGCAGGTCGTGAAGAATCGGCATCTTGCCTTCCAGTTCGGACGAACGGAAATGCTCGACGATGCGGCCGTGCTCCATCACGTAGAAGCGATCGGCGAGCGGCGCGGCGAAACGGAAATTCTGTTCGACCATCACCACCGTATAGCCGCGTGCCTTCAGCGCGACGATCATCCGCGCGAGCGCCTGCACGATCACCGGTGCGAGGCCTTCGGAAATTTCGTCGAGCAGCAGCAGGTTCGCGCCGGTGCGCAGGATCCGCGCGACCGCGAGCATTTGCTGCTCGCCGCCGGAAAGCCGCGTGCCCTGGCTCTGCCGGCGCGACGCGAGATTCGGAAACATCGCGTAGATCTCGTCGAGCGACATCGCGTGTTCGCGCGGGCCGATCGGCGGCGGCAGCATCAGGTTCTCCTCGCAGGACAGGCTCGAGAAGATCCCGCGTTCCTCCGGGCAGTAGCCGACGCCGAAATGCGCAATGCGATGCGTGGGCAGGCCGATCGTCTCGTTGCCTGCGACCTTGATCGAGCCGCTGCGGCGGCCGGTGAGGCCCATGATCGCGCGCAGCGTCGTGGTGCGGCCCGCGCCGTTGCGGCCGAGCAGCGTGACGACCTCGCCTCGATGAACGGTCAGGTCGACGCCGTGCAGTATGTGCGATTCCCCGTACCAGGCCTCGAGCCCCGCGATCTCCAGCGCGGGCGTGCCGCTTTCGACGCCGCTCAATTCGCGCTCCTCCCGTTCGCTGTGCTTCATGCGTGCGCCCCCGCGAGCGCCGCGTCGGCGCTGCCCATGTACGCTTCGATCACGAGCGGATTCTTCGACACTTCCGCATACGAGCCCTCGGCCAGCACCTCGCCGCGCTGCAGGACGGTGATCGTGTCGGAAATGCCCGCGATCACGTTCATGTTGTGCTCGACCATCAGGATCGTGCGGCCGCTCGCGACTTTCTTGATCAGCGCGGTCACGCGATCGACGTCCTCGTGTCCCATCCCCTGCGTGGGCTCGTCGAGCAGCATCAGTTCGGGTTCCATCGCGAGCGTCGTCGCGATCTCGAGCGCGCGCTTGCGGCCATACGCGAGCTCCACGGTCGGCACGTGCGCGAAATCGGTGAGGCCGACCTGCGTGAGCAGGTCCATCGCGCGATCGTCGAGACGCCGCAACGTGCGCTCGCTGCGCCAGAAATGGAATTCGGTTCCGAGCGCGCGCTGCAGGCCGATGCGCACGTTCTGCAATGCGGTCAGGTGCGGGAATACCGCGGAGATCTGGAACGAGCGGATGATGCCGCGGCGCGCGACCTGCGCGGGCCGCTCGTCGGTGATGTCGATGCCGTTGAAGACGATCTGGCCGGCCGTCGGTGTCAGGAACTTGGTCAGCAGGTTGAAGCAGGTGGTCTTGCCCGCGCCGTTCGGTCCGATCAACGCATGGATCGCGCCGCGGCGCACACGCAGGTTCACACCGTTGACGGCGGTGAAGCCCCTGAATTCCTTCGTCAGGCCGCGTGTTTCCAGAATCGTGTCGCCGAGAATCATGTTCCCTTCCGTACGAAGTCAGGCGAAGCACCGGGGAGATTCGCGCAAGCGGCCGCGAGCAGTTCAGCGGATGAGCGGGCTGTCCCCGGACGCCGTAGTACGCATCGAGGGTGGTCTCCCGCGCCGACGCGTATGCACACTGCTGGCCATTGTCGCCCCGTTGGTGCAGTGCAATCATCGGGATTTGCACTTATAGGGCTGGCCACCATATAGGACGCGGACGCGCATGAATCGTCGATGTTTTTTTGATGCGCGCAGTACCGGTGCACGCGCGTGCGCACGGTGCGTGCCTGTGTGCAGCGTGTGCACGGCGCGCACGTATGCGGGGCGCCGCTCGTCATGTCGTCGCGCAGCACAGTGCCGCGTGCGGGCACGGCGCGCTGCGAAAGGACGGCTCATTTCAGGTCGTCGCTGCCGCGCGGCACGTCGCGTACGCGCACGCTTGCTTCGCATCGCGAAGGAGAACCGGCGAACGCACGGATTGCCGGCTACTGTCGTGCGCGCCGGCGTCGTGTCACGCGGCCGTCATCGCCGCTTCCGTTCGAACCTGCGTCGCTTCTTGCGCTGCGCGGCGATCGGCGCGAATCATGTCGCTCGCGCGCTCCGCGATCATCAGCGTCGGCGAATTCGTGTTGCCTGACGTGATCGACGGCATCACCGATGCATCGACGACCCGCAGCCCGGCGATGCCGCGCACGCGCAGCCTGCTGTCGACGACCGCACGTTCGTCGTCCGCGCGGCCCATTCGGCATGTGCCCACCGGATGGAAGATCGTCGTGCCGACCGCACCGGCCGCGGCGACAAGTTCCGCTTCGCTCTGGTACTGCGCGCCCGGCAGGATCTCCTGCGGACGATAGCGCGCGAGCGCCGGCGCGGACGCGATCCGGCGCGTGAGGCGCAGCGCGTTCGCGGCGACATGACGATCGTGGTCCGTCGACAGGTAGTTCGGCGCGATCGTCGGCGCCACGCCCGCGTCGGGGCTCGCGATATGCACGCTGCCGCGCGAACTCGGCCGCAGATTGCAGACGGACGCCGTGAACGCGTTGAAGCTGTGCAGCGGCTCGCCGAACCGGTCGAGCGACAGCGGCTGCACGTGGTATTCGAGATCGGGACGCGTGAGCGCCGGATCGTCGAGATCGGACTTCGCGAATGCGCCAAGCTGCGACGGCGCCATCGACATCGGCCCGCGCTGCAGCAGCGCATATTCGGCGCCGATCATCAGCTTGCCCCACCAGTGCGCGGACAGCGTATTGAGTGTGCGCACGCCGTCGACGCGAAATGCCATGCGCAGCTGCAGGTGGTCCTGCAGGTTCTCGCCTACGCCCGGCAGATCGTGCACGACGTCGATGCCGAGCGCGTGCAGCCGCGCGCCATCACCGACACCCGACAATTCGAGCAGCTGCGGAGAATTTACCGCGCCGGACGTGAGCAGCACTTCGGCGCGTGCCCGCGCGACGTAGTCGGTGCCTCCGCCGTGATACTCGACACCGATCGCGCGCCGCCCGTCGAAGACCACGCGCTGCGCATGCGCGCCCGTGATCACGGTCAGGTTCGGGCGCGTCATCGCGGGCTTCAGGAATGCCTTCGACGTATTCCAGCGCACGCCGCGCTTCTGGTTCACCTCGAAATAACCGACGCCGGTGTTGTCGCCGCGATTGAAATCGTCGGTGGCAGGGATACCCGTTTGCTGCGCGGCCTGCGCGAACGATTCGAGAATCTCCCAACGCAGGCGCTGCTTCTCTACGCGCCAGTAGCCGCCGGCGCCGTGCGCGTCGCTCGCGCCCGCGTGGTGGTCCTCGCTGCGCTTGAAGATCGGCAGCACGCTGTCCCACGACCAGCCGGCGTCGCCGGTTACCTGCGCCCAGCCGTCGTAATCCTCGCGCTGGCCGCGCATGTAGATCATCCCGTTGATCGACGAGCAGCCGCCGAGCACGCGCCCGCGCGGATACGACAGCGCGCGACCGTTGAGCGCCGCCTCGGGCTGCGTCTTGTAAAGCCAGTCGGTCCGCGGATTGCCGATGCAGTACAGATAGCCGACCGGGATGTGGATCCAGTGATAGTCGTCCTTGCCGCCCGCTTCGAGCAGCAGCACGCGGATCTCGGGATCCTCGGTCAGGCGGTTCGCGAGCACGCAGCCCGCAGTGCCCGCGCCGACGATCACGTAATCGAATTCGCCCTCGAGCGTGCGTTGAGTCGTCACGACGTGTCTCCTGATTTGTTTTGTACCGCGCGCTGTGTATCGCGCATCGATTCGGCGCGCCGCTTTCAGCATAGTGCGTCGCGGGCGGTGCGATCGAAGCAGCGTACTCCCGCTGCCGGCCGCCGGTCCAATGAGTTATGCTGAACTGCGTTATAAGCCGCGCTCATATCACGACAATGGATCTCACCCTGCTTCGCGCGTTCACGACGGTCGCCCGCGAAGGCAACCTCACGCGCGCGGCCGTGCAGCTGCATCTGACGCAGCCGGCCGTCAGCCTGCAAATCAAGCATTTGCAGGAGGCGCTCGGCGTCGTCCTGTTCACGCGCACGTCGCGCGGGCTCGCGCTCACCCGCGACGGCCAGACGCTGCTGCCGCACGCGGAGCGCGCGCTGGCCGCGGCGGCCGACGTGGAGCGCGCCGCAGCCGCGCTGCGGCACGAGGTGCGCGGCCGGCTGCGCATCGGCACGATCCTCGATCCCGGTTTCCTGCGGCTCGGCGGCTTCCTGCGCGCGCTGGTCGAAACCCATCCGCAGATCGAAACCGCGCTGCGGCACGGGATGTCGGGCTGGGTGCTCGAACAGGTGCGAGCGCACGCGCTCGACGTCGGCTACTACATCGGCTGCCCTGACGAGGACTCGCCGCGCGACGACGCGCGGTTCCACACCGTCACGCTCACGCGCTTCGAATACCGCGTGCTGGCGCCGGCCGGCTGGAAGGAGCGGGTGCAGCGCGCGCACGACTGGCGTGCGCTCGCCCTGCTGCCGTGGATCTGGACGCCGCCCGCGTCCGCCCACCACCGGCTGCTGTCGCGGCTGTTCGCGGCGGCCGGCGCGCAGCCGGTGAAGGTCGCCGAGGTCGATCAGGAGCAGTCGATGCTCGATCTCGTCAAATCGGGGATCGGGCTGACGCTTGCGCGCGATTCGATTGCGCTGGCCGAGGCGCATGCGCATGCGCTGACGATCGTCGAACAGGTGACGGTGCCGACCGAACTGACGTTCGTGGCGCTCGCCGAGCGGCGCGACGAACCGGCGATCGCGGCCGCGCTGCGATTGGTCGAAGCGCAGTGGGCGATATGAGCGGCGCTCATCGTGCGTGACCGGGATCGCCTGGCGAAAAGACCGCGCGGATTCATCGACCGGCATTGCAACTTTCGTTCGGCGCCGCGTCGTTAAACGCGTGGCCGCTTATCGAAACGCCAGCGTCGAGCACGCCGTAGCTGCTTTTCGTCATTCTCTGTCACGCAGCCATATTCAACGCGTCCGCCGGGCCGTTTTCCGCCCGAACGCCTGCCGAGCGTCACGCCACCATCGCAGGGTTTTTGCTAGATTGTGCGTTCGCACACCGCGAGACCCCTGATTGAAGGAGACCCGCATGGCCCGCAACATCGAGATCAAAGCCCGCGCCCGCGAATTCGACCGGCTGCGCGAACAGGCGGCGCAGCTCGCGACCGAAGCGCCGCTCTTCTACCGCCAGCAGGATTTCTTCTACGACGTGCCGCGCGGCCGGCTGAAGCTGCGCCGCTTCGAGGACGGCACGCCGGCCGAGCTGATCTTCTACCAGCGCGATGACCGTGACGGCCCGAAAGCGTCGTACTACACGCGCAGCCCGGTGACGAACCCGGACGCGATGCATGCGCTGCTCGCGACCGCGCTCACCACGCGCGGGATCGTGACGAAGGAACGGCACGTGTATCTCGCCGGCCGCACGCGCATCCACCTGGACCGCGTCGACGGCCTCGGGGATTTCATCGAACTGGAAGTGGTGCTCGGCCCGGACGACGACGAAGCCGGCGGCGAAGCCGAAGCACATGACGTGTTCGCGAAGCTCGGCGTCGCGCAGGAGGATCTCGTCGCGGTCGCATACGTCGACCTGCTGAACGCCGACGCGCAGTCCGAAGCGGCCTGATCTGGCCCTACGCGTTGCCGGGCCGCGCGCCCGGCCAGCCGCGGCTGCCCGTCAGGCGGCGCCGGGTGCCAGATGCGCAAGCGGCAGCGCGCCGTTGCGCTTGAAAGTCGTCAGCACGATGTTCGAGCGCACGCTGTCGACTCCCGGCACCCGCATCAGCTTCTTCATCACGAACTGCGACAGCGCGTTCAGATCCGGCGCGACGATCCGCAGCAGATAATCGGCATCGCCCACCACCGCGTGGCATTCGAGCACCTCGGGCAGCACGTCGATCTGCTGCTGGAACTGCTCGATGATCGAATCGCCGTGGTGCTTGAGCTTCAGGCTCGTGAAAGCGGTGACGCCGAGGCCGAGCTTTTCGGGACGCAGCATCACGCGGTAGCCTTCGATCACGCCGGACGCTTCAAGCCGCTGCAGGCGCCGGCCGATCTGCGACGGCGACAGCGGCACCTCTTCGCCCAGTTGCTGATGCGTCGCGCGCCCGAAGCGCTGCAGCACGTCGAGAAGCGCGAGGTCGAAGTGATCGAGTTCCAGCATGAGTATTCTCCGCATCAATTTTGGTTTTGATGCGAGATTATCGCATTGGCGAACGAATCGACGCCACCTTTGCGCCCATTCCGCGCGTGCCCCGCTCTACACTTGCACGGTTCCCGTCACTGCAGGCAGAGCGTCACCATGTCCACCGTCGTCACCGCGAAATTGCAGGAGCAATTCGAAGCGGGCCTCGAAACCCGCGCCGATTTCACCATCGACCAGCCGCTCGAACGCTACGGGCAGGTCGACCACGCGGTATGGCATCAGCTCTATGCGCGCCAGTCCGAGCTGCTGCGCGGGCGCGCGTGCGACGCGTTCGTCGCCGGGCTCGGCAAGATCGACCTGCCGGCCGACCGCGTGCCGTCGTTCGCGGACGTGAACCGCCAGCTGAAGCCTGCGACCGGCTGGGAAATCGTCGCAGTGCCGGGCCTCGTGCCCGATCGCGTGTTCTTCGAGCACCTCGCGAACCGGCGTTTCCCCGTCACATGGTGGATGCGCCGCCCGGATCAGCTCGACTATCTACAGGAACCCGACTGCTTCCACGACCTGTTCGGTCACGTCCCGCTGCTGATCGAACCGGTATTCGCCGACTACATGCAGGCATACGGCCGCACCGCGCTCGCCGTTGCCGATGACGAGGCGGCGCTCGCGCGTCTCGCGCGCCTCTATTGGTATACGGTGGAATTCGGGTTGATCCGCGACCCGAACGGCACGAACGGGCTGTCGATCTACGGCGCCGGAATCGTTTCGAGCAAGGGCGAGAGCCTGTACAGCCTCGAAAGCGCGGCACCGAACCGGCTCGGCTTCGACCTGGAACGCGTAATGCGCACGAAGTACCGGATCGACACGTTCCAGAAGACCTACTTCGTGATCGACGATTTCGCGCAGCTGTTCGCGCTTGCCGACGTCGACGGCCGCGCGTTGGCCGACCGGCTGGCCGCGCTGCCGGAATTCCCGGCGGGCGCGGTGCTCGATACCGACGTCGTGCTGCAGCGCGGCACGGGCGAAGGCTGGCCGGACGACGCGGATGCCTGAAGCCGCGGGGCTCGCGTCCCGCTGCCCGGCGCGCAACTATGAAACAATGACCGGTATCGGCCAGGCCGCGCGGCCTGGCCCGCGCGCAAGCGCCGCAACCGAACGAGGTGCAACATGATCCACAAGCTCACATCAGAAGAACGCAAGACCCGGCTGGAAGGCCTGCCGCACTGGACGGCCGTGTCGGGCCGCGACGCGATCCAGCGCACCCTGCGCTTCGCCGATTTCAACGAGGCGTTCGGCTTCATGACGCGCGTCGCGATCAAGGCGCAGGAAATGAACCACCATCCCGAATGGTTCAACGTGTACAACCGCGTCGACGTGACGCTGTCGACGCACGATGCCGACGGGCTGACCGAGCGCGACATCGAACTCGCGCAGTTCATCGACCAGGTGTGCGCACACACGCGCCCGGCCGCCTGAGGCACGCCTCCACCGCCGCGCGTCGAAAGAGAGGCGCGGCGCGTCAACTTTTCATTTCGCTAAACGTTTTCTAGGATGTACTGAGCGAAAGCCTTCAGCTTTCCAAGCCATCCTTAAGGCGCACGTAAGTGTCGTACGCTTTCCGCGCCTTGGGGTCTAAACCTTCCAGTTGCAGCGCGCTTTCGCGCTGTACAATCAGCAGCGCATACGGCTTGGAGAGCGCGCTAGCCTCTTCGCAGAGTTTGAGTTCGTCGCCGCTCGACGGCGAGCGTGCGCGCCAGAAATTGATCGCGGCTTCGAGGTCGTGGATCGAAATATCGGACATGATTGGATTTAATCGTTCGCTGGCCGCCATGCTTGATGTCAGGCGATGCGGCGCCCCCTGTGGAAACGGCGTCGTGCTGTCCGCGTGCCTGAACCGCCAACCCATTGTACTTGAGCGAACTTCATGCGACTCCTTCTGATCGAAGACGACCGCCCCATCGCACGCGGTATCCAGAGCAGCCTCGAACAGGCTGGCTTCACCGTCGACATGGTGCATGACGGCATCTTTGCCGAACAGGCGCTGGCACAAAACCGCCACGAACTCGTGATCCTCGATCTCGGCCTGCCGGGCATCGACGGGATGACGCTGCTCACGCGCTTCCGCCAGACCAACCGCCATACGCCCGTCATCGTGCTGACCGCGCGCGACGAGTTGAACGACCGGATCCAGGGCCTGAACTCCGGCGCCGACGACTACATGCTCAAGCCGTTCGAGCCGGCGGAGCTTGAAGCGCGCATCCGCGCGGTGATGCGCCGCAGCGGCCCGCACAGCGACATGCCGCGTCCGGAAGTGTCGCTCGGCGGCGTTCGCCTGTCGGGCGTCGATCGTCGCATCTTCAACGACGACAAGCCGCTGGAACTGTCGCCGCGCGAATTCGCGGTGCTCGAAATGCTGCTGCTGCGCCACGGCCGCGTCGTCAGCAAGGCTCAGTTGCAGGATCACCTCACGCACTTCGGCGGCGATCTCGGCGACACCGCGATCGAGGTCTACGTGCACCGCGTGCGCAAGAAGCTCGAGCAGTGCCGTGTCGAAATCGTCACGGTGCGCGGCTTCGGCTACCTGCTGCAGGAAATCCGCCAGACCGCGAGCGTCTGAACGTTGCGCGCGCCGGGCGGACCGGTGCCGCAGGCGCACCGCCCTCCCCGTGTCGCGTTCCGACGCACGACCGCGCCGCTCCCCGTGAGCGGCGCTTATCCATTTGCCCGTCGAAATGTCTTCTGATCCGGCTGTGACCACCAGCCTGCGCCGATCGCTGCTGCGGCGCCTCGCCGCGCCGCTGTCGATGCTCGCGCTGATGAGCGGCCTGATTGCGTACTGGCTCGCGTGGCAATACACGCAGCACGTGATCGACCGCTCGCTCGCCGATCTCGCAACCGCCATCTCGAAGCAGATCCAGATCGCAGGCCCCGACGCACCGTTCACGGTGCCGCCGCTCGCGCAGGCGATGTTCTCCGATCCCGCTGAAGCGCTCATCTACCGGATCAGCGACGGCGAACAGGAACTCGCGGGCGACCCGAAGCTGCCGCTGCGCGGCATCAACGTGCGCCGCATGCACCATGCGTACGTATTCGAAGCGGAGTACGACAACCGCGCAGTGCGGGTCGCGCAGGTGCGCGTCGACAACGTCGAAGGCGGCAAGCCGATGGTGGTCGAGGTCGCGCAGCCGGTGCGGCACCGCTACCGGATCGCGGCCGAATTCCTCGTCGCGATCATGATGCCGCTGCTGCTGCTGCTGCTCGCGGGCTGGGGCATCGTGTGGCGCGTCGTGAACCAGCAGCTGGGCCCGCTCACGCATCTTGCCGATTCGCTGAACCGGCAGACCCACACGTCGCTCGAACCCGTCGACGAAACCGACGTGCCGCTCGAGATTCGCCCGCTGACGAGCGCGATGAACGCACTGCTTGGCCGCCTGAAGACCGCGCTCGACGCGCAGCGCAAATTCATTGCCGACGCCGCGCATCAGTTGCGCACGCCGCTCACTGCCGTGAAGCTGCATGCCGAGCAGGCCGCCGTCGCGCGCGATCCGCAGCAAACCTATGCGGCGGTGCGCGAACTGCGCGCGGCCGCCGACCGCGCGGTGCGGCTGTCCAACCAGTTGCTGTCGCTCGCGCGCGCGGAGCCGGGCGAACAGGCCGCGCGCTTCGTCGACGTCGACCTTGCCGCGATGGCATTCGAGACGGGCGCCGAATGGGTGCCGCGCGCGCTCGCGTCGCATGTCGACCTCGGTTTTCAGCGCAGTGATGATCCCGGCGAAGACGAAACGCTGAACGTGCGCGGCAACCCGGTGCTGCTGCGCGAGGTGATCGCGAACCTGCTCGACAACGCACTGAAATACGTGCCGCTCGCGCGTCCGGACGGCGCGCGAATTACCGTGAACGTCGCACGCGGCGCGCTCGAAGACGGCCAGCCGGCGGCGGAAATCGTCGTCGAGGACAATGGCCCGGGCGTACCGGCCAACCAGCAGGCCGACCTGTTCAAGCGCTTCTTCCGCGGCGATGCGCAAAGCGGCAACGGAGTCGAGACAGGCGCGGGGCTCGGTCTTGCGATCGTGCACGACATCATCGCGATGCACGGCGGCACGGTGTCGTACGAAGATGCGCCGGAAGGCGGTTCGCGCTTCGTGGTGAAGGTGCCGATCGCGAAGCGCACCGGGAAGCCTGCGACCGAAACGCCGGCCGCCGCGCCGACACACTGAATCGCGCCGGCCCGCGCGTCGGCAGTGGTAGAGGAACGAACGGCCGCGCGGCAATGCAACGCGGCGCGCGGGGCCGTCTGGTGCGCCGCCGCGTGCTGCGCGGCCGACTGCGGTCACTTCTTCTTTTTCTTGTCCTTCGCGCCGGACTCGGACTTGCCGTCCTTCTTGTCCTTCTTCTTTTTCTTCTTGTCTTCGTCCGGCGTCGCGAGCAGCGTGCCGCGGCACGTTGGCGCACCGCAATGGCACGCGTATTCGCGCTTGAGCTTCTTCGTCAGCTTCTCGTCGATCACGAGGCCGTAGTCGTAGAACAGCTCCTCTTCCGGTCCGATGTCGCGCAGCGCGTGAATGAACACGCGGCCCTTGATCTCCTCGGCTTCGCAGTTCGGCGCGCACGAATGGTTGATCCAGCGCGCGCTGTTGCCGTTGACCTTGCCGTCGATCACCCCGCCCTCTTCCAGCGCGAAGTAGAACGTATGGTTCGGTTCGTTCGGATCGTGCGGATGGCGGCGCAGCGCTTCCTTCCACGAAATCCGCTCGCCCTTGTATTCCACGACGCGCTCGCCGGCCTTGATCGGTTCCACGGCGAATACGCCCTTGCCGTGTACTCCCGAGCGGCGCACCGCGATCCTGCGTGAACTCATCGAACGAATCCTTGTGAAGACGACTTGAATGGAAGACGGCCGCGTCACGGCCGGGTGTCGCGCAAAACGAAAACGCGGCACCGGGCGGTGCCGCGTCGGACCATGCGGCGAATCACCCGCATCCTACACGTTCGAGATTGCTTCGTTCAACATCGCGCGCACTATTCCGTACTCACGTGCGCACGGTGCTCAGCGCTGGCCGAATGCAATGTCGCCGAACAGCGCCTTGTGCTCGCGCGGCTGCGAACGCCAGTACTGCGGCGGCGCCGACACCTGCGCGCCGAGCTCCGCGGCCGCATGCCACGGCCAGCGCGGGTCGTACAGCATCGCCCGCGCCATTGCGACGAAATCGGCGTCGCCGGCCTCGATCAGCCGGTTCGCATGCGCGGGCTCGTTGATCAGGCCGACCGCGATCGTCGGCATCCCGACCGCCCGCTTCACTGCCTGCGCGAACGGCACCTGGTAGCCCGGCGACAGCGGAATTTTCTGCAACGGCGACACGCCGCCGGACGACACGTCGATCCAGTCGCAGCCGCGCTGCTTCAGTTCGTGCGCGAACGCGATCGTATCGTCGAGCTCCCAGCCGCCTTCGACCCAGTCGGTCGCCGACACCCGCACGCCCACCGGCCGATCCTGCGGAAACGCCGCGCGCACGATGTCGAAGATCTCGAGCGGAAAACGCATCCGGTTTTCGCGCGAGCCGCCGTATTCGTCGGTGCGCTGGTTCGCAAGCGGCGACAGGAACTGATGCAGCAGGTAACCGTGCGCCGCATGCACTTCGATCGCGTCGATGCCGATGCGCGCGGCCCGTTTCGCGGAAGCCGCAAACGCTTCGCGGATCCGGTTCAGGCCGGCTGCGTCGAGTGCGAGCGGCGGCGTCTCGCCTTCCTTGTGCGGTACGGCGGACGGCGCGTGCGGGAGCCAGCCGCCATCGGCCACCGACACGAGCTGACCGCCCTTCCACGGCACCTCGCTCGACGCCTTGCGCCCTGCATGCGACAACTGCATCGCGATGCGGACCGGCGAGTGCTTGCGGATCGCCGCGAGCACCGGCTTCAGTGCCGCTTCGGTCACGTCGTCCCACAAGCCGAGGTCGCCTGCGGTGATGCGGCCGTCTGGCTCGACCGCGGTCGCTTCGATACAGAGCAGGCCCGCGCCGGACAGTGCGAGATGGCCGAGGTGAATCATGTGCCAGTCGGTCGCCTCGCCGCGCTCGGCCGAGTACTGGCACATCGGGGAAATCACGATCCGGTTCGGAAGGGTCACGCCGCGCAGCGTGAACGGAGAAAACAGCGCAGTCATGGCAGCCGCTCGCGAGTAAACGAAAGAGCGAACGAGCGTAGCACGCGGGCTCGAAGCGTGCAGGCGGCCGGATCGGCAGTAAGCGGTTGGTCAGGTTGGGGCCGGCATGACCGCGGTCGCGCTGGCGATGCGACGCGCGCGGCACGCCGCAACCGAGCCGCACCGGCCGGCCTCGGCGCACGCTCGCGTGGTGTCACGCCGTGACTTCAAAGCCCGACGCTGTCGAGCCACTCCGCGAACATGCGGCGCGCGGCCGCCTCGAGCGTGGGGCCGTGCTGCATGGTATCGGCGCGCAGCTGGCACGCGTCGATGCCGGGCGTCGCCGCGATTTCACCGGCGTTGCCGATCAGCCAGGGTTCGAAGCGATCGGTGCGGATTTCCGGATGGCATTGCAGCGCGAGCACGTGCTGGCCCCACGCGAATGCCTGGTGACGGCATGCGGGCGTCGACGCGAGATGAATCGCGCCGCCGGGCAGGTCGAACGTATCGCCGTGCCAATGCAGCATCGACGTCGCGGCGCCGTCGAGATGGCGCATCGGCGATGCGCGGCCCGCGTCGGTGAGCGTCAGCGGCGCCCAACCGAGTTCCTTGCGCGCCGCCGGATACACGCGCGCACCGAGCGCGCGGGCAATGAACTGCGCACCGAGGCAGATACCAAAGATCGGCAACCCCGCGTCGATGCGCTGGCGCACGAGCGCCTCGAGCGGCGCGATCGATGGATACTGCGCATCGTCGTATACGCTGAGCGGGCCGCCGAGCACGACGAGCAGCGACGGCTGCAGCGCGTCGAGCACCTCGACGCGCGACGAGCCGACGTCGACATAGCGCACGCGCCGGCCGCGCTCACCGAGCACCTGCTCGAAGCTGCCGAGATCCTCGAAATGCACGTGGCGGATCGCCACGACTTCAGCGTTCATCATCGGCCTCCCGGTCGATCGACGGACGTCAGCCGGCGAAAATCTTCCAGGTCTTCTTTTGCGTCGCCGCGTCGGCTTCTTCGTGCACCGAACAGTCGAGACGCAGATCGCTGTCGGACATGCCGAGGTCGAGCGTCGCGCAGTGGTGAACTGTCTTCTTCGACGGCTTGCCCGGCTCGAAGGAGGTGCACGTGACGCACATGCGCTGCGGCGGCGTCGCACCCGCCACCTGCAGTTCGCGCAGCGTCTTCAGCAGTGCGCGATACAACGTGCTCTGCTCGTCCGCGCCGAGCTTGCCGACGGCCTTCGTCAGGAATTCCGGCCATTGCAGCGCCTTCTTCGCCGCGGTACGGCCGCGGGCCGACAGGCGCACCGCGAGCGCGCGGCCGTCGTCCAGTGCACGGCGCTTCTCGACGAGCCCCTTCGTCTCGAGCGTGCTGACCGCGTCGCTGGTGGTCGCAGCGGTGAGCTGCGTCTCGCGCGCGATCTCGCCGAGCCGCATCGGACCCTTGCGTTGCAGCAGCAGCACGAGGATCTCGCCCTGCGTCGGCGTCAGGCCTGCGCCCTCCGCCCAATCCCATGCCTGGCTTCGCATGGCCGTACTCAACCGCAGCAAGCTGTGGGTCACACGTCCCGAAGCCTGATTCCCGTAAACGCCTTCGCTCATAGTCTTTTCGCTTTGCCGCCGCCCGGACTGCCGAGCGGCCGTAGTGTGGAGATCGAATGTCTATCTCAAAACAGACGCTCGTTGAAGAGCGTCGACACGGCCGTCGCGAGGCACACGCGGCGGTCGCGTTCGCGGCGACCGGTGAGACACAGGTCGTCCCGGTGTCCGCAAAGCCGACATTCTAAGCGAGAGCGGAAAATCGCACAGCTAAGTTATCCCCTTCGTTCTGTGGAAAATCGCTGGATAACCGCATTTTTTCGTTGTGCCGCCCATCTCGACCGGCACCTTCACCGCACGCGAAAACATTTTCCCGTCCGGATCGGCAAGCGCTTCGAGCGCGCGTGTCCACCGGGTTATCCGGCCTGCAGAGCGTTGACTTTGCAGCGGAATGTACGGTTATCCACAGATTTTCAGGAGGACTGGCGACGTGGCGTGCGCGGATCGGCGCCGACCGCGGTTCAGCGAATTGCCGCGCGGTCGAGCCCGTAATCTGCAAAACATTT
This sequence comes from Burkholderia sp. AU19243, assembly GCF_018148075.1. Classification (NCBI taxonomy): domain Bacteria; kingdom Pseudomonadati; phylum Pseudomonadota; class Betaproteobacteria; order Burkholderiales; family Burkholderiaceae; genus Burkholderia; species Burkholderia sp. AU19243. The sequence continues at coordinate 144,237 of NZ_JAGSTV010000012.1, forward strand.
TTTCATTCGCGCCAGCGCAGGCACTGCTGGCGAACCGTCTCGTTCAGCGATTTCTCCTGTTTGAAAACGGTTCTCAACCACGATGCGTCGTTCACGCGCGCTTTCGCGAGCGCGCCGATCTCGTCGAGCGCCGCGCGCGAACCGAGCGCGGCCGCATGCGGGGCGATGCGGTCGAGCGTGTCGAGGATGTCTTCCGCGATTGTGCGGCGCTCGCCTGTCTGAGGATTGACGCAGGTACCCTCGAGCCCGAAGCGGCACGCCTCGAAACGGTTGAATGTGTAGACGAGATAGTCGTCTTCCGACAGCTTCAGCGGCCGGTCGGTCAGCAGGTAGCGCGCGAGCGTCTGGATGTAGCACGCGATCGCGGCGGCGCGGTCGACCGACAGCGGCGTATCCATCACGCGCACCTCGATCGTCCCGTAGCCGGGCTTCGGCCGGATGTCCCAGTAGAAGTCCTTCATCGAGTTGACGACGCCCGTGTTGACCATCTTCGTGAAGTATTCCTCGAAGCTGTCCCAGGTCAGCACGAACGGCGCGCGACCCGACAGCGGGAACGCGAACACCGAGTTCAGGCGCGCCGAATGGAAGCCCGTATCGACGTTTTGCACGAACGGCGACGATGCGGATAGCGCGATGAAATGCGGAATGAAGCGCGACATCGAGTGCAGCAGGAACAGCGCGCTGTCCGGATCGGGACAGCCGATGTGCACGTGCTGGCCGAACACGGTGAACTGCTTCGCGAGATAGCCGTACAGCTCGGAAATGTACTGGAAGCGCGGTGCGTCGTAGATCTGCCGGTCGCTCCACTGCTGGAATGCGTGCGTGCCGCCGCCGCCGAGCCCGACGTTGAGCTGGTCGGCCGCCTTCACGAGCACGTCGCGGATCGCATGCAGCTCCGTCAGCGCCTGCTCGTGCGAATGGCAGATGCCGGTCGACAGCTCGATCATGCTCTCGGTGATTTCCGGCGTGATGTTGCCGGGGAAAGTCTCGCCCTGGATCAGGCGCATCAAGTCGGACGCCGCTTTGGTGAGGTCGTAGTTGTGCGTGTTGACGACCTGGATCTCCAGTTCGACGCCGAACGTGAACGGCTCGGAATTGACGAAAGTTTCGAGTGCCATGGCAGGTTCCGGAATCAGTTTCTGTCGCTGCGTTCGCTGACCGCCGACAGGCAGCGGTAGACCACGAACGGGCTGACGAGCTGCAGGATCACGATCGTGCACATCACGATCGCGCGCAGATGCGGGTCGAAATTCGGATAGAGCTGGTAGGTGTCGTCGACCAGCAGGTACGACAGCGCGGACATCGGCGTGAGCGCGATGCCGAGCGCGACGCCTTGCTTCATCCCGAGCCCGCTCGGCTTCGCGAACACGACGACGCCGGCCAGCTTCGCGGCGAGCCGCGTGACGATCAGCGCGATTGCGAGCAGCCCGCCGAGCGCGATGTCGCCCCACGTGAACGACGTGAGCGTGAGCACGAACAGCGTCACCGTCAGCAGCCAGCCGGCCGTGCCGAAATGCTCGGGCCACAGCTGCGGACGCGCTTCGAGGTTCTTCACGATGATGCCGGCGAGCAGCAGCGTGAGCAGCGTCGACAGCTTCAGCGCCTGCGCGACCGCGATCGCGAGCATCACGAGCCCGAACAGCGCGACGAACGAATGCTCGTCGCGCATCGTCGCGGTCATGTGGCGGAACAGGTAATTGCAGGCCCGCGCGACCAGATACGCGACGATGAACGAGCCGGCGATCAGGTAGACCGGCTGCAGGATCGTCGCGAAAACGTTGCCGTACGCTTCCTGGTGGAGCCAGCTGGTGACGAGCTTGGTCAGCACGATCGCATACACGCTGTTCAGCGCGGTCAGCGTGATCAGACGCTGCGACACCTGCCCTTCCGCGCGCAGTTCCGTCTTCAGCTGGATCACCATCGACGGCGACGTCGCGATCGCGATCGCCGACAGCACCAGCGCGACCATGCCCGACACGCCGAGCGCGAGCATCACGAACAGCACGAGCACGAACGTGAGCGTCGCCTCCGCGAGGCTCGATGCGATCAGCCATGGATTGCGCCGAATCCACTTCAGGTCGAGACGGCTGCCGAGCTCGAACAGCAGCAGCCCGAGCGCGACGTCGATCAGGAGCCGCGAAGTTTCGTCGGTGCTCGCGTCGATCACGCCGAATCCGAACGACCCGGCGATCAAACCGATCACCGCATAACCGGTAATGCGAGGCAACCGCCACGCGCGATAGCACAGCTCGCCGCAAAGCCCGGCCGCGAACAACGCGAGCCCGGCCCAGAACACGGCATCCGGCGCAAGCGGCCAGTTGGGCAGGAATGAGAACGCCGACTTCATCGTGGTGACTTCTCCTTTGGAAGCAATCGCCAGCGGCGCGGATTCAAGCGTCAGAAATGAGATGCGCGCCGACTGGGTATCGCCCCGAATGTGATTGTTGTGTTCGACGACGGCGGGACATGGGATCCGCCTTTTCCGCCATCCGGCGGGTTGTCGTTCAGGCTGCCGATCTGGATTGTCGGCCTGGTGTGTGAACGGACTGCGCAGTCTCGAAGGTTCAGATTCGAAATCGTGCCGACCGTTCCATTGAAGCATGTCCGGCGCATGGCCGAACGAACGCGAAGGAAACCGATTGTGCCACAGCTTTTTCGCTCCGGAACCGACCGAATCGACTCGTGGCGCTGTGAGGCACCACAGGTCTTTGGTTTCAAAGGTTTATCTGTATATATACGTAGTAGAAGTTAACAAGGCGCGCACAGTTCTGTGGATAACTCGAGTTTACGCAACAAGATCAATGCGTTGGCGTAGCCATAACCCGTTGCACAGACTGTTCGCTCACAGCGGTTCGAGTTGAGCAACTTTTGGGCCGCTTCACAGCTGTGCCGAGTTGCCCAGTTTACGTCCACTGTGATTGCACACGGAGTACGCACGCATTTCGCGCGGTTATCCACAGCATCCCGTGGATAACATCGCGTGAAAAAATCGAAGAACTGTGAGGAGGCGCTCGACGGAATCAGCCGATCAGCCGAGGCGGCGGCCACGCAGCGCGCGGATCAGGAACCGGGCCGGATCGACGGCATCGGCGAGGTCGCGCTCGAGCGGCAGCGGTTCGCCTTCGAGTTGCGACGCGATCAACTCCGCGCCGAGAGCCGCCCACACGAGGCCGCGGGAGCCGTAGCCGAATGCGCCATAAAGGCCCGTGGTGCGCGGCAGGTCGCGCGCCTTCGCGCCGCTCAGCGCGCGCGCATTGGCGACGGCTTGCGCTTCGTCGGCGAGTGCGCCGATCACCGGCACGCGGTCGGCGACGACCCACCGGAATGCGACCCGCCCGCGCAGCGTCTCGACGTCAGGCAGCGCGCCGATCAGGCCTGGCAACAGATCGCGCACGCGCTCGATATTTTCGATATGTCCGGCGGGGCGCATTGCCGAATCGGTGTCGTCCGGCTCGAACGTCGCACCGATCAGCAGCGTGCCGTCGTCGAGCGGTACCGCGTAGCCGTCGCCGATCGCCGGGCACGGTAGCGGCGCCGTGCTGCCGGCCGGCAGCAGCGTGAGCTGACCGCGCACCGGTTGCAGCGCGACATGCCGCAGCCCGGCAAGACGCACCGCGTCGCCCGCGTTCGCGAGCACGACGACCGGCGCTTGCGCGAGTGTCGCGCCGGCCGCATCGATTGCGCGCCACGTGTCGCCATCGCGTTCGAGCCGCTCGACGGCGGCACCGGTCAGCAGTTTCAGGCGGTCGCCCGCTGCCGCGAGCTGCGCGGCGCAAACGCCAGCCGGCCAAACCGCGCCGCCGTGCGGGAACAGCAGGCCGCCGTGCGCGACCGGGAGGTTCAGATGTGCGCGGGCCGCCGCGGCGTCGAGCAGCGTGACGTAGTCGGGCGGTGCGCCAAGCGCATCGAACGCGTCGTGCATCCGCGCGAAATCGTCCGCCGATTCCGCCAGGTGGATCATCCCGTGCATGCTGCGCGCGAATGCATGACCGGCGTGTTCGAGCGCACGCCACCGTGCGAGCGCATGCAGGAAGCCGCTGCGCGTGAGCCGGCTCGCGACGTTGTCGTCGCGCGTCATCAGCGGATGGAATACACCGGCCGGATTGCCCGATGCATCTTGCGCGATCCCCTCGTGCCGTTCGATCAGCGTGACGTTCCAGCCGCGCGCGGCGAGCCGTTCGACGACCGCGCAGCCGGCCAGGCCGGCGCCGATCACGATCGCGTCGCGCGCGGCGACGGGCAACGCGCGCGGCGGTTCGTGCCGGCGCATGCGCCAGCGCGGCGCATATTCGCCGACGAGCATTGCGAACTTTCCGCCCAGGCCAGGGACCTTGCGATACGTGAAACCGGCTTCGACAAGCGCCTGCTTCACGACGCCTGCGCTTGAATACGTCGCGAAGGTCGCGTCTTCGGCAGCGACGCGTGCGAGCGCGCGGAACACGTCGGCCGACCAGAGGTCGGGGTTCTTCGCCGGCGCGAAGCCGTCCAGATAAAACGCATCGGCGCGTGCGACGAGTTTCGGCAGCGTCTCGCACGCTTCGCCGAGCGCGAGCGTGAGCACGACGCGGCCGCCGTCGAATTCGATGCGATGGAAACCGGGCACCGGTGTGGGCCACGCATCGGCCAGCATCGCGGCTTGCGCCGATATGGTTGTGTTCGCAACGATATGGGAAAGTGCCGTGCGCAGGTCGTCGCGCGTAAACGGATGCTTCTCGAACGACACGAAATGCAGCCGTTCGCAGCGTGCCGGGTCGTCGCGCCACGCGGCCCACGTCGCGAGGAAGTTGGTACCCGTGCCGAAGCCGGTCTCGACGACCGTGAACGTGCGGCGGCCCTGCCAGCGCGCCGGCAGCGCGTTGCCGGCGATGAACACGTAGTTTGCCTGGGCGAGCGCGCCCGCGACGTTGTGATAGATGTCGCCGTATGCGGGCGAGATGAGAGTGCCGTCGTCGCGAAACGCGAGCGTGGCGGGTACAAGTCGGTCGGGCATGCGAAACAAAAAACGTGGCAGCCAAGCCTGGCAAGGGTTTGCGCGGAGGCATCGGGCGCCGCGTTGGCAAAAACCAACGACGCGGCGCGCAGGCGGATCCGGCTGCGTATCCTGTCCGGTTGGCGCAGGTCAAAAAACGGGCAATCGACGATTCATTCGGCGAAATACCGATGAAAATCTTTGAAACCCTTGTCGTTATTGGGTTTGCGCTGCGCTATCATAGCAACGCCGTACCGCGGGGTGGCCGCCGGCCAAGCCGGACGGCGCGTCGCGCGGGCCAGGATTCGGCGCTGTGCCATCGGAGTCCGACTCTCGACGGCACGGTTCGCGCACGTATAATCGGCGCGTTCGCGCTGTTCGTGTCAAACCTAACCTGAAAAAGGAACCTTAATGAACAAACAGGAACTGATCGACGCCGTCGCCGCCCAAACGGGCGCCAGCAAGGCTCAAACCGGCGAAACGCTGGACACGCTGCTCGAAGTAATCAAGAAAGCCGTGTCGAAGGGTGATGCGGTTCAGCTGATCGGCTTCGGCAGCTTCGGTTCGGGCAAGCGCGCAGCACGTACGGGCCGCAACCCGAAGACCGGCGAAACCATCAAGATCCCGGCAGCCAAGACGGTCAAGTTCACGGCTGGCAAGGCGTTCAAGGACGCCGTCAACAAGCGTTAATCCAGCGCCTGTTCCAGGAAAAAAACCCGCCTTCGGCGGGTTTTTTGTTGGCGCGCGCGGCATTTTCGCCACAGTTCGCGCCACTCTTTCAAGATTTAACGGTTTCGTTTTGCGAGCGGTTTTTACCGCGCATTACGCGTGAACGATCTGCGCGTCGGGATCGTCGTCATGCGCGTCCACGTCCCACACCGGGAACGGATCGTCGAACGCAGCCCAGTGTGCGGCACCGAGCGCAAACTCCGCATCGGTGAGCAGGCATGCGTCGAGTTTCGCGCGCCAGGCGTCGACATCGAGCCCGATGCCGATCAGCACGAGTTCCTGACGGCGATCGCCGATCGAGCGATCGTCGAGGTCACCCTGCCACTCCGTGCGAATTTCGGCGAGCAGCTCGTCGTCGTCCGGCCATTCCGCGCGATCCTGCGCGGCCCACCAGAGGCCTGCGGGGCCGTGCCGGCACACGCCGCCCGCCTGCGACAGCGAACCCGCGATGTCGTTTCGCGTGGCGAGCCAGAAGAAGCCTTTGCTGCGCAGCACGCCCGGCCACTCCTGATGCAGCAGCGCCCAGAGCCGCGCCGGGTGAAACGGCCGGCGCGCGCGGTAAACAAAATTGCCGATGCCGAATTCGTCGGCTTCGCCGTGCACGTGCGCATGATGCGGATCGTGGCACTCGGGGTCGTCGCAATGCGTGTGATCGTGATCGAGCGACGCGAGCCAGCCCGGTGCGTTCGCTGCTTCGTCGAAATCGAAGCGGCCGGTATTCAGCACTTCGTCGAGCGGCACGTTGCCGAACGTCGACACGACCTGATGCGCGCGCGGGTTGAGGCGCGCGAGGATGTGCTGCAACCGCGCGAGATCGTCGGGTGCGACGAGATCGGCCTTGTTGATCACCAGCACGTCGCAGAATTCGATCTGCTCGATCAGCAATTCGACGAGCGTACGGTCGTCTTCGTCCGACGCGGCAATGCCGCGCGCCGCGAGTGCATCGTCGGAACCGTAATCGCGCAGGAAGTTGTACGCATCGACCACGGTGACGAGCGTGTCGAGCCGCGCAATGCTCGACAGCGATGCACCGTCGTCGTCGACGAACGTGAACGTTTCGGCGATCGGCATCGGCTCCGCGATGCCGGTCGACTCGATCACGATCGCATCGAAGCGGCCGTCCGCCGCGAGATTGCGGATCTCGACGAGCAGATCGTCGCGCAGCGTGCAGCAGATACAGCCGTTCGACATCTCGACGAGACGCTCCTCAACGTGCGACAGCGCCTGCGCATCGCGCACGACCGACGCGTCGATGTTGACGGCCGCGAGGTCGTTGACGATCACGGCGACCTTCAGCCCTGCACGGTTCGCGAGGATGTGATTGAGCAGCGTGGTCTTGCCGGCGCCGAGGAAACCGGACAGCACGGTGACGGGCAACGGCTGGTTCATTGCCGGAATCATAACGATTTGCACCAACGGAAAGGATGAAAAAGCGGCCGCGGCGCCCTGGCGGGGCGCGATCGGCCCGGAGCCGGTCGCCCCGGAGCGCATCGAAATCGCCGCGTGAGACCCGCATTGTGCATCAAACGCGCGGCGCTCGAGCGGCCCGGCGTCAGCCCGCGGGTCGCCGCGGCGTCATTGCTCGGGCGGCAGCAGCTTCCATTGCGACAGGATTCCGGCGATCTGCCGCGCATACTTGTCGCGCAGCGACGGCGTTTCAGAATGATAGGCGCCGACGGCCTGCCACGTGTTGCCGTAGCGATTCATCTTCTGGCGCAGATGCCACGCGGCGATATAGACGTTCTTGCACGGCTCCATCAGCGTGTCGCGGCCGATGCCGTAGCGCGACAGCGTTGGCAGATGGATCGAGTTGATCTGCATCAGCCCGTAATCGACGGAGCCGTTCGTATTCTTGTTCAGCGCATCGGGGCGATTGCGCGATTCCTGCCACGCGATCGCGCGCAGGATCAGCGGATTGACCTTTTGATATCGCGCCGCCTCGTCGAAACAATCCGCGCGAGCGTTTCCGCAGGCGAACCACACGCCGGCGGCAATCAACGCAATCGAAGCGAACCGTCTCTTCATGGTGCGAAAACGATAAGGGAATGATGCACGGGTCGGGAAAACCCGTGCCCGTGATTCGTACGACTGGCAACCCGCCGCCCGTATCATACCGACAGTCCGTCGCGTTGCGACAGTGGGCCAGACGGCAGCCCGTTTATAGCGCATTTCCGGGTCGATTCATCGCAAAAGGGGCGGCGATGGCCGGAATGTCGATACGGCGCCACAAGCTTACATATTGCATACGCCGTGCCGAATGGATGTCGTATGTGAGACAGTCCTCGGATCAATGTGATATTCCGGACATGAAAAACTGCTAATGTCGCCTCTTTAGGACTTGGATCCCAGCACTACCGCCGGAAGTGGCCCGAGCCGGCATCGACCCATTCATCCATGACAAGAAATCGCTTCGTTATGCGGCGCGTCGCCACGACTCTGATCGTCGCGGGCATCATCGTTTCGCAGGCCGCCTACGCCCAGGTGACGCTCAATTTCGTGAATGCGGACATCGACCAGGTCGCCAAGGCGATCGGCGCCGCAACCGGCAAGACCATCATCGTCGACCCCCGCGTGAAGGGGCAGCTCAATCTTGTGGCCGAACGGCCGGTGCCGGAGGGCCAGGCGCTGAAGACGCTTCAGTCGGCGCTGCGGATGCAGGGCTTCGCGCTCGTGCAGGACCACGGCGTGCTGAAGGTCGTGCCCGAAGCCGATGCGAAGCTGCAGGGCGTGCCGACCTACGTCGGCAATGCGCCGCAGGCGCGCGGCGACCAGGTCATCACGCAGGTGTTCGAACTGCACAATGAATCGGCGAACAACCTGCTGCCGGTGCTGCGGCCGCTGATCTCGCCGAACAACACGGTTACCGCGTACCCGGCGAACAACACGATCGTCGTCACCGACTACGCGGACAACGTGCGCCGCATCGCGCAAATCATCGCGGGCGTCGACAGCGCCGCGGGCGCGCAGGTGCAGGTCGTGCCGCTGCGCAACGCGAACGCGATCGATCTCGCCGCGCAAATGCAAAAGATGCTCGACCCGGGCGCGATCGGCAACAGCGACGCGACGCTGAAAGTGTCGGTCACGGCCGATCCGCGCACGAACTCGCTGATGCTGCGCGCGTCGAGCGGCGCGCGTCTGGCCGCTGCGAAACGCCTCGCGCAGCAGCTCGACGCGCCGAGCGCGGTGCCCGGCAACATGCACGTCGTGCCGCTGCGCAACGCCGACGCGGTCAAGCTCGCGAAGACACTGCGCGGGATGCTCGGCAAGGGCGGCAACGACAGCGGCTCGTCGGCGTCGTCCAACGATGCGAACAGCTTCAACCAGAACGGCGGCTCGTCGTCGAGCGGCAACTTCTCGACCGGCACGTCGGGCACCCCGCCGCTGCCGTCGGGCGGCCTCGGCGGCTCGTCGTCGTCGTACGGCAACGGCTCGTCGTCCGCAGGCGGCCTGGGCAGCGGCGGCCTGCTTGGCGGCGACAAGGACAAGGGCGACGACAACCAGCCGGGCGGGATGATCCAGGCCGATGCGGCGACCAACTCGCTGATCATCACCGCGCCGGATCCGGTGTACCGGAATCTGCGCTCGGTGATCGACCAGCTCGATGCGCGGCGCGCGCAGGTCTACATCGAAGCGCTGATCGTCGAGCTGAACTCGACGACGCAGGGCAACCTCGGCATCCAGTGGCAGGTGGCGAGCGGCCAGTTCCTCGGCGGCACGAACCTGAACCCGACGTCCGGCCTCGGCAACAGCATCATCAATCTGACGGCGGGCACCGCGGGCGCCACGACGCCCGGGCTGGCCGCCAATCTCGGGACGCTGAGCCAGGGCCTCAACATCGGCTGGCTGCACAACATGTTCGGGGTGCAGGGGCTCGGCGCGCTACTGCAGTATTTCTCCGGCGTGAGCGACGCAAACGTGCTGTCGACGCCGAACCTGATCACGCTCGACAACGAGGAAGCGAAGATCGTCGTCGGCCAGAACGTGCCGATCGCGACCGGCTCCTATTCGAACCTGACGAGCGGCACGACGAGCAATGCGTTCAACACGTACGATCGCCGCGACGTCGGCCTGACGTTGCACGTGAAGCCGCAGATCACCGACGGCGGGATCCTGAAGCTGCAGCTCTATACCGAGGATTCGGCGGTCGTCGCCGGCACGACGAGCGCGCAGACGGGGCCGACCTTCACGAAGCGTTCGATCCAGTCGACGATCCTCGCGGACAACGGCGAGATCATCGTGCTCGGCGGCTTGATGCAGGACAACTACCAGGTGTCGAACAGCAAGGTGCCGCTGCTCGGCGACATCCCGTGGATCGGCCAGCTGTTCCGCTCGGAAACGAAGCAGCGCGCGAAAACCAACCTGATGGTGTTCCTGCGCCCGGTGATCATTACCGATCGCAACGTCGCGCAGGAAGTCACGGCGAATCGCTACGACTACATCCAGGGCGTGACGGGCGCGTACAAGTCCGACAACAACGTGATGCGCGACAAGGACGACCCGGTCGTCCCGCCGATGCCGATCGGACCGAGCCAGGGCGGCACGCCCGCGGGCAACCTGTTCGACCTCGACAAGATGCGCCGCCAGCAGGCGCAGCGCCAGGTGGCGCCCGTCCCTGCGCAGCCGCTGCCGGAGCAGACGCCCGTGCAGCCGCAAAGCGTGCCGCAGCAGTCGGTGCCGCAGCAACCGCTGACCGCCACGCCGGGAGCCACGCAGTGAGCGACGTGCTCGCGTCTTCAGCCGCAGACGGTGCGCCGGGCGAACGGCAGCCGCCGTCGCCGCTCGCCGCTCGCCTGCTGCCGTACGGCTTCGCGAAAAGTGGCCAGGTACTGATTGCGCACCAGCTCGACGACACGCTCGAGGTGTGGATCAGCGAACGCACGAACGATGCGGCGCTCGCCGAAATCGCGCGCAACTTCGGCTCGATCTCCGTGCACCGTGTGCCGGCCGACGAGCTCGCGCAGGCGATCAACCACGCGTATGCGCGCCAGGACGGCAGCGCCGCGCAGATCGTCGGCGAAGTCGAGGGCGAAGTCGACCTGTCGCGGCTGATGCAGGACATCCCCGAGGTCGAGGATCTGCTCGAGTCGGAAGACGACGCGCCGATCATCCGGATGATCAACGCACTGCTCACGCAGGCGGCGCGCGAGCAGGCGTCGGACATTCACATCGAGCCGTTCGAGAACGCGTCGGTCGTGCGCTTTCGCGTCGACGGCACGCTGCGCGACGTCGTGCGCCCGAAAAAGGCGCTGCACGGCGCGCTGATCTCGCGGATCAAGATCATGGCGCAGCTCGACATCGCCGAGAAGCGCCTGCCACAGGACGGTCGCATCACGCTGCGCGTCGGCGGCCGGCCGGTCGACGTGCGCGTGTCGACGCTGCCGACCGGGCACGGCGAACGCGCGGTGCTGCGTTTGCTGGAGAAGGACGCGCAGCGGCTGAACCTCGAAGCGCTCGGGATGGGCCGCGACACGCTCGTGCAATTCGACAAGCTGATCGGCCGCCCGCACGGGATCGTACTGGTGACGGGCCCGACCGGCTCGGGCAAGACGACGACGCTGTATGCGTCGATGTCGCGCCTCGAAACGGCGACGACGAACATCATGACCGTCGAGGATCCGATCGAATACGACCTGTCCGGCATCGGCCAGACGCAGGTGAACGAGCGGATCGGGATGACGTTCGCGCGGGCGTTGCGCTCGATCCTGCGTCAGGATCCGGACGTGATCATGATCGGCGAGATCCGCGACCTCGAAACCGCGCAGATCGCGGTGCAGGCGTCGCTGACCGGCCACCTCGTGCTCGCGACGCTGCACACGAACGACGCCGCGTCGGCCGTCACGCGCCTGACCGACATGGGCGTCGAGCCGTACCTGCTCGCGTCGTCGCTGCTCGGCGTGCTCGCGCAGCGCCTGGTGCGCCAGCTCTGCCCGGTGTGCAAGGAGGAGCGGCACGAGGACGGCCGCGCCGTATGGCATCCGGTTGGCTGCGCGAAGTGCGGACACTCGGGTTACGCGGGCCGGCGCGGCGTGTACGAGCTGCTGGTGATCGACGATTCGATCCGCTCGCTGATCCACCGCAACGCGGCCGATGCTGAAATTCTCGCCGCGGGCCGCGCGCAAGGAATGCGCACGCTGCGCGACGACGCCGAGCGCTGGCTCGCGGCCGGTGCGACGTCGCTCGAGGAAGTGCTGCGCGTGACGGGAGGCGCATAGCGCGATGCCGGCATTCCGTTTCGAAGCCATCGATTCGGCGGGGCGCGCGCAGAAAGGCGTGGTCGATGCCGACAGCGCGCGCGCCGCGCGCGGGCAGCTGCGCACGCAGGGGCTCACGCCGCTCGTCGTCGAGCCGGCCGCGAGCGCGGGCCGCGGCGCGCGTTCGCAGCGTCTTGCGTTCGGCCGCAAGCTGTCGCAGCGCGAGCAGGCGATCCTCACGCGCCAGCTCGCGAGCCTGCTGATCGCGGGGCTGCCGCTCGACGAAGCGCTCGGCGTGCTCACCGAGCAGGCCGAGCGCGACTACATCCGCGAACTGATGGCCGCGATCCGCGCCGAAGTGCTCGGCGGCCATTCGCTCGCGAATGCGCTCGGCCAGCATCCGCGCGACTTTCCGGAAATCTACCGCGCGCTCGTCGCGGCGGGCGAGCATACGGGCAAGCTCGGCATCGTGCTGTCGCGCCTGGCCGACTACATCGAACAGAGCAACGCGCTGAAGCAGAAAATCCTGCTCGCGTTCACGTATCCGGGCATCGTCACGCTGATCGCGTTCGGCATCGTCACGTTTCTGCTGAGCTACGTGGTACCGCAGGTCGTCAACGTGTTCGCGAGCACGAAGCAGCAGCTGCCGCTGCTGACGATCCTGATGATGGCGCTTTCGGACTTCGTGCGGCATTGGTGGTGGGCGATCCTGATCGCGGTCGCGCTCGTCGTGTGGTTCGTGAAGGCGACGCTGTCGCGCGTCGGGCCCAGGCTCGCGTTCGACCGCTGGGTGCTGACCGCGCCGCTCGCGGGCAAGCTCGTGCGCGGCTACAACACGGTGCGTTTCGCGAGCACGCTCGGCATTCTCACCGCGGCCGGCGTGCCGATCCTGCGCGCGTTGCAGGCGGCCGGCGAGACGCTGTCGAACCGCGCGATGCGCGCGAACATCGACGATGCGATCGTGCGCGTGCGCGAAGGCTCCGCGCTGTCGCGCGCGCTGAACAACGTGAAGACGTTTCCGCCGGTGCTCGTGCACCTGATCCGTTCCGGCGAAGCGACGGGCGACGTGACGACGATGCTCGATCGCGCGGCCGAAGGCGAGGCACGCGAGCTCGAGCGGCGCACGATGTTCCTCACGAGCCTGCTCGAGCCGCTGCTGATCCTGGCGATGGGCGGGATCGTGCTCGTGATCGTGCTGGCCGTGATGCTGCCGATCATCGAGCTGAACAACATGGTGCAGTAACGGCCCGACCGCCTGTCAGGCCGCCCCCGTTCAGCGCATGTAGATCGCCGGGGACGGCGTGTTGGCGGGGAGCTGGACTTCGGCGCGGGCGCCGTTGCGGTCGATGACGATCGAGCGGCTGCGGACTTCGGCGAGCTTCGCGCCGGGCGTGAGCTCCGCGCCGAGCGACACGGCGCGCGGCGGTTCGCCGCCGATGCCGACGATCGCGGCGCCGCCATGATCGAGCGCGAGAATGCCGAACAGGTGGATGTCCTGGACGGGATTCTTGTCGAGCTGTCCGCCGAAGAGCGCGGCGGCGTCCTCGGTGCGGATCGGCAGCCGCGCGGCGGCGGCGGGCAGCGGCGCTTCGCGTGCGGACAGCGTGACGACCCAGTAAGTGGCCGTCGCGCACAAACCCGCGAAGAGGGCAAGGGAGAGGATCCGGATCGAGAGCGCGTTCATGCGCGCTATTGTACGGATCAATATGAAATTTGCGTTGGGTGAAAGCCCTCGGCAAAGCGCGCCTTACAATGCGTGCTCCGCGCCCCGGGTATCGGAAGCTTGCCGTCAGGCACGCATGCCGTGATCCGCAGGGTGCGTCACTCAATCGACGACATTTTTTGGAAAGAGGTAGTCAGTCATGCAAACGTGGATCACTCGCCGCAATGCGGCCGTGCGCCGTCAGCGCGGTTTCACGCTGATCGAGATCATGGTGGTGGTCGCGATCCTCGGGATCCTGGCGGCACTGATCGTGCCGAAGATCATGAGCCGTCCCGACGAGGCGCGCCGCATCGCCGCGAAGCAGGACATCGGCACGATCATGCAGGCGCTCAAGCTGTACCGTCTCGACAACGGCCGCTATCCGACGCAGGAACAGGGCCTGAACGCGCTGATCCAGAAGCCGACCACCGACCCGATCCCGAACAACTGGAAGGACGGCGGCTATCTCGAGCGCCTGCCGAACGATCCGTGGGGCAACGGGTACAAGTACCTGAATCCGGGCGTGCACGGCGAGATCGACGTGTTCAGCTACGGCGCCGACGGCAAGGAAGGCGGCGAAGGGAACGACACCGACATCGGGTCGTGGCAGTAAGCACGCGCTGACCGGCCCCGCGTTCTCCCCGCTCCGAGTTTCATGCCCGCCCTTCGCACGCCCCTGCGCTCCGCTCGCGCTCGCCGCGCCGCCCGCGACCGCCGCGTGCGTTGCGTGGAGCGCGGCGCGACCGTGACCGCGGCACGTGCGCGCGGATTCACGCTGCTCGAGATGCTGGTCGTGCTCGTGATCGCGGGCTTGCTTGTGTCGCTCGCGTCGCTGTCGCTGACGCGCAATCCACGCACGGACCTGCGCGAGGAAGCGCAGCGCATCGCGCTGCTGTTCGAGACGGCTGGCGACGAAGCGCAGGTGCGCGCGCGTCCGATCGCGTGGCAACCGACTGCGCACGGTTTCCGTTTCGAGGTGAGCTCGCCCGATGGCTGGCGCATGCTGCGCGACGACGTGCTGCGCGCGCGGGACTGGGACGGCGGCGTCACCGGCGCCGACATCGACTATCCCGGGTCGGACACGCGCGCGAGCCGCGTCGTGTTCGGTACGGAAAGCATCGACACGCCGGTGCGCGTGACGCTGCATTCGGCGGTCGGCAGCGCGACGATCGTCGGTACCGGCAACGGCCGCTATGAGGTGCAATGACGATGCGTCGTCGCCTGCCCCTCCCCGCTTCCTGTTCCCAAGGCTTCACGATGATCGAGGTGCTGGTCGCGCTGGCGATCATCGCGGTCGCGCTCGCCGCGTCGATCCGCGCGGTCGGTACGATGGCGACCAACGCCTCCGATCTCCATCGCCGGCTGCTCGCCGGCTGGAGCGCCGACAACGCGCTCGCGCAACTGCGCCTCACGCATGCGTGGCCGGAAGTCGGCGAGCAGAGTTTCGATTGTTCGCAGGGCAACGTGCAGCTCGTGTGCACGCAGCGTGTGAGCACGACGCCGAACCCGGTGTTCCGGCGCGTGCAGGTATCGGTGAGCATGCCGGGGCACGCCGGCGTGCTCGCGCAAATGGTGACGGTGGTCGCGAATGAAACCAGCCGTCCGCTCTGATGTGCCGCCGCGGCGCCGCCGCGCGCGGGGCTTCACGTTGATCGAGCTGATGATCGCGATCGCGATCCTCGCGGTGGTCGCGATCCTGTCGTGGCGCGGGCTCGACCAGATCATGCGCGGCCGCGACAAGGTCGCGTCCGCGATGGAAGACGAGCGCGTGTTCGCGCAGATGTTCGACCAGATGCGCATCGACGCGCGGCTCGCCGCGACCGAC
Organism: Burkholderia sp. AU19243; assembly: GCF_018148075.1. NCBI lineage: Bacteria > Pseudomonadati > Pseudomonadota > Betaproteobacteria > Burkholderiales > Burkholderiaceae > Burkholderia > Burkholderia sp. AU19243. Next base: position 159,653 of record NZ_JAGSTV010000012.1, read on the forward strand.
GACGAAGCCGGCCAGCCGGCGATCGGGGTCGCCGGCAATACGCTGCAGATCGTCCGCAACCTCGACGTGCCGGGCGCCGCGCCGCGGCTGCAGGTGATTCGCTACCGGATCGCCGGCGGACGCGTCGTGCGCTATGCATCGCCGCCGCTCGACGACGCGAACCGTCTGCGCGACGTGCTCAAGGACAGCGGCGTCGACGGCTGGAGCTGGGTCGCGCTGATGGGCGGCGTCGGCGCGATCGATGCGAAGCTGTACGTGCCGCGCGTCGGCTGGACCACGAACCTGCAGGCGGCCAACGACGCGCTGTCGCAGAACAACGACGCGCTGAAGGTGCCGCAGATCGGCAACGCGCCGCCGGCGCGCGCGGTCACGGGGTTGCAGGTAAGCATTGGCGCGACGTCGCTGCGCGTCCCCGTCACGCGCATCTTCCTCGTCGGGGAATGACGATGCGCGCGCGTCTTCATCGGTCCCGCCGCCCCGCTCGTGCACCCGTGCGCGCGCGCCGCGAGCGCGGCGCGGCGATCATCACCGCCCTGCTCGTCGTTGCGCTGTCGGCGATTCTCGTGTCCGGGATGCTGTGGCGCCAGCAGGTGCAGATCCGCCGCATCGAGAACCAGCGCGTGATCGCGCAGGCGCAGTGGGTCGCGCGCGGCGCGCTCGACTGGACGCGCATGATCCTGCGCTCCGAAGGCGATACGGCGCCCGGCATCACGTATCTGGGCGGAATCTGGGCTGTGCCGATCGCGAAGACCAAGCTGTCGGACTTCCTCGGCCGGATCGGTGCGCCGAACGACAGCGGCGGCGAAGACACCTACATTTCCGGATCGATCGAGGACGCGCAGGCGAAGTACAACCTGCGCAATCTCGTGTCGTCGCCGGCGCCCGGCGTGCTGCAGCTCAACGCGATGCAGCTGCAGGCCTTCCAGCGGCTGCTCGCGACGCTCGGCTACGACGGCGCGTTCGCGAAGCGGATCGCGCTGCAGATGCGGGCGGGGCTGATGCATTCGGCCACGCGCTTCCAGACGCCGACGCTGCCGGGCGCCGCGACGGCCGCGACCGCGCCGGTGCCCGGCGGCGACATGACCGGCAACTTCACCGACGAGCCCGGCATGTCCGACAGCGACCGCGGGCCCGCACCGCTCGTGATGACGAGCGTCGACAGCCTGCTCGACGTCGATGGCGTCACACCTGAAATGGTCGCGCGTCTGCGGCCGTTCGTCACCGTGCTGCCGACCACGACGCCGGTGAACATGAACACCGCGCCGGCCGAGGTGATCGCGGCGCTGGTGCCGGGGATGAGCGTGTCGTCCGCGCAGGCGCTCGTGTCGCGCCGGGAAACCGTGTTTTTCCGCAACGTCGGCGACGTACAGCTCGCATTGCGCGGCGCCGGCGCGCCGAACGCGACGATCGACTCGAGCCTCGTCGACGTGAATTCCAGTTATTTCATCGTGCATGGCAGGATCCAGCACGATCGCGCGGAGGTCGATCGGACTTCGCTCGTGTATCGTGATCCGACCACGCATTCGACGCGGGTCGTGCGCATCCGCGACCAGCTATAACGACGCCATTCGGGAGAGGAGCTCTTGAGCACGCTGATTGTTTCTTTGCCGCCGCGCGAGCCGGCCGCGCCATTGCAGGAGTGGCAGTGGCCGGAGCTGCCGTTTACGCTCGTGGACAAGGCCGGCCAGGTGCAGCGCGCGGGCCGTGCCGCGCTCGCGCTGCTGCCGCGCGCGAACGCGACGCTGCTGATCGTCGCCGCGCGCGACGTGCTGCTGCTCGCCGCGACCGTGCCGCCGCTCAAGGGGCCGAAGCTGCGCCAGGCGCTGCCGAACATCGTCGAGGATCAGCTGATTCAGGATCCGCTCGGCTGCCATATCGCGCTCGACCCGGTTGCGCTGCCCGACGGCCGCCGCGTGCTGGCCGTTGTCGACCGCGCGTGGTTCCGCGCAATCTGCGACGCGTTCGCCGCGGCCGGCCACCGCCACGTGAGCGCGGTGCCCGCGACGCGCTGCCTGCCCGCACCGCGTGCGCAGGCGGCGGGCGCCGTGCCGCCCGCGCCCGTCGATGGTGAGCTCCCGCAGCCCGATCCGGTCACCGTGGCGAGCGAGCCGCCCGCGCGCGCGCCGGCGGTGGCCGCGGTGCTCGGCATTGCGACGTCGGTCGAACCGGCGCTCGTCGAAGCGGGCGCGCAGCCGGCCGCGGCCGGTGCGCCGCGTCTCGAGCTCGCGATCGCGCGCGGCGCGCTCGGCGAAGGCTTCGCCGCGCCCGCGTCGCGGGCCGCCGGTACATTGGCCGCGCTTGCGGGGGGCGCCGACGTCGAACTGTACGAACTCGGCGAACCGGGTGCGGAGCCGCGTCTCGCGTCGGCCGGACGCGCGGACGGCCCGTTGCTGCCGGGCGCGCAGCCGCTGTCGTTCGACGCGTTCGCGCGTCGCGCGCTGACCGAGCGCTTCGATCTGTGCCAGTTCGAATTCGAGTCGCAGCCGTGGCGCTTCGATCGCGCGACGGTGAAGCGGCTGCGCGTGCCGATTGCGCTCGCTGCCGCAACGCTCGGCGTCGCGGTGATCGGGATGAATCTGCATTGGTGGAAGCTGTCGCGCGAACGCGATGCGCTGTCCGCGCAGATCACCGAGACGCTGCTGTCCGCGTTTCCGAAGACGACGACGGTGCTCGATCCGCCCGCGCAGATGCAGCGCCAGCTCGACCAGTTGCGGCTTGCGGCGGGCGAGCTGTCGCCGAACGATTTCCTCGCGCTGTCGAGCGGACTGTCGCGTTCGATGGGCGCGCTGCCGCTGAACGGCATCGCGTCGCTCGATTATCACGACCGGCGGCTCGACGTCGGCTTCAAGCCGGAGGTCAAGGTCGACCCCGATTTCCCGCAGCGTCTCGCGCGCAACGGGCTGGCCGGCGAAGTCGACAGCAGTACCGGCAAATGGACGATCCGGAGCCGCTCATGAACACCGCACAACTGAATCAGACGCTCGCGCAGTTCTGGGGCGAGCGCACGCCGCGCGAACGCATGCTGCTCGGCTGGGGCGGCGCCGTGCTGGCCGTCGCCATCGCGTATTCGGTGCTGTGGGCGCCTGCGCAGGAAGGCCGCGCGCGCATTCGCAGCGAATTGCCGACGATGCGCCGCGAGCTCGCGCAGATGACCGCGCAGGCCAACGAGGCGAAGTCGCTGACGGCGGCCGCGCAGGGCGTTGCGCCGACCGGCCTCGCGCTGAAGGATGCGCTCACCGCATCGTTGTCCGACCACGGGCTGCAGGGCGCGCAGTTGCAGGTCGTCGGCAACGGCGTGCAGATCCAGATGAAGAACGTGCCGTTCCCGGTGTGGACGCAGTGGCTCGACGACGCGCGCCGGCAGTTCAAGGTGCAGGTCGGCGAAGCGCACGTGACCGCACTGAAGGAAGACGGCCAGGTCGACCTGACGGCCGTGATGCAACCGTCGACGCAGAAATGACGCAGTGGACGAAACCAGCGGCGGTCGGCCGATGAGGCCGGGCATCAGGCGGCTCGTCGCCGTGTTGCCGTGGTTGCTCGCCGGCGGCCTCGCGACGGCGGCGACGCTCGTCGCGCTTGCGCCGGCCGCGTGGATCGCGCCGCAGTTTGCGCGCGCGACCGGCGGCCACGTGAATCTCGTCGATCCGGAGGGCTCGTTGTGGCGCGGTTCGGGCACGCTGATGCTCGCGCCGGGCGCTGACCAGAGCGCGGCGACGCTGCTGCCGGGCCGCGTCGAATGGGCGACGCGCTTCTGGCCGTTGCTGACAGGGCGCGTGCAGATGCGCATGCGGCAGACCGAGGCGATGCCCGACGCGGTCACGCTCGACGCGACGTGGCGCGGCGCGACGCTGTCGGCGGGCTCGATGGCCGTGCCCGCGTCGCTGCTCGCGGGGCTCGGCACGCCGTTCAACACGCTCGACCTGCAGGGCGACGTGCGGGTCGGCTGGACCGACTGGCGGATGATCGGCCGTAACGCGTTCGGCCAGATGACGGTGACGATCGATTCGATGAGTTCGCGCGTGTCGCGCGTGAAGCCGCTCGGCTCGTACCGGGCGGTGCTGCAGGCGAAGGGCACCGACGCCGATCTCGACCTGTCGACCACGCAAGGCCCGCTGTTCCTCGACGGGCACGGCAGCTTCGGCCCTGGCCGCGGCTCGTTTCGCGGCACCGCACATGCGGCGCCGGAGCAGCAGGCGAACCTCGCCGGGCTGCTGAACCTGCTGGGCCATCCGATCGGCAACAATCAGGTTTCGCTGATCTTCGGCGATGCGATGCGCTGAGCGCGCGCGGGTTTCGCGCACGCGTCAACGTGCGCTCGGGCGGAATGGCGTTTACTGAAAGCGTCGCCGGCAGCGATGCAATACGGCGACGCGCGTTCGGCATTTATGTGTCGATTGCCCATCGATCTGGCGCGCAGTCGTTCAACCGCGCGTGACATTCATTGCTGGGCGACCGGCGTGGCCCCCGCACCGCTCGCGGGCGCGGGCGCCGGCGCCGCCACGTCGCCCGTCTCGCGCGCGATGTCCGTGACATTCCAGCCGCCGCCGAGCGCCTTCACAAGCCCGACCGACGACACCATCCGCTGGCCGGCGATCGTCGCGAGCTTTTGCTGCGCGGTGAACGCGGTGGTCTGGGCGGTCAACACGTTCAGATACGCAACCGTGCCGGCCTTGTACTGGTTTGTCACGATCGCGAGCGAATGCTCGGCGCTGTCGACGGCCTGACGCTGCACGTCGATTTCCTGCGCGAGGATGCGCTGCGACGCCAGGTTGTCCTCGACGTCCTGAAACGCGATCAGCACCGCGAGGCGGTACGCGGCGACGTCCTGGTCGTACGTCGCGCGCGCGGCATCGGTCTGCGCGGCACGCAGGCCGGCATCGAACAGCGTTGCCGCCAGTTGCGGGCCGACCGTCCAGAATCGCGCGGGCAGCGTGAACAGTTGCGACCACACCGAACTCTGGAAGCCGCCGCTTGCCGACAGCGTCAGCGTCGGGAAGAACGCCGCGATCGCGACGCCGATCTGCTCGTTAGCGGCGGCGGCCCGACGTTCGGCGGCCGCGATGTCGGGGCGGCGTTCGAGCAGCGCGGACGGCACGTCCACCGGCGTGATCGGCGGTTCCGCCGTCAGCGGGTTCGGCGGCAGCGAGAACGTCGACGCCGGCTCGCCGATCAGCGTCGCGATCGCATGTTCGTACTGCGCGCGTGCGACGCCGTTGTCGATCGCCGCGGCCTGCGCGCTCTGGAGTTGCGTCTGCGCCTGGATTACGTCCGCGCGTGCGGCCACGCCCTGCGCGTACTGGTTTTGCGTAAGCTTCAGCGATTCGCCGTACGACTTCACGGTATCGTCGAGCAGCTTCTGCAGCGCGTCCGACGTGCGCAGCTGGAAGTAGGTCTGCGCGAGCAACGCCTGCTGCGACAGCCGCGCATTCGCGAGATCGGCCGCGGCAGCCGCTTCGCCGGCGCGTTGCGCGCTGACGCTGCGGCTCACCTTGCCCCACAGGTCGGGCTCCCAGCTCGCATCGAGGCCGACGCTGTAGCTGTTGCTGATCGACGAACTGCCGCCAAAATTCGACGACGTGGACGTGCGGCCCGTGCGCGAGCGCGAGCCCGACGCGGTCAGGCCGACCGTCGGGAAGTACGCGGCGCGCGCCTCGGTGACGAGCGCGCGTGCCTGCCGGTACGCGGCCGCCGATTGCGCAATGGTCTGGTTCGATGCATTGAGCTTGCCGATCAGCGCGTCGAGCTGCGGATCGTTGTAGACGGTCCACCACGGGCCGCGGTCGGCACGGTCGGCGGGCTGCGCAACCTTCCAGCCGGCCGGCGCTTCCTTGAACGCGGCGGGGATCGACGTGTCGGGCCGGTGATAGTCGGGCCCGACGGCGCAGCCGGCGAGCAGCACGGCCGTCGCAACGGCGACGGCGGCGCTCAGCGGGCGAAAGGCGCGCGGGAGGGGGGCGTACGGCATCGTGATGTTCCTGTCTGGGCGCGACGGCCGGCGAGCGGCGTCGCGCGGTGCGATCCTGCGGTGCGGTCGTTGGCCGCTGGCGGAGAAATGGTAACTGACGGCGGGAAAGCTGCGCAGTCGTAAGGGTACGGTGCGCGCTGGCGCGCATGTGTTACCGGCACGGCCGCGCGGTTTACCGGTCGTTACCGCGCGTGTGCGGGCGCGACGGGAATGACGCGCGGCATATGCGACAAACGTGCGACGAAAGCGCGACGAGCGACCGCCAGCGGGCGTGAAGCCGTCAGCCGTTCAATCGGAATGGCGTGGGCCGCGCGGCTTCAATGGCAGCGCACCGGAAGGGGAACAGGTTTGGCGGCGGACCGCCATGACGACGCGTCCGTGGCCGCCGGCTGACTCGCGCGGCGGCCGGCGCCGTCCGCGCGGCGCTGCCGCCGATGATCGAGCCACGCAAACCCGAGCGCCGCGAGCGAGCCGCCGGGTACCACCAGCATCGTCACGTACAGCGCAATCTTCCAGCCGCGGTGCGGCCCGGAGAACACGTGATGAGCGGTATCGGTCAGGTTGCGGCGCAGCACGCCGGCGGCATTTTTCAGGAACAGCATCGCGAACATCCTCGGGGGCCCGGCAGCGCGGGCTAAGCGGTCAGAACATAGTCTCCGGCAGTGCAACATGCACGTCGTAACTGGTTGCCTGAAATAATATTGACTAAGCAATCATTTTTCAAGATACTGGGCGCGTTTTGACCTGAAACGCACTGTTGCTGCGTGTGCAATCGCATGAACGGCGGCCTCTACGATCCCGACACCATCGAGCTGGAAACGAGCCTGGGTTACTACCTGACCAAGGCCCGGCAGGCGCTCGTCGAGAGGATGGATCGCGCGCTCGAGCCGCTCGATCTCACCGCGCAGCAGATCGGCGTGATCCTGTTGCTGTCGCGCGGCTATGCGCGCACGCCGTTCGAGCTGTCCCGCAAGATGTCGTACGACAGCGGTTCGATGACGCGCATGCTCGATCGCCTCGAACGCAAAGGCCTCGTGGCGCGCTCGCGCAGCGAACAGGATCGACGTGTGATCGAGCTGACGCTGACCGAACGCGGCGCCGATGCGGCGCGCGCGCTGCCGTCGCTGATTGCTACCGCGCTGAACGCGCAGCTCGCCGGCTTCTCGGCCGACGAACTGACGACGCTCACCGCGCTGCTGCAGCGCTTTATCGCGAACGGGCCAGACGACCTCGGCTGCCCGAAGCCCGACGAATCCGACTGCTGAACGCGGGGGCACGATGTCTAGGTTAAGCGTTCGCTTATTTGTCTGTCTGGGCAGAAGATGACGAGACACGCGCTTCGTTTATCCGTTTCCCCGTTCCACCCGGCCGGGCCGCGCGGTATCGCGCACCCGTGCGTTGTGCCGGCGCGTTGTGCGCGCCGCATCTAGGAGAATTCCGATGTCCGCCACCACGGCATCCGCCGCCTCCCCCGCCGCCGAACCCGCGCCGCTTTCCGGCGGGGCGCTCGCGCTGCTCACCGTCGGGCTCGCGCTCGGCACCTTCATGGAAGTGCTCGACACGTCGATCGCGAACGTCGCGGTGCCCACCATCTCGGGCAGCCTCGGCGTCGCGACGAGCGAAGGCACGTGGGTGATCTCGTCGTATTCGGTCGCGTCGGCCATCGCGGTGCCGCTGACCGGCTGGCTTGCGCGGCGAGTCGGCGAGGTGCGCCTGTTCACGCTGTCGGTGCTCGCGTTCACGATTGCGTCGGCGATGTGCGGCCTCGCGTCGAACTTCGAGACGCTGATCGCGTTCCGGCTGCTGCAGGGTCTGGTATCCGGCCCGATGGTGCCGCTGTCGCAGACGATCCTGATGCGCAGCTATCCGCCTGCGAAGCGCGGGCTCGCGCTCGGGCTATGGGCGATGACGGTGATCGTCGCGCCGATTTTCGGGCCGTTGCTGGGCGGGTGGATCAGCGACAACTACACGTGGCCGTGGATCTTCTACATCAACCTGCCGATCGGCGTGTTCTCCGCGACCTGCGCGTTCTTCCTGCTGCGCGGCCGCGAGACGAAGACGACGAAACAGCGGATCGACGCCGTCGGCCTCGCGCTGCTCGTGATCGGCGTGTCGTGCCTGCAGATGATGCTCGACCTCGGCAAGGACCGCGACTGGTTCAACTCGACGTTCATCGTCGCGCTCGCGCTGATCGCGGTCGTGTCGCTCGCGTTCATGCTCGTGTGGGAAGCAACCGAGAAGGAGCCGGTGGTCGACCTGTCGCTCTTCAAGGACCGCAACTTCGCGCTCGGTGCGCTCATCATCTCGTTCGGCTTCATGGCGTTCTTCGGCTCGGTCGTGATCTTTCCGCTGTGGCTGCAGACGGTGATGGGCTACACGGCCGGCAAGGCGGGCCTCGCGACCGCGCCGGTCGGGCTGCTCGCGCTCGTGCTGTCGCCGCTGATCGGGCGCAACATGCATCGGCTCGACCTGCGGATGGTCGCCAGCTTCGCATTCATCGTGTTCGCGATCGTGTCGGTGTGGAATTCGACGTTCACGCTCGACGTGCCGTTCAATCACGTGATTCTGCCGCGGCTCGTGCAGGGGATCGGCGTCGCCTGCTTCTTCGTGCCGATGACGACGATCACGCTGTCGAGCATCTCCGACGAACGGCTCGCGAGCGCGTCGGGATTGTCCAACTTCCTGCGCACGCTGTCCGGCGCGATCGGCACCGCGGCCAGCTCGACGTTCTGGGAGAACGATGCGATCTACCACCATGCGCGGCTGTCGGAATCGGTGAGCATCTACGCGCAGAACACCACCGACTACCAGGGCGCGCTCGCGCAACTCGGCATCGTCGGGCAGACGGCGAATGCGCAGCTTAACCAGCTCGTCACGCAGCAGGGCTTCATGATGGCGACCAACGACTTCTTCCACCTGTCGGCGGGCGTGTTCATCGCGCTCGCGGCTCTCGTGTGGATCACGAAGCCGAAGAAGGGCGCGGGGCCGGCGATGGGGCATTGATCACTTGGCGTGTCCGGTGTTCTCGGGACGGTCGCCCCTCATACCGTTGCCCGAGATCCGGCCCCCGGCGCCGCCCGGCTGAGCGCATGCGGCGCGCGACCTCACTCCCGCGCCCGCAATCCGCCGAACGCAAGATCGTCGCCCGACGCGATCGGCAGCGTCGCCCGCGCGACATCGAGCCACGCGCGCGCCGCGTGTGACAGATAGCCTTTCTTCAGCCAGCCGAGCGCGATCGCCCACGTGATCTCCGGCTCCACGATCGGCCGGCACGTGAACTGCCGCGTGTCGAGCCGACGGCAATACGGTTCCGGCAACAGCGCGATGCCGACGCCCGCATGCACGAGCGCCGCCATGAAATCCCAGTGGCCGCTGCGGCTCACGATCGACGGTGTGAAGCCGACCTGCCGGCACGCATCGAGCACCGCGTCGTGCAGCGCCAGGCTTTCCGCGTAGAACACGAACGACTCGCGCGCGAGGTCCGCGAGCGGCACGGCCGCGTGATCCTCCCAGCGCGACTCGCGCGGCGCGACCAGCCACAGCGGCGCGCGCACCATCGGCAGGCGGTCGAACGTGCCGGGATCGACGGGCTCCAGCAGTCCGCCGAGTTCGAGCTCGCCCGACACCAGCGCCGCCTCGATCATCCGCGCGCCCTGCTCGAACAGCTTCAGCTCGATGTTCGGATAGCGCTGCTTGTACGCGGCGATGATCGGCGTGAACAGCGAGCCGCCGAGCGGCGGAATCCCGATCGTCAACTCCCCGCGGCCGAGCGTGCCGAGATCCTTCAACTCCGACTGCAGCTGCGCCTGTGCGGCGAGCACGTCCTGGCCGCGCTGGAACACGATCCGTCCCGCGTCGGTGAGCACCATCTGCCGGCCGTCGCGCAACAGCAGCGGGGAGCCTATCTCGTCCTCCAGCGCCTTCACCATCTTGCTGATGGTCGGCTGCGTGACGAACAGCCGGTCGGCCGCCGCAGTGAAGCTCTGCTGACGCACGACCTCGACGAAGTACCGCAGCGCGCGCAATTCCATCGATCACTCCCCAGTTTGGTGCGCCAACGCGCACCGGAATTCCGAATTGGAATGATAAGGATAGAGACAAGTCATTTTATTTATGGTTAGGGGAAACCCTATACTTGGGCCATTGACAGCACTATCCGTATGGAGCCCGCCATGACCACGCCGACCACCGCCTCCGCCGCTCGCCCCGCCGCTTCCGGCAACGTCGCGCGCACGGGCCGGATCGTGCTGCAGGCCGCCGCGCTCGGCGTGCTGTGGATGGGCGTCGACTGGGCGGTGCGCGCGGTCCGGCTGCCGGTGCCGTCCGGCGTGATCGGCCTTGCGGTGCTGCTTGCGCTGCTGTTCTCGGGCCGCGTCGCGCCGGCGTGGATCAAGGACGGCGCGAACTGGCTGCTGTCCGACATGCTGCTGTTCTTCGTGCCGGCCGCCGTCGCGGCCGTCCAGTACGGCGGGCTGTTCCGCGAGGACGGCTGGCGCATCGCGCTGGTCATGCTTGCCGGCACCGCGTTCGTGATGGTCGCCGTGGCCGTCGCGGTCGATCTTGCCGCCAGGCTCGAGCGCCGGCTCGCCGCGCAGCGCGTGTTCGCCGAGCGCCGTCGCGCGCGCATCGCGACGGTGTCCGCGCACTGAGCGGGAGCCTGCGATGCATGCGCTGCTGTCGAACCTGTCCGCCGATCACGTGAACACCGCGATCTCCGTCGGCTGTTTCGTGCTGACGGTCGCGCTGTATTTCGCGTCGAAGCGGCTCTACGCGTACAAGAAGACGCTGCTGTTCTCGCCGCTCGTGTTCGTGCCGGCCGTGCTGGTGCTGCTGGTGCTGCTGACCGGCATCCCGTATTCCGTCTACTTCCGCGACACGCGCTGGCTGATGTGGCTGCTGGGCCCGGCAACGATCGCGTTCGCGGTGCCGATCTACGAATATCGCGACCTGATTCGTCGGCACTGGCTGTCGCTGTCGGTGGGCGTCGCGGTCGGGATCGGCGCCGGCGTGTGCGGGTCGCTGCTGCTCGCGAAGCTGCTCCACCTGTCCCCGGAACTGCAGCGCTCGCTGATGACACGGTCGGTGTCCACCCCGTTCGCGCTCGCCGTGTCCGACAAGATCCATGCGCCGAAGGATCTCACCGCGCTGTTCGTGATCGCGACCGGCATCTGCGGGATGCTGCTCGGCGAGATCGTGCTCGCGCTGGTGCCGATGCGCACGCGGCTCGCGCGTGGCGCGCTGTTCGGCGCGGCGGCGCACGGCGTGGGCACCGCGAAGGCGCGCGAGATCGGCAGCGAGGAAGGCGTCGTGTCGAGCCTCACGATGATGATCGCGGGCGTTGCGATGGTACTGATCGCGCCCCTGCTGTCGCTGCTGCCGATCTGATGCGACGCGGGCGGCGCCGCCGCCCGCCTCCCCGCATCCCCGCCTTCGGGGCCCGCCCCCGGCGGGCCGTTTTCCCCGTCGCTGCGGCCCTGCACCGGGCCGGCGGCCAACCGACAATCGGCTGAGATAGCCGCAATTCCCCCCTCTTTTCCGCCCATCGGCGTCGGCCCGGATGCCGAACAATGCATGCTACGAGACATCACGCACGCATTCACATGGCCTCCACGACCGCAAACCCGACCGCCGACAAGCCGGCTTCGTCCGGCAAGTTCAAGCGCATCGCGCTCATCGCCGTCATCGCGCTGGGCGCGGCTGCCGCCGCTGCCGGCGGCATGTACGTGTTCCTGAGCAAGGCGGGCGTCGGCCACGCGAGCGCGCCCGCCGAGCCGGCACCGCTCGCCGCGCCGGTGTTCTTTCCGCTCGACCCGCTGACCGTGAACCTGCAGTCGGACGACGGCATGCAGCATTACCTGCGCGTCGGCCTGTCGCTGAAGCTCACCGACCCGAAAGCGCAGGAACAGCTGACCGCGCGGATGCCGGAGATCCGCAGCCGGATCCTGCTCGCGCTGTCGAACAAGCATCCCGAGGATCTCGCGACGCCGGACGGCAAGCGTTCGCTCGCGACGGAACTGCGGACGCTGATCGAGCAGCCAACGCAGCCCGGCAACCAGCGCGCGAAGATCGACGACGTGCTGTTTACCGAATTCGTCGTCCAGTAACGCGGCCGGACAAGGAGCGCGCATGGGCCACCAGGAGTTCATGTCCCAGGAGGAGGTCGATGCCCTCCTCAAGGGCGTCACCGGCGAATCCGACTCAGTCGACGAGCAGCGCGACACGTCGGGCGTCCGCCCCTACAACATCGCGACGCAGGAGCGGATCGTCCGCGGCCGGATGCCCGGCCTCGAGATCATCAACGACCGCTTCGCGCGCCTTTTGCGGATCGGCATCTTCAACTTCATGCGGCGCACGGCGGAAATCTCCGTGAGCCAGGTGAAGGTGCAGAAGTACAGCGAGTTCACCCGCAATCTGCCGATCCCGACGAACCTGAACCTCGTGCACGTGAAGCCGCTGCGCGGCACGTCGCTGTTCGTGTTCGACCCGAACCTCGTGTTCTTCGTCGTCGACAACCTGTTCGGCGGCGACGGGCGCTTCCATACGCGCGTCGAGGGCCGCGACTTCACGGCCACCGAGCAGCGGATCATCGGCAAGCTGCTGAACCTCGTGTTCGAGCATTACACGACCGCGTGGAAGAGCGTGCGGCCGCTGCAGTTCGAGTTCGTGCGCTCGGAGATGCATACGCAGTTCGCGAACGTGGCTACCCCGAACGAGATCGTGATCGTCACGCAGTTCTCGATCGAGTTCGGCCCGACCGGCGGCACGCTGCACATCTGCATGCCGTATTCGATGGTCGAGCCGATTCGGGACGTGCTCGCGTCGCCGATCCAGGGCGAGGCGCTCGAAGTCGATCGCCGTTGGGTGCGCGTGCTGTCGCAGCAGGTGCAGTCGGCCGAGGTCGAGCTGACCGCCGATCTCGCGGAGATCCCGGTGACGTTCGAGAAGATCCTGAACCTGCGCGCGGGCGACGTGCTGCCGCTGGAGATCGAAGACACGATCACCGCGAAGGTCGACGGCGTGCCGGTGATGGAATGCGGCTACGGCATTTTCAATGGTCAATATGCGTTGCGCGTGCAGAAGATGATCAGCGCGAGCGACACGATGAAGGAAGGTGGATATGAGTGAGCTGAACCCGACGCCCGAACTCGACCCGCAGGCACTCGCCGACGCGGCGCTGGCGGCATCGCCGGCGGCCGCCGAGAAGGCGCCCGCCGCTGCGGACGAAGAGCTGAGCATGGACGACTGGGCCGCCGCGCTCGCCGAACAGAACCATCAGCCGGTGCAGGCCGGCGCGACGGGCGCCGGCGTGTTCCAGCCGCTGTCGAAGGCGGCGCCCAGCTCGACGCACAACGACATCGAGATGATTCTCGACATCCCGGTGAAGATGACCGTGGAGCTCGGCCGCACGAAGATCGCGATCCGCAACCTGCTGCAGCTCGCGCAGGGATCGGTCGTCGAACTCGACGGCCTCGCCGGCGAACCGATGGACGTGCTCGTGAACGGGTGCCTGATCGCGCAGGGCGAAGTCGTGGTCGTCAACGACAAGTTCGGCATCCGGCTGACCGACATCATCACGCCGGCCGAACGTATCCGGAAGCTCAATCGATGAACGTTGCGAAGGCCGGCCGCGGTGTACGCGTTCCGGCGAGCGCTGCAGCGTCGGCGGTAGCCGTCGGCTTATTGCTCGCATGCGCATCGGCCGGCGCGGCCGACATGAACGCGGTCAACCATCCCGGTTCGATCGCGTCGAGCGTGATGGTCGGCTCGGCCGCGCCGTCGCTCGGTGTCGGCGCGGTGCTGCAGACGCTCGTCGGGCTTGCGGTCGTGATCGGCCTCGTGTTCGGCTGCGCGTGGCTCGCCCGCCGCTTCGGGTTCCAGCCCGCGCGGCGCGGCGGCCCGCTGAAGGTCGTGTCGAGCGTCGGGCTCGGCGCGAAGGAAAGCGCGACGATCGTCGAGATCGGCGATACGTGGCTCGTGCTCGGCGTCGCGCCTGGCAACGTGCGGCTGCTGCATTCGCTGCCCGCCGGTTCGGTGCCTGCGACGCTTGCGCCCGCGGCGGCCGCCCCCGCCGATGCCGCATCGGCCGCTCCCGGCCAGCCCGCGCAGCCCGGCACGTTCGGCGCGCGGTTTCGCGACGCGCTCGCCGGCGAAGCCGCAAAGCGCTTCGGGCGCGGCAAGGACCACTGACATGCCGTCGCGCCCCATTTTCGTCTCCGCATTCCGATGAAACACGAATTCCTGCGTCGCGCGGCGCGCGTCGCGCCCGTGCTGATCCTCGGCCTTGCCCCGGCGCTCGCGTGCGCGCAAGCGACCGGCCTGCCCGCCTTCAACACGAGCCCGGGCCCGAACGGCGGCACGACCTATTCGCTGAGCGTGCAGACGATGCTGCTGCTCACGATGCTGTCGTTCCTGCCGGCGATGCTGCTAATGATGACGAGCTTCACGCGCATCATCATCGTGCTGTCGTTGCTGCGCCAGGCGCTCGGCACCGCGACGACGCCGCCGAACCAGGTGCTGGTCGGCCTCGCGATGTTCGTCACGTTCTTCGTGATGTCGCCGGTGCTCGACCGCGCGTACACCGACGGCTACAAGCCGTTCTCCGAGGGTTCGCTGCCGATGGAGCAGGCCGTGCAGCGCGGCGTTGCGCCGTTCAAGGCGTTCATGCTGAAGCAGACGCGCGAGACCGATCTCGCACTGTTCGCGAAGATCTCGAAGGCCGCGCCGATGCAAGGGCCGGAAGACGTGCCGTTGTCGCTGCTGGTGCCCGCGTTCGCCACGAGCGAGCTGAAGACCGGCTTCCAGATCGGCTTCACGATCTTCATCCCGTTCCTGATCATCGACATGGTCGTCGCGAGCGTGCTGATGTCGATGGGGATGATGATGGTGTCGCCGTCGACGGTGTCGCTGCCGTTCAAGCTGATGCTGTTCGTGCTCGTCGACGGCTGGCAACTGCTGATCGGCTCGCTCGCGCAGAGCTTCACGTAAGCGGAGGAAACGCGCGATGACGCCCGAACAGGTGATGACGCTGGCGCACCAGGCGATGATGGTCGGCCTGTTGCTGGCCGCCCCGCTGCTGCTGGTCGCGCTCGCGGTCGGCCTCGTCGTGAGCCTGTTCCAGGCCGCGACGCAAATCAACGAATCGACGCTGTCGTTCATCCCGAAGCTGCTCGCAGTGGCTGCGACGCTCGTGATCGCCGGCCCGTGGATGCTGACGACGATGCTCGACTACCTGCGGCAAACGCTGCTGCACGTCGCGACGCTCGGCGCCGGCTGAGCCGCGCGCCCGGCTTTCGTTATCCGACGATGTTCTCGGTTACCTACGCGCAGCTCAACGGCTGGCTCACCGCGTTCCTGTGGCCGTTCGTGCGAATGCTCGCGCTTGTCGCGACGGCGCCCGTGATCGGCCACGCGGCGGTGCCGGTGCGCGTGAAGATCGGCGTTGCCGCGTTCATGGCGCTGGTCGTCGCGCCGACGCTCGGCGCGATGCCGGGCGTCACCGTGTTCTCCGCGCAGGGCGTCTGGATCGTCGTCACGCAGTTCCTGGTCGGCATCGCGATGGGCTTCACGATGCAGCTCGTGTTCGCGGCCGTCGAGGCGGCCGGCGACTTCATCGGGCTGTCGATGGGGCTCGGCTTCGCGACGTTCTTCGACCCGCATTCGAACGGCGCGACGCCGGTAATGGGCCGTTTCCTGAACGCGATCGCGATGCTCGCGTTCCTCGCGGTGGACGGGCACCTGCAGGTGTTCGCGGCGCTGGCCGCGTCGTTCCAAACGCTGCCGGTGTCTGCCGACCTGCTGCATGCGCCCGGCTGGCGCACGCTCGCGGCGTTCGGCGCCACCGTGTTCGAGATGGGGTTGTTGCTCGCGTTGCCGGTGGTGGCCGCGCTGCTGATCGCGAACCTCGCGCTCGGGATCCTGAATCGCGCGGCGCCGCAGATCGGCATCTTCCAGATCGGCTTCCCGGTCACGATGCTGGTGGGGCTGTTGCTCGTGCAACTGATGATCCCGAACCTCGTGCCGTTCGTGTCGCACCTGTTCGACATGGGGCTCGATGCGATGGGGCGGGTGTTGTCAGGGTGGCGGTGACGAGCGGGACGTTCGTCCCGAGCGATGGGCGCTGCTTCGGCCGGGCGGCCAGGGTTTCGTGGGGAGTCGGGGGCTTTTCAGCCCGGGGGGGTTGGCGACGACTCTGCCGGTCGGCCTGCTTTGCGCCGCGCGTCGCCATTTCCGCTCGGTCCTCAGTCGCATTCCACGATTCGCGATTGTGCAGGCACCCGCCGGAATTGGACGAACGACGATATCGTTCTGTCATGCACTGCTGAATAATCCTCTGCTTTGCGGCATAACCTCGGCCCGGTTCCGTGGAAAGGTGAAATCGACCCGCCTCGGGCGCGAAGTCGGGCTACGCACGCAGATCGACGAACTGGATGCGCAGCAGCACTATTTCGAAGCGATCTGCGATCTCGCCGACGTCCGCGATCGCTACCTGCGGGCGCGCCTGCAACGCTCCGCCGCGCTCGGCACGCTCAGCGACGATGACGTCGCCAGCATCGGCTGCCGCGCTGACGACCCAGCGCCTTCCGCGGGGAACCCATCATGAACAGAATGTGAATATTGCCGAAGGTATATCGCTGGTATCGAGCGCATCGCAGGCAAGCATCCTTTCCTTGCTATGGACCAAATATGCCAATTTTATTATCTCCTTCGATTAAAAAGATAAAAGAACCACTCGCTCAATGCGACACCTATCGCCGTGGCCAGCAGCGTATATGCCGTTCCCGCCGGCAGGATCGTGAACTTCATATTTAGAAAATTAATCGCGACAATCGAGAGAATCGCGTTGATTATTCTGGCGACAAAAATCATGCGCCCACCCCTCGTAATGTTGTCGGCAGTTTTTTAAACGGAAACGCCGGATATGAAGCGTACTTGCCCGATGGAAATTCGGGCATCGTAAAATACCCATTCGTATCCGCCTGCAGTTTCTTCATCGCCGTGTATTTCTGCGTCGACACGGTGCTGACCGAGCGCCCGAGCATCTTCGCAATGCTCGCGAGCGAGTAGCCCAACGCGAACAGGCGCACGACGTCAAGCTCCTTCTGCGTCAACGTTGGAAGTGCATCGCCGCCGTTCGCGCTTGACTGCCCCAGGATCGCACGGGCCGTCGGCGAAAAATATCGCGTTCGACTTGCGCGCACATGTCGGCACGCATGCACGACCTCATCGATTCCGTCTTCCTTGCTGACGATCGCTTTCACTCCCAGTCGCAGCGCAGCCGCGAAGATGCTCGGATTTTTTTGCGCGGTCAGCATCACGCAGTGCGCACTAGGCGCGATGTCGCGCAGCTTGCGCAGCAACCTCAGACCGTCTGTCGATTTCTCGCCGCGATTCATCGAATAGTCCACGACGATGAGATCGGCCGGGGAGCGCGCCAATGCGTCGATCAGCCCCTCCCCGCTATTGCAGCACTGCGAGATGAGGAAATCCGGCTCCCATTGCGGCAAGCGCTTCAGCATTTCGATCACCAACGGATGGTCGTCGGCAATGGCGATGGTGGTTGGTCTCATTGGATCGTCGAAACGAAATATCAGGTCAGTAGGCGAACCGCGGACCAGAAATCACAGTCGGCACGGTGCGCTACGCGATGCGTCCCCGTCGACCAGCACCTTTGTCGTGATGCCATGCTGCCGCAGTTGGTTGGAGCGCAATGGATGAGTCTCTTTGTGCTCGCCAAAGCGTAATGCCGAGAAATCGGCATAGATAGGCCCGCTAGCCCCCCCCCCCCGCCGCCCAAACCGCCTCGCGCAGCGCTCTTCGAGCATCCGCGCCGGCTTCGTGGAAAACCCCTAACGGAATCGCCGGCCCGCGAAAGGTTGCGGAAGGTTTCGCGTCCCTATACTCGTCGTGACGATGCAGCAAGCATCGCGCCATACGAATACAACGAAGGAGACGACCCGATGCGACCCGCCCTGCGCACCCTCGCCGTTGCAGCCAGCCTGAGCTGCGCGCTTGCCGCTCATCCCGCTTTCGCCGACGACGGCGGCAAGATCACGATCATGGTCGGCGGGATCGCGAAGCTGATCTACCTGCCCGCGCGGCTCACGCAGGAGCTCGGCTATTTCAAGGCCGAAGGGCTCGACGTCGAGTTGCTGTCGCAGCCGGCCGGCGTCGACGCGGAGAACGAACTGCTCGCGGGCGCCGTGCAGGGCGTCGTCGGCTTCTACGACCATACGATCGACCTGCAGAGCAAGGGCAAGGACGTGAAGGCGATCGCCGTGTTCGGCCAGGTGCCGGGCGAGGTCGAGATGGTGTCGACGAAGGCGGCCCCGACGTTCAAGTCGATGGCCGACGCGAAAGGCAAGACGCTCGGCGTGACGGGCCTCGGCTCGTCGACGAGCTTCCTCACGCAATATCTCGCACTGCAGCACGGTGTGCCGTCGACGCAGTACACGATGCTGCCGGTCGGCGCCGACGCGAGCTTCATCGCCGCGATCAAGCAGGGCCGCATCGACGCCGGGATGACGACCGAGCCGACGGTGTCCGCGCTCGAGAAGATGGGCGACGCGAAGGTGCTGGTCGACTTGCGCACCGTCGACGGCACGCGTGCCGCGCTCGGCGGCGTCTATCCGGCCGCGAGCCTGTACGTGCAGTCCGCATGGGCCGATTCGCACAAGGCGGAAGCGACCAAGCTCGCGCACGCGTTCGCGAAGACGATGCAGTTCATCCACACGCACAGCGCCGAGGAAATCGCCGCGAAGATGCCGGCCGACTATCAGAAGGACAAGGGCCTTTACGTGGCCGCGCTGAAGGCGTCGCTGCCGATGTACACCGCCGACGCGAAGATGCCGGCCGACGGCCCGGCAACCGTGCTGAAGGTGCTGTCGGCATTCAACCCTTCGGTGAAGGGCAAGCATATCGACCTGGCTCGCACCTATACCAACGATTTCGTGAACGCAAAGTAATCGACCGTCGCAGACGCGCCGGCCGCGGCGATCCCGCCGCCGCGCGCGCCCCGTTCCGGCCCGGCTGGCCGGCCCGGCGGCGCCACGATGCGACGCCCTCCTCACCCGCAGGACGAATGCAATGAACCAGGCAGTTTCCCCGAGCACACCGGCGATCGAGTTTCGCAACGTGTCGTGCCGCTTCATTTCGCCGGAAGGCAAGGCCACCGTCGCGCTGCGCGATTTCAGCATGAGCGTGGCGCGCGGCGAGTTCATCGCGATCGTCGGGCCGACCGGCTGCGGCAAGTCGACCACGCTGAACCTGATCACCGGGCTGCTGAAGCCCGTGTCTGGCGAGGTGCGCGTGATGGGCCGCCCGGTCGACGGGATCGACCCGCGCATCGGCTTCGTGTTCCAGGCGGACGCCGTGTTCCCGTGGCGCAACGTGATCGACAACGTCGCGGCGGGCCCGCTGTTCCGCGGCCGCTCGAAGGACGTCGCGTACGCACAGGCCGAGGAATGGATCCGCAAGGTCGGCCTCGACAAGTTCACGAAGCATTACCCGCATCAGCTCTCCGGCGGAATGAGAAAGCGCGTCGCGCTCGCGCAGACCTTCATCAACCAGCCGGAAATCCTGCTGATGGACGAGCCGTTCTCGGCGCTCGACATGCAGACCCGCACGCTGATGCAGGACGAGCTGCTGCAGCTGTGGTCCGCGAACAAGGGCTCCGTCGTATTCGTCACGCACGATCTCGAGGAAGCGATCGCACTCGCCGACCGCGTGTTCGTGCTGACCGCACGCCCCGCGACGCTCAAGCGCGTGTACGAGATCGACCTGCCGCGTCCGCGCGTCACATCCGAGATTCGCTACGACGCGCGCTTCATCGAGATTTCCAAGGACATCTGGCACGACCTGCGCGAAGAAGTGCAGATCGGCTGACAGCAGCAAGGACAGGAGCATGACCGACATGACGCTTCCCCCCACCGCCATTGCGGCGACGTCGCTCGAGGACGAGTCGCGCGCCGCGCAAACCCGGCTGCGCCGCCGCCGGCAACTGATCATCGGCCTGCGGATTGCCGTGCTCGTCGTCGTGCTGGGCGGCTGGGAACTCGCCGCGCGGCTCAAGTGGATCGATCCGTTCTTCTTCTCGATGCCGTCGCTGATCTTCGAGCAGATTCAGGACTGGTTCGTAAACGGCACGTCGCAGGGCCCGCTGCTCACGCAGGTATGGGTGACGCTCGAGGAAACCGCGATCGGCTTTTTGATCGGCTCGGTCGCCGGCGTGATCTGCGGGATCGTGCTCGGCCGCAACAAGCTGATGGCCGACGTGTTCGGCCTGTACATCCAGATCGCGAACTCGATTCCGCGCGTCGTGCTGGGCTCGGTGTTCGTGATCGCGCTCGGCCTCGGGATGGCGTCGAAGATCGCGCTGGCCGTCGTGATGGTGTTCTTCGTCGTGTTCGGCAACGCATTCCAGGGCGTGCGCGAAGCCGATCGCTACCTGATCGCGAACGCGCAAATCCTCGGCGCGTCGCGTCGGCAGATCACCACATCCGTCGTGATTCCGTCCGCGCTCAGCTGGATTCTCGCGAGCCTGCACGTGAGCTTCGGCTTCGCGCTCGTCGGTGCGGTGGTCGGCGAATTCCTGGGTTCCAAGCAAGGGATCGGCCTGCTAATCTCCACCGCCCAGGGCGCGTTCAATGCGAGCGGCGTGTTCGCGGCGATGATCGTGCTGGCCGTCGTCGCGCTGGCCGCCGACTATCTGCTGACCTGGCTCGAGAAGCGCTTGCTGAAGTGGCGGCCCGCCGCTTTCTGAGCAACGCACGCGATATCGGATGACACGCCCGAACCGCGCCGGCGCTCCCGGCGCGGTTCGGCATTGAGGAGACGGAATGGCGCACAGCCTGCGCGGGCGGCTCTTGTGGTGGCTGCTGCTGCCGCTCGCGGCCTTCGTGCTGATCGCGGGCGCGATGTCGTACGACACCGCGCGGCGCACGGCCGCGCTCGTGCAGGACAGCGCGCTCGTCGCGTCGGCGCGCACGATCGGCGAGGACGTCGAATGGCGCAACGGGATGCCGGCGGCCGACGTGCCGCCCGCCGCGCTCGAGATCTTCGAATCGCCGTCGCGCGATTCGGTCTTCTACAAGGTGATCGACAGCCACGGCCGGCTGCTCGCAGGCAATCCGACGCTCGACGTGCCGGCGCGGCACGGCGTCGAGCCGACGCTGTACGACACGTCGCTCGACGGCGAGCGGCTGCGCGCGGCTGCCTACGACCGCCAGCTGTACGACGAGGGGCAGGTGGAGACGGTCACGGTGGTCGTCGCGAAGACGACTCGCTCGGACGACGCGATGGTCGCGACAATCTGGCGGCCGCAGCTTGTGCGGCTGTCGCTGATGCTGGTGCTCGCGATCGTGCTGGTCTATCTCGGCCTCACGTTCGAGCTGCGACCGCTGATGAAGCTCAAAGACGACGTCGCCGACCGCGGACCGATGGAGCTCGAGCCGATCCGCCCGGAGCGGTTACAGCATGAACTGCGGCCAATCGTCGACGCGATCAACCAGTGCATCGCGCGGCTCAACACGCACACGGCCACGCAGCGCCGCTTCATCGCCGATGCCGCGCACCAGCTGCGCACGCCGATCGCGGTGCTGGACACGCAGATCCAGTACGCGCAGCAGCGCGGCAACGACGATGCGGATCTCGCTGCGGTGCTCGACAGCATGCAGCGCAGCAGCCGCAAGATGGCCGACGTGACCGACAAACTGCTGTTGCTCGCGCATGCGGAGGCGACGCCGTCGACGCTGCTCACGCATCGCGTCGATCTCGCGGCCGTGATATCGAGCGTGCTCGAGGAAACGATCGTGCTCGCGCAGCGCCGCAACATCGATCTCGGCGCCGATCTCGGCGAGCGGCTCGACGTCGCGGGCAGCGACAGCCTGTTGACCGCGCTGGTCATGAATCTCGTCGACAATGCGGTGCGCTACACGCAGGCAGGGGGCTGCGTGACGGTGGCCGCGCGCCGCGACGGCGACGCGGTCGTGCTCGACGTGATCGACAACGGCCCGGGCATTCCGGCCGAGGCGCGGCCGCACGTGTTCAAACGGTTCTACCGCGTGTCGGCGGATACCGAAGGCTCCGGCCTCGGCCTCGCGATCGTCCGCGAAATCGCGCAGGCGCACGGCGGCACCGCGACGCTTGCGCCGGGGGCCGGCAATCGCGGTATCGTCGTGACCGTGCGGTTGCCCGCGTACGATTGAAAAGTCGACCCAACGCCGTCGCTGAGCGCCCGGCCCTCCAACGGGATTAACGAAACTCGGGGCGCCCGGCGTTCCTTGAGAGATGAAGTCGCCATGAAACTCCTGCTGGTCGAAGACAACGCCGAGCTCGCGCACTGGATCGTGAATCTGCTGCGCGGCGAAGATTTCGCGGTCGACTGCGTCGGCGACGGCGAACGCGCGGACGCGGTGCTGAAGACCGAACGCTACGACGCCGTGCTGCTCGACATGCGGCTGCCGGGGATCAGCGGCAAGGAAGTGCTCGCGCGGTTGCGCCGCCGCAACGACAACGTGCCGGTGCTGATGCTGACCGCGCACGGCTCGGTCGACGACAAGGTCGACTGCTTCGGTGCGGGCGCCGACGACTACGTGGTGAAACCGTTCGAATCGCGCGAGCTGGTCGCGCGGATCCGCGCGCTGATCCGACGGCAGGCCGGCGTCGGCACGACGCAGCTCGTATGCGGCGATCTCGTCTACGCGTTCGGCACGCGCGAGTTCCGCTGCGGCGACGCGGTGCTCGCGCTGCGCCGCCGCGAGCACGCGATTCTCGAAACGCTGATGCTGCAGCAGAACAAGACGGTGTCGAAGGCGCGGCTGATGGACAGCGTGTTCGCACTGGACGACGAGCCGAGCGCCGACGCGATCGACATCTACATCCATCGGTTGCGCAAGCATCTTGCGGGCAGTACGGCCGAGATCATTACGCTGCGCGGGCTCGGCTATATCCTGCGCGCGAAGAGCGCGCAGGACTGACCCGCGCGTCGCACCGCAGGTCGAAAACCGATTCGTAGCACGAAACGTGGTGCGGTGCGTACCCGGTGGATACTGTCGTCGGATTCGGGCTCGATTACGCGTGCCCGATTCACGATTATTGCGGATTCGGTGTTTTCACCGATCCGATTCTTTCCTCCGGGAAAGCGTGGTGAAGGATTGCACCCTCTACGATGCCATGCGTCGGCCTCTCGCTGTGGTCGGCAATACTCGGCATACATTACGTACTGCCAACGAACAGATTTCAATGCGGCAGCTCGGAGGAGACGATCTTGAAACGAAAAACCCTTGCCCTTTCCATCGCGGCGGCCGGCCTGTGCGGCGCCACCCACGCGTACGCGCAGTCGAGCGTACAGCTGTACGGGCTGATGGACCTGAGCTTTCCGACATACCGGACCCACGCCGACGCGAACGGCAATCACGTAATCGGGATGGGCAACGAAGGCGAGCCGTGGTTCAGCGGCAGCCGCTGGGGCCTGAAAGGCGCGGAAGACATCGGCGGCGGCACGAAGGTCATCTTCCGCCTCGAAAGCGAATACGTGGTTGCGAACGGACAGATGGAAGACGAAGGCCAGATCTTCGATCGCGACGCGTGGGTCGGCGTCGAGGACGAGCGCTTCGGCAAGCTGACGGCCGGCTTCCAGAATACGATCGCGCGCGACGCATCGGCGATCTACGGCGATGCGTACGGCTCCGCGAAGCTGACGACGGAGGAAGGCGGCTGGACCAACTCGAACAACTTCAAGCAGATGATCTTCTACGCCGCCGGCCCGACCGGCACGCGCTACAACAACGGCATCGCGTGGAAGAAACTGTTCAGCAACGGCATCTTCGCGAGCGCCGGTTACCAGTTCAGCAACTCGACCTCGTTCGCAACCGGCTCCGCATACCAGGTCGCGCTCGGCTACAACGGCGGGCCATTCGCCGTGTCGGGCTTCTACAACCACGTGAATCACAACGGCTTCCGCAACCAGACGTTTTCGGTCGGTGGCAACTACTCGTTCAGCATCGTGCGCCTGAATGCCGGCTACTTCCGCTACAACGGCGACCAGGGCTCGCTCGGCCAGCGTCACGACGACTCGTGGACGGTGTCGATGAAAATCGCGCCGACGGGCCCGCTCGACTACGAGCTCGGCTACCAGCAGATGCGCGTGAAGAATGCCGCGTACAACGCCGACGGCTTCACGCCGAACGCGAACCTCGGCGCGTTCAGCCTGACGAACGGCGTCGGCAACGGCTTCAAGGAGACGATCTACGGGTCGGTGTTCTATCACCTGAGCAAGCGCACGGAACTGTACCTGGCCGGCGACTACATGAAGCTGCACGGCGGCTACACGGTGTCGTCGACGTTCGGCGCAAAGAACCAGCTCGAACTGACGTCGGGCATTCGTACGCGGTTCTGACACCAGGCGGGGCCCGTCGGCCCCGCCGCATCCTCCATCCGGGATTTTCCATGCGGGCACGCCGGCGCACTGCGCCGACCGTGCCCTTTTTTCGTCGACGTTTCACCTGCGTCGCGCGGTTCCCGGGCGCCCTGCACCCGAGCGCCGGCCTGCCCCCACGGGAAGCGGCCGGAAGCCGCTGGCGGCCCGTGTGGCGGGGTTTCGCGGCCGATGCGCGCACGATCGCGTCACATCGGTGCTTGACCTGCGCCGACCGACTCGCTAGCGTTTCGGGTTTGCCCGGGTGGCCATTGCCGCCGCTGCCGCGTGTGCGCCCGATGTCGTGGCGCCGCGGCCGGGCTTCGATGGAAAAAACGATGCAGAAACTCGATGCGGAGAGCCCGCAGGCGATGTCGACGGATTTCATCGCCGACAACGTCGCGCGCCTGAAGGCGCTGTTCCCCGAACTCGTGACCGAAGGCCCGCACGGCGCATCGGTCGACGTCGACGTGCTGAAGGCGCTGGTCGGCGAGCGCGCCGTCGGCGATGCCGACGAACGCTACGGCTTCCACTGGCACGGCAAGCGCAGCGCGCGCCAGGCCGCGCTCACGCCTTCGACCGGCACGCTGCGCCCGTGTCCCGACGACAGCGTCGCGTGGGACGACACGCGCCATCTAGTGATCGAGGGCGACAACCTCGACGTGATGAAGCTGCTGCACAAGAGCTACGCGGGCAAGGTGAAGCTCGTCTACATCGACCCGCCGTACAACACCGGCAGCGATTTCGTCTATCCGGACGACTTCAGCGACAGCATTCGTCACTACCTGTCGATGACGGGCCAGACCGAAGGCGGCGTGAAGCGCAGCACCAATACCGAGGCGAACGGCCGGTTCCACACCGACTGGCTGAACATGATGTACCCGCGCCTGAAGCTTGCGCATGCGCTGCTGTCCGATGAAGGGCTGATCGCCGTCCACATCGACGAGCACGAGGTGCATGCGCTCGTGCTGATGCTGCGCGAAATCTTCGGCGAGGAAAACGAGCTCGGCGTGGCCGTGTGGGACAAGCGCAACCCGAAGGGCGACGCGCGCGGCATTGCGTACCAGCACGAATCGCTGGTGCTGTTCGCGCGCAACGCCGAGACGCTGCTCGAACAGGCGCCGCTGAAGCGCCCGAAGCGCAACGCGCAGCGCATGCTCGATGCCGCACACGACGCGGTGTACCGCAGCGGCAACGCGAAAGACGCGCAAAAGGCGTACCGCGCGTGGATGAAGGCGCAGACCAACCTGTCCGGCGGCGAAGCGATGTACGACCGGCTGTCGGCCGACGGGCGCGTGTACCGGCTTGTGTCGATGGCATGGCCGAACAAGAAGAAGGCGCCGGACGAATATTTCACGCCGCTGATCCATCCCGTCACGGGCAAGCCGTGCGCGATGCCGGCGCGGGGCTGGCGCAATCCGCCCGCGACGATGCAGGCGCTGATCGAGCGCGGCCAGATCGAATTCGGCCCGGATGAAACCACGCAGCCGCAACGCATCTACTACCTCGACGAGAACATGTACGAGAACGTGCCGTCGGTGCTGCCGTTCGCGGGCTCCGACGACGCGCTGCTGAAGGCGCTCGGGATTCCGTTCGACCAGCCGAAGCCGGTCGACTTCGCTGCGGCCGTGATCGGCTGGTGCACGCGCGGCGACGACATCGTGCTCGACTGCTTCGCGGGCTCCGGGTCCACTGGCCACGCGGTGATGCAGGTGAACGCGACCGACGGCGGCGCGCGCCGCTACATCCTCGTGCAGCTGCCGGAAGCGCTGGATCGCCGCGACAAGACGCAAGCCGCCGCCGCCGATTTTTGCGCGAAGCTGAAGAAGCCGCTGACGCTCGCGGAAATCACGAAGGAGCGCCTGCGCCGCGCTGCGCAACAGGTCGCGCGCGACTATCCGGAAAGCTATGGCGACCTCGGTTTTCGCGTATACCGGCTCGACACGACCAACGTGATCGAATGGGATCCGCGCCGCGACGATTTCGATCACGCGCTGTTCGCGTCTGTCGAGCACGTGAAGACGGGCCGCACCGAAGACGACCTGCTCGCCGAGCTGACGCTGAAGCTCGGCCTGGATCTGTGCACACCGGTCGAGCATCATCAGGTGGCCGGCAAGACCGTGCACCTGATCGGCCGTGCGATCGTCGCGTGCTTCGACGCGCGGCTGTCGCGCGACGACGCGGGCCCGCTCGCCGACGGCATCGTCGACCTGCTCGATGCGACCGGCGCGACGCGCGACGTCACGTGCCTGTTCCGCGATAGCGGTTTCGTCGACGACGTTGCGAAGCTCAATCTCGCCGCGCTGCTCGAACAGCACGGCGTGAAGCGCGTGCGGAGCCTGTGATGCGGCTGCATTTCGAAGCGGATCTCGACTACCAGCGCGAGGCGATCGACGCCGTCTGCGACCTGTTCCGCGGCCAGGAGTCGTATCGCGGCGACTTCAGCGTGCTCGCGAACGCCGCACCTGGCACGACGGCCGCCGCGCAAGGCTCGCTCGGCTTCGCGGTATCGGAGCAAGGCGTCGGCAACCGGCTGTCGCTGACCGACGACGCGCTCGCACGCAATCTCGCTGACGTGCAATTGCGCGGCGGCCTGCCGCCATCCGGCCAGCCAGGCTCGCGCGACTTCACCGTCGAGATGGAGACCGGCACCGGCAAGACCTACGTGTACCTGCGCACGATCTTCGAGTTGAACCGCCGCTACGGCTTCACGAAGTTCGTGATCGTCGTGCCGTCGATCGCGATCAAGGAAGGCGTGCACAAGACGCTCTCGATCACCGAGGATCACTTCCGCGCGCTGTACGCGGGCGTGCCGTACGACTATTTCCTGTACGACTCCGCGAAGCTCGGCCAGGTGCGCCACTTCGCGGCGAGCGCGGCGATCCAGATCATGGTGATGACGGTCGCGGCGATCAACAAGAAAGAGATCAACAACCTCTACAAGGACAGCGAGAAGACCGGCGGCGAGAAGCCGATCGACCTGATCCGCGCGACGCGGCCGATCGTGATCGTCGACGAGCCCCAGAGTGTCGACGGCGGGCTCGAAGGGCGCGGGCGTGAAGCGCTGGCCGCGATGGCGCCGCTCTGCACGCTGCGCTATTCGGCCACGCACGTCGATCGTCACCACATGGTGTATCGGCTCGATGCGGTCGACGCGTACGAGCGCAAGCTCGTGAAGCAGATCGAGATCGCATCGGCGATCGTCGAGGACGCGCACAACAAGCCTTACGTGCGGCTCGTCGGTGTATCGAACCGGCGCGGCGCGATCAGCGCGCGCATCGAGCTCGACGTCGCGACCGCGGCCGGCGTGAAGCGCCAGATCGTGTCGGCGACCGACGGCGACGATCTCGAGCGCCTGACGAAGCGCGCGCTGTATGCGGGGCTTCGGATCGGCGAAGTGCATGCGGCGAAGGGCGCCGAGTACGTCGAGCTGCGCCATCCGGAAGGCGAGGCGTTTCTGTCGCTCGGCGAGGCCTTCGGCGACATCGACACGCTCGCCGTGCAGCGCGAGATGATCCGCCGCACGATCCGCGAGCATCTCGACAAGGAGTTGCGGCTGGCCGAGCGCGGCGTGAAGGTGCTGTCGCTGTTCTTCGTCGATTCGGTCGAGCGCTATCGCCGCTACGACGAGAACGGGATGCCCGTGAAGGGCGACTACGCGCTGATCTTCGAAGAGGAATACGCGCGTGCGGCCCGCGTGCCGGCCTACCGTGCGCTGTTCGACGGCGTCGACATCGCGCGCGAAGTCGAGCGTGCGCACAACGGCTACTTCTCGATCGACCGCAAGGGCGGCTGGACCGACACGAGCGAAAGCAGTGCCGCGGCCCGCGAGAACGCGGAGCGCGCGTACGGCCTGATCATGCGCGAGAAGGAAGCGCTGCTGTCGTTCGACACGCCGCTGAAGTTCATCTTCTCGCACTCGGCGCTGAAGGAAGGCTGGGACAACCCGAACGTGTTCCAGATCTGCACGCTGCGCGACATCCAGACCGAACGCGAGCGCCGTCAGACGCTGGGCCGCGGGCTGCGCCTCGCGGTCGACCAGGACGGCGAACGCGTGCGCGACCCGGGAGTGAATACGCTCACCGTGATCGCGACCGAGCGCTACGAGTCGTTCGCGGAGAATCTGCAGAAGGAAATCGAGGCCGATACGGGCATCCGTTTCGGCATCGTCGAGCAACACCAGTTCGCGGCGTTGCCGGTGCAGGAAGGCGACGGGCCCGCGCATGCACTCGGCGTCGAGCTGTCGCGCGTGCTGTGGACGCATCTGCACGAGCAGGGCTACGTGGACGCGCAGGGCAAGGTGCTCGACCGGCTGAAGGACGCGCTGCGCCAGAGCGCGCTCGTGCTGCCGCAAGCGTTCGAGACGCTGCGCGCGCCGATCGTCGCAACGCTGCGCAAGCTGTCGGGCCGCTTCGCGGTGCGCAATGCGGACGAACGTCGCGCGATCGCGTTGCGGCGCGATGCTGCTGGCAAGGCCGTCGTGTTCGGCGACGACTTCCGCGCGCTGTGGGACCGCATCCGCCATCGCACCGTGTACAGCGTCGAGTTCGACAACGCGAAGCTCGTGCGCGACTGCACGGCCGCGCTGCGCGACGCGCCGGACATCGCACGTGCCCGGCTGCAATGGCGCAAGGCCGAGATCGATATCGGCAAGGCCGGCATCGAAGCAATCGAAGTCGCCGGTGCCGGCACGGTGTTGATCGACGAAGGCGAGCTCCCGCTCCCCGACCTGCTCACCGAGCTGCAGGACCGCACGCAGCTCACGCGCCGTTCGCTCGCGACGATCCTGGCCGACAGCGGCAGGCTCGACGACTTCCGCGTGAATCCGCAGCAGTTCATCGCGCTGGCCGCCGAGGCGATCAACCGCTGCAAGCGGCTCGCGCTGGTCGCGGGCATCGCCTACCGGAAGCTCGGCGATCGCCACGTGCATGCGCTCGAGTCGTTCGAAAGCGAAGCACTGACTGGTTATCTGCGCAGCCTGCGGCTCGATGCGCGCAAGTCGATCCACGAGGCGGTGGTGTGCGATACGGATGCGGAGCGCGCGTTCGCCGATGCGCTCGAAGCGCACGACGGCGTGAAGCTGTATGCGAAGCTGCCGGCGTGGTTCCGCGTGCCGACGCCGCTCGGCAGCTATCATCCCGACTGGGCCGTGCTCGCGGAGCACGAAGGCGGCGAGCGGCTGTACTTCGTCGTCGATACGCCGAACGCGGATGGCGATGTCGCGACCGAGCACGAACGCGCGAAGCTCGCTTGCGGCGAAGCGCATTTCCGTGCGCTGGTGGATGGTGAAGACGCGGCGCGCTTCGTCCGCGTGACGCGGGTCGATGCGCTGTTCGAGCCGGCATCGGTCGGGTCGCCGCGCGCGGGCGCGGCGCGCTGAAACGACGGGCGGAGGGCGGCGACGAGCCGCCCTTTTTTCATGTGTCCCCTGCTGCTCCGTTTCGATACGCCAATCCAGTTGTCATCCCGCTGAAAGCGATTCGCATTGTCGGCGGCGCAGCCGAGCGGTTACGGCTGGTTGCAAATCGGGTCGGTTCGATGTTTCACCGCGACACGCATATTGACCGCCGCGCCGAGAAAAGTAGCCGAATCGAGCGCCCGTCCCGATGTGTGGTGCGCCGGTTTACAGCGTGCGGCCGAACGCGTTGCGATGGCCGTGATGCGTCGACGTCTTCGTATGCGCGGTATGGCCGTGCGTATGCCCATGGCCTGGCTGCGTACCCGCGCGGTCTGCGATCGTGTCGGAGCGGTCGGCTGCACGCGCGAGGCCCTTGTCGCGGTCGCCTGCGCTGAAGCTCTTCGAATTGCTCAGCGCCTGGCCGCTCATATGGCCCGCGGACATGCCGCCCGCGTTGCCGCTCATCCCGCCCATGCCGCCGGCGCCATGACCACCGCCGTTGCCGCCACCGCCACCACCGCCGTTGCCCCCGCCCGCCGCATTCGCGGAGACGGCGCCGAGTGCGAGCAGCGCGGCTGCGAGGACGGACAGATATCGTTGCGTTTTCATTGTTGCTCCCTGGAGCGCATTGGAATGATTGCATTCTAGGAACGCGCCGTTTCCGCGCTACGCGGCGTTGTAAATGATCGTAACGGCATGCGCCGCAGCTCATTCGTCCGATCAATTCCGGGGTGGCTGCCGCGTGCGCGGACTGCGCGGCCGCGCGCCCTCGAACAAGGAACTTGAAAGTCGGCAGCGGCGTTCACCGCTGCGACGGTGGACGCGCTTACTGCGACGCCTGATCGTCGTGCGCGGCGGCCTTGCGCTGCGCGGCCTGCTCCTTCTCGTGTTTCTTCGCCATGTGGTGGCCGACGACGCAACCGCCAACCGCGCCGGCCACGGCGTGATGTCCCGCGTAGTGGCCGGCGACGCCGCCGACCACCGCACCCTTCATGCAGCCCGCTGCGTGCGCACTGCCGATCGTTGCGAACGCAACGACTGCTGCCGTGGCGTACAACCTGATGTGTCGAATGGGTTTCATGCGCTCACACTCCTTGTCGTCGTGAGGTCGGGTCGATGCTGCCGTCGCCGGTCAGTCGCCGGCCGTCAGTCCCAGCGGCCGCGCCAGCCGCCGCCGTCACGCCAGCCGCGCTCGCGCCACTCGTGTTCGCGCCATTCGCGGCGACGCCACTCGTGTTCACGCCACTGACGCGCACGCCAATCGTCGTCGCGATAGCCGACCGGTGCGTACATCACCGGCGGAGGCGGCGCGACGTACACGGGCGCCGGCGCGGCGTAGACGCCCGGCACACCGATTCCCACCGACAGGTCGACATGGGCCGATGCCACGCCCGACGCTGCGAGCGCGGCTACACCGAGAACTGCACCGAGAATAAGTTTCTTGCTCATTTCGCGACTCCCTGCACGTGTCGTGCTTGATGTGACTACGGTTTGGAGTCTAGGCATCGCGGGCAGACACAGGTGAAACCGGTCTGCGAGACCGGTAACGGCCGTTTACGAGGCGGCGCAACGCGTTGCGGAGAAAGGGAGAGCCGCGATTCGACACGCCGTTGCGACGGCGCGTCGAATCGGTAAAGGCGGGAATATTTCCCGGAAATCGAGCGTGGGGACGCAGCCGGCATGCGAACTTTTCGCCCGCACGATTGCGCCTCGCAACGGCGCTACGCGCGGATGTCGTCGACGCTGCGCAGCCAGTGCACGCTGAACAGATTGTCCGCATCGGTCCATACGGTGTCCGGCTCGAATCCCGCGCGCCGCGCGATCACGTGGAAACCGTCGATCGTGAACTTGTGCGAATTCTCCGTATGAATGCGCTCGCCGGCCTCGAAGCGGAACACGTGGCCGCGAACGTGCACTGTCTGCGCGATATCGCTGACGAGATGCATTTCGATGCGTTGCCGCTCGCGATCGTAGAACGCACAATGCGAGAACGCGTCGAGGTCGAAGTCCGCGCCGAGCTCCGCGTTCGCGCGCGCGAGCAAGTTCAGGTTGAACTGCGCGGTCACGCCCTGCGCGTCGTTGTACGCGTGATGCAGCGTGCGTTCGTCCTTGACGAGATCCGCGCCGACGAGCAGGCCGCCGCCGCGCAACAGTCGCGCCGCATCGCGCAGGAACGCATCGGCTTCTTCCGGCGAAAAGTTGCCGATCGTCGATCCCGGGAAAAAGCCGATGCGCCGCCGCGGCGTCTCCGTCAGCTCGGCCAGTTGCTCGGCCCTCGTGTAGTCGGCCGCGATCGGCGCGACGTCGAGCCACGGATACGCTGCGCGCAGCCGGGCGGCCGCGCCATGCAGATAGTCCGCCGAGATGTCGATTGGCACGTAGCGCGCGGGTGCATTCGCGTAGTTGCCGGCGAACGCGTCGAGCAGGATGCGGATCTTCTCGAGCGAACCCGCGCCGAATTCGACGATATCCGCGTGCGGGCCGACGCGCTGCACGATCTCGGCCGCGCGATCGCGCAGAATCGCGAGTTCGGTGCGCGTCGGGTAATACTCGGGCAGTTCGCAGATGCGATCGAACAGCACGGAACCCGCCGCATCGTAGAAATATTTCGGCGGTATGCTGCGCGGCGTGCGCGACAGCCCGTCGATCAGGTCGCGCTCGAACGCGCTGGGCCGCGAATCGCGGGCGGGTTGCAGGCCACCGCTCGTGGCCGTCAGGTCAGACGTCTCGCGCAAGTCGCACTCCCGTGAATTGCCAGCGCGCGGCCGGCGGAAAGAAATTGCGGTACGTCGGCCGTTCGTGCCCGGGCGGCGTTGCGATGCTGCTGCCGCGCAGCACTTGCTGACCGACCATGAACTTGCCGTTGTATTCGGCCGCTACCCCGGCAAGCGGCCGAAAGCCTGGATACGGTTCGTACGACGAACGTGTCCACTGCCACACGTGGCCGAGCATTTCGCGAATACCGTCCGCGCCGAACGCCGCTTCCCATTCGAACTCGGTCGGCAGCCGCGCACCCGCCCATTCCGCATACGCGGCGGCTTCGTAAAAGCTCACGTGGCACACCGGCGCATCGGGTGCAAACGGCTCGACGCCGTGCAGCCCGAACGTGCGCCATTCGTGCGGCGCCGTCGCGCCGTCGTCGGAGGACAGCCAGTATGCGGGCGCTTGCCACCCTTCCCGCTGCACGGTCGCCCAGCCGTCCGACAGCCAGAACTCCGGGCGCGCGTAGCCGCCGTCGGCGATGAACGCCGCGAACTCCGCGTTCGTCACGAGCCGGTTCGCGATCTCGTACGGCCGCACGAGTGCCGTATGGCGCGGCCGCTCGTTGTCGAACGAAAACGCGTCGCCGTCGTGGCCGATTTCGACGAGGCCGCCCGGCTGACGCAGCCAGCGCAGCGGGCCGGCGTCGCCGGCGGCGAGTGCGTGCGGGTCCGCTTCGCGGCGCGGCCGGAACGCCGGCTTCAGCGGATTGCACGAGAACGCATGGAGCATGTCGGTCGTGATTAGCTCCTGGTGCTGCTGCTCGTGATGCAGCCCGAGCTCGACCTCCGGCGCGATCGTGTCGAAGAGCGTCGAATCGGCACCGGCGAGCGCATTCAACATCGCTTCGTCGACGTGCTGTCGATATGCATGCACTTCGGCGAGCGACGGACGCGTGAGCAGCCCGCGCTGCGGCCGCGGGTGACGCGGACCCAGCGCTTCGTAATACGAGTTGAACAGGAACTGGAATGCGTCGTTGAACGGCGCGTAGCCGGGCACGCGACGCATCAGCACGACTGTTTCGAAGAACCAGGTCGTATGCGCGAGGTGCCACTTCGTCGGGCTCGCGTCGGGCATCGACTGCACGGCCTGGTCTTCGGCGGACAACGTCGCCGTCAATTCGACGCTATGGTTGCGCACGTCCTGGTAACGGCGCTGAAGCTCGGATGCTGGGAGGCTCATCGGTTTACCGTCCACGTCGCGATTCGCTGCGTTGCGTTGCCGGAAAAAGGAAAGCCTTGCGCTTGAATGCGCGCGGCTGACGTGCGTCCTTCGTTGCTGCGTCGTCGGGCAACCGGCGCGCGCGCCGGGCCGCCGATGCGGCACCACTCCATCTGCCCGTGCAGAACAGTATGGGCCAGAAATGTGAACGTCGCGAATCGGATTTCGGGTGAAACAAAACAGAAATGAAAATGAAAGGAATCGCATTGCAGGATCTGGCGACGTGATCGATCGCGTGCCCCCGTCGGCGCGGCGCCAGGCCGGGGTACGCAAGCGTCGTGCCTGCACGCCAGCCTGCCGACGCCTCGTGACAGCCGCGCGGTATGCACGAAAGGTCCGGTCGCGTCGGTACCCCGGCAACGCGGCTTCGTGTCGGCCAGGGTGCTGCGCGAAGCGCCGCACGCCGCGACCTTCGGTGTGCCGGACAACCTCGCTTGCCGCCCTGTTCTTCCCTGCTTTTGAAAATTTTTTGCGCCGATGTCACACGCGCGGGGTGCTCGCTCGTCATACCGACGGAACCCACACGAAAGGAGAAGGAATCATGGCTGCGAAACTCAATCCGTTTGCCGCTGCGCCCGCGCTGATGAAGAACTGGATGGCCGTATCGGTCGCCGCTGCCGGGAGCCTCGAGCCGACGCTGATCGAGCTGGTCAAGATCCGCGCGTCGCAGATCAACGCCTGCGCGAACTGCCTTAACATGCACACGACCGAGGCGCGTGAGCAAGGCGAGACCGAGCAGCGCATCAACCTGCTTGCCGCGTGGCGCGAAGCGCCCTGCTATACCGACCGCGAACGCGCGGCGCTCGGCTGGACCGATGCGCTGACACGGCTGTCGGAAGGCCGCGGCGGGTACGAAGCCGCGTACGCGGCGCTCAACGACCACTTCAGCCAGGAGGAACAAGTGAAACTCACGCTGATGATCAACGTGATCAACGGCTGGAACCGGCTCGCCGTCGGCTTCGGGCTGTGGATCGATCCGGCCGACGCGAAGGCTGCTGCCGCGAAGATGGTCGCTTGATGACGAGCGTCGATCCGGCGCCCGGCAGCGCCGCACACCATGCCGATGCGGCGGCGAGCTTCGACCCGCTGCGTCGCACGCTGATCCGCGTCGCGTACCGGATGCTCGGTTCCGTCGCGGACGCCGAGGACATCGTGCAGGAGGCGTTCATTCGCTGGATGGAGGTCGATCGCACCGAGGTGCGCGTGCCCGAAGCGTTCCTGCGCCGCATGGTGATGCGCATGTGTCTCGATCAATTGAAGTCTGCGCGGCGCCAGCGTGAAACGTATATCGGCCCGTGGCTGCCAGAACCGGTCGTCGACGAAGACGAGCAGGAAGACGTCACGCTGCCGCTGATGCTCGCACTCGAGCGGTTCTCGCCGCTGGAGCGCGCGGCGTTTTTGCTGCATGACGTGTTCGGCGTCGAATTCGACGAGATCGCGACGACGATCCAACGCGATCCGGCCGCGTGCCGGCAGCTCGCCGCGCGGGCGCGCACGCACGTGCGCGACGCGCGGCCGCGGTTCCACGTCGAAAAGCAGCGCGGGATCGAGCTGGCCGAGGCGTTCTTCGCGGCGTCACGCAGCGGCGACATGCGCACGCTCGGCGCGATGCTCGCCGAGGACGTGAGCCTGCATTCGGACGGCGGCGGTAAGCGCGTGGCCGCCGGCAAGCCGGTGTTCGGCTTCGAGCGTGTGATGAAGGTGCACGAGTATCTGGCCGGGCTGTTCGCGACGCACGCGTCGAAGCTCGTGCGCGCCGGATTCGTCAATGGGCTGCCGGGATTCGTCACGCTGGAAGCCGATGGCGAGCTGCAGACCACTGCGCTCGAGATCGAGGGCGGCAAGATCGTCGCGATCTACGTGGTGCGCAATCCGGACAAGCTGAAGCATCTGCATTGATGCATGGCCGCGCATCGCGGCACGGGCGTTCGAGGCGGCGGCTGCGCTCCGCGTCGTCGCCCTCCTCGTTTTTTGCGCCGGTGCCTTTGGCGCTTATTCGATGCCGCCGGCGGCATTGCAAAGGATCAGGATCAGATAGCCGAGCGCGGGCGTCGCGATCGCGAAGCCGATCGCCGCGAGCCAGTTCGTGCCGCCCTCTGCACTCAACAGCGCAAGAAACGATTCGCGCGATGTCGCGCTGGGCCGCAGCTTCTCGATCCGACGCTCGACGTGCGCCTTGTAGATGCCGTTCGCACACCAGCCGAGCGTAACGGCGATCGCGATCGTGACCGGATCGAGTGACGTGGATTCGACGTATTTCGGGAAGAACAGCAACTCGACGAACAGGACCGCCATCGTCGCGCCGAGCACGGCGGCCGCTTGCCAGTACATGCAGCGATACGCGATCCACACCGGACCGAGAAAGCACGCAGCCCAGTTCCACGACAGGCGGTTCTTGCGCGATGCGGCGATTGCCCATTTGTTCTCGTACCACGCCGCTTTCTTGCCGACATAGGCGGCGATTTCTTCGTTGTTCGCGGGCGATGCGGTTGTCGTGATCTCGGACATGATGGCGTGCTCTCGGTCGCGCGCGACGCGCGTTGTCGTTTTGATGGGTCGTGCATCGTGCGTCGTTCGACGCGGCCTCGGCGATGCGAACGTGATTCTACTCGGCCGGCAGTGGCCGCTGAGTGGCGCGATGAAGTCGGGACCGGCGACGAAGGGAGCGCCCGCGGATTGCATCGTGCGCGGACGGTGCACGTGCGTTTTCGTGTCGAAAAAGAAAAACGCCACGCGATGTTGCCGCGTGGCGTTCGTATGTTTGGCGGCCGGATTGCCTTAAGGCAATGCGTGCTGCCGACCCCTTCGATTTGTTCGTTGGTAGGCTCGATTGGATTCGAACCAACGACCCCCACCATGTCAAGGTGGTGCTCTAACCAACTGAGCTACGAGCCTAAGAAGCCGCGAATTATAGAGACGCTTCGTACGGAGCACAAGCCCCTTCGTGAAAATTTTTTTAATCGTACGCGTGACGACGCTGCAGATCGATGTGTGTCCTCGATGCAAGTGCGCCGGCTTCACGCGCTCTCGTCACAGCAAAACGCGTCGATGCACTGTGACGTTATCCACATTCGCCTCTGGATAACCATCCGGCAAGCCTCTGGATTCACAGTGGAACGATTGAGGATATGTCGAGGCAGCCGTGAATCGACGGAAAGTTGTTCTGCGCTCCACAGAGATTTGCCTGTGCATTGCCGGTGGTTATGCATTCCGGGTCGGCCTGAGAATTCAAGCTGTTACGGAGCTTATCCACTGTGCTGCCGCGCACTTGTTAACTATCACTACGTATGTATACGTTCTCTGTTAACACCTTTGGATAAGCACAGTGAGACGACTGTGCTCGGCGCAAGATGTGCACTGCCGGACGGATCGACAAACGGATCGGCGGTCTGTGAGACCAGCGGTCAGTCGGGGGACCGATTGCTCCGTAGAGCCTGGACCTCGAACGCCGGACCGTCGGCTGATTCCTCATCGACGCGAATCGATACCCTCGATACCGACACCGTCGTACACCGGATGCAGAAACGCTCGGGTGACATCGGGTTCGAGCACCTCGACGTCATCTGTGTAACGCTTGTGGCAAAGAGGTTGCCCCGTATGCGTCGTTCGGCAAGTCGGGACGCGCAGAAATGCCGGACAAAAAACGAACGGAAACGTTGTGCAGCTCGTCGTTGGCATCCACCGAGGGCTGACGCGAGCCTATGGATAATCCGAGACCAAACGAATCCAAATCCTGTGCACCGAACCGGCAGAGGCGTTGCGGGTATTGACACTCGGAATCACTGCGAATGCTGTGCAGCTCACAAGGCGAGCGGTTCAACAGGCGGCGCGGTTGCGACCGTTGTGGACAATCACCGCGCAAACGAATCGGAACGCTGTGTATCGGTTCGTCGGGCGCAACCGCATCGCCGAGCCGTAGCAGTACATGTCGGCCACCAACGGGCCGCGCATAGCCGCACTCAAATCTGCTGATCGAGCGCCCGCTGAACGGCCTGTTCCCCCAGATTACCGGCCGGCCCGACCACCGCAAAGTTGAGCCCGTTCACCGATCCATACCGCGCCAGCAGCGCGCCGTCCACGCGTTGCCCGGGCGGCAGCAACCGGTGAGACGATTCCGCGGGCCGTACATAAAAACTCAGCGTCCGCCCGGCATCGTCCTCGTAGAGCACCATCACCGCCGTGGCTCCACGATCCGTTGTAAACAACCGGCCGCCAACCGGCATGAACCCGGCCGCACTCAAATCCGGCAGCTTCGCCGACGCGCCGACGCGCGCGGTGAACCATCGTTGCAGATCGTTCGCACCGGTCGGCCGGTAATCGGCCTTTGCCGTCCGGTCGACCGCCATCATCCGGTAAGCGCTGACCGCGTCGCTCATCGGCGCGACAGCCGGCTGCGCGTCCAGGCCACGCGCCTGCCATCCACCGAACGTGCCGAGCCCGATGCAGAACACGAACGAAGCGGCCATCGCGAACCGCATCCGCGTGCGCTCCGCTCGCCGCGCGCGAATCGCTGCCGGATCGAGCGCCGGATTGTCGTCGGGCATCCGCGCGCGCTCCAGCGCCGCGCGCAGTCGCTGCGCATCCTGGCGCCATTGCTTCACCTGTTCGGCGCGCTCGGGATGCAGCGCGAGATACCGCTCGACCGCGGCGCGTGCGTCGTTGTCGAGTTGCCCGTCGACATAGGCTT
This sequence comes from Burkholderia sp. AU19243, assembly GCF_018148075.1. Classification (NCBI taxonomy): domain Bacteria; kingdom Pseudomonadati; phylum Pseudomonadota; class Betaproteobacteria; order Burkholderiales; family Burkholderiaceae; genus Burkholderia; species Burkholderia sp. AU19243. Next base: position 198,096 of record NZ_JAGSTV010000012.1, read on the forward strand.
GAAGATCGTGTTCGTCGGGAGGAATGTTCATTTCTTCATCAACCGCAAGGAAGGGGCAGGAAGTTCGCCGTCGCTGAGCTGGCGCAGCGCCTGCCGCGCGCGCGATAGCCGCGACATCACCGTGCCGATCGGCACGTCGAGCAGGTCGGCGACTTCCTGATACGTGAAGCCTTCGACCGCGACCAGCAGCAGCAGGCTGCGCTGCTCGTCGGACAGGCGCCCGAACGCCTCCAGCGTTGCGCGCGCGGCCACTTCGCGTTCGGCGGACGGCCAGTGCGGCTCGTCGTCGGAGCCGATGCGGCCCAGCAGCCACGCATAGCGCTTCGCGCTGCGTTTGCCGTCGAGAAACTGCCGGTAAAGGATCGTGAACAGCCAGCTGCGCAGCGACGCGTCGTCGCGGCGGCTCGTCCAGCGCGACAGCGCGCGCTCGAGCGTCGACTGGACGAGATCGTCGGCTGCATGGACGTCGCGCGCCAGCCAGAGCGCGAAGCGTCGCAGCCGGGGAATGAGTTCGCGCAATGCGTCGTCGTCGGGGGCGTTTGAGGGCATGGCCGGGGCGCGAGCCGATAAGCGTGGAGATACCGCGTAGGACGCCGGTCGGCGCCGCTTATTCCGTCAGCATACGAAAAATGTGTTGATGGAATAAAGCGGTGCGGGCGGCGTCCTACGTGCGTTCGACAATGATCAGACGATCGGGAGTGCATCCATGAAGCAATCTTCCTCTTCCTCGCCGCCGCGCGAGCCGGCGCGCGGATGGTGGCGCTGGGCAGCGATCGGCGGCGCGGTGGCCGGCGTGGCCGTCGCGTTCGGGTATGTCGGCGGTTGGCTCGCGCCGGCGCGCCTGACGCCGCACCGGCTCGTCGACGCGCTGCAGACGGCCGGCGGCGGCGAGCATCCGGGCTTTCGGCGCAATCACGCGAAGGGCGTATGCGTGACCGGCTACTTCGAAGGCAACGGCGCCGCGAGCGCGTATTCGGTGGCGCCGTTTTTCAAGGCGGTGCGTACGCCGGTGGTCGGCCGGTTCGCGCTGCCTGGCGGCAATCCGTATGCGCCGGACAGCAGCGTGCCGATCCGCAGCCTGGCGCTGAAGCTCACCGCGCCGGACGGCCAGCAATGGCGGACCGGGATGAACGCGATGCCGGTGTTTCCGGTGGCAACGCCGCAGGCGTTCTACGCGCAATTGCGCGCGACGCAGCCGGATCCGGCGACGGGCAAGCCCGATCCGGCGAAGGTGAAGGCGTTTTTCGGCGCACATCCGGAGACGGCCGCGTTCCGCGCATGGGTGAAGGGTGCGAAACCGAGCGCGAGCTACGTCACCGAAAGCTATTACGGGCTGAACGCGTTCTACTTTGTCGACGCGGCCGGCAAGCGTCAGGCGGTGCGGTGGCGGGTCGTGCCGGAGCAGACGGCGGGTGCCGGCGATGTCGCGACGGCCGCGGATCCGAACGTGCTTCAGCAGGACCTGACGCGGCGCATCGCGGAAGGTGCGCAGAAATGGAAGTTGCTGGTCACGTTGGCCGAGCCCGGCGACCCGGTGGACGACGCGACCAAGACGTGGCCCGCGCAGCGGACGACGATCGACGCGGGCACGTTCGTGCTCGATCGCGTGGAACCGCAGGACAGCGGGCCGTGCCGGGACGTGAATTACGATCCGACGGTGCTGCCGCAGGGGATTCAGGCGTCGGGCGATCCGTTGCTGGCGGCGCGGTCGGCCGCGTATGCGGATTCGTATCTGCGCAGGACGAGTGAAGAGGCCGGCGTAGCCGGTGTGGCACGGTTGAGTGCGGAGGGACGGTGATGAAGTCTGCTACGACGTTTAGTTTGCCGGCGAGGGTGCTGCATTGGGTGATGGCCGCGATGGTTCTCACGATGCTGTTCGTCGGCGTGGGGATGGTGGCGTCGGTTTCCCGGCGGCATGACTTTTTGGTGGCTTTGCACAAACCATTGGGAATCGCGGTGCTGGTGATGGTTTGCGTCCGGATCGCGGTGCGGCTTTCATCGAAGCCACCGGGGCTGCCTGACGATTTGCCCTGGTGGCAGAAGGTGGCCGCGCATGGGTCGCACCTGGTGCTGTATGCGCTGATGGTCGCGATGCCGCTGATCGGGTGGGCGATGCTGTCGGCTGGCGGCTATCCGGTGACGTTGGGCGGCGGCGTGCAATTGCCGGCACTAGTCTCCGCTGATCCAGTGACGTTTGCGTGGCTTCGGGTCGCGCACCGTGTGTTGGCTTACCTGTTCTTCCTGACGTTCATCGCGCACTTTGCGGCTGCGCTGTATCACGGGTTGATCCGGCGGGATGGTGTGGTGAGGGCAATGGTCGGGCGGTGAGCGACGGCGCGTCATGCAAGGGCGGCGGGACTGTTCACGGGTGACCGACACGGATTCCGCCGCTTTGCTTGCATATGATCAATGGAGCGGCTCAACGGCCCCTTGGTAGCGCGCGTCAAAATAATTTCAAAAAAGGGGTTGCGCGGCCGCGGGCGGGTGCCTAGAATCACGCCTCTTTCGCGCCAACGGAAACGCGGCGCGGGAGAAGAAGGGAGGCGGTGCGATTGGGTCAGCGGTAGCGGCCTTGGGCATACAAAGCTGAACCCCTCGCGGTCGCAACGAAGCAGTTCAGAAAGTTGTTGACGAGCGAAGAAAGGCGGTTCATAATCTCGCTTCTCTGCTGCTGAAAACGCAGCGCTGCTGGGAAACACGAAGTTCCTCGCAGAAATGCTCTTTAAAAATTAACAGCCGATAAGTGTGGGCGCTTGATGGCAGCGAGCTGATCTTCGGATCAGATAGCAAAAGTATCAAGAGTCTCACACTAAAGTAAGTCAGGTTTATGAAGTGATTCAT